>NZ_CADEAK010000004.1 GCF_902825225.1 Bartonella vinsonii subsp. berkhoffii ATCC 51672
AATAGAGTGTGAACTTTTTGACAAAGCACAAGAAGATGCGGCTGGAAACGTTGCAAACACAACACCAGACAAGGATGATACCCTTGATCCAAACGCTCCACAAAATGCATGCGATGAAGGTGAAGGCATCATCCATATGGATGAGGAGGATACATAATAAACTACCATGTTTTGCTGTAAAACACTATTGTTTAAGAAGACGATGAATACACCCAATACTAAAGATTAAACATGTGGAACTGGTTGTTCAAGAGGCTGTACAGCTAAGCGAAATCCCATGGTACGCAGCAAAGCATTCAAGCTGCGAAACTCTGGATTGCCTTTTTCTGAAAGTGTACGGTAAAGTTGTGTGGGATTCAGGTTGGCTGCTTTAGCTACAGCCTGAACACCACCATAAGCTTTGGCCATTTGGCGAAGTGTTACAAGCAATTCACCCTGATCACCATCTGCTAGAATTGCATCAAGGGTAGCTGCTGCTATTTTAGGGTCATCATAGAATATTTCCGCCATTGCATCATCATGGTTACGGTCTTTCATTTTTGCACTCCTTTAATCTTCACGGTTTTGCCAATCACGCCAGCAAGCACATGCACGAACGATATCAGTCTCTTGTGTTTTTTTGCTACCCCCGCATAATAGCAACAATACGGTCTTTCCAGATTGTGCATAATAAACTCGGTAGCCAGGACCAATATTAATACGCAGTTCATGAACACCATCACGAAGCGGCTTGAAATCGCCAAAGTTTCCTTGCTCTAAGCGATTAAGGCGGCGAATAATAGCAGTTTTAGCCTGCACATCACGCAGCTTTCGCAGCCAATCAGCTATCAAGTCTTTGCCATCAGAGGTAAGGTAGTGACGTATTTCAAACATGATGCATATTCGTTTATAAACGAATATTTGTCAAGAGGGAGAAGGTCAAGATGCTTCTTCTAAAGCCGCTTGTTCCTTACAATTATTTTGGATAGGCGCTAAACTAATCTGCAAATTTAAAGCACTCAAAACACTGAGAAAAGTAGAAAGCCGTGGGTCGCCTTTATCACTTAAAGAACGATAGAGAGACTCTCTTGATAGCCCTGTATTTTGGGCGATTTTACTCATTCCTTGGTTTTTCGCTATTATACCAAGAGCATGGGCAAGATACTTACTATCTTTGCTTTCAAGAGCATCTTCTAAAAGAATCCTTTGTGTCTCAGGTGTCTTGAAATATTCACTTGTGTCAAATTTAGTAATTTCCATGTTTCATTTCCTTTACTAATTGAAGAGCTTTTTCGATATGCCTCTGTTGTGTAGATTTATCACCCGCATTTAATAACAAAATGATTTGTTTACCTTGTTTTACAAAATAGATTCTATAGCCAGGACCATGATGTATTTTTAACTCTCCAATTCCACGGAAAAATTTTACATTTCCAAGAAATCCCGTTTCTATTCTTGCAATCCGTGTAACAACATGTGCTTGCGCAATTTCATCTTTTAAAGAATCTAGCCATTTCATAAAGTATTTTGTTTTGTGTACTGTAAACATTTGTAACTTATAAGATACAGAATAGACAATGTCAAATACATTCTTTTGTTCCAGTGAAAAAGCTACAGAGGTTTTAACAAACCATCCTTTCGAATGAGAAAGATGTCAATTTTTTAATCCAGCTCTGCTTTGTGCGGAGCTTTTTTTATGGGAGAAATTTATGAGAAAAATATCATCAGAAGGATTAGCACTTATTAAACAATGGGAAGGTTTGCGTTTAAATGCCTATAAAGATGCCATTGGGGTGTGGACAATTGGTTATGGACATACAAACACCGCCGGAAAACCTTTTATTTACGAAGGCATGACAATCAGTGAAACACAAGCAGAAGAACTTCTTTGCCAAGATTTAAGACAATTTGAGATTGCTGTTGAACGCGCTGTTAGCGTTTCCTTAACGGATGAACAATTCGCAGCATTAGTGTCCTTTTGTTATAATGTAGGAACAAGAGCCTTTTGCAATTCGACACTGTTAAAAAAGCTCAATCAAGGTGAATATGAAGCAGTGCCAGCCGAACTACAGAAATGGACAAAAGCGGGTGGAAAACGTTTACGAGGTCTTGTACATCGACGTGCAGCAGAAGCAGGGCTATGGGCAAAAGGGGCTTATGTTTCCTCCAATTATCAAACAGTAGAAACACAAGAGCCAACAGGGCTTTTCAAAGCAGAAGCCCTTGCACCGATTATTGGTTCTTTCTCAGGTCTTGGAGGTTTTTTAGCAGGCAATGGTCCCATCCAATGGGCTCTCGCAGCCATTATGGTTTTAGCAGCCTGTACGGGACTTTTCTTTGTCGCCAAACGTTTTCAGGAACACCGCCTATGATTTTATGGATGAAAAGAAATCTGATGCTAACTGGTGCGGCTTTAGCCGCTTTTTTTATGATTTTAGCAAGAGCTTTTACCCTTGGAAAAAGGTTGAACAGCAAAAGCAAATAGAAAATGCGCTAAAGACAGCAAAAACACGGCTCGAGGTGGAAAATGAAATTAATCAGAAAAGTGATGCTGATGTACGCGCTGCTCTCTCTGACTGGTTGCGCGACAAATAAAGTCGCTTCTTCTTGTGTTGGTTGGTTACCAATTTACTTAAGCCAGCAAGATTTAAACGCCATCAGTTCAAACTTAGCAAGAGAGATCTTAAAGCATAATAAGCAGGGCGAACGCATGTGTGGATGGAAACATGGCCAGAAGAAAAACTGAAAAACATATCGAGCTTACAGAAGCAGAAAAGGAAATGCTTCAGGAAATGATACTCACCTATCAAAGTGTGAAAATGATGTCTCGCTTGATGAAGTGGATAGCGTTTTTTCTCTTTTTGCTTATCCTTGATTTTGCTCGTCTTATGGATGCGATAGACAACGTCTTTGCACATTTAAAACAGTGGCTAAGCAAAAACTGAAAACTTTATCCCCTCCCCATTTTTGAGACGGGGAGAAGAGTTTTGTTTTTTACTTAAGCAACCTTTTTAATGGGATTCTCCAAATTTGGTTCATAAGTTCGCAATAAAGAATCCATTCTATGCGGTAGCTCTGAAGCTCCAAAATCTGTCAGAATTGCTAAAATCTTTGTAATATTCGGCACGTCATCTTGAAGCTTTAAAACTAGAGCATCTACGACAGATTCCATAACCTCAACCATTGCATTACAATCTTCATCTCCAATGCCTCGATGGTTAGAAAGCTTAAACAATGCCATCCACAAATCGCATAAGAAGTCTACACTGCACTTCATTGCACACCTCCATGGATCTGTTCTCTCAAACAAGCCAATCCTCTGGATGTGATTTTTGTTGAAGGCAGCACCTTTTCTGTACCATCAGGTCTTTGAATGGTAATAGCAGGACAGTCCATAAATCCTTTCTTGATCTTATCTTGATAGGGTAACAATGGAGTCCCCGGAGCCCGTCGATACACCCAATCATGTTTACGCAAATAATCAGTTAAATCCTTTGGTCGTACCTCTAACATTTTTGCTGCTTCAATCAACCCAAACAGCCCATCAGAGCGTTTTAAGCCTTCAAGTGCTTTTGCCTTTGGTTCTAATTTAGCAATGATATTGTCTTTCCGCTCGTTTTCATCTTTTAAATGCGTTAAGACACCAAGCATTACTGCTGGACTGGAGTAGTCGATCGATTGAACATAGGATTGCTTTATCTCGCCCCTACGCCATGCAACAAATAACTTAATAAGCATATAACGGACTTGAGAAGATTTTTCTGTATTCGATAATGTCGCAATCAATAACGCCTGCTCTTCGTTAAGCCAATATTCTGTTACGTTATTGCCCTTTATTACGTGCGCCACAGTGGCGCACCTCCCAAACCGTTCTATTTCTTGCATATTTCTTGTAATTAATTTTCTAACGTCACGTGTACGAACAAACCCTAATTTTTCTGCTAAGTCCACATCGCGAACACGAGGCTCGTTTTCGACTTCTCGTAATTTGATTAATTTGTCTTTATTGATAGGTAAGTATGTGCTATTATTCATTGTAATTGACCTCTTTCAGGTTAGTTAGATGTAAAGCGTTAGAGAGAGTTTTTGCGGACTTATGCTCTAGCGCTTTTTCTTTTTTGAGAATGTTAATTATTTCAGATGAAAGAGAGCGATCATTCTCAGTCGCCCGATTAAACAACCACTCCTTTAATGTATGTGGCATATTTATTTTATATTGGATCGTTTTCATTTTACCTCCATATGCACATATTTAGTACCATAAAGGTACCTTGTGTCAAGTGTATTTTAGGTATATTTTAGGTGCATGACAAAAAAAGATCGTGTGCAATTTAAATTTCTCATTCCAATTGAACTGAAAAATCAATTGGAAGAGCTTGCTGAAGCAAATCATCGTAGCCTTACGGGTGAAATTCTTGCTCGTTTAGAAGATTCTGTCCGCACTACCGTTACATTAAATCACCTACTGGCAATGAATTCAGAAGATCTCAAAAAGCTCCTTGAACAACCACTCGTGAATAAAAAACAATAAGATGCCACACATAGCCCCCTCAGAGCGTGTTAAACCTTCCAAAGCTTTTGCTTTTGGTGCTAATTCTGCAATGGTGTTATCCTTTTGCTCTATTTGATTTTGTAGATGATTTAAAACACCAAGTAGTGCTTCGGGTTTAGAGTAATCAACTTGTGGTGTTGTTACTTGCTTCAAAAGTTGTTCACATTTGATAAAGTATTGACGTGCTTCATGCCCTTTATCATTACGCTCAATCATAGAAAGATGTTTAGCCATGTCTAATGTAATGTGGTATTCTATGCTTGGGCGCCCACCTTTTTCTAAATTTTTAGAAAAACCTATAAAGTCTTGATTTTCTCGAAAGTTACATTCTTTAATGCGATATTTAATCCAATCTGCAAACTTTGATGTAATTCCTAAAAACGCATGCAAATCACGAGCATTGACGGTTTGAACAGTTTCCTGATCAATAATCCGTTCTCTAATTTCTATAAGAGTGTTCATGTGAACTCCTTATCGTTAGATGTTTTTCATTGACACTCTAAAGAGAGTGCCGGGCGCTGAAAAACACGGCGATAAGTCCGTCGTTACACTTTTCCCGCAAAGGTATTGTATAGTGTAACCACACCCGACAAAATCACTATATGCTACAAAGCACGTGATGAGTCAAAGTTTTTAAATTTCGGCGGGAAGAGATTATTTCGGTAATCTATCCGCTTATCGTTCGGTGTTTTTCAGGCACCTGATTCGACAATAGACACATTGATGCCATAGTGTCAAGCCTCTCCTGATATAAAGCTAGCCCATTGCTCCAAAAGAACACGGCGCTATTCCAAAAAATCCGTCCGCATGTAAGCCTTTGTCACTGAATTCCCAACTGAATGCGCAAGAACAGATTCCGCAATTTCAAATGGTGTTGACGTTGTTTCTGCTATCCAATCCCGTAAGCTTGAACGAAAACCATGTGGACGATAGGCTAAGCCGCAAAGTGTCATATATTTTGCCATGGTCGCATCAGAAATTGGCTTGCCGGTAAGACCAGAAAAGAGAAAACCTTTTTTCTCAAAAGGGAGAGATCTTTCAATCACTTTCAAAGCTTCATGACTTAATGGCACGCGAAAATCTGAAACTTTTCCCACAATACCTTTCATATTTTCTTTTGGTATTGTCCATATATTTTTGTCAATTTGTTCAAGACGCAAATAGCGCAATGGATATGATCGTGCTCCAGTCAAAATCAGTAACTTCAGTGCTAAATTTGAAAGGATATCATCCTTTAAGTTTTGATAAAAAGCCGGCACTTCTTGCCATGGCATAGCAGAAATATTTGTTGCTGTCGCACGTGGTTTTCCTAAAAGTGCGCGTGCCTTCATACAAGCTTGTAGATCAACATCCAAACCAAGAGCCGCAGCATATTTCAAACAAATATTGATACGATTAAGTGCTTTTCGCGCTGTATCTGCTTTTTCATGCCAAAGAGGTGCGAGAACATTACGAATGATATTGGCTGTTAATTTTTCTATAGATAATTTGCCTATGTGTGGAATGACGTGCAACTCGAGTGGAGAAAACCAGCGGCCGTTTTTGCCTTCATTTTTCAACTCTGCTTTTTTGCTTTCAAAAGCTGCTTGCGCAATTTCTTGAAAAATATTGCTTTGCTGTTTCAAAATAGTCTGTTCTCTAAAGACAATAGGATCATTGCCTTCTTTAAGAATATCACTATAATACCTAGCAAGCTCGCGTGCTTCTTTTAAAGAAAGTTTCGTAACAGGACCAAGTCCCATTTCACGACGCTTATTGTGGTGCGTATAGCGAAAAAACCAAGAGCGCGTATTGTCTTTTCGGACATTTAACCATAGCCCTGCCCCGTCACAATATTTACCCTGAGGAGAAGTCTTTACGAATGATGCTGATAACCGATGAATCGCTCTCACTTAATACCCCCTCTCGTCCACCTTTTTGGGTCCACCTTTTAGACCACCTTTAATTTTTGATTTGAGATTTTTTCTTTAATACTTAATTTTTTTATTGGATCATAAAAAACTACAGACATCAATACGCTCTTGCACACATTTATATAATTTGATTCTTGCTAATAAAGCCTGCTCTGCCGGCATGCGGTCTGCAAGGCGGGTTAAAAAATCAACAGCCGATTGATCTGTACGAATCATATAAGGTAAAGTTTTGTGCGTGAATTCTGGACTGACCTTTGCTTGATAACCATGGCGTTTAGCGAGGGTTTCAACAATCTCACCAACGGTTTTATGATCAAAATGTTCACTGCTTTTTGAGTTCTTTACGCATCGAGGCGCTTTTGCCACAAAGGTGCACAATCTTTCCCTCACTGTCTCCCGAACTGACAACAAAACATCCCCCTCTGAAACCACATGAAATATTCGTTATAATGATAAATGAATATTCTCACTGAGATTTTTTGAGAGTTCCTTCTAAAAAACACACTGCAAACAAATAAACAGATAAATAAATACCCAAAATATAAAACTAATGACAAAAAGCCAAATATATTTACCATATACGCACTAATGTAAAAAAATGCCAAGAGACTAAGCCTTCCAACAGTTGATAAGAAAGATTCATATGTGGCCCTGAGATTATCGCTAATGCTATCGTGCAGGACAACTTCTATACGAAGGGATGTGTACTTAATTAAATAAAAAATCATACAGACTAAAAGAACAGCAATAAAACAAAATTCATCCTCTCACTCAGTTTTGTAAAGAGAAAACTCGCCAATAGCTGAGAGAACAATATAAGAGAAAAATAAAAACATAGAGAGATATAAGCAACTTTAACAAAAAAGATAGCATCTCTCTTGCGTCAGAAATTAAAGAATGGGCTTTTCTTAACTTTTGCTCTCCTTTGAGATCATCTAAAAAAAATAACCCAAATATTGTTGTTATCATCATTAAAAATGCAGAGATATACCATATATACTGACGAAAGTAATCGGCAAAATATGCACCTATCAAACTAAATATAAACATGCCAATGTAATTATATTGAGAGCTTGAACCAAGTACTTTTTTTAGTAGAGGTAAGTTTTGTTTTCGCATATTGAACCAGTAAAGCATTATAGGCACCAGCAATCAATGTAAGTGATAATGCATTAAAAAACTCTGCCAATAGAAAACCACTAAAGCTTGTAGAAACTCCCATGAGAAATAGCCATGTGGCTGCAAAAACCGCCGATAAAATGATAGATAATTTATAACTTTTTCTATCTACAAAATATCCAAGAGAAATATCTGTCATCATCATAATAAAAGCTTGAAATGACTTAATGATACCTATATCGATAAGAGTTACCCATTTTCCAAACATATAAAATACAATAAAGGCGCCTATTAAAATCCTTATACCGTTAAATAGAAATCCAAACGCTAATATATTCGTCATTTATTCCCCAATAACGCCGATAAAGTAATCAATACATTACTTTAATATAAAAATTTATCTTTTATTACAAATATGGCAACAGCCGCTATACTGATCTCCAATCCTATCAATTTGATATCCGGAAAAATGCCGGAAAAATGAATGAATAATGTCCTTGCCCATAATTTGACATTCATCACAATCCGTTAATTATTATGAATACCACATAAAAAGCATGGAAAATCCAATTCTAAGCCTTCATCAGCTTGTCCGTATAAATCTAGATAAACAGTATGCAATTCATCGCCAACGATTTCTTACAAAAAAGATTTTCAGAAGCTTCTCGCTGCATTCTCCTTATCACCTCGCACCATTGTCATGCGAACATTGCATCAAAGAAAGGATGTGGAGATCAAATAATATACTTGATTGAGAGATACCAAAATCTACAACGCATAGCTTAAAAGTATAAGAAAACATCACTTGTAAATGCTCAATTTCTGAAGAATGTCTTTTTATGAAATGAAAAATACTTTTCTCAAAAAAGATATATCCTATATACACATAAAATAAACTGTGGAGATATTTTTATGTTAAATTTACAAACTGCTTCAATGATACCGAATTATTCTATGGTTAAAATGTTAAGACGATTTTCAATCGCTCTTTTTTTAGTATTTTTAATACCATTTTTAAGTGGCTGTGGATTTAATACGATACCAACAAATGAAGAAAAAGCACATGCGGCATGGAGTGAAGTTCTGAACCAGTACCAGCGTCGTGCAGATCTTATTCCTAATCTTGTAGAAACTGTCAAAGCTTATGCAGCTCATGAACAAGCTGTTTTTACAAATGTTATTGAAGCTCGTGCCAAAGCAACGCAAGTAAATATTAATGCCGATATGTTAAATAACCCAGAACTCATGAAGCAATATCTCGACAATCAAGCAAATTTATCAAGCGCACTGTCACGTCTTATGGCTGTTGTCGAAAACTATCCTGATCTTAAAGCAAATCAGAACTTTCTTGCTCTGCAATCGCAATTAGAAGGAACTGAAAATCGGATTTCTGTTGCACGCCGTGATTATATCGAAACCGTACGTGCCTACAATACTGCTCTCAAAACAATGCCAACACTAATTTGGGCAAAACTATGGTTTCGTGATGCTAAGCCCATGCCAACATTTACGATTGACACCAATAGCCAACAAGCACCAAAGGTCCATTTTAATTAATGAAATCGTTTCGACATTCTATGCAACGCAGTGTTTTTCTAAGCTTACAGGCTTTTTTGAGCGCTCTATGTTTGCTTGTTGCATTGGGATGTGTCACTTACGCGCAAACCAAGTTTCCTCCTTTAACTGGCTATGTTAACGACGTGGCCCATTTGCTTGATAATACAACAAAGCAAAATCTCACAGAGAAACTAACCGAACTCGAAGAGAAAACTGGAGATCAAATTGTTATTGTCACTCTCCCTACCCTTTCAGGGCATGATATAGAGACATATAGCAATTCTCTTTTCCGCACATGGAGATTAGGTCAACAACAGCTCAATAACGGTGTATTGCTTGTCATTGCACCGAACGAGCGCGAAGTGCGTATTGAAGTAGGATATGGTTTGGAAGGAGAGCTAACAGATGCGATTTCTTCAGTTATCATTAATACTTTTATTCTTCCCAATTTTCGTAAAGGAAATTATCAAAAAGGTGTAATTGAAGCAGTTCACGCAATTATCAACGTTATTACAGAAAGCAATTCTGAATTTTCTTTTAGAATCAGAGAAAAGGCTAAAATTGTTGAAGCACAACGTAAACAAGCTGAAAAAGAACAAATGATCATCAACACAATTATAGTTTTAGTCTTTTTGATAATATTTGGTCTGCCCATTCTTGCAATGATTTTTGGAAAAAAAGTAGGCCCACAGAAATATCTCTGGATGGGTATCATCTTCACACCTTGGTTTCTTAACTTAAGAGCGGGTGGCAGATATCATAGTGGAAGATTTGGTGATCCTTCAGGTGGAGGAGGTTTCAGAGGCGGAGGTGGCTCATCAGGCGGTGGTGGTGCAACAGGAAGATGGTAAAATGTGTATAGATTTGTGGACATAATAATTTTTTTTAAAATAAAATCTATTATTCTATTATCTTAATTTTAATAAATAACTTCACATCTTTCTCTGTAATTCTTTTTCTGATCACCATACGAACTCCAATACCAGCGTAGATATTGCTCATGGCATATGAATTGAAACATACTAACCGTAATCACTTACCACACCATTTTAAAACAATCGCCGGAAATCCACCAGTGGAATGGAAAATAAGTCATAAATTGGTCGAATATCCTGAAGCACTGCGCTATATGCAAGAGCGTGTAGAAAACATTCTTGCAAAAAACGCGCATGAACAAGTCTGGCTTCTTGAACATCCTTCCCTTTATACAGCTGGTACAAGTGCAAATAAAAAAGATCTTTTAGCACCTCACTCATTTCCTGTTTATGAGGCAGGACGTGGCGGGGAATTTACATACCACGGTCCAGGACAACGTATTGCCTATATTATGCTTGATCTGAAACGCCGCAAACAAGATATCCGTGCTTTTATTAGTGCATTAGAAGAATGGATCATACAAACCCTTGCAAAATTTAATATTAAAGGTGAACGTCGTGAAGAGCGCGTTGGCGTCTGGGTTCAACGGTCCAATTGCCCATCAACACAAAACAACCTCTCTTCAGAAGATAAAATTGCAGCAATTGGCATTCGAGTACGCAAATGGGTAAGCTTTCATGGAGTTGCCATCAATGTAAATCCTAATTTAGCGCATTATTCAGGGATTGTTCCATGTGGAATCACAAAGCACGGTGTCACCAGTTTTCTTGATCTAGGTTTCCCTGTCACAATGCATGATCTTGATATTGCTCTGAAACAAACATTTGAACAAATTTTTGGTCCAACAATTGATGTTTCCTAAGTGCATTGATTTTTAAATAAAAAACAGGCATAAAATTTATCTAATAAAGATTTATTTGATGAGGTGGATAATCAAACGGCATGAGCGATAACAGTAAGGATCTTTTCAGTATTTTAAATAATGCCGAATCTCGGGTAAATACAAAAGAAAAAAATCTGCCATTCCCTGTGAACTCAGAAGCAATGAATTCGAAAAAAAACACGAAAGAAACGCAAGAAGATAACTATAATGCTCTCTCTATTCGCGTTCTTGAAGGCTTAGAGCCTGTACGTTTACGCCCTGGAATGTATATTGGTGGAACTGATAGCAAAGCGCTGCATCATTTATTTGCCGAAATCATTGACAATGCTATGGATGAAGCCGTTGCTGGTTATGCAGACTTCATTGATATATCGTTAGATAAAAATGGTTATTTAACGGTTACAGATAATGGGCGCGGTATTCCTGTCGAAAATCATCCTCAAATGCCGAACAAATCTACTCTTGAAGTCATCATGACACAACTCCATTCAGGTGGAAAATTCGATGGAAAAGCCTATCAAACTGCTGGTGGGCTACATGGAGTAGGAATTTCTGTCGTCAATGCTCTTTCTGATGATATGGAAGTCGAAGTAGCACGAGATCGAAAACTTTATCGACAACGTTTCTCACGTGGTATTCCTCAGTCTGAATTGGAAAATTTGGGTGATGTTTATAATCGTCGTGGCACACGCGTTCGTTTCCACCCTGATAGTAAAATTTTTGGTGAAAAAGCAGCTTTTGATCCAGAAAAAATTTATAAGATGGCACGCTCCAAGGCCTATCTTTTTGGCGGCGTAAAAATTCGATGGAATTGTGATCCTATCATCCTTGAAGGCACAAAAAATATTCCTGAAAAAGCTGTTTTCTATTTCCCCGATGGACTTAAAGACTATTTGCTCTCATCATTGAAAGATGAATATCGGGTAACATCAGAAATTTTTTCTGGCAAAACAAAACAATGTAATGGCCATGGCTCTGTTGAATGGGCTATTGCTTGGCATGGGGGCGATGCCTGTGTACAGTCTTACTGTAATACCATTCCTACTGGAGAAGGCGGAACACATGAAATAGGACTACGGCAAGCTCTTTTGCGCGGATTGAAATCTTATGGTGAGTTAATAGGAAATAAACGCGCTGCTATCATCACCTCTGATGATGTCATGATTTCAACAGCTGCAATACTTTCCGTTTTCATCAGAAATCCTGAATTTGTTGGACAAACCAAAGATCGATTAGCGACAATTGAAGCACAACGTATTGTTGAAAATGCAATACGCGATCCTTTCGATCATTGGTTAACAAATTCTCCACAAGAATCAACAAAACTTCTTGATTGGGTTATTGAACGTGCTGAAGAACGCGTAAGACGGCGCCAAGATAGAGAAATAAATCGTAAAACTGCTGTTCGTAAATTACGTCTGCCCGGCAAACTCGCAGATTGTAGCCAAAACAGTGCTTCTGGTGCTGAATTATTCATTGTTGAAGGTGATTCAGCTGGTGGTTCCGCTAAACAAGCACGCAACAGAGCAAACCAAGCAATTTTACCTCTTCGTGGAAAAATCTTAAATGTAGCCAGTGCAGCACATGAAAAAATGAACTCAAGCCAAACAATTAGTGACCTTATACTTGCCCTTGGATGTGGAACACGCTCTAAATATCGTGAAAAAGATCTCAGATATGAACGTATTATTATTATGACGGATGCAGATGTCGATGGTGCTCATATTGCCTCACTCCTCATTACCTTCTTTTTTCAAGAGATGCCCGATCTTATTCGTCAAGGACATTTATACCTCGCCGTGCCTCCCCTTTACCGAATATCGCAAGGAGGAAAAGTCGTCTATGCACGTGACGATACCCATAAAGATGAATTACTTAAGAGTGAATTCACTGGAAAAGCTAAAATCGAAATTGGGCGTTTTAAAGGGCTTGGTGAAATGCGTGCTGAACAACTTAAAGAAACGACTATGCATCCTCAAAAACGTACACTGTTACGCGTTTCTATTGATGCAATGGAAATGAAAGAAACTAAAGATACCGTAGAAAGCCTCATGGGAACAAAACCAGAAGCGCGGTTTCGTTTTATCCAAAAAAATTCTACTTTTGCCTCCAATCTAGACATTTAATTTTTCAAAAAATATTCTTCTCAAACCACTGCTGCTGCGTCAATTACACGCAGTTGTGGAGTAATCATTCCATTCCAATAATTCAAACTCAGATTACCGGCCAAATGGATCATTTCACCAATATTTCCAGAAAGAAAATGACCAAGCGATGTCCCCACAGCACGAAAAGCTATTCCTTGCAGTTTTTTTCCTTCAATATTAGAGACAACAAGGCGCAAATGCCCTTTACCAACCTCACACAGATTAATTAACCGATGAGAAGGAAGAACAAAAACAGGCGTAGCATTTCCTGAACCAAATGGCCCTGCTTTTTCGATCATCTCAAAAAGCGCTTGATTAGCACCAGAAGCAGAGAGGCAACCATCTATCCTCAGAGACTTTTCAGCACGTAACTGCGAAACCATTAAAGAGACTTTTTCTTCTAACCATTCTCGAAAAACTTCAATTTTTATCGCTTGGATTGTGATCCCTGCTGCCATACTATGCCCTCCCCCTTTTTCTAACAAATTTAATGTCACAGCCTCACGAACAAGTGCACCTAAATCTATGCCGTTAATGGAACGTCCAGATCCTACACCGCTTCCATCTTCTTTCAAAGCGATTGCAAAAACAGGACAAAAAAAACGCTCTTTTAAGCGAGATGCAAGAATTCCAATAATTCCCGGATGCCATTCTGCATGAGCAATCACAAGGGATAGTGGTGTTTCTCGATTTTGATAAAGGGAATCAATATAAGATTCTGCTTGCGTTAATTGAATCGCCTCCATTTCTTGGCGTTCTTGATTAAGCTGATCCAATTGCTCTGCTATTCTGTCGGCTTCATCTTTATCCTCACAGCTAAGCAAACGTGCTCCCAAAGCTTGATCGCCAATACGCCCTCCCGCATTAATTCTAGGACCTAACAAAAAACCTAAATGAAAACTATTAAGTGGCTCGCCAATACGTGCAACCTTTGTTAAAGCTACCATTCCGTGATTATGCATGGAACGCGCAACTTGGAGTCCTTTAACCACAAAAGCACGATTAACACCTTGTAGAGGCACAACATCACAGATGGTTGCCAATGCAACAAGATCAAGCATACTAAGAAGGTCAGGAAGTGTCCCTTCAAACCTCTTGTTTTTCAATAAATGATTAACCCATGCTAACGTAACAAAAACAACGCCAGCAGCACATAAATGCCCTTGTCCAGAAAAATCATCAGGGCGATTAGGATTGACAAGGGCAACAGCTTCTTGATGGACCTCCGACATTTGATGATGGTCTAAAACGACCACATCGGCACCTGCAAGCCTTCCTGCTTTTACTGCATCTGGGCTGTTTGCCCCACAATCAACTGTAATAATTAAACGGATCCCTTCTTGCACGAGCATCTTCATTGCTTGTTCATTAGGACCATATCCTTCAACAATACGATCAGGAATATAAATTGTTACTTCAGCACCAAAATGGCGAAGAAAGCGTACTACGAGTGCTGATGAACAAGCACCATCAACGTCATAATCCCCAAAAACTGCAACTTTCTCTTTATTCAAAATAGCCTTCACAATGCGCTCTGCTGCGCATGGCATATCCGCAAAACTTTCTGGATCAGGCATGAGCGTGCGCAATGTTGGATTGATAAAAGCAACCGCTTCAGATTCATCGACATCTCTTGCCGAGAGAACACGAGCTAACGCATCTGGAAAACCAAATTTTTGAGAAATAGCACGTGCATTGTTCATCCCTTGAACATCAAGAGCATCTAACCACGCCTGACCACAGGCAGAAGATTCAACATTGAGAAAATAACGGGACCGCTGCATTACTATCTATTCTATAATGGAAGCTCATAAAATACAATCGAGAGTTAAAAATCAAACACTCTTTCACAACATCCATTCAGCTTAAAATATGCATCAGTACTTTCTGGTGCATAGTATTATAATACCTCAATTATAACGCACTGTTTTATAAGTTTTTATTTTCTCTTGACGTAAATCAAAAGACATTATATCAGAGCGAACAGTACGCGTTAAATATTTCGCTATGATAACAATTTTCAACGCAAAACAACAAAAACGCCCTCATATTAAAGGGTCTCAGTAAAGGATACTTCTATGGCAACTTTTTCACAAAAGCCAACTGAAGTGGTGAAAAAATGGGTTATTATTGATGCAGAGAACCTTGTTTTAGGTCGTCTTGCTACATTTGTTGCTAACCGCTTACGGGGCAAACATAAAGCTACATTTACTCCACATGTTGATGACGGTGACAATGTTATTGTGATCAATGCAGACAAAATATCTCTCACCGGCAAGAAATATACAGATAAAAAATATTATTGGCATACCGGCTATATTGGTGGAATCAAAGAACGTACAGCACGTCAGATTCTTGAGGGCCGTTTTCCTGAACGTGTTGTTGAAAAAGCTGTGGAGCGCATGATTCCTCGTGGACCACTTGGTCGTCGCCAATTGAAGAATCTACGTGTTTATGCTGGGAGCCAACACCCGCATGCAGCACAACAGCCCGAAGCTCTTGACGTTGGTGCTTTAAACCGCAAAAACAAAAGGATTGCTTGATTATGGCTGAAATTAATTCTCTCTCTGAGCTTAGTGTTGTAACAAATATTACGGAAGTTCATGAAAATTCTGCCCCTGTCCATGTGCAAAAACTTGATTCACAAGGACGTGCCTATGCAACAGGAAAACGTAAAGATGCCGTTGCTCGCGTGTGGATCAAACCTGGCTCTGGAAAAATTACCATTAACAATAAGGAATTTGATCAATATTTTGCTCGTCCTGTTTTAAGAATGATTCTTCGTCAGCCAATCGTTGCAACAAACAGGGATACGCAATTTGATATTGTTGCAACTGTTGCAGGTGGGGGACTTTCTGGACAAGCCGGTGCAGTACGCCATGGTATTTCTAAAGCTCTAACTTATTACGAGCCAGAACTTCGCACAATTTTGAAAAAGGGAGGCTTTCTAACCCGTGATAGCCGTGTTGTTGAGCGTAAAAAATACGGTAAAGCGAAAGCGCGTCGTTCTTTCCAATTTTCAAAGCGCTAATTTCAATTTTTATGCAATCTGTAAAGCCCCGTTTGACGGGGCTTTTTTTGCTTACCAAAGCAGATTTTTTAAAGAGAACGTAGCAATCAATTTATATCTGTTAGGAAAAAATAAAAATATAAAATGACAATTTTTTCGATAAGAACTAAGAGGAAATTGTTCTAAAAAGCTTTGTATCCTCAATTTCAATTTTTAGAATCTGTACTTTACTCATTCAGAGATATCCATGCGCTTGTTCAAAAAGAACTCTGCAATATCACTTTAGTTATATCAGGCGCTTTTCAATATCTTTTTCCATCATCATTTAACAAAGTTTCAGTCCAAGAAGTGCTTTACCATTGTGATAAAATGAGAAACAGAAATAGGCTTCGACATATATTTTTCACATCCACTTGCACGAATTCGTTCTTCATCCCCTTTCATAGCAAAAGCGGTTACCGCAACAACGGGGATAGATCTAAGTTCCTCATCCTTTTTTAATCGTTTAATAACGTCAATTCCCGATACCTCCGGTAACTGGATGTCTACAAGGATAAGGGAAGGCATTGATGAACGCGCTAAATCCAATGCGATAAGACCATTACGCGTTTCAACTGTTTCATAGCCACTCGCCTCTACAAGATCACGGAATAACTTCATATTCAGTTCATTATCTTCCACGATCATAACTTTTTTTGACATTGGTATAATTCCACCCTTTTTAGATAAAATAGAGACTAATACACCTCATCTATAAGCTTAAGATAAAATGATAAAAAAAATTGTAAACCAGAAAGAAACGAAATAATTGCCAATAAAAGCATTTTTTCGCACATATTTGTAATGCTAAGCGTGATGCTTCTTCAATTCATAAGAAGGAAGCCTATAATATCCCTCAGATTTTATTGTTACATATTTTTTAAATTGGCATTATTTTTTCAATTAACCAAAGCTATAAATATCAAAATCAACACATAAACCTTTTTTAGAAAAGATCTCAAACACGCAAATAAGTTCAAATAACAGCTTTTAAAAAGAAAAATTTAAATGATGTTGAACCGCATAGACTGCTTGGTCTGTAAGCAAACAGAGTTTTCTCTATTAAATGAGAGCACTATTATAATATTTTGTTATTTTAGACATTTTTATTATATATTAATACAGCGGTTCAATAACAAATCAGATAAAGCGTATTGATAGATTTTAAACGAGATTTTGAACGGATCATACAATGCAATTAATGCATTTTTAAATGCAAAAGCGGTAGAAACAGTGGAAAGTAAAAAAATCTCATTATAAATGCTTACTTTTTTCTTAGCACTTAGTCTTTTCTTTTATTATTTTGCAAAAGTTTTTTGTCCAAAGATATGAACTGTATGCAAAAAAATCTCGCTCTTTTTTTTATCTCTACATCATCAATCGCATTAGACTTATGACCAATAAGAAATAACATCCGTATAGCCATTAGGTTTATTGTACAACATCAGATTAAAGCATCATTTTTGTTTATTAAAAGGGAGGATATGAAGCTTTATTTGCTCTTTGCCCAGTTAGCCAAAATCAAAAAATAAGCTTATTACGGTTTTAATAATAATATAAGTAAATTATAATAAATTATAAAATATAATAATAATTAATGTAATAAAAGAGGTTATGGACATAATTATAAAAAATAACTTTACTAGTGATAATAACTTTTTATTAGTTTATTTTTTACTGTAACCTTTGGATTCATAATACAAAACAATTGAGAATATAACAGTAATTACAATTATGATTGAATGCAACACTTCTACAATAAAATTAATAAAGTTCATCCATATCAACAATGCCCAATATAACAATTAAAAACTAAAATATACAGATATTTCAATAATATTCACCAATAGTACCCACTTGCCTGATATGAAGCTTTAATTATCCACTGTGTAGAGTTGAAAAAGTAGAAATACTGTTTACGTTTATAAAAAAATATTTAGTTATTTATTAAATAATAAAGTCAAAAATATATTATAAAATACATAATAATTATAATTGATCATAATTTTATAGATTGACTCTAAGTAGGGAAATTTATTTTATAAAAATATATAATTAAAAGTACAAAAATATTTGTTGCAAATAATGCATTTTTAATAGTAAAAATGATTTCAATCATAATAAATCATATTTTATATAGTATTTATTTATATATAAATTATTTAAATAAATGATCAATTAAATAAAAATTAATATAATAAAATAATATAAAAAATAAATCATTAATAATAGTTAAATTAACCATAATAAATAAAATTTCCAAATTAAAACAGGATATTATAAATTAATGTATTTTTACTGAAAGCTATTTCTATAAAAATATGTAGACATATTTATTAATAATATGTCTAACATAACATTACTATAACTTTAGAGATATATTGCTAAATATTTCATAAATTATCTTAGACAAATATAAGCATGATGCGTGGCTTCTATAGATCCCCCCACTAAACCGCCGTAGAAAGAGCCATCCGCAGCAGAAGACATGATAAGCGGTGCAGCTCAACCATCTGTTGCAACTGTCCCAGCTGCTCCCACTGCTGCTGCTGCTCCTACTGCTCCAACAGACGCCCCTAACGCTGCACCTGTTTCTCCTGTTGATTTTATTTCCTCCCAATAACTCGAAGGACTACAATCACGCGATGCGTTTGAACTACCCATTTTATTCTCCTCTTAATTACAAAAAACGTATTATTATGATACGGATAATTTACTATCATGCATTATAGATCAATTTCAAATACATTTTTTATAAATAACAATAATAGTTCTATAAAAATAATAAATACATTATATTATTAATAATAAAATACAAATTATATATTTTAATTAAATAATAATACTATTTACAATACTGTCAAATATAAAATATTAATTAGAGCTTTCTCTTAATATAATCATAAAAGCAAATGAATCATTCATCAGAAAGGTTAATATCTTTCTCTTGATTAATAAAAAACATCAAGAAATATATTCACACCGTCATCTAACTCAGTATTGTTGCTATTGTCATGCACATACTGGTTATTTCTTTTATTTTTCAGATGATTATCGATCCTACCTCACTATATCAATGCGTTGTCTGATAAAGATAATCATTGTTTTGCATATTAAAATGAGAATCCTCAATATAGTAGGATTCTTTCATTTTCCCCTTTTATAATCAATCAAAAAAACATTCGCTTGTATATTACATGCATAATCTGTGTAAGGAATAAAATTCCTCTCATAAATCGTCTCAATGCAAGGATTATCACAACATCTTGTCATGCAGAAATCCTCTATACTATCTGTTAGCCCCGATGATTCTGCATTTTGTGTTGCATAATTCTTAGGCATTATGTCAGGAACTTCAAACGCTTATTCTACTACACTTTATGCATTTTATACTTAACGATTCTACGGAAGAATAAAAATACCATACGCTATAATCTTAGTTATGATTTTTCAAAGAATTGATTAAAAGCGATAGCGCAATCCACCAGAAAAACGAATTCCAGAAAAACCAGCCTTTGTAAGCTTATGCTGATAGATCAGATCACTGTGAAGTGTAATCTTTGAAGAGAGTTGCGAATGAATACCAAATCCCGTTTCTAAAGAAGAACCGAAAGCACCCAACTGAAAAGCATCTTTAAAATGCACAAATTGTTTTTTTTCAAAACTATGTGCAAAATGAAGCTTTCCATAGAAAGAAATGCTGCGATCCTCTTTAGAGGTTGCAAGTGTTTTGGTTAAACGACCACCAACAAGCATCATCCATTGAATAGATTTTCCTATCTCAATATCAAAGTTATCAACATCATGGATATTATCAAACCGGAGATATTGATAAATAAGCTGAACCTGCGGATCAAAAACAAGATCTTTATACCCTGCCATAAATGTCTTACCCGCAGACAAAGAAACATTCAGAGGATTTCCTTTTAATGTTGCCGTCTTGCCCCTTGTAGAGGTGAGAACATCACCTTTAAATAGACCATAGGATAAAAGTCCATCCACATAAAAACCAGCATCATGTTCCACGCTACCATACGCTGTTATTAACCATTTATGAAAGAGACTTTTTTGACTTTGTTCAACATCCCGAGGGCACAAAGACATTTTCCCATAAGTCCCCATAATTCCAAAAGACGTTATAGTATATGTATGCTCAATTGGTTTCAATGAAATACCCGCTTCTATGGTATGATAATCAAGATCACCTCCATAGCCATATTCAAGCGTAGAAAGATCCGAGATATAGTGATAACTTCCACCATAACCACGAACCGATAAAGCAAAAGCCTTATCACTTTCTAACAGCCCATTAGAAGAAGATCGCATAATCTTCAATCGCTTGTTTTGGTTGCTAATATCCATCAATCCAGTATGAAATAAGGCATTCGGCAAGAGAAGATATGTTGAAACTTGCGGAACAACATCTCTTACTTTTGACGCAAAATGAGGTTGAATGTATTTCGCTTCGAGGCGAAAATCCCAAAAATCTGCATCACCTTTAACTAATCTTTGAGCAGTACGTGCATTCCCAAGAGAAGAACTTGGACCATACGCATGGAGATAGTATTGGTAAGGTAAACCTCCCCATGTGATATAAGGGCTACTGAGCTGAAAAGAATCCTCTTCTGCTTTTCCAGAAACTTGAATCAATGAAATACTGTGCGTATTTTTATTGTCTGCTGCTTTCCCTTGATTTCCTAAAATAAACTGCACATGGACTGTCGTTTTTCCAGAAACATCACCATGAATTAAAAGCCTGTCAGTCTTCTGATCATTGAGTGAACCATCACTATTGAGAGATGTATTAAGATAAAGATGTGCATTTCCCTGTGCACTGTAAGCTTCCTCCTCTCCATTTCCAATACGAAGTGTCTGATACTCTTCGGCTATTGGAGTCTCGAAAGCAATAATACTATCAGAAAGTTTTACAAACGAAAGAGAGGAAATGACACGGTCCGAGTCCTGCAAATTTATCGTTTTTCTCTTCGTTAACAACCATTTTGAATCCCCTGTCAAATAAAGCTCAGCAGTAGAATCATCGGCAACGCGGGTCCCCCCTATCAGTGAAGAAGATTCAACCAACACCGCCATAGAAGATCCGTTTTCAGCTGTTAACAATAAATCTCCAGAGATCCTTGTACCTTCTGTGACGCCAATATAACCACTACTCTTATGACTATGAATAGCCGTACCATCTGGAACCTCAAAAGTCGTCTTTTTTAAAAAGACAATTCCTTGTTGGTAGCCATTGTCTCCTTTGTCCATATCAAAATGCATACCATGCTTGTTACCTGTCAGAGTAATTTTTGAATCCTCAAACTTAACCCGAGAAACTAAAAGAGGCCCTTCCTCTCCAGCATTTGACCGCGCGCTAACATCTAATCCAATCCACAAACCACGAACATCGGTAGCAACAACATTGCTATTCTTTAGAGAAAGAGAACCGTTCTGATTTACATTGAAAACTGCATAAGCAATGCTATCTTCTTCATTTATTTTACTATCTTTTGAAGTAATGGTAACACCATCTAAAGTTACACGCCCCCTTATTCCTACATAAGCCGCAGCAACATCTGTCACATCAATTGCTCCACCCGACATCTTAATACTAGCATCAACACCACTGAAAAGAGCAGCTTTTGGGTCTCTATCCTGACCTTCGACTTTAATTTTTGTATCCGTTAAACTAACAGAAGCCCCTTGTTTGTCGGCGTGAACACCTAGTTGAGTAACCTCTACCGATCCACGACTGATCTCAATCGTTCCACTCTCAGCCTTGAGTCCTGTAGAAAAACCCTTTAAAGTTGAATCGCTCAAAACAACCTTTCCACTTTGTGAGGCAACCACACCATAGGTATCTTCTATATCATTGGTAGCTTCAACTGTCACATACATTGCCTGAATAAGCGTATTTTGTTGCTGTGCAACTATGGCAGCAGAGGATAGAAAAGAATTATCATCCTTTTTTTCAGAGGGGATCATAAACTGATATGTTTTATCAGCAATTATATGCTCTGTACCATCACTACATCTATAAGGTAATTTGCTCTCACTACACGAAAGTGAGATAGACGGAGAACGTGCCTCAACATTTTCTATGTTTGATAAAAAAGAAAAAATAGTCCCTATAAAGACACATGAATATAAACGATTTTTAGATACTTTGATCATCATTCTTTTTCAAACTTTCTTTCTTCTCAACAAAAACAAAAATGCAAGCAAAAAAAATATTTACAACTTACCTCACTACGTATATTACGTATAATACGTTTCGCATTTTATGTAAAGTTAGAATAAAAAAAGTCATCGTTACTCATATTGATGAACAATAACAAAAATCAGCAGGAAAATAGCCTTCATAAGCTTATAATGATAAAAACTACGCACAAGATAAAATAACACGCGTTTCTTCGTTAGGTCTTTTTGTTAGCAAGTGAAAATCTAAAAAATGCCCATACGCAATCTGTATAGCTCATTTTAATCTCCAAGCCTTTATATCTTAGAATAAAGCCGTTTTAAATTTTGTAATTTATACTGGAATCCTGCTTTACTCATGCATTCATAAACTAAAACATGTTCATGCACACGTAAGCGCATATCTTCAAAAAAAGCTAGAGTGATGTCCAGCCACATTTAAAAACTGCTTTTAATGATGAACTTATCAACACTTAAAGCTTTTCCCACAATGTTATATGGAGAAGACTGATGAGTACATTCCACCATATTTAAGAAAGCTATCGCACTCAAATAATTTTATAATTTTTTTTGAAGAGATGTGTTTATGATGTGTTTATAATAAAATGGTTCAAAAGCCTGTTGATATTTTTCTACTTAATCTTTGGAAACAAGAAACACAGTATTTTGATGGTAGAATGAGAAAACAATCCCGCCATTCCAAGACAAAGCAAGAATATCGGGATTGTTGTTTTGTAACTAACAAAAAAATCTAAGGTTGGCATTCCGGCTGATCTGCATTTTTTTTACAATAAGGACTATTCAAACGTTTTTCTACACTTCGCTGTGGAATGACAGCTTCAGGTTGACAAATGGGAAGTTTAGCATCTTTATACTTCTCACACCACTTCATTGCCCCCAATCTATGATGGAAACCTGCTTGTATCAAGCAAGCATCAATGGATGCATCCGCGTTGATTTTTTCATGGATATCAGAATAACTTTCTGAGATATTCAAGTCACTTTCTGAAGAAATACCAGAAGGGGTCGGCATTCCACATTCTAGTAATGCTTTTTTTATCTCAAGCTCATCTGCACCAGGTTTTTCCCACACATCTACAGCTGTCAGAGGAGTCTGATCTGCACCACATCCAGTCATAGTGAACAAAACTATCCCA
Source organism: Bartonella vinsonii subsp. berkhoffii ATCC 51672 (assembly GCF_902825225.1). GTDB lineage: Bacteria > Pseudomonadota > Alphaproteobacteria > Rhizobiales > Rhizobiaceae > Bartonella > Bartonella berkhoffii. The sequence goes on from NZ_CADEAK010000004.1 coordinate 23,428, forward strand.
GTGAATAACAATTTGAAGATTTTTTTCATTTTTTCTTCCTGAATCATTTGAATAAATTGATACACGATGAAGTAATCCATACGTGCTCTACAGATCTCACTCTCATATACATAACAAATATGGACACTGGAAGACCCCTTCCACATTTCTCCATTCCTCTGTATTCATATTACTATCAGAGTGGATCTTATAGAAAAGATAAGAATTTTCATCAATATTTACACTAAAAATATTGTATTCTTATGAATTTTCCAATTAATATAGTTTTTCTTGTCTTTACTCAACTCATTTAATGTATTTTCCACGGTTTGTGCATTAGAATCTGGTCCATAAAAACGAAGCTCTGTTTTATCTGCTATCCCATGAATACCATGTTTTTTAATCCAGAAAACAACTGCCCACCGTCATGTTACCCACGGGAATGTGCCTCAATATTTATACCAGAATTACCCTAGTGATACACAAATCTTGTATCTCTTTTGTCGAATAACTCAGTCACCAAAAATCACTTTCCCTCTATTTCTGATAAATTTCTATCCCAAACTCTACTTCTCCTGTTTTAGTTTTTGGAAAATCTGTAAAATAATAGAGGACCATTTTTATTATCAGCAAACTATATCTTATAGCGCGCCATATCGTCTGGCGAGATAAAAATGCCATTGTAGAACATATGGTAATGTCATCAGAGCCTGCTTTTAGCTACAGCTCTTCTTGAGCTGTTAAATAATAATATTAAGGAATGTATTTTCCATCTTCTAGAAGTTTTTCATTGTCTTTTAAAAGAATCTGATATGCTATCACGACATTACTCTCTACAAAAAACAATGGGAGTGATTAATTCAAAAATCCTCAAAAATGAGGACGAACGGTATTTTAATGGCCACATCACCGGATAAAATCCTAAATGGTTTTGATTGCTTTAAAAATCTCTAAGGGAGAATCCTGAGTTCCAAGTGTTCCTTGATGTTTTACCTGTGGAGCCACCAAGTGACCACTCTCTCAATACAGCTTGTAAGAAACCACGCTAACTGGCTATCATTAAGATTGGAAATACACCTCACATAATACGTATTTTTCAGAAAGATTCCATATCGATATAAGAAAAGATGTTGTTTTCGTAATTATATTTTTCCTATACAAAACGAAAATGAAAAACTTAAGGGTTTTCCTATGATTAATAATATTTACTGTGTTGGACGCAATTATGTTGAACATGCCCATGAACTAGGCAATGTTGTTGAAGATGAATCCCTTATATTTAGCAAGCCGAACAGTTCACTCGTTTTAGGAAATGAAATTTATCTTCTCGATTTTTCTAAAGAAATACATATCGAAACTGAAATTTCTGCTACGGATCTCAAAGGACACTTTTATAGTTACTGAGGTGGAAGCTGAAGAATGCTATGATGCCATAGCAGTAGGTCTTGATCTCACAGCGAGAGATTTGCAAACAAAACTGAAAAACAAAAAGCTTCCTTGGCTTTTGTCTAAAGGATTCAAAAGAGCCGCATACGTCTCTGACTTCATAGACAAGGAAAAAATAAAAGATCCAATAACCTTTGAAATGAAGCTAAATGGAGAAACCAGACAACTTGGCAATACGGAAAATATAATATTTAGCTTTAGAAAAATAATATCATTTTTAAGTAGCTACATTCAGCTAGAGAATGGCGATATAATATATACAGGCACTCCACAGGCAGTAGGTAAACTTTCTCAGTTTGATAGAATAGAATTATATATCGAAAATAAATTAATTTCAGAAATAAAGGTAAAATGAATCATCAAATACTGACCTTTTTTATAGTTTCATTTTTTTTGGTCATATCACCTGGGCCGAATATGGCCCTTATAATCGATAATGCAACGAGACTGGGAAAAAAGAACGGATTTGCTAACGTTGCAGGACTTTGTACAGCAACATATGTGCATGGGGTATTTTCCATACTAGGTGTATCAGCAATCCTTCTCAACGACAAAACACTCTTTTTTAGTAAAACTAATGGATGGCTACTATTTATTATACATGGGAATTAAATCTCTTAAATCTGGAATTAACAGCTTAAATTCAAAAGAAATAATATCAAAGATATGAAAATCATTCTGTAAGTCAAGTAAAGATTTTAACCAGTTACATAGACGGTATTATGACACAAATACTAAACCCTAAAGTATCAATATTCTACATAGCTGCTTTCCCAAAATTCTTGTCTTCAGGCAGTGGCATTAAAAAAGGATTTGAACTTGTGACAATACATTCCTTCAACATATTTGTATGGTTTACTTTGATGACCATTTTTATATCATTTGCTCATGCAATTTTTAAAAAGCAACGCGTAAAAGGATATATGAATATAGCAACGAGAACAGTTTTATCTCTGTTTTCTTTTTTCATTTTTTTTTGGATAAATTCATCTTTACTATAATAAGTTGTAAAATTGGCAGATCAATCGTCCCATAATTTTTTTCTACCACTCTAACAGCAATATCCCCCTTGTCAGAACTTATACCCCTACCGGTTCTTTCTTATTTTTCTGTATAGCGCAACAATAAATTAATCTAATGAACTCTTCAAATTTTAATAATTAAACTTAAGGATGGTCTCTTGAGAAATAATTTTAGCTACACCAGTTGCCTCCCTACCACCAAGAGGCGCTATAAATTGCAGAGTATTATCACTCATATATCTATAAAAAGTCCGCTGCTCATAGCTGTTTCCAATACTGATTGATAATGAAAAAACTATAGATTTCTTACTTCCTTTGTACAAACTAAAGCAACGGCCTTCTCTTTATGATATCCAATAAAGTGATGCGGAAATCATTCAACAGTTACATTTTTTCTTAAACCAAGATGATAACTCTATACTCTATTCAACTGAAAAAAATATTTCTTCATTATGACATCTAAAACAACTATAGCACTTAACTTATGGGATTCTCATAACCCATAAACAATCCCTTATAACTGTTTAAAACGACTGCCAATATGAAGTCTTTTTATGAACCATTTATCCGTCATCTAAGCTATAACTAAAACTCTGTCCGCAAGCATCTGTCACATTGTTCTAGAGTAAAATAGCCTACCTTTGTTGGTTTCATATGCTTTTATCCACATGAAAACATAAAAAATGTTTTTTCCCTTTACTCCTCATTTATATCATGCTTCGATACCAGATATCACCTTTTTCAGTGTAAGAATCTTAAATAATTAAAAGGGAACCCCTAAAAAATGAGCTATACACAAAATTTAGAAGATAATCCTCAGCAGAAATTGCAACGTGGATTAGATAACCGTCATGTACAACTTATAGCCCTTGGTGGTGCTATTGGAACAGGTCTCTTCATGGGATCAGGAAAAACAATCAGCGTAGCAGGCCCTTCCATCATACTGGTTTATGCCATTATAGGCTGTGCCTTATATTTTGTAATGCGCGCTATGGGGGAATTGTTACTTTCTAATTCACAATACCGATCTCTCATTGATTTTTCAACCGATATGCTAGGACCAGGAATTGCCTTTTTTGTTGGCTGGAGCTATTGGTTGAGTTGGGTTGTAACTGGAGCCGCAGATATTATTGCGATTATCACTTATATGCACTTTTGGTGGCCCACACTTAATCCATGGATTACCGTTTTTGTTTGCATTGGTTTTTTCCTCATCTTTAATCTCTTTGCCGTAAAATTGTTCGGTGAACTTGAATTCTGGTTTGGTCTTATCAAGGTTGTAGCAATTTTAGCATTAATCATTGTTGGGTTTTACATGATCACGACGGGTTTTACCTCTCCAAATGGTACTGTTGCCTCTCTCAATCACGTATGGAACAATGGAGATATTTTTCCTCGAGGGATGTCAGGTTTTTTTGCTGGATTTCAAATTGCCATTTTTTCTTTTGTTGGTATAGAAATTGCTGGAACAACTGCAGCGGAAGTGAAAAAACCTAAAAAAGTTCTTCCCAAAGCAATTAATGCGATACCGATTCGTATTGTATTCTTTTATATCTTTTCTTTGGCTGTGATTATGTCCGTTACACCGTGGGACCAAGTTGTTCCAGATAAAAGCCCCTTTGTCTCAATGTTTTGGCTTGCTGGCATTCCAATAGCTGCTGGTTTAGTAAATTTTGTCGTTCTCACCTCGGCGGCCTCTTCAGCAAATAGTGGCATTTTTTCTACCAGCCGTATGATATATGGACTTGCAACACAAAAAGGTGCTCCTCGCCTTTTAGGGAAACTTTCCAAATATCATGTTCCAGCAAATGCTCTATTCTTTTCTTGCTTATGTATTTTATTAGGATATGCAATTACATCGCTCTCTCCAAGCATCATAAGTGCTTTTACAATCGTAACGAGTATTTCAGCTATTGTATTTTTATTTGTATGGTCTGTAATTTTAATTAGTTATATTGTATATCGTCGCAATCACCCCCACCTGCATGCTGAATCTGTCTACAAAATGCCAGGAGGCGTTATCATGTGCGGGATTATTTTAGTTTTCTTTGCTTTTATGCTCTATTTATTGACATTAGAAACCGATACCTTCATAGCTCTACAATATAGTCTAGTGTGGTTTATTTTCTTAAGTATAATGTATTTTATGTTTGTAAGAAAAAAATCAGTTAAAGAAAATCAATAAAATCTATATATAAAAAACATAAAAGGGTAACTAAAGTTACCCTTTTTGATATCCATATATAAAGCATAAAAGCTTTTTACAGAGTGTCTGATATTGAACTTCAATTATGCTCTTTGTCAACCAAAGCGTTAGATTTTATCCAAGGCATCATAGAGCGAAGTTTTTTACCAACTTCTTCGATAGGATGATTATCATTCAAACGCCGCATCCCTTTAAAATGAGCTGCTCCAGCTTTATATTCTCGGATCCAATTCGATGTGAATTTGCCCGTCTGAATATCTTTCAAAATACATTTCATTTCGGCTTTCGTTTCATCCGTAATCACACGTGGTCCAGACATATATTCGCCCCATTCAGCGGTATTGGAAATCGAATAATTCATATTTGCAATACCCCCCTCATAAATAAGATCCACGATCAATTTAACCTCATGTAAACACTCAAAATAAGCCATCTCGGGCGCATAACCTGCATCCGTTAGTGTTTCATAACCGGCTCGAATAAGTTCAACAAGACCACCACAAAGAACAGCTTGTTCACCAAAAAGATCAGTTTCGCACTCTTCTTTAAACGTTGTTTCAATCACTCCAGCACGTCCACCACCAAGACCGCACGCATAAGACAATGCTACATCATGGGCATACCCTGAAGCATCTTGTGCAATTGCAACTAAGCAAGGAACACCACGACCACGTTGATATTCATTGCGTACCGTATGACCTGGACCTTTAGGAGCAATCATCACAACATCAACTGTTTCTTTAGGTTCAATTAAGCCAAAATGAATACTCAAACCATGCGCAAAAGCAATAACAGCACCATCACGTAAATGATCATGAATATGCTCTTTATAAATATCAGCTTGCAATTCATCTGGCGTTGCCATCATAATAAGGTCTGCCCATTTTGCTGCTTCAGCAACACTCACAACCTCAAAACCATCCACCATAGCCTTTTTGGCTGTTTTCGACCCTGCACGCAAAGCAATTTTCACATTTTGAACACCAGAATCCTTTAGATTTAAAGCATGGGCATGCCCTTGTGAACCATAACCAACAATGGCCACTTTTTTTCCTTTAATCAAATCAATCTTTGCATCACGATCATAATAAACACGCATAAAAACACTTCCTTTTCTCTCTATTTAAACTGAATTTTTGGTTATTTTTTGCATAAATTAAGTAAAAAATTATCTTAAGTGCTTCACATATTATTAATAACAAAGCAATTGAATAATCTTTTTTAATTTATAGCTTTCATACAGAAAACGACATTCCCCCAACCTTCAAAAAACATATCCGGATCCCAAATAAAATTCAACTTATACTCTTAAAAAACAATATTTTTGAAAAGAAATACATCTACTGATATTTTATTTGCTACTGTATAATGAAACATTGTATCCTTAAAATTAGATACACCATGCAAATTCTTACATGATGCAAATCAAAATAGATAGCAAGAAAATTATCATTTTTATACTGGAACGCGAAAACCCAATTTCAACAGCACCCATGATATCTCATATTTTAATTGAATGAATTTACAATTGAAAAACACAGCAAAACTTCCATAAAATTTGATCCAATACAATCCTATAAAATATTCCTCTTTTTTTAAACCTCCCAGTAATCGCTGCTTGAAAACTATAAAGATATGCCTTCCCACCATAATTATCTTGATCACCCCTCTTCCACCACAAAGCTAAATTTTTTTCCTGAAAAGATTCACGCAAACTTGTATAAATCTTATATTCCTCATGAAATTTATCGCTTTTAAAAGCAGCTTTCATCAACGCTAAAAAACTTGTTCACAGCCTTTCCCTCCACAGGCTAATAAGTATGTTCGTTGTTTTAAGTTTTAAATTGAATGTAGCATTTCTATCGCCATCATAATACATACTCCTCTCTCAACAAAGAGATGCAAAATTTTTGAGAGATAAATGAACAAAGCTTTTTAAAAGTGTATCCTCCCAATTATAGAGAGGAAAAAGAGTCATACCAAAAGCCGAATGAAACGCTGAATCGTGTTATGCATTCCATACTCTAACGCATCAGCAATAAGCCCATGACCAATAGAAACTTCATCAAGCCAAGGAATACGATTGATAAGAGCGGGAAGATTTGTAACTGTCAGATCATGCCCTGCATGAACACCTAACTGCAATTCTCTAGCCCTTCTAGCTGCTAAAACAAGTTTATTGAGCTCTTGATCTTGTTTTGTTTTATCCTGAAACGCCCCTCCATAAGGCCCAGTATAAAATTCCACACGATCAGCACCAATCGCTTTAGCAATATCAAGATCATCAACAACAGGGTCCGCAAATAACGAGACACGAATTTTTTTTACTTTCAAACGCTGAATAATAGGTACTAAAAATTCTGCATGACACGCAAAGTTCCAACCATGATCAGACGTTAACTGAGCTGGATCATCAGGAACAAGAGTAATCTGATCAGCGTAATTTTCTGCTATATCTAAAAATGTATCGCTTGGATAACCTTCAATATTAAATTCAGTTGTAGGAAATGTGTTTTTAATTAAACAGTGTATATCTGGCAAATCAGAAAAACGAATATGTCGCTCATCTGGGCGCGGATGAACTGTCAAACCCGCAGCACCAGCGGCAAGTGCGATATGCCCAATATGCTTTATATCTGGCCAAGGAAGATTACGCCGATTGCGCAAAACGGCAACAGCATTAAGATTAACCGAAAGTTTTATTGCCATGCACGCTCCCATTTTCGTATGTAGTTTTAAAGACAAAAAATACATTTGCCAATATAATCATAGAAAATAAAGATAGTTTTCCTATCGAACAATTGTTAAACGCTCTGCTGCCCTTGTAATACCTGTATAAAGCCAGCGTGCATACATATCACGAAATGCAAAACTTTCATCAAACAAAACCACATTATCCCATTGAGATCCTTGTGCTTTATGGACAGTCAATGCATATCCATAATCAAAATCATCGTATCTTTTTTTCAATTGCCATGAAATCTCATGATCAGGGTTCTCAAACACTGCTTTTAAAAGCTTAATCTTAGTCACCCCACGCTCGCTTTCTTCTGGTTTAATGAGAAGATTAATAGCTGGTTTAACAGTTTCCTTCTGTGAAGTCATCACTTTCCATAAAGAGCCATTTAACAAACCTTTAGGAGGATCATTGCGCAAACACACAAGCTTATCTCCCGCTTGTGGATAATCTGCTGTAAACTCCTTCAAAGTACGCAAACGCCTATTATAAAGATGCCGTGTTCGATTCACCCCTACCAGCACCTGATCAGCATCTAAAACCAATTTCTGATCCACCTCTTTACGTGGAATAACGCGCGCCGCTCCATAATCACCATAAACAATGTCGCGTCCTTCACGCACATCCATAGCTAAACGAACAATTGGATTATCACGCGCTTGTCGATGAATTTCAGAGAGAAGAAAATCTGGTGCAGCATTGGAAAAAAAACCACCCCCTGATATAGGAGGCAATTGACCTGGATCACCCAGCACAAGGATTGGCGTCCGAAAACTCATTAAATCACGCGCTAATTGTTCGTCTACCATCGAACATTCATCAACAATAATAAGCTTAGCTTGCGCGGCCAAACTTCTTCGATTTAAGGCAAATGTTGGTGCAATAAACTTTTTTCCTGTTACTTCATCGGAAACTTCTTCTTCTCCACGTGGACAATAAATCAGTGAATGAATGGTACAAGCATTACTCGCACCTTTAGAACGCAAAACCTGCGCCGCTTTACCGGTGAAAGCAGCAAATTGAACAGATCCATCAACTGTCTCTGCAAAATAGCGCGCAAGCGTCGTCTTACCCGTCCCAGCATAGCCAAAAAGGCGAAAAAGTGGAGAACGCCCTTCCTTCAACCACTCAGCAACAGCCTTCAGTGCATTATCCTGTTCCGGTGAAAATTGCATAGTTTATCAAAATAAGATTCGCATAAAAAGAGCAAGAGTCTTGAAAAAACGACTATCAAGAAAAACTTTTTATTAAGAATTGCTGACACACGCCCATCTAACAACTTTCGTAACACAATTATCAATTATTTACCCATTGCTTTTTCAAGATATTGTAACAATCTAAATTTTATCTATACGTCGATCTTCTTGGTAATACCTTATACTTATCAAATAAAATATCATTTTCTACAACAGTAACACCAACAATGGAATATGCATATCTTAAATTTAAAATAACACCTATATCCGCTTTTTCTAACCAAAGTTTAAAATGAGAAAAAGAGCATTACAATTGCAAAACCCTCGCTCGAAAAAATGTCCCTAAAAGGATAAGACTCATGTAATTTTATGAATACTATTTTACACAATCAATCAGCTTTCTTGCACATAAAAATAAAGGACATCCACTATTACGAAATAATAATTAAATATATCAAAAACCTTTTGGCAGAAATAAAAATAGTTCTCAACAAAACCACTTCATCCTATGATAATACACCTATAAAGCTCCTATCACCCTCTTATCATAAATTTAATAAATTTACTCTTCATGCTACAAATAAGTTATATCTCAATGAATAAAGAGAGACATCACGCTTATATGAAGCACGCTTTATCTCGCACAAATATGTAGCTTTTTCTGTTTCGACAATAAAATCTGGTTCGTAAGTATGGCCTTCTTGGTAGTCTATTATAAGAAAACTGGGACATAGTTTCAGTTCAGCGTAGCACTTCAGGTTCGTCCTCTAGAATATGAGAAAAGCGTAATTCTCCATCTACTGAGTCAAACTTTTTCTTTTTTTTGCAATGTTTTAAAGTTTATAAAAACTAACTGATTAATGTTCTTCTTATTGCTAGAAATAACAATGAAATCAAGGGGTATAATTTGTTAATAGGCTTGGCATTATGTCAAAATATCAGCGATGAGATTGTTTGTTTGGTTGTTTTAGAAATGAAATAATGAGCTCAAATATTAATGAATGAAACGGGAGGTTTAAATTGAAAATATTAATTCCAGATGACTATCAAAAAGCCCCCTTACATTACAGTCTATCACAAAATTAATGAAATTGCATGAAGTGCTGATTATAAATAATTTAGCTAAAGAATGTGATTTAGAAGATAAGCTCAAAGAGATAGATATTCTTAATCTTAATCAGAGAGCGGACTATAGTTAATAGAAATCTTCTCCTGAAACTGTCAAATTTAAAATTAATCTGCCAAAAACAGGCCCTATAGGTTCACAACATATTGATAGAGAAGCTTGTAAAGGCTTAGGAATTGAAATATTAGACGGTGGTGGAGATCCAACTTCTGCTGCTGAATTTGGCGTGGCTTTTAATGATATCTGCGCGTAGAAAACTCTGTAAATCTGTGCCTGTTATGAAAAAAGGACGATAGCACACAACATTTGGCAACCAAATGAAAAGGGCTATTCTTGGAACATTCCAGTTTGAGCGTATTGGTAAAATGGTTGCTCAATATGCTCAAGCTTTTGGTATATCCAGTTTTGTTTATGAAAGCGAGTGTTCAACGCGAGAAGCAAAAAATTGTGGTTATCATTTACGCATTCAAAAGATAAATTTTTTACACGTCCTGATATTATATCCGTACATTTACGTTTAAGTGATAAAACCAGAGAAATCATTCAATGAGATGATCTATTGAGCATGAAACCTCATGCTATTTTTGTCAACATAGTGCGTTCAGCTTTGGTTGAAAAAGGGGCGACAGAAAAAATACTAAGTTTGGAAAATTCAACTTACTTTGCGCTGGATATTTATGACAGCGAGCCAGTATATGAAAGCAAATTATTGTAATCAGATAGAGTTCTTTGCACATCACATCTGGGCTATGTAACTGGAAAAAGCTTTGAGAATTATATTGAAAAAACTTGCCAAAATATAGCGTCTTTTATGAAGAGCGCCTCATGCAGGCTGAGCCAGTGTTTGTAAAATTTATCTTATATCGCTAGCGTATCAAATTTGCACTACATATAATAGCTTATTTCCTTAAATGAAGCTATTGCTTAGCTTTCATATTAATACCAATCCTATGGACAGATCTTTATGTAATCAGCATAAAATACCTGATTTATTATTGCAATTATTATTTAAAAAAGTCTACTTCATTGGAATACACTTTAATTGGAGGGGAGCATAGTGAGCAATCATAAATTTATAGAAAAAAATTATTATAGATGGGTTGTATTGCTTGTTGCCACTATCGCTCAAGCATCAGCCTGCTTCTTTGTTCAAGGGATTGGTCCTTTAGCTGAATTTTTTAAGAAGGATCTATCGCTTAGTAACTCTCAGATAGGTTTGCTGTCTTCAGCAGCGCAGTTCTTACCTATTATTGGGTTATTTATAGCTGGCAAATTACTAGACAAGTTTAACGAGCGCTATATTGTTGGAGTTGGTGCGGTCGGCGTTTCTGTCGCTCTTTTGTTGGGAGAAATCGCAGATAATTATATTTCCCTTTTGGTTTGTTTGCTCATTGTAGGGGGATTTTATAGTTCTGCTCAACCCGGTGGCGCTAAATCTGTTTCTTCATGGTTTCCACAATCACAGCGTGGATTTGCAATGGGAATAAGGCAGGCGGGACTACCATTAGGTGGGGCATTAGCTGGCATAGTTATTCCTGCTAGTGCACTTGTCTATGGCATACAAGGTGCGTTTTTAGTCGGTGCCATAGTTTCTTTTTTAGGTGGATGTATATTTATTATTTTTTATCACTCACCAGCAAAAGTTGGAGCTATCGTTCCAGAAAGCAAGGCAAAAGTTTCATTCTATGCAAATGTAAGATCTCGTCTTGCGATGTTGGCTGCGCCGCATATGAAGAATATTATTTTTTCAAGCGTTTCACTTGTGATAGTTCAATATGTTTTAACTATTTTTATAACGATTTATTTTTATAGAATCTATCACTTGTCTTTAGATAAAAGTACTTATTTGTTTTTGGTTTCACAGGCTTCTGGTGCCTTAGGAAGAATTATTTTAGCAGCGTGGAGTGATCATTGTAGAAAAGGACGATTTTTTCCTGTCTTGTTTTGCATGATTGCAGTCGTTTTTGGATTTTTAATATTAATTTTGGGCATGAGTGGATCCATAATTTATTTAACTATTTTATCTGCTTGGTTAGGTTTTTGGGGAATGGGATGGTATGGCCCTTGGGTTGCTTATACTGTAGACTCTTCGCCGAAAGAAAGCGTTGGCTTTTCTCTTGGTTTAGCAATGTTTATAATTCAAATCGTAATTATTACTGCTCCACTATTATTTGGATTCATACAAGATTTTACAGACACTTATTTACCAACATGGCTGATTTTAATTTCAATTATTGTTTTTTTAATTTTCTTAATAAAAAAGTAGGGAAATATAATTGGAGAGAAAAGTATAATAATAAGTGAAAATACTTTTGAGTTGAGCAATATCGAGAGAGATAAACTTTGGCAGGCTTTAAACCATGTTATTTATGATCCTATACAGTGGTATTGAATATTCGGTCGAGCTAAAAATAGCATTTTCACTGCTACCACATAGAATATTGACAATTCTTATGAATCAAAAGATGTCTAACCCCTAGACCATATTTAATCTTTGAAAACCTTCCAATTGATAGACAAATTAATACGTCACCAAATCCTTATAATTTAGATGCGTCTTGTAAAAATGGCTATATGAGCAAAAATTTAATTATGATATTTTCTTTATTGATCGGAGAGCCTCATTCAATTAAGTTTGAAAGCAAACATATAGTAAATAACTTGGTTTCTTTAGAGGATAACAAAAAAGATTATACAGGATTAGGATCTGAAGTTGAGTTAGATTTTCATATAGAAAATGCTGCACTAAAATTTATAACTGGTTTTAATTTATCTCCTAAAGGGATATTTTTATCTGGTGTTCGCAATGATGTTGATAGCCCGTTAACTAGAATATCTGATGCACGTCTCGCTTTAAAACTTTTAAATGAGGAGGATTTGAGTAGCTTAAGGGATAATTAATGTTCCCTATAGATAGAGAAAAAATGGTGAAACCTCTACAAGTAAAATGCCTCTCGTTCAAAGGAACGGTGAATTCCCAGATATCAGCGCTGTTTTTTATCTGGGCATGTTAGAGCCACAATCAAAAAAAGCCAAGGAAGCTTTAGATCATTTTTATGAAGCTATTAAGGATGTATCTTTTGGAATTGATGTACAACCAGGAAGATTATTATATATTGATAACAGAATAGCTCTACACTCTAGAAATAAATTTTGGGGATCATTTGATAATTATAAAATCCAATGCGGTGAATTCAAAGAGTGTTTGTGTCTACAGATTTATGGAATCATAGATATGTAAAACAAATAAAAGAAAGAGTATTTGATTTTCAATGTTCATATCCTGATAATGATATGATGTTGAGCATTATTCTGGTTTATATATATTGACTACACATCTCATATGTATAAATTTGTCCCGTATAATCAGCTGAGATTACTACCTGACTATCAGCTATGGTGGCCAATTGATTTTTCTATGGCTGCATTTGATCTTTGTGATTTTTGCCCTTCCTTTCAAGCCGCTAGGGGGATTCTCCTATCAAGCCCTTAAAAAAGCGATATGGAGTCATTTCATAATGTGAAACCAAAACATAGTGAAAAACTTTTCTATTGTTTTCATAGGCATGACAGTTTGCATGATTATACCCTTCGAGCACGGTGGCTTTTTTCTTGCACGACGGAATCTTTCAATATACCCCATGTCTTTAAACAAAGGAGGAAACTCATAAAATAAGCTCTAAGGATAATAGAACTCTCCACAAAGAAGAGACAGAGATGAAGACTCCAAAGACTTCATCATCACCATCCTTCATTATTTTCTTAATATATTCACTTTATACAAGAATCTTTCCCTCAGAAGAAACAGCATTTGCAATAACTTCATCATTCGCCTCATCAGGCAACAGCATATCATTATGCGCACATCCAGATGGAATCATAGGAAAACAATTTTCTAAATTATGAACACGACAATCAAAGAGAACTGGTTTATCACAATCAATCATTTGTTGAATTTTATCATCAAGTTCATCCGGTTTTGAACAGTGAATACCAACGGCACCATAAGATTCCGCTAATTTCACGAAGTCAGGCATTGCTTCCGTATAAGAGTGAGAAAGCCGATTGCCATGCAACAACTGCTGCCACTGCCGGACCATACCCATATACTGATTATTTAAAATAAAAATTTTCACTGGCGTATTATGCTGAATTGCTGTTGCAAGTTCTTGAATGTTCATCTGAATTGAAGCGTCACCAGAAATACATAAAACAAGCGCATCAGGATGTGCAATTTGAACACCAATGGCAGCAGGAAGACCATACCCCATAGTTCCCAACCCACCAGAAGTCATCCAATGTTTTGGCTCATCAAAGCGATAATATTGTGCAGCCCACATTTGATGCTGTCCAACATCCGTTGTGATATAAGCACACACATCTTTGGTAAGCGCATAAAGCCGTTCAAGAGCATATTGGGGCATAATGGCATCTTTTCTCTCGGCATATGCTAAAGAATTACGTGCTTTCCAGCAATTAATTTGCGCCCACCACGCATCAAGATTTTTGCTTTTAAAGATTGGTTGCTGCATATGTAAGCGTCGATTGATATCTCCCAAAACATGCGCGACATCACTAATAAGAGGAACTTCTACTTTTACGATCTTATTGATAGAAGAAGGATCAATATCAATATGGATAATGCGCGCATGAGGTGCAAAGGCATCAAGCCGTCCAGTGATACGATCATCAAACCGTGCCCCAACAGCAAGCATAACATCACAATCATGCATGGCCATATTAGCTTCATAGGTTCCATGCATTCCAAGCATTCCAAGCCAATTTTTTCCAGAAGCAGGATAAGCACCAAGTCCCATAAGTGTTGAGGTAATTGGAAAATCTCTCAATTGAACTAACTCACGCAAAAGCTGTACAGCTTTAGATCCCGATGAGATAACACCACCACCAGAATAAATAACAGGGCGTTTTGCTGTTGCTAAAAGAGAAACAGCACATTCGATAGCCTCCTCTTTCGCCTTCAAAGAAGAAGGTATAGATGCCGAAACTTGAGGCGCTCTATAAATACCTGAAGCAAATTGAATATCTTTAGGAATATCAATCAAAACGGGTCCTGGACGTCCGGACTGAGCAATAGAGAAAGCCTCATGAATGATTTTCGCAAGATCATTTACATCTTCAACCAAACAATTATATTTAGTACAAGGCTTTGTAATACCAACCGTATCAGCCTCTTGAAAGCCATTTGTTCCAATCACAGTTGTTGATACTTGACCAGAAAAACACACAAGTGGAATAGAATCCATTAATGCATCTTGCAAAGGCGTCACAGCATTCGTTGCACCTGGACCAGAAGTCACAAGCATAACGCCTACCTTTCCTGTACTCCGTGCATAGCCTTCAGCAGCATGTCCCGCGGCTTGTTCATGACGCACCAAAATATGCCGAACGACATCTTGTTGATAAATAACATCAAAAATAGGAAGCACAGCTCCACCCGGATAACCAAAGAGATAATCAACCCCTTGATCAATAAGAGCTTGAACCACCATTTCAGCGCCCGACATTCTTTTTCCGTTCGCACTCTCTTGCATTCTTGGATAATTTGTCATTTTTCCCACTCGCCTACTTGATAGCACAATAAAAAAACTCCTAGAGGAGCGCATAAAAAAAAGGCCCCAAGGGGGAGCCTATGACACACAAAAACATCTATTGTATGATCCCCCCTCCTTCTTTCAATGCACAAATATAATAAAAAAAAAAATCCTATAAAAAGATTTTTAATTCCATAAACACCATTCGTCAATAAAAAATTATACGTCTCCAAAAAATCAATTTACAATTCTTTCTTACATTGCTCTTCAAGCTTTTCTGCTCTTTTATCAAGAAATAAGCATCCATTCTTTATCAAATTGATTACGAAACCACGTCATTTGCCTTTTTGCATACTGCCTCGTTTGTGTTTTCACCGTTTCAAGGGCACTCTCAAAATTTCTATATCCATCCAAATAAGCTATAAATTCAGAGACCCCAATAGCCTTCATCACGGGTAAAGAAGGGGAAAGCATAAGCTCTTTCACAGCAAGCACTTCTTTTAAGACTCCTCTTTCAATCATAGAATCTAACCTTTTATGAATACGCTCATAAAGCAATTGACGTGGTGGAAGAAGAAGAATTTTTTCTAAATAATTTGAAGCAATAAGAGGTGTTGTTTTTTGCTCCTGCCACCAACTGAGGTTTTTATCAGTTGCATCATAGACTTCTAAAGCCCGTACAATACGCTGTCCATCTTGTGAAGAAATTTTCTCAGCAAGAACAGCATCAACCTGCAACAACTGGCGATAAAGACTTTCAGAACCTTCCTGATCAAGCCGAAGTCGCCATTTCTGGCGTACAGCATCTGGAACATGAGGAATTTTTGAAATTCCTTCTAAAAGAGCACGAAAATAAAGCCCTGTTCCACCAACAAAAATAAGTGATTGAGAAGAAAATACCGTCAATAACTTCTCAACATCGCGCAACCAATGCCCTACTGAATAATTCACAGTAGGACTTACATAACCATAGAGATAATGTGAAACAATTTTAGTATCAGCCTCTGTCGGACGTGCCGTTAAAATATTTAAAACACCATAAACTTGCATGGAATCCGTATTAATAATGAAGGCATTTTTTTCTTGCGCCATCTGTAAGGCAAGCGCTGATTTTCCACTTGCAGTTGGTCCCGCTATTAATGTAATCGTTCTCTGTTTCATAAATGGAAATCTCTACTTCCATCAAACAACGATTTCTTGCAACACGCATAACCAACCACGCAAAACTTGTATTTCATCTTCATTGCCATAGAGTGAACTCTTTAAACAAAAATACAAGCAGAACTTTTATAACGAACACAATGAAAATACTATGATAGTTCTGCTTCCTTGAAAAAAATGAACCCAAGAACAATACAAAAAAACCTCAAGGGATTTCTTCCTGTTATCATTATTCAATAACAAAACACAGCCATAAAAATTCTTCTAAGGAACTATCATAAACCAAGATACTTTTTGCAACCTTAATATATAAATAACACTTAAGTTTAACGTACCCAAGAAAACAGCTTTATCTTTTATAAAAATGATTAATACTTTGATTTACAATAAGCACCTCGTAAATTATTTGCTTCAAGCTCTCATTTACAGCTGTTGCCTTTCCTTCTATCAACTACAAAGCAAAGCACAGTCATATCCCTCAATGACTCCTTCTCCTACTCATCTTTCTAAATAATTGCTCTTTTGAAAAGTGAAGAAGTCGCTCCTATCATACTTTTAATGGCAATAACAAAAACACAAAGAATGAGACACAACTTTTAAAACATCAATCTCTCAAACATTAGTCCCCAAACATTAGTCCATTGGAATTGTTACAACTCGCAATTCTCCATCTGGACGCGCAATGATGAACAGAGCATTTTTACGCCCTGCCTCACGTAATTTATGAAGACGTTTTTTTACCTCATCAATCGTTGTGATAGAACTCTGATTGATATCAACGATAACTTCACCAATGCAAATACGCTTTTTATCCGCCGTGCTATTTTGCGCAACAGATGTCACCACCACCCCGCGAAGTTTATCGGTAATTGAATAGCGATGACGCAAATCTGCTGTAAGCTCAGATAATGTCATTCCCATAAAGTGCATTGTCATACTTTTTGATACAGCATTGCCCTTTTCATCATCAGATTCCTCTGCTGTATTTTCATTCGCATCTGTTTCAATCAAACGACCAAGCTTAACCTTTACCGTTTTTTTCTGTCCATTCCGCAAAACAGTGACATCTACTACTTTTCCCTCCGAACTTTCCGCTACCAAACGCGGCAAATCACGCGCATGCTTGATTTTTGCATTCCCAAAATAAAGAATGATATCCCCAGTCTGCAGCTGACTATTATCTACATCAGAATCTTCTATTTTACCAGCAACCAATGCTCCTACAGCGCTTTCTAATTTCAAACTTTTTGCAATATCTTCTGTTATTGGCTGAATACGAATAGCCAACCAGCCACGCCTTATTTCTCCAAAATCACGCAACTGATTAATAACAGAAAGAGCCATATCTGATGGTATAGCAAAACCAATACCAATAGACCCACCGGAAGGGGAAATAATTGCTGTATTAATTCCAATTACCTCACCATTTCTATCAAATAACGGACCTCCAGAATTGCCTCGATTAATCGCCGCATCTGTCTGAATAAAATTATCATAAGGCCCCGCATTAAGATCACGATTGCGTGCAGAAATAATACCAACCGTTACACTTCCACCAAAACCATAGGGATTGCCGATCGCCATAACCCAATCACCAATGCGCGCCTTTTCTGAATCACCAAAACGTACAGCTTTTAATTTTTTGCTTCCTGCATTGACTTGAAGCAGCGCCAAATCCGTCTTGCTATCCTTTCCAAGCAATTTCGCTTTTAGTTTTGTACCATCCGTAAAATTAACTTCAATATCATCGGCATCAACAATAACGTGGTAATTTGTAACGATAAGCCCCCTTTGTGCATCAATCACAAAACCCGATCCCAAAGAACGTACCTTTTGAAACTGACTTCCTTTTTGACCATCTTGAGGTGTAAAAAAATCACTAAAATATTCTTGCAACAATGAATCTTTTGGTATAACCGGCACGGAAGTATTTTCGTCTTGTTCTGTACCATCAACGGTCTGTGCTATGGAAATATTTACAACTGTCTCTAAAAGCTCCGCAGCCAAATCAGGAACAGAAGGCAGTGTATTTTTTGTTTCTTCTCCCCAAGACAAACTGATTGATCTTGATAAAAATAAAACCACACAGACAACAACTTTTGTGACAAAGAACTTCAAAGATGTACCCCCACCTACGACATTTCTAACCATGACATGCCTTTAACAAAATACTGCAAAAACCTGACTAAATTTATCTATTACAAAATGAGTATAGCTTAACACTTTACCATCTTCATCACAAAAGAAAGCAACTACAGAACACACTTCTCATGCAAAAAAAACTTGCAAAAAATTGTGTTTACAGTGCATTTTTATATCTACTCTTCCCCAAGTTTTGAATCAGCTTTACTGGCCCCAGTATTCATTGTTGATGGAAATTTTCTCTTTTCCAGTTGCGGATTGCGAAAATAGAAAAAGAAATCTTCGTTTGGTGAAATCACCATCGGAATAGGCTCCAAATTCTTATACTGTTCCATTGCTAACCAAAAATCATAGAAGGATGGATTAACCTTCCTCGCATTCAATAAAAGGCGAATACTTTCAGCCTGACCTTCACCACGTGTAATTTCTGCATCACGTTTTGCAGCTGCTACAATTTCTTCATATTCACGATTAGCTTCCGCCACAATACGATCTCTCTCCTGCTGACCACGAGCACGAATATTTTCCGCTACAGCCTCACGTTCAGCCGCCATTTGTCGATAAACATCTTCTGAAACAGCATCTGTTAAATCAGTTTTGCGAATACGCACATCAATAATTTTAATACCCAACGAACCTGCATCTACAGAAAACTGCCGCTGCACTTCAGCCATCATTGCCCCCCGTTCATCTGATAAAGCTGCTCTAAATTCCCGCTTACCATAAACGGCTCGCAAAGCATCAATAAAACGGGGTGCAAGATTTTCACGCGCAGCAATTTGTGGACGCCCCGAAGCAATACGCTGTAAAAACAACTTAGGATCTGTAATACGATAAATAAAAAATGCATCCACTTCATAATAAGCTCCCCCCCTCACCTGTACAGATTGTGTAGGAACATCGTAACGTAACAACCGATTATCAACGACAATCATCTTATCCACAAAGGGCACTTTCAAATAGATCCCAGGATTAGTTTCTACCTTAACAATTTGCCCAAAACGCTTAATTGCTACTTGTTGACGGGGATAGACAATAAAAAGAGACATCAATAAAGCCATCAAAAGAAGCACTATAGCACTAAAAATAAACAAAAAACGAGATTGCTGCATAATTAGCGTACTCCAGAAATGCGAGAATTCAATAGTGATGCAGAACGTGCTGATGTTTTTTTCGCGCTTTCTGAAGAATTGCTGCGTAACAATTCATTCAGAGGTAAATAAGGCACCACAGGAGAATTTATTTGATCAAGAACTAACTTGTTTGGTGAAGAAAGAATACGCCCCATCGTCTCCATATAAAGACGATACCGTGTAGCCTCTGGTGAAATTTTAGCCTCACGGGCTATAGCCTGAAAACGCTCAGCACGTCCTCTTGCTTCTTCAACCATTTGTGCCTTTTCACCTTTTGCAATTTCCCGTGTACGTGAAGCTTCACCATTCGCTAAACCAATCTTAGTAAAACGCACACGATTTCCTTCTTCAACCATTCGCCCACGTTCCTGCTCTGCCTGTTGAACGGAATTAAACGCCGCCGCAACTTTTGTAGGAGGAGCAGCTTCGCTAATCGATACACGATTTATTTCAACACCGAGTTGATATTTATCCACAGTCAACTGGATAATTCTTCTAACATCATCAGCGACTTCTTCTTTCTTATCACGCAAAACATCATCAACGGGCCTCGAACCAATAACTTCACGCATTGCACTCTCAGCAACCTGACGCACTGTCCCTTCTTGATCATTCACATTAAACAAATACTGACTAGGATGTGAAATCCGATAGTAAACAGAAAAATTAACGTTCACAATATTCTGATCACTTGAAAGCATCAAACCGTCACTTTGTTGTGTTTGTCCGGACTGGCCCCCAATCGCAATTGTCTTTTCTGTTAAAGGCACTTTCATATAAGTCTCAATTGGCCAAAAGTGAAAATGCAAACCATCACCGATAATTTCTTCCTTAGGAACACCAAAACGCAATTCCACGGCTTGCTCATTTTGTTGAACAATATAAAAAGACTGATACAACAAAAAAAATACAGCGAGCAAAAACAAGAGCCCCCAAAGACCACTCCCACCAAATTGTTTAAGTTGATCTTGCCCTTTACGCAAAATATCATCAAGATGGGGACCATTGTCACCACCGTTATTATTACCAGAACCAAAGAAGTTTTTCGTTGGTGTTTTTTTGTCACCACTAGGTTTATTGTGATCGCCACTCCAAGGGCCGCTACCATTTTGATTTGTCCAGGGCATTTTTACCTCTTTTACTGAATACCATTCATCAAATATCAACCATTCACTTAAATACCATAAAATGGCTCTTATCTGATTCCACTTCCATACAAACAATTATTTTCGTTCATAAACCACAAAACGTGTTGGATGACTGTCTTTATCTCCTTCTGGAATATATTGTGTCTGCACAATAGTCCACTTTTCTTTGTCAAAAACAGGAAAAAAACTATCACCTTTAATGGAAGCTAAAACTTCTGTAAGGAATATTTTATCAGCAATACTGAACCCTTGTTGAAAAATTTCACCACCACCAATAATAAAAACCGCATTTGCACCACTTTGAGAAGCTTCCCTTTTTGCAACAGCACAAGCCTGAGATAAAGAGTGGGTCGTAATAGCCCCTTCAGCGATAAAGTCATAATTGCGCGTAATGACAATATTCACGCGTCCTGGCAAAGGTTTCCCAAGAGAATCCCACGTTTTCCGCCCCATAATAATGGGTTTACCAAAAGTCAAAGTCTTAAAGCGTTGCAAATCTGTTGACAAGTGCCAAGGCATCGCACCTTCACGACCGATAACACCATTTTCTGCAACAGCTGCAATTAAACAAATTGGAACAGTCATATTGCTACCGGTGCCTTGATATGTGAGTGTGCTTCATAATTAAGCAATTCAAAATCCTCAAATTTAAAAGAAAAAAGATCTGTTACCGCTGGATTCATATGCATAGATGGTAAAGCATTTGGTATACGAGACAATTGACATCGAGCCTGTTCAAAATGATTAGAATAAAGGTGAGCATCTCCAAGAGTATGAATAAAATCACCTACTTTAAGACCGCATACTTGTGCGATCATCATGGTTAACAATGCATAGGAAGCAATATTGAATGGAACACCTAAAAAAATATCCGCTGAACGTTGATAAAGTTGGCAAGATAATTTACCATCGGCAACGTAGAATTGAAAAAGACAATGACAAGGAGGGAGAGCCATTTCCTCTATCAATGCGGGATTCCACGCAGAAACAATTAAGCGACGAGAATCTGGCGTTTCCTTAATCATAGCCAAAAGATTACTGATTTGATCGATATACTGTCCATCAGGAGCAGGCCAAGAACGCCATTGATAACCATAAATAGGACCAAGATTTCCTTTTTCATCAGCCCATTCATCCCAAATGGATACACCGTGTTCTTTCAACCACGCAATATTTGTATCACCTTTAAGAAACCACAAAAGTTCATAAATAATTGAACGCAAATGCAGTTTCTTCGTTGTTAACAACGGGAATCCCGCCTGTAAATCAAACCGCATCTGATAGCCAAAAATCGATCGTGTCCCAATACCAGTTCGATCTGCACGATCAACGCCCTGATTTAAAACATGCGATAAAAGATCAAGGTAATTTTTCATACAAGTACATATGGCCGATTCTACTGATTAGAGAAAATTAAAATCCTAAAACCTATAAAAATACAATTTAAATCTCTCTCCTAAAACATTTTGCACAAGAAATTATTATGTTCTAATTAAATTTTTGACGCAAAAGATAAAATACTGTAGACAACCCTTAGAGGAATAAATACAGGGGAAAATAATACATGAACGTAGATAAAAAGGGATAGACTTATGGAGAATGAAGCAACTCTAGCACCACATGATACAAGAAACCGTATTCTATCTATTGTGTCCAGCGCATCAGGTAATTTGGTAGAATGGTATGACTTTTATGTTTATTCATTTACATCAATTTATTTTGCATCACAATTTTTTCCTTCTGATGGTAATGTTGTTGCTCAACTCTTAAAAGCTGCTGGCGTCTTTTTCATTGGATTTCTCATGCGCCCAGTCGGCGGATGGCTTTTCGGATATATTGCTGATCGTTATGGACGTAAACAATCAATGCTTATTTCTGTTTTCATGATGTGTGGTGGTTCCTTCCTCATTGCCATATTGCCCACTTATGAAACCATTGGGATAACAGCAGCAATTCTCCTTTTGTTACTCAGAATGCTTCAAGGACTTTCAGTTGGTGGAGAATATGGTACGACAGCAACCTATATGAGCGAAGTTGCCCTTAAAAATCATCGAGGCTTCTTTGGTTCTTTCCAATACACCACACTGATTGGTGGTCAGCTTCTTGCTAGCCTTGTGATATTTATTTTGGCACTTTATCTTACAGAAGATCAATTAAAAGCATGGGGTTGGCGTATCCCTTTTGCTATCGGAGGACTCGCTGCAATTGTTGCGATTTATCTGCGACGCACCCTTCATGAAACAACGACCAAGGAAAGCCGTTCTAAAGAAAAAGCTGGGAGCATTAGAGAACTTCTGAGCAAACATAGAAAAGCTTTTTTTCTGGTTGTGGGTTTTACGGCTGGAGGATCGCTTACATTCTACACATATACAACCTATATGCAAAAATATCTGATCACGACCACCGGATTTGATAAACACACCGCTACCACTGTAATGACTGCTGCACTCTTTGTTTTTATGCTGCTCCAGCCTGCCTTTGGTGCTTTAGCAGATAAAATTGGCACAAAAACTTCACTGATTATTTGGAGCGCTCTATCTATTATCTTTACAATTCCTGGTCTTAGAGTCATTGGGAATACAGATAATACATGGGTCGCCCTATCTATCATTATTGGAATGCTCTGCATTATAAGCTTTTATACATCGATCTCTGGTATCATAAAAGCCGCCATGTTCCCTTCTTCAGTACGAGCAATTGGGGTTGGCCTTTCTTACGCAGTTGCTAACGCACTCTTCGGTGGTTCTGCTGAATCAGTAGCGCTTGGATTAAAAGATCTTGGATACGAATCACTCTTTTATTTTTATATAACTGGCATGATGATAATTGCATTTATTGCTATTCTTTTGATGCCAGATACAAGCAAAGGGGGATATCTTCAAAATGACGATATCCATTAAATTCTTTTACGTTACACATTTATATTACACAAAAAAGCTTAAGAAATTGAGCTTTTCTGTGTAATGAATTGATAAAAATTCCATAAAAAAGAAAATACTATGAAATAATTCGCTTCTTGTAGCTAGCTTATAGAATGAAGAATACGTGTATAAAAATCTGTATTGTTGAATGATTAAATAATAAAAAGTTATACAATTTTCCTACACTCTCCAAACATCCTATCGGCAACTTTTAAAATAGAGATTTAAGCACTTTTTCACGAACATCCCCTCCTGCTTTAAACCTATTTTTCAACGCCTACCCCTCTTTAAATTCGATGTGATACACTTTTATCCCACGACAAAATAAAATCTTTAACAAACACAAACTTATAACCCAAATAAGCCTTCGAGAGCTTTCATAAGAAATTATTATGATAGAATTGAACTTTTATGATACAAATTGCAAAATAAACTTAAATAAAAAAACAAATATAAATTTAAAAAGGGGAACATCTCATGAAAAGCGAGACAACTTTAATATCACAGGATAGAAAAAAACGTATTTTTGCTATCATGTCCAGCGCATCAGGAAATCTCGTAGAATGGTATGATTTTTACGTTTATTCATTTGCGTCTATTTACTTCGCATCCCAATTTTTTCCTTCAGATGGCGATGTTGTTACACAACTTTTAAAAACAGCAGGAGTCTTTTTTATTGGCTTTCTCATGCGTCCTATTGGAGCATGGCTCTTTGGATTTATTGCCGATCGTTATGGACGCAAACGCTCAATGCTTATATCTATTTTTATGATGTGTGGTGGCTCCTTCCTGATCGCCATACTTCCCACCTACGAAACTATTGGAATAACAGCAGCAGTTCTTTTACTTTTAATCCGAATGATGCAAGGACTTTCAGCAGGCGGTGAATATGGTACAGCAGCAACTTATATGAGTGAAGTTTCCCTTAAAAACCATCGCGGTTTCTTTGCTTCTTTTCAATCTGGTACACTTATTACAGGACAACTTCTCGCTAGTTTTATTATATTTATTTTAGCACTCTACCTCACAGAAGATCAGTTAAAAGCATGGGGCTGGCGCATTCCTTTTGTAATTGGTGGCTTAGGCGCAGTGGTTGCGATTTATCTGCGTCGTTCACTCCCTGAAACAACCACCAAAGAAAGCTGCTCTCAACAACAAACTGGCAGTCTTAAAGAACTTTTCACCAAACACAGCAAAGCTTTTTTTGTGATTGCTTGCTTTGCATCAGGGGGCTCTCTCACATTTTATACCTGTACAACTTATATGCAGAAATATCTGATCACAACGACAGGCTTTGATAGACACACTGCTACAACGATAATGACTGCTGCACTTTTTGTTTTTATACTATTCCAACCCATAGCTGGTATCTTAGCCGATAAAATTGGCACAAAAACTTTACTCATCATTTGGAGTATACTTTCTGCTCTCTTTACATTTCCTGGTCTTAGCATAATTGGCAACACACAAAGTACATGGGTTGCCTTGTTCGTCATTATTGAAATGCTCTTTATTATGAGCATGTATACATCCATCTCTGGTGTCGTGAAATCAGCAATGTTTCCTGCTTCAGTGCGAGCACTAGGCGTTAGCCTCTCTCATGCTATTGGCAACGCACTCTTTGGTGGCTCTGCTGAATATGTAGCACTTGAATTAAAAAATATGGGACATGAATCGCTCTTTTATTTTTACATAACGGGTATAATGATCATTTCCTTCATTGCCCTTCTCTTCGTGCCAGATATGAGCAAAGGAGGATATCTCCAAGACAATAAAACCCTTTAAACTTTCTAAACAAAAAAGCCCAATAAACTGGGCTTTTTTGCAATTATTGAGCAAAAATTGAATTTTAAAATTGTTTAAATTTTATCAAGTGCATTTAATTGTTTGGCGACCAAATAATAAAAAGTCATACGGCTTTTTCTGCGATCTCCAGACATCATTTCTGCAACTTTTGAAACAGCCATTTTAGCACGCTGTTCATCAGCACCTAATACATCTTGAACCCATTTTTCAACACGTTCTAATTCTTTTGGATCCGATGTAGCAACGAGCGAAGCATCCTGCTTTTTCATTACCAAAGCTAAACGATGGCTAAGTCGTTCTATTGCAGATTCATCAGGATTTTGATCATATAATTTAATATCGGCTAGATCATTTATCATTCTTTGCCAGCTCCTCTCCAAGAATTGGCGGCTGTATTTTACAACCGCGTCATATAGCTTCATAAATAATTAGAGGATTTAAAATATTAACAACCCCCCCTTTTCTAAAGAGCGTTCTTCATCTATATTTAAAAGGCTGGCTTGCCAGCTATGGTAATAAATAGACAATGAAATAAACTCGTTGGACCCGGGGGCGGTACCCGGCGCCTCCACCAAAATATAAGAAAAAAATTATATTTTGGTGGGGGCGAAATAGGATCGACAAGAGCGTAAAGATTGCTCTTTTACTCGGCATAGTACCACCGTTATCGGACTAAATGAGTAGTTGCAAATGACAACTATGCGGAAGCACGTCTCGCCGCTTAAGGTGGTGTGAATGTTTCAAATTAAGTCTTAAACCGTCGCAGGTTTAAGCGGGGTTCGAAGGCACCTGGCAACAGAAGCCTTCACTTTTATAAATGTTCTTGATTGATATTTCAGGCATTCTTTATCATAAAATTTCTTATTATTTTTTTAGTTAATTTAAATGCATAGTAGGTAAAATATTACTAGCTTAAAAAGATATTCTATTGCACAATATTACGCACGCTCATCTGCCATGTGAAATAAAAGGAAAAACTTCGATGGTTCAAGATCAAATCCGTTACGATATTCTCGTTCAGGATGCACTTCGCGGGGTTATCCGTAAAGTTTTATTAGAAGTTGCTAAAGCAGGTCTTCCAGGAAATCACCATTTTTTTATTACTTTTCTAACAACTGCTCCAGGTATTAAAATCTCTTCTCGACTTAAAAATCGTTACCCTGAACAAATGACCATTGTATTACAACATCAATTCAGAGATTTAAGTGTCTCGGAAACGGCTTTCGAAGTAACGCTCTCTTTCCAAGAAATCAGTGAAAAATTAGTAATTCCTTTTACGTCTATCCAAGTATTTTATGACCCTATCGCATCATTTGAAGCAGCGTTTGATCTGCCCTCAAACCTTACCTCTGGAGAAGATAAAAATTTAGAAAACACTCCAACTTCACCTATCATGCTATCGGATAAACCCAAAAAAGAAAATACACTTCCCAAAAAACAAAATCTTAGCACAAATAAAGACTCCTCAAACAATGATACCAAACAAAGTGCTGATGTTGTTTCTTTAGATTCCTTTCGAAAAAAATAAATAAATTTCCCGATGACTGAACTTATTAACATTCGTCAATTCCAAAAGCAAAAAAAGCGTGCAAAACAAGCTCTTCTTGCAGAAGAAAATCGCTATCGTTTTGGACGAACAAAAACTGAAAAAAAATTTGAGCAAAAAGAATCTTTAAAAACACAGAAATTTCTTGAACAAAATCGTCTATGGTGTGACCAACAAGAGTAAAAACAATGCACGAAGATAATTCCATCGATTGGTCAAAAATGGGCTTGCGGAAAATATCTGTTCGAATTAATGGACATGCAACAAGTGTCTCTTTAGAACAACCATTTCTAGACATTCTTAAAACCATAGCACGCAAAAAGGGTCAATCTTTAGCCTTTATTATTACTGATATTGATAGAAAAAGGCCTCAACAAGTGAATCTTTCGGCTTCATTGCGCCTTTATGCACTTCAAAGCGTTCTTGCTCAGCGTTTGTAACATTTTGTACAATCTCTATTTCCTTCATTCAACCAAAGATCTTGCAGCTTTTTTAAGAAAACTTTTTTAGACCTAGCACTCAGATGAAAAAAAGACTACACAAAAGGTATAATGAATAATTTTCTTGATCACATACCATTCTTTGAAGAAGATAGCTCTCTACCCTCCAACGAAAAGAGCTCTGGAACCCCTATTCACGCTAGAAGAGTAAAAGAAAAAACGCAATGTGATGCCGACTATTTAGAACAACTCAATCCAGAACAGCGACAAGCCGTCATGAATACAGAAGGACCTCTTTTGGTTCTTGCGGGTGCTGGTACGGGAAAAACACGCGTTTTAACGACCCGCATTTCTCATATTTTGCACTCCGGTCTTGCTTCTCCTAAGCAGATACTTGCTGTAACGTTTACCAACAAAGCAGCACGCGAAATGAAAATGCGTATTGGTGCATTTATTGGTGAAATTGTTGAAGGCATGCCTTGGCTTGGAACTTTCCATTCCACCGGTGCAAAAATTTTACGCCGCCATGCAGAACTTGTTGATTTAAAAAGCAACTTTACAATTCTTGATAGCGATGATGTCCTTCGACTTTTAAAACAGCTTATTCAAGCTGAAGGATTGGACGACAAACGTTGGCCCGCACGAAGTTTTGCAATGATGATCGATTCTTGGAAAAATCAAGGACTTTCACCAGAACGCATTTCAGAAAGTGATGCCCATTCCTTTGGAAATGGCATGGGACGTAAACTTTACCGCAGTTATCAGGAGAGATTAAAAACTCTTAATGCTTGTGATTTCGGTGATCTTCTGCTTCATTCAATTTCTCTCTTTCAACATAATCCAGATATTCTTCGCGAATATCACTCTAAATTTCGTTATATTCTTGTAGATGAATATCAAGATACGAATACAGCACAATATCTTTGGCTTCGCCTTTTAGCACAACAATCCAAAGGGCAACATGTAAACCTTTGTTGTGTTGGTGATGACGACCAATCTATTTACGGGTGGCGCGGTGCTCAAGTCGATAATATATTACGTTTTGAGAAAGATTTTCCTCCTGCAAAAATTATTCGTTTAGAACGCAATTATCGCTCAACATCACACATTCTCAAAACGGCTTCTCATCTCATTTCTTATAACCAAGAAAGGCTTGGAAAAACACTTTTTTCTCATCAAATAAATACTGAAGAAGAAAAGGTAAAAATTCATGCTGCATGGGATTCAGGAGAGGAAGCACGTGCAATTGGAGAAGAAATTGAACGCGCCCAACAAAACGGTCATTCATTGAATCATATGGCTATATTGGTGCGTGCATCATTCCAAATGCGTGAATTTGAAGATCGTTTTGTAACGCTTGGTCTTAACTACCGCGTCATCGGTGGCCCACGCTTTTATGAACGAATGGAAATACGTGATGCCATGGCTTATTTACGCGTTGTTTTCCAACCAGCAGATGACTTAGCTTTTGAACGCATTATTAACACACCTAAACGCGGCTTAGGAGATGCAACCCTACGCACTCTTTATGAGAGCGCACGTGCACGCGCTATTCCTCTTTTTTCTGCCGCAGCAGCAATCATTGAAACGGACGAACTAAAACCCAAAGCACGCAGTGCTTTGCGAAGCATTATTGAAGACTTTCGTCGCTGGCAAAATATGCTGCCATACACCCCCCACAGAGAACTTGCTGAAACAATTCTTGAAGATTCAGGCTACACAGCTATGTGGCAAGAAGATCGCTCCCCAGAAGCACCAACACGGCTAGAAAATCTCAAAGAAATGATCCGCTCTATGGAACAATTTGAAAGCCTTCACAGCTTTTTAGAACATGTTGCCCTCGTGATAGATGCTGAAAATAATGAAACCACCGATGCGGTCAACATTATGACACTTCATTCTGCAAAAGGGCTTGAATTTGAAACCGTTTTTCTGCCTGGTTGGGAAGAGGGACTCTTTCCCCACCAGCGCTCATTGGATGAAGGAGGCCGTTTAGGATTAGAAGAAGAACGGCGACTAGCCTATGTAGGTCTGACAAGAGCAAAAAAACATTTGCATATATGGTTTGTCTCTAATCGAAAAGTTCATGGACTTTGGCAACCTGCACTTCCCTCCCGTTTCCTAGATGAATTACCAGCAGAACACATAGAAGTTGTAGAAATGGGAACATCTTATGGCGGTTATGGAAAATCCCCTTTTAAAGATCATAATTCCTTTTACAATGATTATGCTCCATTAAAGCAAAAGCGTATACAAAAGAACATTGAAGGAAAAGTCATCGTTCAACCAGTTGCTGAAACTTCTTCAAACTTTTCAATCAATGATCGGATTTTTCATATAAAGTTTGGTTATGGTCGTATCACAGCAATAGATGACCATAAATTAACCATTATGTTTGAAAAAGCTGGAGAAAAGCGTGTACTCGACAATTTTGTAAGCAAGGCTTAATAAAACATAATAAAATCATTTTTCATTTTATTTTGAACCTTACTTCCTTTTTTCAATAAAAATCTCGATGGGAAGGTTTTGCATATCGGGTAATGCATTGTAAATTTTATCAAGCGGCCAATTCCACCAAGCCATTTCCAAAAATGTCTGAATGACATTATCAGAAAAACGCATCCGCAACCGCTTTGCAGGAACGTCAGTAACAATCGTATAAGGTAAAATATCTTTTGTGATAACAGCGTTAGCACCATGTCCAATTGTTACCCCAGGCATAATAACCGCACCATATCCAATCCATACATCATGCCCAATGCTAACACGTTTTACACCACGTCTTTCACGAAAGGAACTCTCTAACGGCATATAGCGGAAATATTCGTTAGGGCGATATGTTATTTTATGCGTCAAAAGAAGTTCTATGGGACGCTCTAGTGCATTAATACAGACATAAGATGCAATAGAACAAAAACGCCCAATATCGCCATAAATAGCTTCACTGTTACGCTCAAAATAAGAAAAATCTCCAACGCTTACATCTCGCAAAACGACCTTCTCATTGATTTCCACATAGCGTCCCAATTTACAACCATGCAGCCGTGCTGTCGTATGAATACGAGGCTCACTCTTATGAAATCGAAGATCTTTCTCAATATCCATTTATCTTTCACCAATTGTTTTTCCGTAAATAACATGAAAAAACATACCGACAAGCAAAACAAAATCAACCATGAAACAAAGATTGCAAAGTTAACACACCAATGTTACAATTTCTCGATCTACCTAAGAGAGTCAGACTATGAAAAATGTAATACGCATCTTCGGGATAACAATCATATTTCTTGCAGGCATTTTCATTTACGATGCATTAAGAAATAAGCCCTTAGGTGATGATTTTATACTCACTGATTCCAATGGAAAAACGATCACCGAAGTTGATATTCGAAGCCAGCCTTCAATTATCTTCTTTGGCTTCACCATGTGCCCTGAAAGCTGCCCTACCACATTGATCAATCTTGATCGGTGGCTAACAGCCCTTGGCCCAAAAGCTGATAAATTAGGAATATGGTTTGTTACTGTTGACCCTGAACGTGATACACCAGAAGTACTCCATAATTACCTCAGTAATTTTAACAATAAAATTATTGGTATTAGTGGAGATCCTGAAAAAGTCCATAAAATGGTAGATTCTTTTAATATCGTTGCTGAAAAAGTACCAGGAACAGACGGAAATTACACTTATAACCACACAGCAGCAATTTTTTTACTAAAAAAAGGCGGAAAGCTCGCTGGTGTTATTCCTTATGACACCAAAGAGAGCGATACTGAAATAAAAGACAATATCGCTATTGAACAGCTGAAAAAACTTGTCTCAAACTAAATAAAAGCCGATTAAAAGAAAGAACAAAATGTCACAGCAAATTCGTCTGTATTATACTGCTTCTAAAAATGAAGCAGAGCGTTGCTACATACTTATGGAAAGAGCCTTTGAAGACGAAGGATATCCTCTCGCTCTTACTGAAATAGATGAAAAAAATGCTGTATATGAACTCTCTCTTTATGTGGATAAAGAAAACTTAGAGAATGCTTCCAAACAATTTGCGAATATTCTTTCTATAGATTCTGAAAAAATTAACCATGAAATTTTACCCAATATTGACTGGGTTAAACAAAGCCTTGAAGGACTAACACCTGTGCGTGCTGGGCCTTTTTTTGTACATGGAAGCCATAACCGAAACGATATTCCAGCCAATGTTTTGCCTATTGAAATTGAAGCTAATCAAGCTTTTGGTACCGGACATCATGGAACAACAGCTGGTTGTTTGGAAATGATTGCCAAAGTGATGAAACACGAAAATCCTAAAAATGTTCTTGATCTTGGCACTGGTAGCGGTGTACTCGCCATCGGCATTGCAATGCTCAAACCTATTTGCGTACTTGCATCCGATATTGATCCCACTGCGATTCAAGTCGCACAGCACAATATCGAACTCAATGGCGTAAAGGAATATATTACAGCTGTTACAGTAACGGGTTTTTCCCATGATAAAATTGCATCACGAGCCCCCTTTGATCTTATCGTTGCCAATATCCTTGCTAATCCGCTTATTGAACTTGCACAAGAAATGGTACAAGCACTCCAAAAAGGTGGATCACTGATACTGTCTGGAATTCTTGAAGAACAACACGCCTATGTGTTGGAAGCTTATATAAAGCAGGGTTTAAAACATATTGAAACATACTACCGTCAAGGATGGGTTACGATACATCTGAAATAAATGAAAAGGACGTTGTTATGTATCAATCTTTTGAGGCAACAACAAATCCAGCCCACGCTGCAGAACGCATTTTCTCTCTTCGGAAAGAACTTGATCGCCTCGGGCTAGATGGCTTTCTTGTCCCACGTGCTGATAAACATCAAAGCGAATATGTTCCCCCACATGCTCAGCGCCTTAGTTGGCTTACGGGCTTTACTGGTTCATCGGGTACCGCACTCATTTTAAAAAACAAAGCCATTATATTCACAGATGGACGCTATACACTCCAAGTTCGCCAACAAACTGATCCGCACATTTTTGACTATGAAGACCTCGTAACTTGCCCTCCCTCACAATGGCTTGAAAAAAATGGGCAAAAGCTTTCTATTGGCTTTGATCCATGGCTCCACACCATCACTGCCACCGATACATTGAGAAACGCATTAGAAACTAAAGCAGGTGGAAAACTTGTAGCACTTCAACAAAATCTCATTGACCTTATCTGGCATGATCAACCACAATTGCCACAATCTGCTCTATCAATTCATCCTCTCAAATATGCTGGACGCGATACAAATGAAAAGCTGACTTTAATTCAGCAAAATATCAAGCAAGCCAATGCAGATGCTTTTATTTTCACAGACCCCTCCTCTATTGCATGGACATTCAATATACGTGGCAATGATGTGTCCAATACACCTTTTGTCCTTTGCTTTGCTCTCATTCCTATCGAAGAAACACCTATTTTATTTCTTAACAGCAAAAAATTAGAGATAGAACAGAAACAATATCTAGAACGTTATGCAAAATTATATGAACCAGAACAACTGATTGCAAAGATCAAAGATTATGTTCAAAAAGGAACAGTTTTTGCTTTAGACCCACGGCTAACATGCGAAAAGTTACGCACCGTTATTGAACAACAAGGGGGGGCTTTCCTTACGCTTACTGATCCCGCTGCTCTACCACGCGCCATTAAAAATAGCACAGAACTAAATGGTGCACGCAAAGCGCACTTGCGCGATGGTGTAGCTCTTACTCGTTTTTTTTCTTGGTTAGATAAACAAACACCAGGCACAATGAGTGAAATTTCTGCTGCTCAAAAATTAGAAGAATTTCGCATAACGACAGCAAAGGAAATGGGAGAAAAACTTGAAGATCTCTCTTTTGATACAATCTCAGCAGTAGGGGCAAATGGTGCTATTGTCCATTATCGTGTAACAACCCAAACAAATAAAAAGCTCAATGCTGGTGAACTTTATCTTATTGATTCAGGTGGACAATACCGTGATGGTACAACAGATGTTACACGCACAGTAGCAATTGGCAATATTGGAGAAGAAGAAAAACGCTGTTTCACACTTGTTCTCAAAGGCATGATTGCACTTTCAACTGCTTGCTTTCCCAAAGGGACACGCGGACAAGATCTTGATAGTCTCGCACGCATCGCCCTATGGCAAGCAGGTTTTGATTATGCCCATGGCACTGGTCATGGAGTTGGATCTTATCTTTCTGTCCATGAAGGACCACAAAATCTTTCGCGCAATGGGTGCCAAGAATTAATCCCTGGAATGATTATTTCTAATGAACCTGGATATTATCGTGAAGGTGCTTTTGGTATTCGTATTGAAAATTTACTCATTGTAAAACCAGCACAAAAAATGAACGGTGGAGAGGTAGAAATGCTCTCGTTTGAAACACTTACAAATTGTCCCATTGATCGACGCTTAATTCTCCCAGAGCTTTTAACACTACAAGAACGAAAATGGCTTAACGATTACCATGCACATGTCTATCAGGTTAATGCACCTTACTTAAATGAAGAAGATAAAAAATGGGCTAAAGAAGCAACAATGCTTCTTTAAGTGAAAGAGCACAAACATCTTCTTCCTCTTCTTATAGAACACTGTACCTTCTTTTTGTGAAAGAAAACCTGTATGCTGTTAGGAAATACAAAAAATATTTCTCTAAAATACTTCAAGTTTTTTGCTGGTAACGCTAAACTCGCGTGGAACAAGTAGAATAAACTTGCAAGTGAGAGTGCTTTGACTCCTATCCCATCAACTCCAGACAGTTACATCCCCCCTTTTCTTTATAGAAACTTTTATTATATCATCATCCTGAAGGACAATGTTTTACAGCACTAAAGATGATGATAAAATTCCTTAAAAATCGCGCCTTTTGAAGAATGATAAAGATGCGTGAATTCTCATCATACTTGAAGCATCACTTTCCTAAACATATTGTCCTTCAATCAACTGCAACCAAGTCTCTTCATCTATAGCTTCAACCCCTAACTCTTGTGCTTTGGCTAACTTCGATCCTGCGCCAGCTCCAACAACAAGAAGATCGGTTTTTTTAGAAAGTGAACCAGAGGTCTTTGCACCTAATCGTTCTGCTAATGCTTTTGCTTCATCGCGTGACATGCGTGCCAAAGTCCCTGTAAAAACAATAACCTTTCCCGCTATTGGAGAAGAATCTGTCATAACAGGTTCCTCATCCAGAGGTGTTACTTCCTCAAGCAAGACAGATAAAACCGCACGGTTATGCGCTTCTTGATAAAAATCAATAATTGCACTTCCTACCTGTGGTCCAATTCCTTCGATATTGGTAAGCTCCATCCAAGCTTCATTGCCTTTTTCATTTTTCTCATCACATGGTATAATAGCTGCCATCACCGCTGCTTCAAAAGCTGTATAATTTTGATAAGCACGTGCAAGACGCCGTGCATTAACCTCTCCCACATGGCGAATTCCTAGCGCAAACAAAAAACGACTTAAAGGAATTTCGCGGCGTGCATTAATGGCATCATAAAGTTTACGAACTGAAACAGCACCAAAACCTTCCATATTTTCTAAACGCGTCAAAGATTTTTCTTGCCGCCGCTGTAAAGTGAAAATATCAGCAGGTGTATGAATAGAAAAGGTTTCATCTTGAACATGGAAAAAGAACTCCACCTGCTTTTTCCCAAGCCCCTCAATATCAAAGGCATTACGCGAAACAAAATGACGAATACGCTCCATTGCTTGTGCTGGGCAAATAAGCCCACCTGTACATCGACGCACAGCCTCACCCTCTTCACGAACAGCATGGCTCCCACAAGCTGGACATAAGTGAGGAAAAACAAAAGCAGAAGCATCTTTCGGGCGCTTTTCAGCAATAATGTCAACAATCTGAGGAATCACATCACCCGCGCGCTGCACAACCACTGTATCGCCAATACAGATATCACGGCCTTCACGAATAGGCTCTCCTTTATGGCCAATTCCCTTAATATAATCCTCATTATGCAAACTTGCATTGGTCACCACCACACCACCAACAGTAATAGGTGCAAGACGCGCAACAGGCGTTAATGCACCAGTTCGACCAACTTGAATATCAATGCCTTCTAAAAGCGTCATAGCTTTTTCTGCTGGAAATTTATGTGCAATTGCCCAACGTGGTGAACGAGAGACAAGCCCCAAACGCATCTGGAGCATTAAATCATTAACCTTATAAACAATCCCATCTATATCATACCTTAAGGAATGACGGCATTCCTCGATATCATGATAATATGAAAGCATCTCTTCTACTGTCTTAAAAACTTTTATTAATGGGTTGATGACAAAGCCATATTCTTTTAACTTTTTCATCATCTCCATTTGGCTTTCTGCAAACATTTCACTCACTTCACCACAAGCATAAGCGAAAAATTGTAGCTTTCTGCTAGCAGTTATCCGTGAATCAAGCTGACGTAGCGAACCCGCTGCCGCATTCCTAGGATTAGCAAAAATTAACTTGCCTTTCTCCTGTTGACTCCTATTAAGTTCTTGGAAATCTTCCTGCCCCATATAAACTTCACCGCGAACCTCAATAATATCAGGAAATTCACCCTGCAAAACTTGAGGAATATCAGAAATGGTCCGTGCATTTACTGTAACATTTTCACCCACATATCCATCACCACGCGTTGCAGCACGCACAAGTCTTCCTTTTTCATAGCGTAAAGAGAGGGATAAACCATCAATCTTCGGCTCAGCAGTTATTTCTAACGCTTGTGTTGCTGGAAGCCGTAAAAAACGACGAATACGCTCAACAAATTCACGCACATCTTCAGGGTTAAATGCATTATCAAGTGAAAGCATTGCCTGTGTATGAACAGATTTTTCAAATTTCTCAGAAACGGGTGCTCCAATTTTATGTGAAGGAGAATCTGAACGAACAAGCTCTGGAAAAAGGGTTTCAATTTCTGCATTACGGCGACGAAGAGCATCATATTCTGCATCAGAAATTTCAGGCTGGTCATTACTATTATAAAGCACATCATGACGCGCAATCTCTTTTGCCAACCACTCCAATTCACTTTCTGCTTCAAGAGCAGTGAGATTTTTAATTGTGTCCTTGTTCATAAAATCTATTCCAAATTATGGGCTATGACCATAAAATTCTCAACTCTTCTGCACGAATAAAACCTCAATGAACGCATGCGCGTCAATTCTATCTATGTGAGAAGCTTTTGAGCAGCTGCACGAGCTTCTTGAGTAATTTGCTCTCCTGCTAACATGCGAGCAATTTCTTCTGCACGCTCATGCTTCTCCATTTTATGCACCCCCGTCATAAAACGCCCTTTATTATCACTTTCAACTTTTGAAATAAGAAAATGACTATGCGCTTTGGAAGCTACCTGTGGCGCATGTGTAATAGCAAAAACCTGAACAGTTTTTGATAAACACTGCAATCGTTGTCCAATAGCAGCAGCAACAGCTCCCCCAACCCCCGTATCAATTTCATCAAAGATCAATGTGGGAGCTGATCCACGATCAGACAAAACAACTTTTAACGCTAATAAAAAACGAGACAGTTCACCACCCGAAGCCACACTAAGCATTGGTCCCGCTCGTGTTCCAGGATTTGTCCGAACCCAATATTCAATACGATCTATCCCTTCTGCACTTCGTTTTTCAGTATCACTTTGCATTTCAACAATAAACTCTGCTTTTTCCAATTTCAATGCCGGCAATTCAACCATAACACTTTCAGACAAGAGCTTTGCTGCTTCTCTACGCTTTATTGACAATGCTTGCGCTAAAATATCATATTTTTTTTGTGCTTCCCGCGCTTCATGTTCCAAACGCGTTAATGCAGCTTGTGCCTCCTCAAAATGCGCAAGTTCAGCGTCCATTTTATCACGCAACAGAGCCAATTCATCTGCAGAAACATGATATTTACGAGCAAAACCACGAAGAGCAAAAAGACGCTCTTCTATCCGTTCCAATTCACCAGTATCAAAATCCAATACCCGCACTGCCGCTTCGATACCCTCTTGTGCTGTTGCAAGGGCATGTAATGCCTCATCAATAGATTTCACCACAGGTGTAATGAGCTCTTGCGCTTCAGAGATTTTCCGCTCCAAACGTCTCACCAAATTGGAAAGGACAGGAATTGGTGATTTAGGCCCACTTAAGAGATCATCAGCCTCTTTAATATCCATTGCTATTTTTTCTAATTTCAGCATATCTGCCCGACGAAGAGACAGTGTTTCCTCTTCTCCAACTTGAAAATCAAGCTTTTCAAGCTCTTCCACACATGCACGAAGATAATCAACCTCACGTACTGCGTCCTCTACCTTTATACGCTGTTTTTGCAAGTGTTCTTCAAATTCACGCCATATCCGATAGCACTGCCGCAAATTCTCCGTTTCATCCTCAAGCCCCCCAAAAGCATCTAATAACTGGCGATGTGTTGCAACATCAACAAGGGCGCGATCATCATGTTGCCCGTGGATTTCAACCAACAGACGACCAACATGACGCATCAACGCAACACTAGCGACCTGATCATTGATAAAAACACGACTACGTCCATCACTTGATTGCACACGTCGTAAAATGATATCGCCTTCATCATCAAAACCATTTTCACGGATAAGTTGGCGTGCAGGATGCGAAACAGGCACATCAAAGACAGCCGTTACCTGCCCGTGGGTAGCACCATGACGCACAAGCGAAGCATCCCCACGCCCCCCAAGAGCCAATGACAAAGCATCAAGAAGAATAGACTTCCCAGCACCTGTTTCTCCAGTTAAAACCGATAAACCCGCTGTGAAATAAATATCAAGCGTTTCGATCAAAACAATATTATGAATCGAAAGCTGCACCAGCATATAAAATCAACGTGCCTTATTACTTTTACCACCACTTAAAGCATGTGAGATCCAAGAAGATTTATGCTCCTGTGGAGATATGCTATTCTTTTGCAATAAATTATAAGAAAACTTATACCACTCACTTTTAGGATAATTCCGTCCCAAAATAGCTGCTGCTGTCTGCGCTTCTGCAGTTAAGCCAAGAGCAAGATTAACTTCCGTCAAGCGGAAAAGTGCTTCTTCAATTTGATTTGTATCGGAATACTCTTCAACCACCGTACGAAATCTTCTACTTGCAGCAAGGTAGCGGCGACCTTCTTCATAATAACGGCCAACCTGCATTTCTTTACCAGCCAACTGCTCTCGACCAAAACGTATCTTTGCTTTAGCATCCTCCACATACTCAGAATGCGGATAGCGCTCTATGAGAAGTTGCATAGCAGCAATAGCACGCTTCGTATCACGTTGATCTCGTGTAACATCTGCAATCCGACGGAAAGAAGAAAGCCCAATAATATAATAAGCATAAGCAGAATCATCTGATCCTGGATAAAGAGTAATATAGCGCTGAGCCATGCTAATTGAATCATCATACTTGCCAAGTCGATAATTTGTAAAAGCACCCATCACTAAGGATTTACGTCCCCAGTCAGTATAAGCATACTGTTTTTCAATCGTAAGGAACTTTTTCGATGCATCCCCAAGTCGTCCATTATTAAGGCTAGCAAGTGCCTGATTATATAAAACATCCGGTGGATCCATTTTTAAAACATACGCAGAAGGATCAAGGGTATTTTTCTCTTTAAATAAACAACCTGCTAACATGCAAGTG
Source organism: Bartonella vinsonii subsp. berkhoffii ATCC 51672 (assembly GCF_902825225.1). Lineage (GTDB taxonomy): Bacteria > Pseudomonadota > Alphaproteobacteria > Rhizobiales > Rhizobiaceae > Bartonella > Bartonella berkhoffii. The sequence continues at coordinate 62,654 of NZ_CADEAK010000004.1, forward strand.
CTCCCCAAAAGCATAACCCCCAATACCTTGCGTACAATATTAGATTTCCTATATGCCAAATTTTCAATACATCTATAAGATTTTATCATAGTTTTCTCGGCCTCCAGAGAATATCACCTTGTAGCAAAAGTTATTTATTAACAATTTCTATACCATATCACTTTAAAATCCACTAACCAATTTAGTGGCTTAGGTCAATCATCCCCTTAAAAATTAAATCAACCATAAGAAAAGCTTTTCAATCTTTCTCTCATACCACTTATAAATAACTTTCTTCGTAACACGATTCGTCTGCCAAAACAGCTTTCACCAATTGCGAATTAATCCTATGCCCACTACAATAGGAGCGAAATAATCCAATAAAAGGTGCTCCAAGTAAAGCAGTATCACCAATCGCATCAAGCATTTTGTGTCGCACACATTCATTCTTCCAATAAGGACCATCTGGATTCATGATTTTATCATCAAGGCCGATAACAAGAGAATTTTCCAAAGAAGCGCCTCTCCCTTTTCCAGAAACCCATAATTTTTCCACGTCTTTGACAAAACCAAAAGTGCGCGCACGGGATAAATCATCTCGAAATCCCTTTGTCGTAAGATCAAAAATGAAGTGTTGCTTACCAATAGCAGAAGAAGGAAAAGAAATCGTAATATCAAAACGACGCCCATTAAACGGCAAAAACTCTGCAACACCGCTATCAACTTCAACACGCAGTGGCTTTTTTATGATAAAATAGGAACGCAACGCATTCTGCTGCACAATGCCAACTTCTTCAAAAGCTTGACAATACTGCCATGCAGAGCCATCTAAAATAGGTATCTCATGAGTTGACACTTCGATAACAAGATTATCCAAATTATACGCAGCGATTGCAGCCATTAAATGTTCAATTGTTTCAATTCTGTATTCTCCATGCCCAAGCACCGTTGATAATTGAGCCACTCCCGTTTGCGATGCATGTGCTTGAAATATTTGATCTGTTCTGTCTAATCCACAACGCTTAAAAACAATCCCACACCCAATATCGGCTGGATAAACCTTTACCACAGATAAATCTCCACTATGAACACCGTAACCCTTAAATGTCACAGCTTTTTTAAGAGTGGATTGATATTTTTGCTCCAGATTCATCACATCACTATATTGAATTGCTTTTACGCTTTTTAAAAATAGTTATAAAACCATAAAAATGATATGCATAGTAAATAATAAACCCACTTATGAAAAGCGGGTTTATAAAAACAAAATATTTCCTCAAGAACGCAGTATATCTGACTACACAAAGCCTTTTTTCACTATAGAAAAAGGAGTAAAATTCCTCTCTTTGCTCACTTTTGCCAGTTAATTGGCCTGACGACGCAAAAACGCTGGTATTTCTAACTGGTCTTCTTCACTTATGAAATTACGTTGATCTTGTGGTACATGGGGGTGTAAAGCACCAGAACGACGTGGAACATAAACAGACGCATCCTGAGACAGTGCCTGAGAACTTTTATTATAAACACGTGCTTCTGGCTGCTGAGAAGATCTCACAGCGGGCTCTAGGCGAGCTTCTGGCTCTACTTCCTCACGATGTGTCAAACTTTGTTTCAAACGCTGCCAAAGATTACGAGGACCTTGGCCAGCTGCAGATGACCTCACACGTTGATCATGAACAACAGGGGGAAAATCCTTTAACTCAGGCATACGCAGCGGTGAACGTACTTGCATCTGTTGTACCTGCTTGTCTTTCTGTTTTACAACTTCTGTCATCTCATCAAGAACATGAGCCGTTGCCTCCATGCTTACTGGTGCAATCATAGATTGCGGAGAACCACGGCCAACTTGCATCCGTGGCGTATTTGACATCTGCCCATGCATAGCACTTGCTCCATAAGGAGCAGTATTCGCATTTCGTGCAACAGCATCTGCAGGTTGTGCAAAAATTTGACTTTTAGGACGGAACTGTTCTCCAACCGACTTGCCGTTTTCTATTTCAAGTGCTTCTATTACTTCTACCATTGTCTCAGAACGTAAGGGAGGTGACTGAACATGCAAAGCAGTTTGCGGCACAGCAGGATCGCTCTTGCGCATGGAAGGTGCAGGTTTCTGAAATTGAGGATGAGAGGGTTGAACAATCTCACTAACCTCACGATCAATACCCGTTGCAACCACAGAGACACGAATAACACCCTCTAGTGACTCATCATCAATAGCGCCAAAGATAACATTCGCATCGGCATCCACTTCTTCACGAATACGATTAGCAGCTTCATCTACTTCAAAGAGAGTCATATCACGACCGCCAGTAATGGAAATGAGTAAGCCACGCGCACCACGCATAGAGGTATCATCCAACAATGGATTTGCAATAGCAGCTTCAGCAGCAGCCAAAGCACGCCCATCACCAGATGCCTCACCAGTTCCCATCATTGCACGCCCCATTTCATGCATAACAGAACGAACATCAGCAAAATCAAGATTAATGAGCCCTTCTTTAATCATCAAATCCGTAATGGAAGCAACACCAGAATAAAGCACTTGGTCAGCCATAGCAAAAGCATCAGCAAATGTTGTTTTTTCATCCGCAATACGAAAAAGATTCTGATTAGGAATAACAATCAATGTATCGACAGACTTTTGTAATTCTTCAATACCAGCCTCTGCCGTTTTCATACGGCGTGCACCTTCAAACTGAAATGGCTTTGTCACAACACCAACGGTCAAAATACCTTTTTCACGTGCTGCACGAGCTACAACAGGCGCCGCCCCAGTTCCGGTACCACCCCCCATACCAGCAGTAATAAACACCATATGGGAATCCGCGAGATGATCGATAATTTCATCAATACATTCATCTGCAGCCGCTTGCCCCACTTCTGGCAAAGCACCAGCACCTAAACCTTCTGTAACTGCTGCACCAAGCTGGATAACACGTTCAGCCTTTGACATAGCCAAAGCCTGTGCATCTGTATTTGCCACAACAAAATCAACTCCCTGAAGACCAGCATTGATCATATTATTCACGGCATTCCCACCACCACCGCCAACACCAAAAACGGTAATGCGTGGCTTCAATTCCGCGATATCTGGCCGATGCAGATTAATCGTCATTTCCTTTTCCTTCTCATAAGACACCGCAAGCTAAAGCGATGAAATTTATACCTCTATAGACTTACTTAAAAACTCTCACGCAACCACTGACCAACACGCTGAAAATACCCACGCGTACCCATCGATAAATGATTCACTGCACCCTGCATTGTTTTTTCTTCAAACCCCATCAATTGCGGATAAATCAACAATCCAACAGCAGATGTAAACGCCGCCCCTTTTGCAAGAGAAGGAAGCTTTGAGATACCCAAAGGCCGTCCTATACGAACATTTCTTCCTAAAATACGCCGTGCCATCTCTGGCAATCCTGTTAACTGGCTTGCTCCCCCAGTCAAAATAACACGTTTACCAATAATGTGACAAAAACCAGAACGATTTAAACAATCACGTACCATCTCTAAAATTTCTTCAACACGTGCGCGAATGATACGACCAAGAACAGCACGAGGATATTGCGTTTCACGATATCCATTCCCAATCTCTACTACATTAATCATATGCCGCTCATCAGCACTTGTCTGAAGTGCTGAACCATAGACCACCTTTAAACGTTCTGCCTCTGTAAGTGACATAGAAAATCCACGCGCAATATCAAGCGTCACATGATGACCACCAATTGCAAAAGCATCCGCATGAACAAATTTTCCCTCAAAAAACACTGAAAATGTTGTTGTCCCACCACCAAAATCAATACATGCCGCCCCTAAATGCGCCTCATCATTCATCAAAACAGCAAGACCACTTGCAAAAGGAGTTGCAACCATTACTTCAACACTCAAATGTGCACGATTAATGCAAGTTTCTAAATTACGTAAAGACGCTGTTTCTGCTGTCACCACATGCACATCCACACCAAAAGAATCCCCTGTCATGCCAACAGGATCAGAAATTCCTTTATCCCCATCCAATACATAAGAGACTGGAATGGAATGCATGACATGACGCTCTGCATCAAAAGCTTTGCGAGAAACATCTGAAAATGCCATACGCACATCATGGCGTGTTATTTCACGGCCATCCAAACGGACCATGCCATTAATAAGAGCGCTCTGTAACCGGCTTGAAGAAAAGTTTACAATTACCGAATCCACCACCAAACCAGCCATTTTTTCTGCCGCATCAACAGCCAAACGTATTGATTGCTCTGCTTCAAACATATCCATCACAACACCAGATTTGATACCGCGTGAGCGCTGCACTCCAAATCCTAGGATCTCGATAGAATGTGTACGACCATGTAAATAATGCGTATGTTTCAAAGGACGCAAACAAGCAATAAAACAGACAATCTTACTTGAGCCGACATCAAGAACCGTTAAAAAACGTGTTTTACGTCCCCCCATATGATGTGATCCGAGTAACATCATAGGCTTCCTGCCTTTCGTGCTTTTAAAATGCGTTCTTCTTCTGCCACAACAGCAGCACGACGTGCTAACGCCTCATCCGACAAAGAAACTGTAATACGATCAGAAAGACGCAAATCAAGACTGAGAATATCGCGAGAAAAAAGATCTTGTGCTGTCTCTGTCTTAAGAAGAGAAGAAAGCCTTTCAAGTGCGCTCTTTTCAGGTAACATCACGCGCACACCATTATCCAAGACCAAATCCCAACGCCGTTCACCTACACGCACAAAAGCACGAACACGACTGTACAACTGTGGATAGATTGAAAGCTCTTGAAGAAACATTTTAGCAGCATTTTGCGCACCCTTGCCAACCACAAGAGGCAACTCCCGAGCGACTCCTCCTTTAAAGGGCAAAATAACACGACCTGTATCATCAATAATATCCATCACGCCATCATGTTGCCAAATTGCATAAGGTTCACGCTCCACAACTGAAATACGCACTCTATTGGGATAAATTTTTTGAATATTAGCCGATTGAACCCAAGCTTGCTGCTCTAAAAGAAAACGCGCCCTGTCAACATCAAAAGTGAATATAGATTCAGCAGTATCAAGTCCTAAAATTTTCAAAACTTCCTTTTTTACTAAGCGTTTATTACCATTTATATCAACATCAGTAATTACAAAACCAGTATCTGTTATTACAGTCTTCACAATCATTCCCATATGACCACTTGATGAAAGTCCATAAAGCGCTGTAAAAAAGAAAAACAATAAAACTGCAAAAGATCCCAAGTGGCGAGGAACATGGATACCGGCTATAAACTCAAACATAAACCGGAGCACACGACGATAAAGACGTGGCAAAACTGACACGAACAACACCTCCATCGAAACATTTGTTTTATCAACACTCAACGCATACACGACGCGTCCTCCACCATCCACTGAACAATATCGCCATAAGTACGACCACTCGCTTTTGCAATATCAGGGAAAAGAGACGTTGATGTCATACCGGGCTGGGTATTAATCTCAAGCCAAACCAATTCTCCCGTTTCCTCATTAAAACGAAAATCAGAACGGCTAACACCTCGACAACCAATCGCCTGATGCGCAGCTAATGACATTCTTTGCACCTTTTGGTAAATATTTGATGAAAGTGGTGCAGGACAAATGTGAAGAGAGCCACCAGTTTTATATTTTGAATCATAATTATAGAATTGAAAGTGCTGATCGGGGAGAATTTCACAAACATCCAGCACCTCATTTCCCAAAACAGCACAAGTAAGTTCGCGACCAGGAATATATTTTTCAACGATCACCTCATCCGCATAACCCCATTCAGTCCCCACAACATGATGGGGCGGCGCAGATTCATTTTCTTTGACAATCACCACACCAAAACTGGACCCTTCACACACAGGCTTAATGACATAAGGAGGCTCCATGGGATGTACTCCCCCAACAGCAAAACGGTTCATAACACAAGAAGACGCAACAGAAACTCCAACGCTCGCAACAACAATTTTTGCACGCCCCTTATCCATCGCCAATGCTGATGCCATCACTCCAGAATGGGTATAAGGAATTTTCAAATATTCAAGAATACCCTGAATACGACCATCTTCACCAAAAGGCCCATGCAATGCATTGAAAGCGATATCAGGCTGCAACTCTTCAAGAACAGAAGCGATATGACCATCAACATCCACGCGGCTTACACGATACCCCTGAGCTTCAAGAACATCAGCACAAGCAGTACCTGAAGACAAACTTACAGACCGTTCAGAGGAAAATCCCCCCATTAATACAGCTATATGTTCATCTTTCATAACAACTCACCCTCCTCTGTCTACTATATATAGACCACCTAAAAACCACTCACACCATATACAGAAAATACTAAGATTTATCCTTGCGAATCAACAACCTAGCATTTTTCATAATGAATCAGACTCAGGCGCAAGACGCAAGAGCCTCTCTGTTAATTTATTGATTCTTAATGGATTTTTTTATTATCTCTTTGAAATGACTCAATTTTTTATTGTAGTTTTTTATTGCACTCAATAAATTAATGGGAGTGCTCAAAAAAAGGAACATGACGACCTTGTTCAAATTGACCAACACGCCATATCTCCCACTGTAACAGGTGAGATGAGTAAGCAAAAACACGAGCACGCACTGTTTCACCCAATGCTTCAAGATCATAACCTGTTGCTTGCCCCGTATTAATCATAAAATTACAGTGCATTTCGCTCATTTGAGCACCACCAACCCGCAAACCACGGCACCCTGCCTCATCAATAACGCGCCATGCAGACGTACCTTCAGGATTACGAAAAGTTGATCCACCTGTTTTTTCGCGAATAGGCTGTCCTGTTTCTCGATGGAGTGCAACTTCATCCATAGATGCCCTAATCTTGTCTTTATTTCCTCGTTGTCCTTCCAACAAAGCAGCAGTAAAAATAAAGTCTTCAGGAACATTACAATGGCGATAGGAATACTGCATATCCTTCAAACTCAAGATATGACGTCGTCCTTTACGATCAAAGGCATAAACCTCAACAACACGTGCTGCTGTCTCAATACCATTCGCCCCTGCATTCATTTTGAGTGCGCCTCCAAGACCTCCAGGAATACCATGATAAAAATGAAAACCTGCAATCTCAGCTTCTAAAGCCGCTGCTGCTAAATGTTTATCTGCCGTAGCAGCGCCAACAAAAAAACGCGTTGGAGAAACTTGCTGCACTTGGCTAAAACCTTTAGCCGAGAGACGAATAACAACACCGGGAATCCCCCCATCACGCACCAGAAGATTAGAACCAATCCCCACAATCGTTACAGGAATAGATTCAGGAAGATTTTGAAGAAAAAGAGCTAAATCTGCTTCATCTGCAGGTTGATAAAAAAGTTCTGCTCGTCCACCAGTGCGAAACCACGTCACTTTACGCATCTCAACATTAGGTGTAAGTTTACCTTTTATTCCGCCCAACATCGGTTGCAATCGCGCCAACAGCGCTTCTCCATCAATGCGCTGAAAATTTATCATTGTTATCAAGTACCGCCAAGTGATGAGGCAACGCACAAGCCCACTGTGTGATATTGCCAGCACCAAGAAAAATAACAGAATCGCCCCAGCGTGCAAATTTAGAGACAATCGAAACAACATCCTCTAGACCATGAATCAAACGGACATCGCGATGACCTGCCATTTGAATATGTTCCACCAACTCTTGAGAACCAAAACCAGAAATAGGCTCCTCACCGGCTGCATAAACGGGTGCAATCAACACTGTATCTGCATCATTAAAACAAGCAGCAAAATCATCAAATAAATGATACAAACGCGAATAACGATGTGGTTGTGCAATCGCAATTACACGCCCTTTTGTACTCTCACGCGCCGCACATAAAACAGCCTTTATTTCAATAGGATGATGCCCATAATCATCAAATATTTCAATACCACGCCAACTTCCTGTTTGCGTAAAACGCCGTTTTACTCCACCAAATTCTGCTAAGCCCTTTTTTATCGATTCATTTGAAATACCAAGTTCATGCGCAATAGCAATCGCTGCTGTCGCGTTAGAAACATTGTGTTGTCCAGACATTGGCAAAATCAAATTTTTCAACTCAGTCTTTCTACCTGTTTTGCGCGAACGAATAAGAACATCAAAATGCGTTTTTTGACCATCCATCGAAAGATTAAAAAAACGAACATCTGCCTGTGGATTCGCACCATATGTAATCACCCAACGATCATCAATACGACTAGCCAATGACTGAACCTCTGGATGGTCAAGACACAAAACAGCAAAACCGTAAAAAGGAACATTCTCTACAAATTGCAAAAAAGCCTGACGTACAGCATCAAAGTTCCCATAATGATCCAAATGCTCAGCATCGATATTCGTAACAACAGCAATATCAGCAGGTAACTTTAAAAATGTACCATCGCTTTCATCGGCTTCAACGACCATCCAATCCCCTTCTCCCATACGCGTATTCGTACCATAAGCATTGATAATACCGCCATTAATGACCACCGGATCCAAATGACCAGCGACAAGAAGTGCGGCTACTATTGATGTGGTTGTTGTTTTACCATGCGTACCACCAACAGCAATCGCCCGACGAAATCGCATAAGCTCCGCTAGCATTTCCGCACGTTTTACAAGTGGCAAATGTCTTTCTTTGGCAGCAATATATTCAAGATTTGTTTTTTTTACAGCAGTAGAAAAAACAATAACTTCTGCATCTCCTAAATTGTCAGCATGATGCCCTATATGAACGTGAATTCCTTTTCCCCGTAAACGTTCAACATTTGCACTCTCAACTTGATCTGACCCTTGAACTTTATAGCCAAAATTATGAAAAACCTCAGCAATTCCACTCATGCCAATACCACCAATTCCGATAAAATGGATAACGCCTATATTAAGCGGCATCTTCATCAAAAAACTCCTCTTTTATATCTGACAATGATTGCCCCGCAATCAATGCTTCAGCCATATCAGCAAGGCGAATGGTTGCATAAGGTTGTCCAACTTTTTTTGCAGCAAGTGCTTGTTTTTCCAATAAGTGCGGTGCACAACAGGCTTCTGTTAAGAGAGAGGCCAGTTTTTGCTCAGTTAAATCTTTTTCCAATACAATCTGAGCAGCTCCCACACGTGCAAGAAGTGCTGCATTTTCTGCCTGATCATGATCTAAAGCATAAGGATACGGGATAAGCAAAGCAGGCCGACCAATCACAGCTATTTCACAAACGGATGAGGCACCAGCACGTGATAAAATAAAATGAGACCGTGCCATACGTTCAGCCATATCATCAAAAAAAGAGGCAATCTCTGCTTGCACACCCATCGCCTGATAGATTTTTATTAATTCTCCAACCTCACCCCGAACTTGTTGGACAATCCGTAAGCGCTTACGGTTTTTATCATCCAACAAAGCAATTGCTGCAGGAACAATTTTCGAAAAAGAAGAAGCCCCTTGGCTACCACCAAAAACCAAGAAATGAAAAGGCTTTTCACCAGTTGATGGATGATAAGGAATTTCTGCTGCTTTAAGAACAGCCTCACGCACAGGATTGCCCGTAAGAAATATCTTATGTGCATAAGTATGATTTTGTGATAACATCCCCCCTGCTATTGCACGCACAAAAGCTGCCAATACCCGATTGGCACGCCCCATAACGGCATTTTGTTCATGAACAAATGTTACACGCCTCATAAAAGCAGCCACAACAAGAGGAGGAAAGGTAGGATATCCTCCAAACCCACCAACAAGAACAGGACGCAATTTATAAAACAACGCCAATGATTGCCCCATTCCTTTTAACAAAGCCCAACATGTTTTTATGAGCGCGAAAGGATGACACCGTGTAAATGTTGCTGATGATAATATATGCGTATGCTCCTCATCAAAGCAGCGAACAAAACAGCGAGCTCTTTCATCTGTTGCCAAATGGACATCATATCCACGCTGTCTTAATTCCACAGCAAGCGCTTCTGCAGGAAAAAGATGCCCACCTGTACCACCAGCCACCAAAACAATAACTTTTTTATGAGTCATAAGTGGTATCCAAAACAGAAGAAGAAGGAAAAGCTGAAAGGCGTGCTTCTGGCCACCGGCGTGTTAAACTAAGCAAAATACCCATTGAAAATGCAATCGCCACCATAGACGAACCACCATAAGAAATAAACGGCAATGTCATACCTTTTGGAGGGATGAGATGAAGATTAACTGCCATATTAATGGCCGATTGAAAGCCAATCATCATCGCTATGCCAGTAATACCAAGACGTATAAATGAATCACGTGTATTTAATGCTATATACAATGAACGTATAACAATAAAACCAAAAAGCATCATAATGAAAAGACAGAGGATAATACCATATTCTTCAGCAGCAACGGAAAACACAAAATCTGTATGGCTATCAGGAATGATACGTTTCACTGTTCCTTCTCCTGGTCCTTTCCCAAACCAACCACCATTCAAAATAGCATCACGTCCTACATCCACTTGAAAGGTATCTCCTTCACCGGTCAAAAAACTATTGATACGTTCACGAACATGATGAAGAAAAAGATATGCGAAAACAATTCCTATAATGCCTAAAACAATAAACAAGAAAATAATGGTAAGAGGCACACCAGCAACCAAAAACAAACCACCCCATGTAGTACTTATTAAAAGTGTTTGACCAATATCAGGTTGTAGAACAAGAAGCACACAACAAACAGCATAAAGTACAGTAGCTAATGTGTAGCCGGGGATACCTCTTCCCCGTATATGTTCCGAAAAAAGCCAAGCAGACATCACTACAAAAGCTGGCTTCATAAATTCTGAAGCTTGTACAGAAAAACCAAAGAGAGGAATCCACCGCCGCGCTCCCTTTAATTCTGGACCAACAAACAAGGTCGCAACCATAAGAACAAGCGTTACAATGAGCAAAAGAGCACATAAACGGCGAATATTACGAAGCGAAAAAAAAGAAATCGTAACCATCGTAAAAAACGCTGGAATACTAAAAATGATATGCCATCTAACAAAATAAAAACTATCAGCAATTCCGATTTTTTTTGCAATAGTGGGGCTTGCTGCAAAAGACAACATAATGCCAATCCCCATTAAAATCAAACAAGCCGCAAAGATAGAGCGATCAATCGTCCACCACCAATTCGCAATTGGGTCTCTATCTGCACGCGTGACCATTATAATCTACCTTATTCTTTTCATCATTCTACTCAAAGTGATAGGTTTGTCACCTTTTTTAGCAAACATTTTAAAAACTGAATTACACAAAAAAAGATTCCGGAGTCTTAACGTAAAAATATTTTTTAAAATTTATGCTTCTTTTAACTGCATAACAAAAGAAACAAACGCTTCTCCACGCATTTCATAATTTTTAAATTGATCATAACTAGCACAAGCGGGTGAAAAGAGAACTGCAACCTCTTTCGCCCCACAACACAAAGCATCAGCAGCAGCTTCACGCACCGCATTTTCCAAAGTTACACTCATTGAAAAAGGAAAAGCAGATCCAATAACGCTGGCAAATTCTTCCACCGCAGTCCCAATTAAATAAGCTTTTCGAATTTTAGGAAAAAAGCCTTTCAAAGACTGAATCCCACCCTCCTTTGCTTGCCCTCCAACAATCCAAAAAATATTATGAAAAGCAGAAAGTGCAGGAGCTGATGCATCTGCATTTGTAGCCTTGCTATCATTGATAAACAAAACCGCTCCCATTTTACGCACTTGCTGCATACGATGAGGCAACCCTTTATAATTCGCCAAATACTTTTCTATCTGAGGATCTGTTATTCCTAAAGCCTGCAATGCTGCTAACGCCATAAGAGCATTTTGCGCGTTGTGACAACCACGCAATGCAGTGATATGAGCAAGATCTGCAAGCAACTGACGCCGCCCATGACGAACAGAAAAGAGCTTCGTTCCCTCTGCATAAAAACCATTTTCAACAAAGTGTTCTTTAGAAACGGCTTCAACTTGATGATCTTCATCAAGCAATTGATGATACAAAGCCTGACAAGCGGTATCATCAACTGAAATCAAAGCATGAGAAGCCCTAGCAACTAAATGCCGTTTGGCTTGCACATAAAGATCAAAGCTACCATGGCGATCAATATGATCCGCCGTCATATTCAATAAAAGTCCAACAGTTGGCTGTAGAGAGGGCGTGAGATCAATTTGAAAGGATGAACATTCAATCACATAAATACGTTTTTTAACAAATGGCTTAAGCGTTAATATTGGAGTTCCAATATTTCCCCCCATCTGCACATCATAGCCCATTTGTTCTAACAAATGAGTAAGCAAAGCTGTCGTTGTTGATTTCCCATTTGTGCCGGTAATAGCAATGAACGGAACATCCTGATCGCAAAAACCATAGTGCTGTAAAAAATGACTACGTGCACGAACAAATAATTCAATATCACCGATAATTTCTATATCTTTTTGACGTGCTTTCTCAACAACCCAATGAGGCTTAGGATAAGTTAAAGGAACTCCCGGAGCTAAAATCAATGCAACAAACTCTGACCAATCCGCATGACGAAAGTCTCTCGTTGGAATATTTTGCCGAAAAGCAGCTTGTACACCTGAAGGATTGTCATCCCAAGCAACCACTTCTGCACCGCCCCTGATCAGAGCTTGCGCAGCAGATAATCCTGATTGCCCTAAACCAAACAAAGCAACTTTTTGACCTTTATAACACGCAACAGAAATCAAAGTTTTACCGCAATTTAAGTGTTGAGAGACCGATGAGAGCAAGAACAATTGAAATAATCCAAAAGCGTATTACAATTTGACTTTCAGTCCACCCTTTTTTCTCAAAATGATGGTGTATCGGCGCCATGAGGAATACACGCTTTTTTGTTAATTTGAAATAACCAACTTGAATAACCACCGAAAACCCCTCCAGAACAAAAAGTCCACCAATAAGAGCCAAAACAATTTCATGCTTGGTTGCAACAGCGACAATACCCAAAAGCCCTCCAAGAGCCAACGAACCAGTATCCCCCATAAAAATAGCCGCAGGTGGTACATTGAACCATAAAAAGCCAAGCCCCGCACCAACAACAGCCCCCAATAAAACAGCCAATTCACCTGTTCCTGATACATACCGAATTTGGAGATAATCCGCAAAATTGATATTACCAGAAAGGTAAGAAATCAGAGCAAAAGACAAAGCTGCAACCATCACAGGAACGATAGCAAGCCCATCTAGACCATCGGTCAAATTTACCGCATTACCAGTTGCGACAACGACAAAAGCAGAAAAAGGAATGAAAAACCAGCTCAAATTGATGAAATACTCTTTCACAAAAGGCAGAGCCAATCCAGGAGAACCAACCTGTAAGAGAACAAAAGCAGCAATCGCTGCAACCAAAAACTCTAAACTTAACCGTGCTTTACCAGAAAATCCTTTGTGTGTTTGTTTTGTCACCTTAAGATAATCATCATAAAAACCAATTGCCCCAAAAGACAGCATAACAAAGAGAGATACCCAAAAATAAAGATTTGATAAATTACACCATAAAAGTGCCGATACCACAGTGCCCGTTAAAATCATCAATCCACCCATGGTAGGCGTGCCTGCCTTCTTAAAATGTGTTTGAGGACCATCAGCGCGAATGGGCTGCCCTTTTCCTTGCCGTAATTTAAGAGAAGCAATAATGCTAGGACCAAATAAAAACACAATAAGGCCTGATGTAAGCATAGCAGCTACAGTGCGAAAAGTAATATAACGAAAAACATTGACGCCTGGAAACCAATCACTAAACGAAGAAAGAAACAACATCATAATACAAAAAACCTCTTTAAATTAGAGAGAAACCCTTGGATAGCGATCAAGCAGTGCAGTCACAATATCTGATGAATAAAGACTATGGGATGATTTAATCATAAGCAGATCTCCATTAGAAATTTCTGCAAAAATAAGTGGTAAAATTTGTTCAATATTTTCAGCATAATGAACTTTCACATATGCGGACAGATCAATGGCTAAAAACTTCATTGCCTCACCAAATAAAAAAACCAGATCAGCACCAGAAAGAGACACCGGCTTTACTAAATCACGATGGAGTTTTTCACTATAAGTTCCTAACTCCAGCATATCCCCTAAAATAGCAATTCGCTTTCCCCCTACCCCTACTGGCCCTGAAGCAAGCAAATCAAGAGCAGCACGCATAGAAGCGGGATTAGCATTATAGCTTTCATCAATTAAATGAAATTCGCCCCCACTTGGTAAAGACAATCGATAACGAATACCACGCCCCTTTTGAAGAGAAAAACAACTCAAAGAACGCAAAACACGCTCCAAATCAACGCCAATGGCATCACAAACGGCAAGAACACCTAAACTATTCTGGAGAATATGTCGTCCGGGAGCACCAATCTTAATCAGCCTATCTTGTCCAGAAATATGGACACGCATAGAAGAATAATCTGTTAAAAGACGTATATCCCGCGCTTGATAATCACAATTTCCAGTCTCACCAAAGCTTAAGATCTTTTTCACACCCCATTGCTTCGCCTTTTGAACTAAATAAGAAAAAAAATCATGATCCGCGTTTAAAATGGCAATGCCTTCTTCATCTAACCCTTCAAAAATTTCAGCTTTTGCATCTGCAATTTCTTCAAGATTTTTGAAGTAACCCATATGCCCTGCAGAAATATGCGTAATAAGAGCCACATGAGGATAAACCAACTTAACAAGAGGGCGAATTTCATCTTTATGATTCATACCAATTTCAAAGATACCATAATCACTCTCCATAGGCATCCTTGCTAAAGTAAGCGGTACTCCCCAGTGATTATTCAAAGAAGCAAGATTCGCATGAACCTTCCCCACAGTTGCAAACACTTGTTTGAGAGCCTCTTTTGTCGTTGTTTTTCCAACAGAACCTGTTATCGCTATAATCTTAGCTCTTGAACGCTTGCGTGCGGCTTGCGCAAGTTGTTCTAAAGCTTGCAAAACATCAGAGACAACAAGCAGTGGAGCGGATATTTTTTCCATATCAGTCAAATGACTTTCCGCAACAACAAGAACGCCTGCCCCTCGTGCATAAGCTTGCGCAGCAAAATCATGACCATCAAGATGATGTCCTTTAATACAGAAAAAAATATCACCTTCCGTAAGAGTACGACTATCAATAGAAACTCCAGAAAAACTTTCTGGCATGCTCCCCACTACAAAGCCATCAATTGCAGAAACAAGCGCTTGTTTATCCCATAAAGCTATCATCTATTGCGCTCCTGCAAAGCATCAATCGCTTTTAGACGATCTGAAAAAGGAGTTGTTTTTTGCCCTATAATCTGACCATTTTCATGTCCTTTTCCAGCAATAATTAAAGTATCCCCTGCTTTTAGAAGTCCAATCGCATAAGTAATAGCTTCACCACGATCTGGAATTTCTATTGCTCTTGGGACTGCTTGTAAAATATCCTTGCGAATTTTTTCTGGTATTTCTGTGCGCGGATTATCATCCGTTACAATAACAATATCAGCCTTCTGTTCTGCAATTTTTCCCATCAAAGGCCTTTTTCCTTGATCACGATCACCTCCGCAACCAAAAACAAGGATTAAACGTCCTTGGGTAAAGGGGCGAACAGAAAGCAACACCTGCTCTAAAGCTTCTGGTTTATGCGCATAATCTATATAAACAGGCGCATTATTTTCTGTCTTTCCAACCAATTCTAATCGCCCAGGAGCTCCTTGCAAAGTTTCAAGCGAACGAAAAACCTTCTCAGGACAAACACCTGTTGCAATTGCTAATCCCGCGGCCATAAGCGCATTAATTACCTGAAAATCTCCAGCTAAAAGCAAATCAAATGTATAAATATTATTTTCCATACGACATTCAACACGCTGCTTAGAACGCTGATGCTCAACACGATTAATAGTAATAAATTGTCCTTTCCGTCCAATTGTTAAAACACGACGACCTGCTTTTGTAACTTGGTCAATAACCTTTTGTGAATAAACATCATCTGCAAAAATCAGAGCTGGAGCATCTTGTGGCAAAACCGTATCAAACAACCGCATCTTAGCACGTAAATAATCCTCTACACACGTATGATAATCCATATGATCACGCCCTAAATTAGTAAAAGCCGCCGCAGTTAAATGGACACCGTCCAATCGGCTTTGATCAAGACCATGCGAAGATGCTTCAAGAGCCACATGTGTAACACCTTCATTGGAAATTTCATAAAGGAGGCGTTGTAAGACTACAGGATCAGGTGTTGTGAGAGAACCAGAATCATTCCTATGAGGGGAAACAACACCTACTGTCCCTATGCTAGCAGCACAAAATCCAACATGAGTCCAAATTTGTCGAGTAAAAGAGACAACAGATGTTTTTCCACTTGTTCCTGTCACAGCCACAACCGTTTCAGGCTGAGAACCATACAAACGTGCAGCTGCCATCGCTAAACTATGACGAGCATCATAAACGCGTAAAAGGGGAACAGATAAATTCTCAAAAACAACAGGACAATCCGTAACGATTGCTCGTGCACCACGCTTTAGCGCATCATTTATATAATGTTTGCCATCACCTTGCTTTCCTTGCACAGCCACAAAAACATATCCCGGCAAAACTTGCCGGGAATCTGCACTTATTCCTGTTATTTCCATTGAAGAAAGAACTTCATCTTCAATACATTCTGGAAAAACTGTTCCAAACAACATGATAACACACCTTTATATTAATTTTACTGTTGTTTCACAACTCTCGAACTGTTCTTTGTGTTCAAAAGAGGTTCATATTCTTTTTCAAAATCTGGTTTTATTCCCAAAAAACTCGCTGAACGGCGAATAATATTAGCAAGCATCGGCCCTGCATTCATTGCTGCTGTTGCTGAACGCTGTCCATCTTCAGGCTGAGGTTCATCGATAATTGTTAAAACAACATAAGCAGGATTTTCAATAGGAAAAGCAGCAAGAAAACTATTGAAATTTTTTGTTTTAGAATATTTCCCATTTTCAACTTTTTCAGCTGTCCCCGTCTTACCACCAACCCGATAACCCTCTACTTTTGCATTACGCCCAGAGCCAATATCGCTATTTAACTTATAAAGATAACGCATATTTTTACTCGTTTTGGGTTTTAAAACCTGCTTTGCATATTTTACAGCTTCTGCTTGTGTGCGTTTCAAAAAGGTTGGTTCAATCAACCACCCATCATTCATCAAAGCAGCAGCTCCTACTGCTGTTTGTAAAGGCGTTGTTGCCATCCCATGTCCAAAAGCAATTGTCATAGAATGGATATCTTTCCAATGACGTGGCGCAACAGGATGGGCAACTTCAGGCAATTCTGTTGTCAATCGATCAAGTAAACCAAGTCGTCTCAAAAAATTACGATGTCCATCGATCCCTACCGCCAACGCCTCCTTAGCAGAACCAATGTTAGAGGAATAAATAAAAACCTCCCAAAGTGCTAAAGGACGATTTTTTCCATGAAAATCACGGATAAAATAATTTTGTCCTGCTTGAAGAGGCTGTGAAGCATCAATGACACTCTTTAAATGAAAAAGCCCTGAATCAAGCGCCATCGCGGTTGTAAAACTTTTAATGATAGAACCCATTTCAAAAATTCCAGCAGTCATTCGATTGAGGCGATCACTTTTGAGAGCTTCAACGGGGTTGCTAGGATCAAAATCTGGTAGTGATGCTAAAGCCAAAACTTCACCAGTGTGGATATTTAAAATAACAGCTCCTGTAGCAAGCGCTTTATAACGTTTCATTGCCTTCATAAGTTCATCATGCACAATAGTCTGAATACGCACATCAATCGAAAGCTGAACTGGTTTTAATGATTCTTCCGTTGCAAGACCAGCAGCACGCAAAGCACTCAAACCAGCATCATCAATATATTTTTCCATCCCCGCTATGCCCTGATTATCAACATTAACCATGCCGAGAATATGCGAAAACACCGATCCACTTGGATAAAAACGACGAATTTCAGTACGAAAACCAATTCCTGGAATACCAAGAGCCATAATTTGCGTCTTTTGCGTTGGTGTTAAACCACGTTGAATCCAAGAAAAACTAGATTTTTTTTTGAGACGCTTATAAGTTTCCTGCCAATTAAGATCGGGCAAAACTGTTGAAAGTAATTCGATTGTTTCATCTACATCAAGAATGCGTCGTGGTTCCGCAAAAAGCGAATAAGTCTTAATATCCGTTGCCAATAAACGGTTATTACGATCAATAATATCAGGGCGTGCAGTTAACTGAAGGACCGTTGGCCCTTTTGCTTCTTCAATCTGCCCACCTTCAAACCCATAAGAAATAAGGCAAGCCCCCATAACGCCATATAAAATAAGGAAACAGAACAAAGAAAAAAGCAAGCGTGCACGACTAGAATACGAACGACGAACGGGAAAGTTATGTACATCCAACTGGGGCTTTAAGCGCTTTTTTTTCTGTGAGAATAAAAAGTATGATTTCATCACTGCACGCCTTTTTGAACACCGCCATTTACCTGAGAAGCACGATTATTCGCCAAAATATCCTTACTTTCTTCCAAGATATTTTGTTTAATGACTTCTTCAATTTGATCATGGTCACGTACCGGAATATCCTCGAATTCTACAATTTGGCGCGGCTGTATAATCTCTAAACCAAGCTCTTTTTGATAACGTCTTGCAAGTTTTTGCATGCGTGAAGGCTCTATCATCATAGCCCATTCAGCATGAAGCAAATTTACCGTATTTTTTTCTGTAGCAATTTCATGTTCAAGACGACGAATTTCGTTCATCCGTTTTTGAACATCATATTTTACCTTATATGTAAGACCTGCCATACAAATCATAATCATCACTAAAATCATATCAAATGTACGAAAAACTGTCATTTCTTGCTGCCTTCAAAACGAGCAATCTCTGCCATACCAAATAATTTCATATCTGTGCTAAGACTTTCTGCCTTTGTACGTACACCAATACGCAACCGCGCAGAACGTGAACGAGGATTTTGCTGCAACTCCTCTTCATTTGCAGTTATGCCACCTTTAAACAAAGGCAAAAATGTTGCTGGAGCCGTCTCTATTTCAGGAAGATAGCGCGATCTCACACGCTCTCCTGAACGAGTAGAAAAAAATCTTTTGACCATACGATCTTCAAGAGAATGGAAACTCACAACACCTAAACGGCCTCCTGCTTTTAAAACACGTTCAGCAGCAAATAAGCCACGCGCAAGTTCACCAATTTCATCATTAACATAAATGCGAAGAGCCTGAAAAACACGCGTTGCAGGATGAATGCGGTCTCCGCTTTTACGACCCACCAATGCCTTGATAGCGTGAGCAAGATCACCTGTACGTAAAAAAGGCTGAACGCAGCGACGCTTTTCAATCATCCGTGCAATTCGTCCCGCATGGCGTTCTTCTCCCAATATTTTAAAGATTCGAGCTAAATCATTGCCTTTTAAACGATTCACAACATCGGCAGCAGTAAAACCAGTCTGCGCCATTCGCATATCTAAAGGACCATCTTTTTGAAAAGAAAAACCCCTTTCCGCTTCATCAAGCTGCATAGAAGAAACACCTATATCCAAAATAACAACATCCACCTTTTCTTCAACGACACGATCCAACTGTGAAAATTCCATTTGCACCAAACGAAGCCGTGGAAAAAATTCGTCAACAAGCGATTGTCCTTTACGAATGGCATAAGGATCACGATCAAGAGCAATAACCTGTGCACCCGCATTTAACAGAGCACGTGTATAACCACCAGCACCAAAGGTACCATCAATCACTCTTGCCCCAACCAATGGCATAAGTCCAGTTAAAACCGGCTGTAATAACACTGGAATATGGCATTCAGCTTTATGAACTTGTTTTGTCAAAATAATTCGTCTTGATTTATGCTTTTTCAAATCAACAGCCAGCAAAGGCAATTGATGTCAAAATAACAAAAACTTTAACTCTCATATCTATTACAATGAAAGCGAAAGTTAACCTGATGCACATCCTAATGCATTATACTTAAAGAAATGTTATAGTTGTAAAAAATACTCTTCATTTGAGTGTACACTTCAAGAGATATACACTTCATAGAAAAATTCCTGACACTATCAATCAAAGAGAATTCAATCATAAATATCAGTCGGCCTATAAGCCGGGTTCTGTATGGTAAAGTTTACACTTTCCATGGCAACCATTCATCTGGGACGGATGTTACCATCCGCCTCGTGCAACCTACCCGAATGACTCGCCCGGAAACCGGCTGCAAGTTAAACCTTGCGCGTCATTTCTATTTGGTCTTGCTCCCGGTGGGGTTTACCTTGCCACATTCATTACTGAATGTGCGGTGGGCTCTTACCCCACCCTTTCACCCTTACCTATAAAAATAGGCGGTTTTCTTTCTGTGGCACTCTCCCTAGGGTTACCCCCGCCGGGTGTTACCCGGCACCGTTTTTCCATGGAGCCCGGACTTTCCTCACCTGCACGCCTTTAAGCACGAAACAAGCGCGGCTGCCCAGCCGACTGACATATCCCTTATAAAACATTTTTCGTCACGTGCAAATAGCACCTTCAAGATATTTTAAAGTAAAAACATCTCCTTAAGGCTCTTTTTATCTTAATGAAGCCAGATAAGTTTTTACTTTTGAGCAATATTTTGCTGAAATGGAATTCATTTTTCTTGCCCCATGACCTGCATTATATTTAAGGATTGTACCACATGTATTTCCACCACTGAGTGTATATGCCCGCGCCAAATAACGCATACCATATTCAAGATTGGTCGCAGGATCATAAAGATCTTGAACAGAACCATTAAAACCCAATCCTCGTGCAGTAGATGGTTTAATTTGCATCAAACCTATTTCGCCAGCTGCTCCCTTGATACGTGCCTTATAATTACTCTCAATTCTTACAACAGCATGCGCTAAGTTAACAGGAACATTATACTTATTTGCAAATTTCTGAATAAGAAATTCATAAGGACGAGCAAGAATCTTAGAAGAAGGAGGCACTGAGCTTTTATTTGAACCTGCAACATTTAAGCTCGTATGAGTCCAACTTATATCAAACACAAAAAATACAGCAAATGCTGTATTTAAAAGGAGTTTCAAAATTCGCATTTTTTTCTCTTCACTCAGACATTTTCAAATCCTAACGGCAACGGTATTGCGAGTGCATTCTACAGAAAAAGAAAGCGAAAGAGCGGCTTGAAAATGAAAATATTAAGACAATTTCAAGATATTTTTTTGTACCAGAAGAAAGTTACTCAACTTACTTATTATATCCTTCTATATCGCATAAGAAATCGAACAATAAAGAAACTATAATGAAAGTTTTAACATGCTAAAAAAGATAATATACTCTACAAATTGTTGTTACAATTACAACACAGCCAAATTTTAGCAACCGAAAACAGTATTCAAAATGCCTCTACTATTTTTTACATATGATTATTAAATTCTTTTGTGAAGTCAATTCCATAATTGCAAAAAGCAACATAAACGAGAACGCCTTCACCAAAGTCCCTTGATAACACAAAAGTCTGACTCAGAATAAAAACCGCTATCTACGCTTTTCATTGGCTAATAAATACTGGCTACCAAAAAACCTCTACTAAATAAGCTATCCACCAAAATCAACATCGTGTATGGAAAGCATACCAATATACATAAATACAATAGTTCTGGGTCCTATAACAAAACTCAATAATTATGTCTATCTGTTTTTAGAAAACTCTATAAAGAGGCAAAATAAAAATCCCAAAACTGCCTGAATAAAAATTCACATCACTCATTTTCATTCAAATATTTTCCCACATACTGTGATTTCATCAAGCTTGCACACCCCCCATCTTTAGGACTTATACAATGAATAAAGATCTTGAAATTCACGAAAAGCCAAAAAACACCCTTAAGATCACATAAAAGCACATTTTTAAAAAACTAAAAATAAGCATCAGCAATGGAAGGATGTAGAATCGCTTTTGATAGAACCATAACAACAGTTTCTCCCAATTTACGAGCCTGTTCACTGCTCTGACCATTTGCAGATGCAGCAGAAATCACATCACGACGGAATTCCTCAATTAACTGCTTCTGTTGCTCAGAATTAAGCTTAGAGAGTTGCGTTATAATATCTGGAAACAATACTGCCAATCTCTCTAGAAGAATTTCCTCTGTAACATCAACCTGCTGAGAAGAAAAAGAGCCTCCAAATAAAAACTTATGAACTGCAACATTTCGAGAAGCAAAAAGACTGGCAAAAAAAATGAAAAATACAAATAAGACGAAAAGGATACGACGCCAGCAAAATCCCATTATCTCTTACCTAAGCAAAAAAATCTCCAAAGAAAAAATTCCTTAAAGCATCCAACAAATTTTCACCAAGGAAGAATTTCCTTATGAGCAAAAACCACCACTCAGCTCTTAACTATTATCTTTACCCTATACCATGTAACACTAGATACCTATACTTGCCCCCTTATAAAATTTTAACAAACTTTATAGATAGAGCCTGACTGAGGAAATCCTCAGTCAGGCCAGACAATCTAAGGGATCCACGCGGGGGGGGGAGGAGGTTCCCTGATCGTCTTCTTACATCAACTATTAAGATAGCCGATGCAATATCCTTGCTATGGAGTAAAATATTTTAAACAACAAGAAATTCTTGTCATCTTTTAAGCAAAAAAAGACAAAAAAATTATAAATCGTTTGAAAATGGAAAAATTTAGGCAAAAAAATATTCAAAATGATCCAATTTGAAGCAATTTTATTCCAAGAATCATCAATACGAATCTATAAACATCATCATTTTCATATTTTCCCAGAAACTCCAGTTTGTATAAACTTCCCTGATAAAAAGCATAAAAACAGAAATAACTTATTCAAAAACTCTCACCGCAATAATCTCAATCATGGATCTTTTAACTCTTTTAAGTTTATAGAATTACGCCTTTTCGAACGTCATTTATTCCGAATCATTCATCATCGAGGATTAAGATGAGGACGGGTTATTTTATAACCAGCAACAAATTCAAACACATTATAAATGACTGCTCTCACGGCCTTGGCTTTATAAAAGTGCCTTTAGAAAGATCCTCAATAAACACAGATTGACGCATCACTAATCCCATGCAAAAAACACAATGCGCAAAAAAGCGATAAGGTTTCAAAGACTTAACAAAAACTCTGGTGCCTTTAATTGAAAAAAAATCAAAGAATATAACACGTAAAAAAAATATAATTATGCAAACTGCACTTTTTTATCTTTAAGGTCATCTACCAGTAAACGTGGATCACGTGCAAGCCAAAGCTCAACCAAGAGTCCTTCCTTCTTTTCATCTTGCATAGGAACAAGAGACACTGTTTGTTCCAGAATAAGGCCCGCATTTTCAAGCCATTGTTCTATGTGTGAATCTGAAAGTCTAAGATTTCTATGAGCATGATAAGAATATGAAGACTCAACTTCACCGCCAACAAAATCTACAATCAGCAAACGTCCCTGAGGACGTAAAATACGTGCAACCTCATGAAGAGCCATCTTAGGATTCTCAAGAAAATATAAAACCCAATGAAGAATGACCAAATCAAAAGTTGTATCTCCAACAGATAAATGCAAAATATCGCCATCTAGTGCAACTTCAACTGCACGGCTATAAAGACCTGAAAACAATTTTAAGAGAGAGCCTGTATCTGTACCGATACCCATCATAGTCTCAAATGGTTTATTGCCAATAATTTCAAGTAAAGCATTTTCCACAATCGGATTTGCAATATAGGATAACCGTAATGCTTCCCACTGCGCTATCTTTTTTAAAAAACACTGTCTCTCGATTGTTTGGCGCTGTTTTTTAACATCCACCAAACGTGCTAAATCACACGCGAACATCACATCGTGCTTTGGCAAAGCTGAAAGAGCAGCCATCACAATGTCTTTACCAAAATAGCCGGAACAAAACTTAAAATAAGTCCGTTCCCTCTTTTGATAACAAGAAACCAACCCTGCCTCATATAATGAGCGTAAATGCCGTGATACATGTGATTGAGACTGGCCAAGGATAAAAATAAAATCAGAAATTGTTAAATCATCCTGATACAAGAGTGCAAGAATACGTAAACGACTTATCTCCGCTATCGTTTTCAACAGTATAATCAACGCATCCAAACTTAATGGTTTTTTCATCACTATTCTCTCAGAGAAACATTTATTTCCTACGAATAGAAAATGAAGAAGAAGGCATAGAGTTGCATCACTTCTGTTGATAGTGTTTTCTGTTATATAAAAAACAAACAATTGTTAAAGAACAAACAGCACTCCTTCCCGCTATCCCTTAAAAAAATAGCGGAGTTACTTGCATTGTAACCTGTCAACTGCATATAAAAACTTGCGTCCTTCCATTATAACCTGATGTGTAACAGGTTCTCATATACATCACCAACATATAAAACATAACGACGTATTGCGTAAAAGATACTATCAGGATTCCACACTGTGATTCTTAATCTTGGAGTAACAAATAAAAACCTTACAACATGGTCGATACTCTCTCTTTTGAAAAACAAAAATACGAGACAGCATCACCATTTCTCAATGAATTTCAAAAAAATAAGAAATTCTAGCGTGTAAGTGGTTTATAATTGACACGCTTAGGATTAAGAGCGTCCGCACCAAGCCGGCGAACCTTATCAGCTTGATATTCGGCAAAATTACCTTCAAACCATTCAACATGCCCATCCCCTTCGAAGGCCAAAATATGTGTTGCCAATCGATCAAGAAACATACGATCGTGCGATATGATAACTGCACAGCCTGCAAAATTTTCCAATGCATCTTCTAGTGCACCTAATGTTTCAGTATCAAGGTCATTTGTTGGTTCATCAAGGAGAAGAACATTGCCTCCCTCTTTTAAAAGCTTAGCCAAATGGACACGATTACGCTGCCCACCTGATAAATTTGCCACCTTCTGCTGTTGATCTGTTCCCTTGAAATTAAAAGCACCACAATAAGCGCGGCTATTCATCTCATATTTACCCAACTTAATAATGTCATTTCCGCCAGAAATTTCTTCCCAAACAGTTTTATCTCCCTCTAGAGAATCGCGACTCTGATCAACGTAACTCATATGAACTGTTTCACCGATGCGTATTTGACCTGAATCTGGCTTTTCCTGTCCCGTCAACATTTTAAACAATGTAGACTTTCCCATACCATTGGCCCCAATGACTCCGACAATACCACCCGCAGGAAGCTTGAAAGAGAGAGAATCAATCAACACACGCGTACCATATGCTTTAGAAAGGTTATCAACTTCAATGACAACCTGCCCCAATCTTTCGCCAATAGGAATAATGATTTGTGCCTCTCCAGGACGGCGCTCACGTGCAGCTTGAACTAACGCATCATAAGCCTTAATACGAGCTTTTGATTTTGCTTGTCGCCCTTTTGGACTAGAAGCTATCCATTCTTGCTCACGCGACAAAGCACGCTGACGTGCAGCCTCTTCCCGACCTTCCTGAGCCAAACGCTTGGCTTTCGCCCCCAAATAAGCCGAATAGTTCCCCTCATAAGGAATACCTTTCCCACGATCTAATTCTAAAATCCAACCTGTCACATTGTCGAGAAAATAACGATCATGTGTAATCAAAAGTACCGCACCAGGATATTCACGCAAATGCCTTTCAAGCCAAGCCGTCGTTTCGGCATCTAAATGGTTTGTCGGTTCATCCAAAAGCAACAAATCAGGTTTTGACAAAAGCAATTTACAAAGCGCAACACGCCGTTTCTCACCTCCTGAAAGCTTTATCACACTCTCATTAGCTGGTGGACAACCAAGAGACGCCATAGCCATTTCTACTTGACTTTCTAAATCCCAAAGATTCTGGCTGTCGATAATATCCTGAAGACGTGCACTTTCATCAGCCGTTTCCTCACTATAATTCATCATCAATTCATTATAACGCTCAACGATTGCCTGTTTATCTGCAACACCTTCCATCACATTGCCCCGCACATCTTTGCTTGTATCAAGAAGAGGTTCTTGCGGCAGATAACCACAACGCGCCCCTTCAGAAAGCCACGCTTCTCCAGTATATTCCTTATCTAGCCCAGCCATAATCCGTAAAATAGTTGATTTACCTGCACCATTCGGTCCTAAAATACCGATTTTTGCATCTGGATAAAAAGACAAATGAATACTTTCTAAAATTTTTTTATTGCCGTAAGACTTGTTAAGCCCAGCCATGTGGTAGATAAATTGACGTACCATAAATTTCTCTTTATATTGTGCAGTATTCAAAGATGAGGACTTTGAAAAAAATCTTTTGCTTTTCTTACACTGTGCGGTAAAGAACGCTTGCATTGTAACGAAAGCTTTTCGCTTTATATTGATATATTTTTTCTGTTCTCACAAGCCCCACCACGGTTCTAAATGCAAAAAAGTGCCCATTCGAAGAGCAAAAAGCAAATCTTTTTAGCTGTACCTGAAACATGTTATCAAACATCACCTCTCTTTTCCATACCAGATACAACATTGTGTTTTTATCGTATTAAACCAACATATCAATGGAGTATGGTATCACCAAGAAAACCAATTCTCTATGCTCCTTCTTTTTTTGCGTTATGGGCTGTTCATTATGCGGTAAAAAACCCCTCTCTTTTTTCATCAATTTTGTGTCACGGAAAACAATGGGCTTCACCTCTTGCATTGCTCTGGCTCAAATTGTGCTTACAAAACGACCGCCGCCTTATGGGATCTGACGTTCCAAGCTTGAGAATCATGAAAGCTTTACACAGACATGTAGCAATGAGTGACTATAGTGCCCTCCCCATTGGTACATGGTTACAATTCGTGAAAAACTATAAAAAAAACTGTCAAAACCTATCCCTCCCCCTTTTGTGGCTTGATAATTACAAAAATAATAACAATATCCGTGAGATTATCTCGAAACTTCAAGATGAAATATAGCTTCTTAAAAGTCTCACAAAAGGTAAGCCTTCTATAGGAATATGTTCATGGAAAAAAAAGCCTTAATCGTTATTGATGTTCAAAATGACTTCTTACCAGGTGGAGCACTTGCAGTACCACAAAGCGATACGATTATACCTGCTATTAATAATCTTATAGACCAATTTGATCATGTTATCTTAACCCAAGACTGGCACCCCAAAAACCATTGCAGCTTTGCTTCTTCCTATTCTGAAAAAGCACCCTATGACACCGTTGAGCTTGACTATGGCCCGCAAATAGTTTGGCCTGATCATTGTATACAAGGAACACAAGGAGCAGAATTTCATACATCTCTCAGAATTGAGAAAACACAACTTATCCTTAGAAAAGGCTATAATAAAAAAATTGATAGCTATTCTGCCTTTTTTGAAAATGATCAAACAACACCAACAGGCTTGCAAGCTTACCTTAAAGAACATGGTTTTACAAAGCTTGCTATGTGTGGCTTAGCAACGGATTTTTGTGTAGGATTTTCCGCACTTCACGCCATACAATGTGGCTTCAAAGTAAGTGTTTCACTCAACGCCTGTGCTGGTATTGATCTCAACGGATCATTGAACACTATGCTTAAAACTATGAACGAATCCAGTATAGAACTTTTAATGGCTTCCTAAAATATCTTCTTCTGCCTTGTTATGGCAACGTATAAAAAATTAATTTTTCTCAGAGACACCATGTTTATTCAGACGTTGGCGCTTAAAACGAAGAGACGAATAAAAAGCCATTCCAAGAATACAGCTCCCCACCAATCCTGTTAAGACTTCAGGAACTGATATAATCGTTTGCAGATACATAATCACCGCGAGAACCAAGATAGCATAAAAAGCTCCATGCTCCAGATAACGATAATGCAACAATACCCCTGATTCGACCAGCATAATCGTCATAGAGCGAACATAAAATGCCCCTATACCAAGACCAATTGCGATAATAAAAAGATTGTGTGAAAAAGCAAAAGCACCAATAACACCATCAAAAGAAAAACTAGCATCTAGAATCTCTAAATAAAGAAAAGCGCCTGCCCCTCCTTTGGCAACCGTCGTTAAAGCTGTTTTTGGAGCATCTAAAAGTGAACTGATGGCTTCCACACCTATAAACGTCAAAAGTCCATAAAGGCTAGCAAGCAAAAAAGCCATTTTATCTTCTCTTGCAATCTGTTCTGAAAAAAACAATATCAAAGTTAAAACGATTGCAATATCAATGCCAGCAAGAGTTCCAAGCTTTTGAGCCGGTTTTTCTATAAAAGCAAGCCAATGCACCTCTTTTTGGGAATCAAAAAAATATCTCAAACCAACCATTATCAGGAAAGTCCCTCCAAAAGCGGCAATCCCCACATGAGCATCTGTTAAGATTGCAGCATATTGATGTGGTTCCCATACCGCTAATTTCACTGCTGCAATTGGATTAATTCCAACAGCAATAGCAACCACCAATAACGGAAAAACAATCCGCATCCCAAACACCGCCACCAAAATACCCCATATCAGGAAACGGCGACGCCATAACGGATCCATTTTTTCAAGAACACGCGCATTAATAATAGAATTATCAAAAGAGAGAGAAATTTCTAAAATTCCTAATACACAGCAAATAAAAAAATATTTCAGAAAACCACTAACACTTTCTGTTTCAAACCAACCAATCGCCCCTCCCATAAAGACACCAACAATTGTGAAAAAAAAAGCCCATCTAAAATAGCCTAATAAGGCCATGATCATTCCTCACAATTTACTTCTTTAATTTGTAGCATTAATCGAAAGATTGCATTCATTAATGTGAAAAGAGAAAGAATCCACATGACAATTTTATATGGAATCTCTAGAAAAACAAGAAAAGCACAGAAAATTTTATATTCCCTCTAAAATGAATACCAATTTTAAATAATATGTAATACGATAAGTTGAAAATCGCATTCTATTCATTAAAATTAAAAAAATAAAGAAAAATAAAACTATAAATATTGACATTACATCATGAGTTATTAATACATAGTGTGCCTTTAATGGTTAAAATCTATACCATGATGATTTACTGAGGGAGATAATTCGTGGCACGTCCTGAAACTGAATCAAAAACTATATTTGGAAAACGTTTACGTTATGTACGCCTCGCTTTAGGGGATCCATCACGTGAAGCACTGGCTAAAAGTTTTAGCATGACAAAAAACTCCATTGCCTTTTATGAGCGTGGAGAAAGAGAACCCAATCTGAGTGTCTTACAAACATATCGCACATTGTACGGTGTCAATATTAATTGGCTTTTAACTGGACAAGGAAAAATGTTTGATAGCGAGTATACTAAAAGCGACTTCGATTGGAACTATTTTATAAAAAAAATGGAGGGGCTTGAAAAAATTCTTGCCAACAGTGATCGTAGTGAAAAAATAAACCAAGAAAAAGTTGATGGCTCTTATGAAAAGTTGCAGCAATATTTGTCAAAACAAGGCTTATCTCATAGCCTTAATCCCAAAGCTGCAACTTCTCTGATGGATATGAAGGCTAAAATGGCAAATTCTTATACCCTTAGCTTATTCATTGATTTACTCATTCGAAGTGTATCGCAAAAAGAGATGATAGCTAATCAATAAACATCCTGATCATAAGGGATAAAAAACGGATATAAGCTTTATCAGCACGGAAAGAAGCACTCTTTTTTTCCATGCTGGTGGAATTTTATGTGCCATGTGGGATTTATTTTGTTAACCCAATATACTTTCTTACCGAAAAAAAAAATTCTAATATCAACCCGAAATACACCCTAATTAAAGTTTAAAAAAGCCAGTTTTGTAGTATGAAATACCTATTTACAGCTTATTGACAATAAATATTTTCTTGTTACTATACACACAGCCCTCATAGAAATTTTGTTTAAGACACAAAAATCAAGGGGAATATATTGACTACTCGCTACAGAGACATACCTTAGCTCATAGTCGTGGTGGTCGAGTGTTTATCCTACAAATTACGGCTATTTTATGAGGTGGAAAGCATGTTTTTTGAGGTATTTCAAGGTGTTCACAATCAATGGTACTGGCGTTTAATCTCTGGAGACGAACAAAAGATTGCTTTTTCAAGTAAAGGTTATCCAACAAAACAAGACATCTTAGTAAATATTGAGCAGATAAAAGAAATTACGCATAAAGCCCTTATTAGAGAGTTACAATTCTAACGTTCCTACCATTAAAATAAAAGTTCACACTTTTTATATGTGGAATCTCGCATCACACTTGAGTGATGAATAAAGAAGAGCTCTTTTTTTTTCGATGAAGGGGAATTTTTATGTGATTTCTAACGTACACCAAAAACCTACAGTCTTTTACAATTAAGGGTTACCCCTTTCTCTCTCCTGCTTCTTTTTATTTCCTTATTTTAACACCTCTAAAATCTTTTAGTACAACATCCAATATAAAATGTAGACACAATTACCTTTTCATATCCTCTTTAGATTTTACTCCATCTTGATATTGTTTCATGGCCTCTTCATATTGCTTAATTTGTTCTTTCAGTTTTTCAATTGCTTGATCACGTCTTTTAATCACCATACTTTGCTCTCTAATCGCCCTATCTCGTTCTTCAGTCATCTTCATAGAATCTCTAAAGAACTCATGCTTTATCTTTTTTGCTTCTTCTTTAAGAGCTTTAACCTGATCACGATAATAAAAAGCAAAACGAAACATGAATCCACTGCAAACCAAAACGACAATCACCACTCCTAATAAAATTTCATTTACACTCATTTTTATCTCCTTGAAGTACCATTAAATTGACCATACCGACCAATTTTTTGTTTCGCTTTCCATCAAAAAAGAACGCCAAAATTACAACGTACTAGATAAACAAACTACGCTTAGTACCCTTATTTTCTCCACCAAACACTCTAACAAACAACGCAAAACAAACCCTATGAAGCTGCCAATCCCACACCCTCATACAATCGGCGCCGTATTTATTTATATAAAACGCTAAGAATATAACTAATCTCAAACAATTTTAACGACGCAATGCACTCCATAAGCACCTTCTCCTTATTATTCTTGCCATCTTTCTTTGACTATGGAGAATGCTGATGCACCCATACAAAATTCTTTGCCATTGCAAAAAACTTTATCGTTAAAAACATCCGTGTTACCATAAACTTTTGCTTTCCTATGAAACTCTGTATAACCTTAATTAAAGCGTTGACATAAATTTTAACATTTTTGAGAATCCTATCGTTATAAACTTGAACATTACTGTAAAAACGATTTCCTCCATTAACATGTGCATTGCTATTAACCTTGAAATGACAATAAAGCTTCATCTTGTCATAAACATACAGCCTACTGCGAATCTCTAAACTTCAGTTGTGCATTACGGCACACATGAAAAAAGCTGGAAACAGGCAACATACAGTTCATCTGTGCACTATCATAAAGAGTGTTGTCATTACCAAACACAGGCATCATTATAAAACATGGCATTAGCAAAAACGCATCCATCTTCGATAAAACGTCTAGCACTTATATTATACTCTACCCAACAATCCCCTTCATGATTGAAAAGACTTTCATGTTCTATAAAATCACTAAAATCATTTTTTTGTTATTTTTTAAATCTCTTAACGCACACATGCGACATACCATCTATAAGTAACTTAATTTATTAAAACAAAAGAAAAAACAGCGTCCTGAACCAATGAATTTGTTGTATTTTTTACAGCCATGACCTTGTTCCTTAAGGCTGTGGAGCTTCATTACATCCACACGCCACCTTAATGCAGAAATTTCTTACAAATGCCAATGTTGGGGTATATCTTGATTCACAATGGCGCTGCGTATACTATCAGTGACATTTCATGAACACGCTAGGTGTATTTCCATCTCTGGATTATACGCATCCACTCCGTCACGATCGTGAAACTGAGCAACCATTTTTTACTGATTCAAATCTGAAAGTGTATGGGAACATTTTGTTATTAGTTAAAAACAACTCTATATCCTTCATAAGCGAAAAGCTACGCATGGGTATTTTTACGCTCCTTGTATCATGTACTCTAGATTCGCAGTGTAGTATTAACGCTATAGCGTAAATATGTAAAGGTCTAAAAATGACAAAGACTGAAAAAGATTGGTTCCAACGCTTAATTGAATTAATAAAAAGCGATGGACGCACAATGATTGAAATAAGCAAAGCAGCAGGCTGTGGACAAAACTACGTACAACAAATGATAAACGGAGGGAAAAGACCCTCTGTAGATAAACTCATGGCTATTCTTAACACACTTGGAAATGCTAGCGCCATATATGTAATAACTGGTTTTAACATCTCTGATGAAGATTTAAAACTTATTGCTTTGATTTCGTCTGGAGATAAAAAGAAGATTGAAGCTTTAAATGTTCTGTTGACTGAGCAGCATTTGTAGAATTTTCTACTATTTCCAATATTTCTTGCTTTTGAGCTTTAGACAAAGCCTCCCATTTCACAATAATATCGGATAAAACTGCCTCAATTTTTTTGTCATTCTTCATAGTTACACTCCACATAGCCAAACTATATAACGCTAAAGCAGTTCAATATATTCCATACCTTAGAAACCAATATTTGCAATAGACCATATGGAAGCAGTTGCGTATAAACTGGTTTTATAAAATCAAATGGAATTCTGTTAATTATGTACCATGGTGAAACAGAAAACATCGCACAGTTCAGACCTTTTTATAAAAAAAACTGGCATCATCATTTTTATCAACAACGCTAATAATATTACTCAGATCTCGTGATTCGAACCAAGTGCTAATCGATGTGAAGATATTTCTGAAAATACTGCCAACCTCTACGTGAGAGAATAGGAAAAAGCTTATTTTGAAAGAAGAATATATCACAATTTTATTCTATACAGCACGACCTATATTTTTTAAACGATATCGCAAAGCAAAAATACAACAATGCGATATGTATAGTTCTTATGAACAGCAGCGCTGTCTACGACACTATGATATCCCTTCAAAAAAGACAGCCTCCTCTCGAAAGCATCCTTGAGATAAGCATAGAGATTTATCATGAACAAAAATGGAAATACTTTAAAAAATACAATGGGTCAAGCCCGAATGACGTCCACACATACATTACACAAGAATTTACAAAAAGAAAAAAGGTTCTTAAGCTTGGAAAAGAAAACAGCGATAGATATTATCATTGTTGACCACATAGAACACATAAACATTTCTAAATTATGTTTTTATTGAACCTGAAATCATGATGATACGGTTCGGAGTCAGCTGTAAAGGCGTAACAGCAATACCATTCACTTAAAAAAATAGAAAAAACCACTTTAAAAATAAGTATTTTCTTCCGACTTTATATGACAAAACAAAAAACCTTAGAATTTCTCTTATGTGGATAAAATATTCACCTATAAAAAAACAACTCCTTAAAGAAAACTTTAATACGCCGGTTTCATGAAACAATATCACGCAGCAGAAATTAAAAAAATGAGCTGATGAATTTAAGAAAGTGAACGACAATACATAAGCTTAGAGAGAATGTGGTACCGTAAATAAAAGTCTTTTTCTACTGAACTGAAGAGTGCAAAACATTATTCTACACCTAAATAGCGGGTAGGAAAACCACTCACAACAGAACAAACATTAAAAATTTCACGATAAACAAAAAAACAAAGAAGGAAAAATCCTGAAACTTTTTTATACTCTGTTTATTTAATGGTGGGCCCGGAGGGACTCGAACCCCCAACCAAGCGGTTATGAGCCGCTGGCTCTAACCAATTGAGCTACAGGCCCCACACAGGTTGCTTTTCTTTAAACTAAAATGCCCTATGACACAAGAGCTTTTACTTAGAATCATAACCCATCTTTTCCTTTTTATCTATCGGTTTTTTTATCAAGTACCCTAATTTCTTTACAAGAACTCCCAAAAATGAGAAAGTAGTAAACTAATAAAGATAAAGGAACAGATATGACAAAAACAATTTTCCAACCGCTGAATCATTATAGCATTAAAATAGCTATGGTAGCACTCGCGCTGATAGCCAGTTCACTCTCCATACATGCTGAAGCAAGCAAAATAAAAAACGCAACCATTACAGTCACTGCAATTGGCGAAAGCCAAGCAGCACCGGATATGGCTATTATCAATCTAGCCGTTGTTACAGAGGATCAAACCGCCCAAAAAGCATTAGCAGCCAATAATAAATCTATGAATGATATTGTAACTGCCTTTAAGAACAATGGAATCCAAGCAAATGATTTACAAACATCAGGCTTGTCCATTTATCAATCTAGCCCTGAGAAACCTCATGACAAAAAGAATCATGAAAAACTTTATCATGTTTCAAATTCTTTAACAGTGCGTATTCGTGACCTTGCCAATGCTGGTAAAATATTTGATCAAGCAATGGCCCTGGGCGTTAACTCAGTAAATGGCATCACCTTTACCAATGCCGATACAAAACCATTTTATCAAGAAGCACGTAAAAAAGCGATTACTGAAGCCATTGAAAAAGCTGAAACTATAGCACAGGCAGCAAATTTAAAATTAGGAAAAATCATTGAAATCAATGAAAATAATGACAACTATTATCCCAAGCCACGCCTGATGAGCATTGCAGCACATGCAAACTATGCTGATACCAACTTCTCAGGGGGTGAATTAGGTTATAATGTGAGCGTTACAGTAGTATTTGCTATAGATTAAATCATATGCGTCATAAATTATTGCGTGAAACAATCATATCACTTGCCTTCACAAAGAAGTCTGGTGATATGATCGAGATAGGTTTCTTCACACAATAATTCATCGTCGTGAACTTCTATTTGTCCACGTGCAGAAAATTGTGTTTGGTGTACGGTCTGCCAATTTCCCGACACCAGTGGATGCCACCATTGAAGATCTTTTCCTTCATTAATCAGCCAATAACGATATACAGTCTGGAACAATTGATTTACGGTGAACATAGTTTCGGCACCGACAAGTTTCCGCGTCTAAAAGACGATAAGCAACACTGGTTGCATAAATATCTCCAGTATCATCATCTTCTACTTTGTGTAAACAACAACATCCACAGCCATCGCAGAGATTCTCCCACTCAGAAATAGAAGTTTCTTCTAATTTTTTTACTTTCCAAAAGGGAATTTCTTTACTCATAAAATCAGTCATATCTCTTTGAAAGACAAAAAACTACCAAAAGCAAAAGGAATAAAATTAAATCCTTATAATTTCACACCGCGTATTTGTTATTTTTATAAATGACATCATAAATATCAAAGCTAAAGAAATATTGAATACCGAATTTTTTATAGATCGCTCAGTATCTAGCTTTTACCTTTCTAAAAAAGACCAGAAGAACTAGATTATATGTGTTTTATCTCCATTCATCAAGAAAAGATACATTTTTGAAAATGCGCCCTCCTTCTTAAGAATCAAGAAAACTGCGCAATTTGCGTGAACGGCTAGGATGCTTTAATTTACGAAGAGCCTTTGCTTCAATCTGACGAATACGCTCCCTTGTCACTGAAAATTGTTGACCAACTTCTTCCAAGGTATGATCAGTATTCATCCCTATACCAAAACGCATTCGCAAAACGCGTTCTTCACGAGGTGTTAATGACGCAAGCACGCGAGTTGTTGTATCCCGTAGATTAGCCTGAATAGCTGCATCAATGGGCAATAATGCATTTCTATCCTCAATAAAATCACCTAAATGAGAATCATCTTCATCACCAACAGGTGTTTCAAGTGAAATAGGTTCCTTTGCAATTTTAAGAACTTTTCGCACTTTTTCTAACGGCATAGAAAGTTTGCTTGACAATTCTTCTGGTGTGGGCTCACGTCCAATTTCATGGAGAATCTGACGCGAGGTACGAACAATTTTATTAATTGTTTCAATCATATGAACAGGTATACGAATAGTGCGCGCCTGATCAGCAATTGAACGGGTAATTGCCTGACGAATCCACCACGTTGCATAAGTTGAAAACTTGTACCCACGCCGATATTCAAACTTATCGACAGCTTTCATCAAACCGATATTGCCTTCTTGGATAAGATCAAGAAACTGCAAACCACGATTGGTATATTTTTTTGCAATTGAAATCACAAGACGGAGATTAGCCTCTACCATTTCTTTTTTAGCAATTGTTGATTCGCGTTCACCTTTCTGCACTTGGGTCACAATACGACGAAATTCACCAATCGAAATAGCTGTTTCCTGTGCAAGACTTTGTATTTCGCTACGCAGTCTCTGAATTTCTTTCGCTTCGCGCCTTGAAAATTCTTTCCAACCAGATCCTGGCAAAGTTCCAATATAATTTAACCAATCCGCATCCAACTCACGGCCTCGGTATTCTTTTAAAAAGTCCTCATGTCCAATGCCATAACTGTTGGCTATTCTTTTCAGCTTACCCTCATTATGAATCAGTCTCTTGTTAATGTCATAAAGCTGCTCAACCAAAGATTCGATACGATTTTGGTTCAAAGAAAGGGATTTTACTGCTTGAATCAACTTACCCTTTAATTGAATATATTTTTTCTTCTGAGAAGATGAAAGAGCGCCCTCTTTACGCTCTGCCAAACTGCTTTCAACATGTTGATCTTGTAATTTTCGTAATTTTACATAGGTTTGTGCAATAAAATCCAATGTTTCCATGACTTGAGGACAAAGTTCATTTTCCATTGCAGCAAGTGACAAGTTAACCTCGTCATCATCCTCGACGCCCCGCTCTCCCGCAATCCCCTCCATATTACGCATAGCAGAAGAGGTCTTTTCCTCTTTTATCTTATCAACTTCACTTCGTTCAACAACAGGAGCCTGCTTTGCCTCTGGACCAGCATAAGTCATTTCAAGATCAATAATTTCACGAAGAAGAATACGCTGCTCTCTCAGTTCCTCACGCCAGATAATGAGAGCTTGAAAAGTCAAAGGACTCTCACAAAGTCCGGCAATCATTGTCTCACGCCCTGCTTCAATACGCTTAGCAATAGCAATTTCGCCTTCCCGCGAAAGCAGCTCAACAGCTCCCATCTCACGCAAATACATACGCACGGGATCATCTGTACGATCTGTTACTTCACGCTTATTGATTGTCGTTGCAATTGCATGGCTAGAGGCCTCTACTAAATCCCCTCCCTCTACGGTGACTTCTTCCTCATCGTGTTCAGAATCGACCTCATCTTCGTCGTCCACAACATTAATACCCATCTCAGAAAACATCGCCAAGATATCTTCAATTTGTTCGGAGATAACCTCTTCAGAAGGAAGAACTGCATTCAATTCATCCATCGTCACATAACCATTTTTTTTAGCGAGTTTCACCATTTTCTTGATGGCATCATCAGAAAAATCAAGAAGAGGGCTATCCAAACTCGCTTGGGTTATTACTTCCACATTATCTTTCTGTTTAACCTTTGTTGCCATACCGTAACTCCACTTGATCACTCCACAGCTTCCACGTGACCAGCTTTTTGCGTTCTCACTTAACGTATCAACAGTTTCTTATATATACTTCCTCTTAAAGGAGATTACTCTTGGAAAGAATACATTTTGTATACGCGCTTCATCGACACAAAAACGCGGGAAAACTCCAGAAGTTTCCCCGACACCTCTCAGCCTTTCTGAGATAATCTCTGCAGCATATAGTAGCATATAGTAAGAACCAATTTCCCGCTTTTCCTAAAATTCCGTCGTCATTCTTTACAAACGTCGTCATTCTCTTACAAAAATGTTGCTCTACATAAACTTCCTCATCTTAAGCCTTAGGTGACAGATTCGCATCAAAAAAGCGAATCATTTTATTGTCTCTTGATTATTCCCGTCTCTTTTTTCATCCAACCAACCTCCAAACCCTTCAATTAATGCTTCTGTCGCCTGCATCTGTTGCAGCTCACTTTGTATCTCACGAATCAGATCAAAAACCTCACTCTTAGGATTTTCTACGAGTTGCTCTTCAATATCTTGTAATCTCTTATGTAGGTGGTGTTCTTGAAGATGCAAGTAGATAGCCTGTTTTAATATAGCACGAGCATCTTCTAGAGGAGCTCCAATAAAGACAGTACGCATACCAACATGTTGTACAAGATGTTTCATACGCTCTAAAAGAGCTTTTTGTCCTTTTTTTTCTAAGAGCGCAATCATTGTCTCTTTATCATGAAGCTGCTGATTTCCAAGAATTTCCAACATGGATTGATGGAAGCACACTAATTGTGTATTTTTTAATTCCAATTCAGCAAGAACTTCGAAATTTTCATACCACAACTCAGGATAGTAAGCTAAAATCAATAAAATAACAGCTTCACGCAGAGGAATAGATTGCGAAGAATTGCGCACTATATCGGAGTTTGCCAAAACAGAAAAAGATTGGTCTTTAAATATCTTATTTTGGGAAAACTGGTGGTGTCTCCCCGTACCTTTTTTTTTCGAAAAAGAAGAACGAAAAAAATCAAAAAGCCGTTTTTTTATATCTTGCAAATAATAACGGCGTATATTTTCATCCTTAATTGTAAAAATTTGCTGTTTCAGTTGTTTTTCTAGAGCCGCTCGAGCTTCTGGAGTTTCAAAGTTTTTTCCATAAGCAGCACGCCACCACAAAAGCTCAATCAAAGGAATTGCTTTTTGCAAAAAAGAAGAAAAAAGTTGTGCACCGCCAGCAGAAATAATTTCATCTGGATCTTTCCCTTGTGGCAACAAAACAAAGCGCACAGAAACACCTGCCTTTAAAAGAGGAAGCACACGATCAGCAACACGAAAAGCAGCTTTTAAACCAGCATCATCTCC
This sequence comes from Bartonella vinsonii subsp. berkhoffii ATCC 51672, assembly GCF_902825225.1. Taxonomy (GTDB): domain Bacteria; phylum Pseudomonadota; class Alphaproteobacteria; order Rhizobiales; family Rhizobiaceae; genus Bartonella; species Bartonella berkhoffii. Next base: position 101,368 of record NZ_CADEAK010000004.1, read on the forward strand.
ATCAAAACATAAAATGGGATCCGTCCCTATTTGCCATAAAAGCCCAATTTGCGCCTCCGTTAATGCTGTCCCCAAAGGAGCCACGGCTCCTTCAAAGCCAGCTTTAGTCAACGCAATCACATCCATATAACCTTCAACAACTAAGAGTGAATGATTTTTTTCATCGCCAACCAAACGGCTATTTTTGCGAGCAGTAGCTGCATTATAAAGCATATTTCCTTTATGAAACAACACGGTTTCAGGACTATTGAGATATTTTGCAGGTGCATCTTTCTCTAACGCACGCCCTCCAAAAGCTACCACGCGTCCGCGTAAATCTTCAATCGGAAACATAATACGATTTCTAAAACGATCATAGGAAACCGTTTCATCTTTACCCAGTTTGAGAAGTCCACAATCTTCCATCTGTTTTATTGAAATACCACGAGCACTTAAAGCTTCTCTCAAAGCTGTACGTTTCATTGGAGCAAAGCCAATTCGAAAACGCTCTACAAGCTCTGGGGTCACACCACGTGCATCAAGATAACGACGCGCCTGCATACCACCTTTATCGTGTAAGCTACGTTGAAAAAAATCCGTAGCCATTCTCATAACATCATAAAGATCAGCCTTTTCCATCCGACGTTTGTGACTTTGTGGATCAAAAAGAGGTAATTTTATCCCTGCAAGATCAGCCAAATGCTCGACACTTTCTGAAAAATGCAATCCATCAAGCTCACACAGAAAAGTAAAAATATCACCACTCACACCGCAACCAAAACAATAATAGTGACCTTTACGATCATCACAATGAAAACTTGGCGTTTTCTCACCATGAAAGGGGCAACAACACCAAAAATCTCCTCGCGAAGGCTTGCTTTTTTTAGGATCAAAGACCACCCTTTGGCCAATAACTGTTGAAATTGGTAATCTGGCGCGGAGATCATCAAGGAAATCAGGCGGAAAGTGCATTATCTCTCACAGAGTTTTAAAATTCTTTTTTGCATATTTAACGAGTTTGAAGCATAATTCCAATACTTCCTCTTAAGTGGTTTTTTTAAAAAATAAAAGTTCAACCGCATATTTTTCAGAAATGGAGAGTGAAAAAGTGATCAAATTTCTTGTTCAATATCCTTTGCTAGAATCTATTGTTTGGCTTATTATTCTTATCATTATCGCACTTTTAGTCAATTTTTTAGCACGAAACCTCCTCTCTCATGGAGCAAAACGGCTTTCTTCTTTTCTTCCTAAAAATACCAGCGTTGATATTGAATACACCATTGGGTACATAGCAAATATTGTTGCAGCCTTTATTCTCTCAATCGGTATTAATTTTATTCCGACACTCCCTGATACATTTAGCACCATTATAGAAAATGTTGCTAACGCCTTCATTATTCTTTTTGCTGTTCTCGCAATTTCTTCTTTCCTTAATGTTATTAATATCCTCTACGAACAACAACCAACAGCGCGGTTAAAACCAATAAAAGGTTATATTCAAATTGCCAAAATTGCGCTTTTTACTGTAGCTGCGATTCTCATGGTAGCAACATTAATTGACCGTTCACCTCTTATCCTTTTATCCAGTCTTGGTGCAATGGCCGCTGTCTTGATGTTGATTTTTCAAGATACACTCCTTTCTCTCATTGCAGGCATTCAAATTTCATCTACCGATATGGTTCGTGTTGGCGATTGGATTCAAATCCCCAGTCTGGATGTAGATGGCGATGTCACTGAAATTGCACTCCATACTGTCAAAGTTCAAAATTTTGATAAAACAATCACGACCGTCCCTATCCGTAAACTGGTGACAGACCCTTTTAAGAATTGGCGTGGAATGGAGGAAGCAGGTGGACGACGCATTAAACGCTCCCTCTTTATTGATCAATCAAGCATCCGTTTCCATACAGAAGAAGAACAACAATATCTCTCCCGCTTTAATTTGTTAGAAAATTATCTCACACAAAAAATACCAGAAATCCATGAATGGAACACGCAATTAGATAAAAATCCGGACGTCTTAGCCAACACCCGCCGTTTAACCAACATTGGAACTTTCCGTGCTTATGTTTTTGCATATTTAAAAAACCATTTAAATATCGAACAAAACATGACCCTGATGGCACGACAATTACCACCGACGCCAAATGGCTTGCCCCTGGAAATCTATTGCTTTACCAATACAACTGCTTGGCTAGAATATGAACAAATTCAAGCTGATATTTTTGACCACCTTTATTCCATTCTTCCTAGTTTTGGTCTAAAAATTTTTCAAAATCCAAGTGGCTATGATTTCCGTCATGTCTTAGAAGCGAAAGAAAAGTAAAATGATAAACTTCAATTCATCCATTTTTTAAATCACCCTTATTTATAACAACAACGAAAGAAAAAGTATCATGAATGGTTCACTGGTACTCCTTCATCTTGCAGGTGCTGTTTCTTTACTTCTTTGGGCTACACGCATGGTACGTACGGGTGTTGAACGTGCCTATGGTGATAAGCTTAAATACAAAATGTGCCACGTTATTTCCAAACCATTATTTGCTGTCAGTTTTGGACTTTTTACAGCAATGATTTTACAAAGCTCTACAGCAATAACACTCCTTGTTGGTTCTTTTGTCGAATCTGGTTTTGTCTCTGGATTAGCGGGGCTTATGGCTGTGCGTGGAGGAGAATTAGGATCGGCACTCGTTGTTAAAATTCTCTCCTATGACCTCACTATCGTTGTGCCCCTGTGTCTTTTAATTGGCACCTGTATTTTCATGACAACTGAAAAACGGGATTGGCGTCAAATAGGACGTATTGTCATTGGTATTGGCCTTTTGATTTTATCTTTACAGATGATAAGTGAAGCAACCGAACCTTTACGTGATAGCGCTATTTTACCAAGCATCATTCGTTATCTTTCTACCGATCCTGTTTCTACCTTTTTGTTGGCAGCCACATTAACTTATCTCTTACACTCATCCATTGCTGGAATCATTTTGCTGATCAATTTTGCTAATTATGACCTCATCCATGCTCAACTTTGTGTTATCATGGTTCTTGGCGTTAATTTTGGTTCTTCTCTTATAGCACCCCTTTTAACACGCAACGCCTCTCCTAATACCCGCCTCGTTCCCTTGGGGAATTTACTTATGCGCGGCGCTGGTTCAATCCTTGCTCTTATCTTATTTCTTTCCTTTCAACCACCAATCACATGGTTTGGTGATAAGCCCTCTACTCAAGTTATCAACGCCCATATCATTTTTAATGTCTTCATTCTTCTTGCTGGAATACCACTCTCGAAATGGGTTTTAAAACTAACCACTCAAATTGTTCAGATAAGTACAAAAAAAACACAAGGCGATAAAACGCTTAATTTATCTGATCAAACCGCCCTTGATGATAGCGTTATTGAACGCCCAACTTTAGCACTTTCTAATGTCAAACGTGAGGTCATCCATATTTGTGATCTTGTGGATATTATGCTAGAAAAAATCATGGGACTTTATGAGAAACCTGATCCTGACATCATCCGTGAACTCAACCAGCTGAACACTATATTGGATAAAAAACATATCGCAATCAAACTTTATCTCGCACGATTAGCTGGACAAAAATTGTCTGATGAAGAAGCTCTTCAAACACAAGAACTTTTAGGTGCTTGTATAAAATTGGATCAAGCAGGAGATATTATCATTCATAATATGCTTATGCTGATTAAAAAGAAACAACAAAAAAATTTACAATTTAGCAGCGAGGGATGGGACGACCTTCTTCGTTTCCACGCTATTGTCCTAGCCAATGCGCATATCGCATTTAATGTTCTTGTCTCACATGATACACATACCGCACATTTATTGGTACAGAAAAAAGATCAGCTTCGAAATTTAGAAAAAGAGATGAGTTTGAAGCATTTGAAACGCCTTCGTGAAGGTGATCTCACAAATGTAGAATCGTCAAACCTTCATCTTGACACTGTACGCGATTTGAAACAGATCAATTCCCTTTTAACCTCAATGATCTACCCAATCTTAGAAGCACAGGGACTTCTCCAAAGTTCCCGCCTACGCAATCCTGCTGAACAGTAAACGGCTAAATCTTCACTTTGAGGATATTTAAAAGATAACGAATCATATCGATCATGATATTTAAAAATTCAAAATGTCTTACTCAAATACTCTTACCAAAAGTACACCATTTCATAACATCAAAGAAAAAACACGCCATGAGAAATAAAAATATCTGTCAGATTACAATAATGGTAATGTTTTTACAGATTCAACCTATACAAGATTTTATAAAGAATTAAACAACATCACTTCAAGAGTCATTGATATCCTAATAATACGCTTTTTTAAAAAAATTTTGGATATCCATTTTCTCATTATTTTAGGCATATCATTTTAATTTTTCCAGAATTTTTTATAATAATTGGAAAAATATACTTATAAATACACTTTTATACTATAAAAGTACTTTTTAAGACGTTTTTTTACATAAAATAGTTGCACACTTCAGTGTTTTTTTGTATTATTGAGATAGTGATGTGTATCTGTGATTTTATGGATATAATACTGCACGCATAAGATGTTCGCGTGAGTTGAAAAAACAACGAAGTAAAAATAAAGTTTCCAACAGCAATATCCTTTCTCTGGGGAAAAGAGAGTCTTGACCTTTACAAAGCTTACCCTAGTTAGAACTAACAGTTTAGATTCAGGCAAAGGAGAATATAAATGGAAGACGCAAACATTGGCTGGATTGCAGCTATTATTATCGGTGGTCTTGCAGGTTGGGCTGCACAGTATCTTATGAAAAGCCAGACAGGTGTATTTCTAAACATTATCCTAGGAATTATTGGAGCCGCATTAGCGAGCTTTGTTTTTGGCCTTTTAGGCGTGAGCTTTGCTGGATGGCTTGGCTATCTTATTTCAGGTTTTATAGGAGCCTGCATTCTTATATGGATAGGAAGAAAAATTCGCCCATAAATATTTGTTCATTTCTCTAAAAGCATCTTTTGGTGCTCAATAGAATAAGTGAAGTATTTCTACCATAGTTTTAAATATAGCTATTGGTGGAGTGATGGTTAGATGCTTAAACAGCCATCTTTTTGCATCACCATCTTTTTTGGGCAACATTTTGTCTTTTTGGGACCACTATTTTGGGGACCATTATTATTGTGTCGTTAAATGAGAAACGGCAAAGATTTGTGATTTACCATCCCCTATCAATAGCTATAAGCATTTATACGAATAGAGATGATGCTGTTAGTTTAGTGCAATACTGTATTCGTTTCATTTTTTACAATTCGCGTTCAAGATCTTGAAGAACTGGTTACTCCAATACTCTTCCTATACTCAAAATTCCGCTAATAAAAAAATATTACAAGATAATATATACCCCATTTTTCTTTCATTTTTTTCATTAAATAATTTTTATAGTCAACTGATTTGTAATCATAAAGCAAAAAAACAGAATATATTACATTTTATTTTAAATAAATAAATCAAAATTATTTTTTCTAAATAAGAAAAAACAATACACTTATGGTATATATTTATTTTATGTGAATATTTGACATTATTAATGTATATTATTTCATAAAATCAGACCTTTTTAATGAAAGGTTCCATAGGCTCCTTTTACAGCCGGTGTATGAAAACAAACATTACCTTCTCTAATAAATTTAGCTAACTGTTTTAAATGGGAATCTCTTGAAACTTTTCCTTTAATTGCATTTTCATACAAAACATCATTATCTATACTATATGTAATATATCCATTACTTCTCCCATTTTTGATGAATAGTTTCTCATTTGCAAAAAATATAGCTAACTCTTGCCCATCTATAATAAGATTAATGAATGGATTTTTATGTACAGATTTCATCTTGTCTACAAAAGCAAAATCGTCTTTAAGAAGGGTGTTTGCTAATTAGAATACTCCAAGAGTTATAATGAGTAAATTCATTATTTTCATGATTATGTAATGCAAAAAAGTCAAAATAAGGATTAGATCTTGAATGACTACTTCCAAAGCATATTACTCTACCATCATTACGGTTTTTGAAAACAGTTTCACATAAGCTTACTAATTTTTGTGGTTCATCTCTTAAGTACCTATTATTTTCACAAATATATTCCTCGAATATAATCGTTTTAACGTTTGGAAATGCGTTCTGTTTGTACTGATGCACTAAAGCTAAAGGTATGAGGTAACCACATATTTTATCATGTTTAGGCTTAATTATAGGAGGCCTTTTGTAACTCTTACTCCATTTCACTCTTTCTAAATTATTTAAATGCGTTTCTGAATTATAAATAATACAATCACCTTTACATCTAAACTCAAATGGTCCGAGTATTCCTTCATTCCTTTTTTTATATGCATTACAAACGAATTTTAAGGTACTAAATGTTTTTCCCAATCCCCTGTTGCTATCAAGAAAATTCCACAGTGCATTGTATGAAAGAGCTTTAGACAAATCGTAATATATTATATTTTACCTTTTCTCATAGAAATACGACCCATCATATAATTTTCATATCTCCTTTTCTTAAGAGCTCTCATACCATTTTCCCTTATATCTTTTTTCCGTTTAAAAACTTGCTGCCTTTGCCTTTCTATATTAAAATGGGAATATCTATTTTTATCACTTAACATGGCGTACGGAACACGGTTTTAGATATGGAGTGAAATGATTTCTAAACCAAAAGACTCCATCTTGCCCCCTCTCAAATGGCTATCTGATCAAGACCCCTCAATACCAGAGAACATTCGTGATTGGCTCATGGAAGCGAACTCTATGACACTCCGATTGAAAAACTATTGTACCTGCATACATGTCGAACCACAACGGGAATGTTTCATTACGCGGGATAAACTAAAAGAAGAAGCTCAACATCTCCCTGTTAGCTCACGTTATTGGTTACGCGAAGTCATACTGATGGGAGACAATCAACCTTGGCTTCTTGGACGCACTGTAATCCCGCAAGAAACTCTCTTGGGACATAATCAAGCACTTATGCATTTGAGTACTATACCATTGGGACACTATCTATTTAACAGTGGCAAATTAACCCGCGATTACATTCATATTGGCCAAAAAAATGCATTGTGGGCACGCCGTTCCCGTTTGCGATTAGCAAACAAACCATTGTTGCTAACCGAACTGTTTTTAGCAGCTTCACCGCTTTACACAACAAATCTTACGTAAATGAAAAAAACAATATCTTAAAGAAGAAGAGTATAACGTAAAATAGATGACAGATGTCTTATTGACTCATTAATAAAAAGAACCCATCTGTTTACTTTAAAATACGCCTTTTGTTGTAATTTTCCTAAAAACTGTTGCTTATTTACCCCTGTCTCTTTACGAAAGAGCACTAATGATAAAATATTTTCAGACACACTGTGTTGCTGGATTAAAATTTACTGCAATTTTTTACAAAATCTCTTGCCAACCTTAGAAAAATTCATTTTCTCAGTAGAGCGTTTCTTGAACATACTATAATCTCTTACCAATATCACTGAAGAATCCTGTTTCTTCTTGCCCTAAAACTTTACCAAGCAACTCCCCGCCTTCCTTTTTATCAAGCTGATAAGAAAAGAATTCGTGAAAGACTATTATTTTCTCTTGTTTCTCTCAATTGTAAACAAACAGATTCGTATAAACGTGCATAAACTCCTTATACCATTTTATTATTTTAACTAAAATAAACTGCCTCTGATAAACATCTCTTTCTAGTCTCCTTTTATCACGCTCTCTAATCGGCCATATTAATATTTAACTAAAGTACCCCAAGAATAGCGTTATCCTGCGCCTTCAAATAATATGAAGCGCTCCGCCAATCTGATTAGAAAATATAAATTTATCTCATTCTATCTACTGAGAAAAACTGCTTTTTCAGCAATCCTTCTACGTCTTACAATATACAAAAAATAATTAATCGGAGATTTTAGAAAAATTCAAAAACAGGACTTTACCTCCTTATAGAATATACCTATACTCTCTATCTCAAGCGAAACATTGTAAACAATATACACAAAAGCTGTTATGCTTTTGCGCGGTGTTGGTTATTATACCTTTCAGAAATAATTGTGGATGCACACTATGACACAAACTACCCCATCTTGCGATCCTTGGAGTGTAAGAAAACCTACAGCCCTCTTAGTATTAGCTGATGGAACAGTTATTGAAGGTAAAGGAGTCGGTGCTACAGGCATTGCTGAAGGTGAAGTGTGTTTCAACACCGCCATAACAGGCTATGAGGAAATTCTTACAGATCCATCATATACGCAGCAAATTGTTAATTTTACTTTTCCTCACATAGGAAATGTAGGGACAAATAGTGAAGATATTGAAGATCTCACTCCTCTCAACTTTCATGGTGCCATCGGTGCTCTTTTCAAAGCAGACATTACACGTCCCTCCAACTATCGCGCAAATGAAAACCTGCATCAATGGCTCAAAGCACGTAAAATTATCGCACTTTGCGGTATTGATACACGCGCACTCACCATTCTTATTCGAGAAAAAGGTGCACAAAATGCTATCATTGCACATGATCCTCATGGGCATTTTGATATCCCTTCTCTGCAGAAACGTGCACAAAAATGGCCAGGTCTTATCAATCTTGACCTTGCGAAAAACGTCACCTCTAAAGCATTAGGGCAATGGAATGAAAAGCCATGGGTATGGGATAAAGGTTATCATACAAACAGTGTGTATAATCTTCATATCATTGCAATCGACTATGGTATTAAGCGTAATATTCTTCGTCTGATGGCTACACAAAATGCGCGCATTACTATCGTGCCTGCACATACAAGTGCAGAAGAAATTTTAACAATGAACCCTGATGGTATTTTTCTTTCTAACGGTCCAGGTGATCCAGCAGCAACAGCGCAATATGCCGTTCCAACTATTAAAACATTGATTGATCATAATTTGCCACTTTTCGGTATATGTCTTGGTCATCAACTTTTAGCTCTCACTCTTGGGGCAAAAACCATAAAAATGCACCAAGGACATCATGGCGCTAATCATCCTGTTAAAGACCTTAACACCGGAAAAGTTGAGATTGTATCAATGAACCATGGTTTTGCTGTAGACGCTACCTCTTTACCACAGCATGTCCAAGAAACACATATTTCCCTCTTTGATGGTTCAAACTGTGGAATTCGAATTATTGGAAAACCGGTTTTTTCTGTTCAATATCATCCCGAAGCTTCCCCTGGACCACAAGATAGCCACTACCTCTTTCAACATTTCTGTGATCTTATTATGGATTATAAAAAAATAGCTTAATTAAAGTGCTCTTCTTTTAGATTTTCTCTCTTCAATCACACGCTTTTCCCTCGCAAAAATCCACTCTTTTTCAGAAAGCGTAATCTGCTCCTAGAACACGTAAGTTGTATTTTATAGGTCTTGAGAAAATATTCTTATTAATCAGAAACGCCAAAAATTAGCGTACCCGTAAAGCAAAAACTATCGTCGTCACCACAAGCACACAAAAGCTCCCCACAAAAGGAGCACCAGAAAAATAAAACATCGCGCCTTCATGGGTAAAATATTCGAAGAGAAGCATATAAAAAATAGGACCGAATATTAAGCTCAATGAAACAACTGATGTCATCGCTCCCTGCAATTCTCCTTGTGCATTCGCCGGTACCTGTTCTGAAGCAATAGCGCGCATAGGTGCATGAACAAGATACTCAAGCATAGTACACGAAAAAACTGCATAAAACATCCAGCCTTGTGTCGCAAATGTGTAACCAAACATAGCAGCCAATGCAAACAGAAGACCCAATATGACAATACGCCAATTGCTCCATCGCTTAGAAAAATAAGGCAAAATAAGCGCTACCACAATAATCTGTCCTATGCCGAAAACACTATAAGACACTCCAATAGACAACGTGCTCCAATCGTAGCGTTCTTTAGCAACAAATGCCCAAATGCTCGGCCATATAGATTCCGCAAGCCAATAAAGAAAAAAGACCAACAACATCCAGAGAACTTTTGGATATTGTCTGAGCTGTAAAAGGGCACCTAAAGGATTGGCACGTTTAATATCAAAAGAGCGTCTATTCCACATAGGAAGCGTTTCTGGAAGCATAACCCACGCAAAAATAAAATTCATGAGTGAAAAACCAGCAGCAAAATAAAACGGAACACGCGGACCAAATTGCCCTAAAAAACCTCCAATGAATGAACCTAAAATAAATCCCAACCCAGATGCAATTCCTAACAGAGCAAAATTGCGCGTACGAGTCCTCTCATCAGAGATATCGACAAGATAAGCCGTACAAATTGCAAAATTAGCACTACTCATCCCTGACAAAAGGCGCCCAATAAACAACATAGAATAGCTCCATGCTATAGCACATATAAAGTTATAAAGAGCAAAACTAATAATAGAAATAAGCAAAATAGAACGACGACCATAGCGATCAGAGAGATTGCCAATGACCGGAGCAAATAAAAATTGCATTGCTGAATAAGCTACAAATAATCCTCCCCCTTCTACAGAAGCTTCGCTAATATTCTTTCCCGTCAACTGAGCAAAATATTCAGGCAAAATAGGACTAATGATTGCGATACCAATAATATCCAGTAATAAAGTAATAAAAACTAAACTAAGCCCATGATGGATAAATTTTTGATCGAGCTTTTGGCTACTCATAGCATGTAAATTGCTTTCCATACAATCTTTCAAACCCTACCTGCTATTAAGAACTATGATAGAATATAACTTGTTCTTACAAAAACGATAATTAAAGCAAAAATTAAAAAAACAGAAAATATCACAATTTATCATTTGATCAGATACATAATACTGTATAAATTTCTATAAAAAATCATCATTTTTAAGAAATCATTTTCAATTCATGAAATAAATTGAAATTTTAACATTACAATTTGCCTATAAATTTCTTCTAACAAAAATAGCATTAATTAAATACATGATATAAAAATAGAAATTTATATTTCAAATAAAACAATTTCATCACAACAAAATTTTATATAATTCTATTTCAAAAATATACTTCTATTTCAAAAGTATTTAAATCATACGAAATCAGCATCACCTAGCATAAAACCCTCCATATACCTCTTTATACTACATTTATGATATGTTATAGTGAGTGTAAGATAATCTGATTAACGCAGAAAAGTACCACTTATTATTAAATTCAAAAATGGTGAAAAAATGCGAAAAATATTCCAATTCATTTTAATTTCAGCATTGGTTACAGGATGTGACTTTCAAACTTCTGATGGAAATAAAGAAACTTCTGAGAACAAAACAGAAATACAGCAAGAACAACAAGTGAATCTAGATCCCTATACTTTAAAGAAACTCAATGTTCTTCTTAAAAAGCGCTCGAAAATCACTGACCATGAGACAGGAAAAATAATCGACTTTCTCTCTGGTGCTTTTTTAGGAACACCTTACCAAGCAAATATGTTACAGGGTTCAGAGAAGGTAGCAGAAGAACTCATAATCGACTTTAGAGGTTTAGATTGCTTTACTTATCTTGATTATGTTGAAGCATTACGGAAATCAACTTCGCAAACAGAATTTATAAATAACGTGATCCAAACACGTTATGTTGACGGGAATATAAGCTTTTTGAATCGAAAGCATTTTTTCACTGACTGGGCTTATAAAGAATATAAACTTGCCGATGACATCACGGCACAAATCAGCCCCAATGCAATAAGTACCGAAAAATATCTCAATAAAAAAGCTGATGGTGGAAACTATCTCCCTGGATTACCAATTGTGAAACGCAATATAACTTATATTCCAAGTAACTTTATTAATGAAGACGTTATAAGCCAATTACAATCGGGTGATTTCATTGGTATATACACCAAACTCGATGGATTGGATGTAACCCATGTTGGTTTCTTCATCAAAACAGATAATGGCCCAATGTTACGAAATGCTTCTTCACGAAAAGAAAATGAAAAAGTCGTGGACTCTCCTTTTATGGATTATGTAGCAAAAACACCAGGAATTATTGTTTTAAGAGCCCTAAAATAACCTATATGGGGACAGAAATGTCCCCTATAATTAACAATATATGTTCGAATAAACCCTCAAATGATCAAACGAAACATTCAAATTCATATCATCTATACACATACAAGATCTTTTTTGATATTTTGAAGCGAAATAACAGAGAATCTTACTCTCGCTTTATACCTTAAATAAAAGAACCAGCTTATAATATTTTTTGCCATTCTCCATTTTTGATCAAAGAATGCTGTTCATGAGTTCGATTCATTTAGCATTATCACAAAAGAGGAAATGCAAAAGAACATAGTTCAAAAATTGATAATGACAAATAATGCAATAATAGTAAGGACACGAGCCCTCCACTCCGTATAAGAAGCCTTCTTTCTCTTAAAAGTTATATTCATGCAACGACATCAATTTGGTCAACACAAAAAAGACACTGATCTTCCATGCTATAAAAAAAACATGGAAAAGGCATTTTATGGCTTACTTTCTTTATCACTTAACCTATAAAATAGTTTTAGCCTTGAAATTTAAATATTTTGCCTGACGCAATCGCGCACGGATGTTTGTCATAGGAAAAAAACATGCCAAAACGCACAGATATAAAATCTATTCTTATCATTGGAGCAGGACCTATTGTTATTGGTCAGGCATGTGAATTTGATTATTCAGGCACACAAGCCTGTAAAGCATTAAAAGAAGAAGGGTACCGAATTATTTTGGTTAACTCTAATCCAGCCACTATTATGACAGACCCAGATTTAGCTGATGCAACTTATATTGAACCTATTACCCCTGAAATAGTTGCACAAATTATTGCTCGTGAACGTCCCGACGCACTTTTACCCACCATGGGAGGACAAACAGCCCTTAATACAGCCTTATCCTTAAAGCGTATGGGCGTTTTAGATCGCTATCACGTTGAAATGATAGGTGCAAATGCCGATGCAATTGATAAAGCTGAAGATCGTGCTTTATTTCGCAAAGCGATGGCAAAAATCGGTTTGGAAACACCACGTTCTATGCTAGCTAACGCAACAGAACTTAAAGAAAAAAATCGCCGACAACATGCCAAAAAACGCGATGAACTGAAAGCAAAACTTTCTGGTGATGCTCTTGATCAAGCCCTAGAAAAGCTTGAACGAAACTGGCGTCACACAGAATCTGACCGTAAACAACATTATATCGCACATGCTACAGCCAAAGCGGTTCAAGCTCTTGATGTTATTGGTCTTCCAGCGATTATCCGTCCTTCTTTTACCCTTGGTGGAACCGGCGGAGGAATTGCTTATAATCGCTCTGAATTTTATGAAATCATTGAACGAGGACTTGAAGCTTCACCGACAACAGAAGTTTTGATTGAAGAAAGTGTTTTGGGATGGAAAGAATATGAAATGGAAGTTGTTCGCGATAAGAAAGACAACTGTATCATTGTTTGTTCCATTGAAAATATTGACCCGATGGGTATTCATACTGGTGATTCGATCACTGTAGCCCCTGCCCTCACCTTAACGGACAAAGAGTATCAATGTATGCGCAATGCTTCCATTGTGGTACTGCGCGAAATTGGTGTTGAAACTGGTGGGTCGAATGTACAGTTTGCTGTTAACCCTGAAAACGGGCGCCTTGTTGTTATTGAAATGAACCCGCGTGTTTCCCGCTCTTCAGCACTTGCCTCAAAAGCAACAGGTTTTCCTATTGCAAAAGTAGCGGCGAAACTGGCTGTTGGCTACACACTTGATGAATTAAAAAATGATATTACAGGCGGTGTAACACCAGCATCATTTGAACCTTCTATTGACTATATTGTCACCAAGATTCCTCGTTTTGCCTTCGAAAAGTTTCCAGGTTCATCATCTGTCCTTACAACTGCGATGAAATCTGTAGGAGAAGTAATGGCAATAGGCCGCACATTTCAAGAATCGCTGCAAAAAGCACTCCGTGGACTTGAAACAGGTCTTACCGGTCTTGATGAAATTGTCATTCCTGAACATGCAGAAGGTGATAAAAAGAGTTCTATACGTTCCGCCATTGCAATCCCAAGTCCTGATCGCCTACGCTACATTGCCCAAGCAATGCGTGCGGGCTTACCTTTAAATGAAATTCATCAAATCAGCAAAATTGATCCGTGGTTTTTGGAACAAATAGCCTCAATTATTGAAATGGAACAATACATCCGCATCCATGGCTTACCTCAAGATGCGGATAATCTACGCATGTTAAAAGCGATGGGCTTTTCAGATGCACGTTTAGCCACCCTTACGGGACAAAAGCCTGATGATATTGCCGCTTTGCGCAAAGCACTGAATGTTAAACACGTTTTCAAAAGAATTGATTCGTGTGCAGCTGAATTTTCTTCACCTACAGCCTATATGTATTCAACATATGAAGCTCCCTTTGCTGGGATAGAACACTCAGAAGCACAAGTTTCTGAACGCAAAAAAATTGCGATTTTAGGCGGGGGACCAAACCGCATTGGACAAGGCATTGAATTTGACTATTGTTGCTGCCACGCTGCTTTTGCACTCCGTGAAGCAGGCTTTGAAGCCATTATGATCAACTGCAATCCTGAAACTGTCTCAACAGATTACGATACCTCTGATCGTCTTTATTTTGAATCTTTAACAACAGAAGATGTTATCGCTATTCTAGAAACAGAACAGCAAAAAGGTGAATTGGTTGGAGTCATTGTTCAATTTGGTGGACAAACACCACTGAAGTTGGCAAGTACACTAGAAAAACATAATATCCCTATCCTAGGCACTTCCCCTGAAGCCATTGATTTGGCAGAAGATAGAGATCTCTTTCAAAAATTATTGTTCAAACTTAACTTAACTCAGCCTCAAAACGGTATTGCTCATTCAATCGAACAAGCACGTCTTATCGCCTATGAATTAGGCTTTCCATTGGTTGTGCGCCCTTCTTATGTTTTAGGGGGACGTGCTATGCAAATTATCCGAGATGAACGCAGCTTACAAAATTATTTGCTTGAGAGTGTCCCTGAATTAGTTTCAGAAGATATTAAAGCTCGTTATCCCAACGACAAAACAGGACAGATCAATACATTGCTTGGTAAAAATCCGCTTTTATTTGATACCTATTTGACAGAAGCAATTGAAGTTGATGTTGATTGTCTTTGCGATGGAGAAGAGACACTCGTTGTTGGTATTATGGAACATATTGAAGAAGCCGGCATTCACTCTGGTGATTCAGCATGTTCTTTACCAGTCCATACGCTCTCTCATAACATAGTTGCTGAATTAGAACATCAAACCAAAGCATTAGCACAAGCACTTCATGTTCGTGGCTTGATGAATGTACAATATGCCATTAAAGATGGCACGATTTATGTCTTAGAGGTTAATCCGCGTGCTTCGCGTACTATCCCCTTCGTTGCAAAAACAATTGGTCGGCCCATTGCTAAAATAGCCGCACGTATTATGGCAGGAGAAACGCTTCATAAAACTCTTCAAGCTTATGGAGGATTACCCTCTCTGCAGCAAAAACAACATATTGCTGTCAAAGAAGCGGTTTTTCCTTTTGCTCGTTTTTCAGGTGTCGATACACTTCTTGGTCCAGAAATGCGCTCAACTGGTGAGGTTATGGGACTTGATTATGAATTTGCTCTTGCTTTCGCTAAAGCTCAACTTGGAGCTGGTGTTGAACTCCCAAAAGAGGGAGCTTTGTTCGTTTCAGTGAGAGATGAAGATAAAAAGCGTATCTTAAACCCCGTAAAATGTTTAACTGAGCTTGGTTTTACTGTTTTAGCAACAAGTGGAACACAAAAATTTCTGACCGAACATAATGTTGAAGCAAAAAAAATTAACAAAGTCTTAGAGGGGCATCCTCATATTGAGGACGCTATTCGTAATCGTCAAATTCAATTGATTTTTAATACAACCAGCACTGCCAGCGCCATCTCAGATTCCAAATCATTACGCCAAGCAGCACTTATGCAAAAAGTCCCCTATTATACAACAATAGCTGGAGCTGAAGCTGTCGTAGAAGCAATCAAAGCCCTTAAAAAGAAGTGTCTTGAAGTGCGCTCACTGCAAAGCTATTTTACTTGAGTTTCTTGTCATAGTACAATGCATACACACTCCTTCATATTTTTTCTTTATATGAAAACATAAATTAAGGCTTGCTTTTTATTTTAAAGACTTTTATATGGACTTTATCGAACTTTCGGTTATGTGACTTTCTTTCCTGTGCGACATGCACTCTCGACGAAACTTCTCCCACCTAATTTCGATCTAAAACCGTATTGAGAGCTTTTTAGTTCCAATACACAATACAATTATATATTTTAAGGAATCTCCTATGTCTACAGGAACAGTTAAGTGGTTTAATACAACAAAAGGTTTTGGATTTATTCAGCCTAGTGATGGCAGTGCAGATGTATTTGTGCATATTTCCGCTGTTGAGCGTTCTGGTTTAAACAACCTTAATGAAGGACAAAGAATTTCTTATGATGTTCTTCAAGATCGTCGTTCTGGAAAATTTGCTGCTAGCAACCTTGCAGCACTTTAATCTTTTAATTCTGCAATAGTTTAAAAAAAATCTTCGTCTGTAAAGACGAAGATTTTTTCCTTTTTATGAAGCGTAATTTACCTTTATAAAATAAAAAACGAATTCTCTCATAATGCTTTTTCCCCTTCAATCTTCCATGAATCACCGCGCTTGACTCTTTCCTGTAAAACCTCAAAAAACTACAGTACACAAGTCTATTTGAAACAAAAATTCCTCAGCTCTCTGCACCTATCACTCTAAACCAAAGGAGGACGAAGGCATCCTTCAGAAACCTTACAAAGAAAAAGCTTTTTTATCAAATCCCTAGAAAATAGGTTTGGCCTATTTGATCTTTTTGCGTAAACATCCGATAAAATATCCTTCTTTGTAAATGTATTTGTCGTTATGCACTGTTTTTCGTTTGAGCGAGAAAAATGCTAGACATGAGCACAGACAAAAAGAGTATTAAACATTACAGTTTTACACTCACAGCCCTTAGTAATTTTTCTCAATTTGATGTCAGCCCTCTCGTCTTATACAAAGAGACATAACATGTACTGAGACCATACCATATACCGAGCAAAGGAAAAAATTTACCATTGATCCCTTGTTTAAAAAATCAAATGGACAGCTTCAACAAAACAACAAGGAAAGCTTTCAGTCTTCACGTAAGTTCCAGAAATTTCTCTCAATAGAATCATATCTCCCTTTCAATCTCTACTCTTGAGATAAAATCTCTCTCTGCTATGGCTCATATTGTCTATAAATGGAAGATATCACCCATTCACCTTTCTTTCAAATCTTACTGAAGAGCAAAAAGCTTGAGAAATTTTCCGCAATTTTTTATTGCATACAATATAATCTCTTATAAAATAGTTCTAACTTAATAATTATTTTCTGATATATATAAGGATTGAAATTATGGCTTTTATCGCCGACCGGCTTTCCTATATCAAGCCTTCTGCAACAATTGCTGTTTCCCAAAAAGCCCGTAATTTGAAAGCATTAGGTCGTGATGTTATTGCTTTAAGTGCTGGAGAACCGGATTTTGATACACCAGACAATATCAAAAATGCCGCCATTGAAGCTATTCGACGTGGAGAAACAAAATATACCCCCATATCTGGTATTCCAGAATTGCGCCAAGCAATTGCGGCAAAGTTTAAAAGAGAAAATAATCTCACCTATCAACCAGAGCAAATTATTGTTGGTACCGGTGGTAAGCAAATCCTCTTTAATGCGCTGATGGCAACTTTAAATAAAGGAGATGAAGTTATCATTCCCTCTCCTTATTGGGTCAGTTATCCAGAAATGGTTACCCTCAATGGTGGAAGACCTGTCTTTGCAGAAACCAAAACCGAATTTTCTTATAAACTGCAACCGAAAGAGCTAGAAGCTGCTATTACCCCCAAAACCAAGTGGTTCATCTTTAACTCTCCTTCAAATCCATCAGGTGCCGCTTATACACATGACGAATTAAAAAAACTAACAGATGTTTTAATAGAACACCCTCATATTTATATTCTCACCGATGATATATATGAACATCTCACATACGAAGGTTTTACTTTTGTCACTCCAGCAGAAGTAGAACCAAAACTCTATGACCGTACACTCACAATGAACGGTGTTTCTAAAGCTTATGCCATGACGGGTTGGCGTATTGGTTACGCAGGCGGACCGCAAGAATTAATTAAAGCCATGGATACCATTCAAGGCCAGCAAACATCTGGTACAAGTTCTATCTCACAATGGGCGGCTGTCGAAGCACTCACTGGTCCCCAAGATTTTATTACTCAAAATAAAAACATCTTCCAAGCACGCCGTGATCTCGTCGTTTCCATGTTAAACCAAGCTCCCGGCATTCATTGTCCAACACCTGAAGGCGCTTTTTATGTTTATCCTTCCTGTGCAGAACTCATTGGAAAAAAAACACCTGAAGGTAAAGTAATCTCTCATGATGAAGACTTTGTAATAGCACTTCTGGAAGCAGAATCAATTGCTGTCGTTCATGGATCTGCTTTTGGATTCGGACCAGCTTTTCGTATTTCTTATGCAACATCAGAAAAATTACTTGAAGAAGCTTGCTTACGTATCCAGCGCTTTTGTAATAACTTACTTTAAAAACTTTGAACATCATCTCCTGTTATAGTTTTGTTGGAGATTAGTTTATCTGAGGGATTTTCGGCTGTAAGACTACGTGGGTTTTTCAAAAAAGGATCCCAGTGAAATGAGATATCAATCGAAAACAGAAAAAAAAGGAATGCACTATTCCGCCCTGTGAAAAACAAGAAACTTTAAAAACGAGTTCTCTTATATAAGGTACTTTCTCTTCCACATTTAAACCTGTATCATTGACTATTTAAAATGCAGTGATCAAGAAACAACTCTTTCAGAACTCTAGAAACATAGTAAATGATTATCACTCAAAAAGCTTTTTATGGTGCGTAAAGTCCCTACATCTTCATTAAATTTGATAGCTAAAGAAACTTTGATCCTTACAAATACTATGCCTCTCTGTCAAACCTGACATATTCCGCAATGGTCATCACAACCCAAATGATCTTTAAAACTTCTTATCACACCTCGATGTACCGAAAAATATTGGATATCCATAAAAGTGATATTTTTTTATCATCTGCCAAGATATCTGCATTTTTAGGTACTATCCTAAGAATCAAAAAAAAGCCGGACAAATCGCCCGGCAAATTTGGAAAATCCCCAGAGATAAAATCAATCCGAAAGACTTTCATAAGGGAACACTCAAGAAAATGCAATGGGAGGCAACATAATCAAGAGATAATACTCTATGTCATTTTATAAGGAAAAATACAATAAAGACTTCAGCGTATCTGCTATGCAATAAACACATAGCTTAAAATGTTACACCATTAAAAAGACCACTGACGCGCTTTTAAAAAAATATAATCTCGAAAAGCTTTCAACTTAGCCAAATTCTTTAAAGCGTAAGGGTAACAAAAAAAAGTATCAAAGGAAGGAATATCAACTATATCAGGAAAAAGACGTACGAGTCGCTCATCATTATTCACAATATAATCAGGAAGCACAGCAATACCAAGATCACACATAATCGCATTCTTGATTGAGATAATATTGTTGATTCGTAATACTGAAAGACGCAAAGATCCGTCATTTCTACCAGCCTTTTCCAACCAATTTAAACCAGATAAATAAGGTGGAACAGGTTCACCAAACGAAATAATACGATGCGCATCCAGCTCAGAGAGTGTTTCTGGTTTGCCATAATTCACAATATAATTCTCAGAAGCATAAACATGCATATGAATTGTAAAGAGTTTTCTTTGTATAAGATCAGGCTGTTGAGGCTGATGTAAACGAACAGCACAGTCTGCGTGACGCATTGTCAAATCAAGTTCCTTATCATCAAACAAGAGTTGAACCTGTATATCCGGATAAAGCCTAAGAAATTCTGGCATACGCTCCATAAGCCATCCTGCCCCCACTCCAAAGGTCGATGTAACACGTAAACTCCCTGTTGGCTTTTCACAACTTTCACTTAATTGCGAACGTGCACTCTCAAGCTTCATCAAAACTTCATGTGTTGTACGATAAAGAATTTCACCCTGCTCAGTTAAGATTAACCCACGAGCATGCCGCTGAAACAAGGAAACACCAACCTCCTGCTCTAAAGCTGAAACCTGTCGTGAAATCGCTGATTGAGATAAATAAAGCTTTTGGGCTGCATGGGTAAAAGAACCTGCCTCTGCCACAGCATGAAAGACCCTTAATTTATCCCAATCCAACGGTGATGTCACAATTGAATCTCCTATTTTCTACGCTTGCAGATCTAAAAAACGTTCCGCTTCCAAGGCTGCCATACATCCTCTTCCTGCTGCTGTTACAGCTTGACGGAACACCTCATCTGCGACATCCCCTGCAGCAAACACACCAGCAATGCTTGTTGCTGTTGAATCTGGTATAGTCCATAAATAGCCCCCTGGCTTTTGTTTCAGTTGTCCTTCAAACAAAGAAACAGCAGGATCATGACCAATGGCAATGAATATTCCCTCGGCATTCACCTTCATTTCTTGACCAGTCTTAACATTTTTAAGACGTGCACCGGTCACAACAGCTCCCCTTGAATCTTGAGCTGGCAAACCAACAATTTCTTCTACAACATGATCCCAAAGAACGCGTACATTATCATGAGCAAACAATCTATCTTGCAAAATTTTCTCTGCCCGAAAATAATCTCGCCGATGAACCACGCTTACACTTTTTGCCAAATGTGATAAATAAAGCGCTTCTTCAACGGCTGTATTTCCACCTCCCACAACAATAACATCTTTATTGCGATAAAAAAATCCATCACACGTAGCGCAAGCAGAAACCCCACCACCCATAAAAGTTTGTTCACTTTCCAAACCAAGCCAACGTGCCTTGGCCCCTGTTGCAATAATGAGGGCATCGCAACAATATTGCGTTCCTGAATCTCCATATAAGATAAAAGGGTACTTTAATAATTCAGCCTTTGTAATAGTATCATAGACAATTTTTGTACCCATATTTTCAGCTTGTTTTGCCATTTGTTCCATCAACCATGGTCCTTGAATTGAATCAGCAAAACCTGGATAATTCTCAACATCAGTTGTAATCGTCAACTGTCCACCCTGCTGTACGCCAGTAACCAAAACGGGCTTGAGCATTGCTCTCGCTGCATAAATCGCTGCTGTGTAACCAGCTGGACCTGAGCCAATAATAAGCAGACGAATACGCGACTGTACCATAGAATCCCCTTCATTTTTTCTTACTTAATTATTATAAATATAAAGAAATGGAGCCTTTTAAAAAAACATTTTTCAACAACTTAAATTATTGTGTATATGTAATCCTTTTTAAATGTAGTGAAAAGATTATCATCAATTCATCAAGGCACGTATAATATAGAAATTAATCTTTATCCTATAAAGAAAAAAACGTAAATTCTTATGAGCATAAAATTGTAACAAAAAGTCATACAAAGATAGGTAACGGTCATTTTTCAGTTTATTATCAATGTCTGTGCACGCTTTGCATTAATCATGGGAGGAGCAATGCTTCTGCCAATTTTTGTGGATTTGCACGACAACAATCATAATTGGATAATCTTTCTCTACTCTTGCGCCATAACCACCATGCTAGCAACGCTGATTCTTTTAGCAACGAGTGGTGCAACCTGTCGTTTTTCGGCACGGCTTGGCTTTATGCTCACTGTTTGTCTTTGGCTAACAGGAAGTGTTGTGGGTGCCCTTCCTCTTTATCTTTCTCCGCTACCAATTTCGCTAGCAGGAGCAATCTTTGAATCCGTCTCTGGAATTACAACCACAGGTTCCACAGTACTCACTGATCTTGACAATTTGTCACGAAGTATTTTGTTATGGCGTTCCCTCATATGTTGGATTGGAGGTATTGGCTTTATCGGTTTAGCTTTATTGCTTTTGCCTTCACTACGTGTTGGTGGAGTGCGATTATTTCATATGGAATCATCAGATAAATCTGAAAAAATATTACCCCGCATCAACCAAATTGCTAACGGAATTATCATAGCTTATGTTGGACTAACATTGGCTTGTATGCTTTCCTATTTTGCTTCAGGCATGAGCTTATTTGATGCCATCAACCACGCAATGAGCACAGTAGCAACAGCTGGTTTCTCAACCCATGACGCCTCTTTTGGTTATTTTTCTGATAAACCAGCTATTTTGATTGTTTCAACAATCTTTATGTTGCTCTCTGCCTTACCCTTTGTGCTTTATGTTAAATTAGTGCTTCCAGGTCACTCCAAACGCTTTATTGATCCACAAGTAATTGTTTTTCTCAATATTGTTTTCTTCTTTAGCTTTGCCTTAGCAGCATGGTTGCGTCTTCATGATCATCGCACCTTTCACTGGATTTTCCTCGATGTTATTTTTCACCTTTCATCTATTATAAGCACTACTGGCTATAGCGCAGAAGATTACCAACTTTGGGGACCTTTTGCACTTGGAATTTTTTTCATTATTTCTTTTACAGGGGGGTGTGCAGGCTCTACCTCTGGTGGTATGAAAATCAATCGTCTCATTATTCTTTGGCGTATTACACAAACCAATATAGCAAAACTTCTTTCGCCTAATGTTATTGTAAAAACACACTATGATCACTCAAATATATCCAATGACGTTGCCAAAGCAGTTTTGTTTTTTGTATGTCTTTACATGTTCTGTCTTGTTATCGGCACTGCACTTTTGCTCACAACTGGACTTGATTTTACATCTGCATTTACCGGAGTTTTAACCGCCCTTTCAAATATTGGTCCAGGTTTTGGAGATATTATCGGTCCTGCTGGTAATTTTTCCACAATTAATGATAACGCACTATGGATTTTGAGTTTCCTCATGCTCGCAGGACGTCTTGAGATTATAACCATATTTGTCCTTTTTATTCCCGCTTTTTGGCGTGAACAATTTTAATGAATAGCATTTAATTTTGTAATGATAAGAAATTGATACGCTCAATAATGTATGCATAAAATTGAACTTTAATTCAATCTATTGAAGAATCTTTAAAAACTTCACGCACTTCAGCTAAGTTATTTTAACAATGGTTTCTCTTTGAGAAAATAATCGATCCTTTATAAATACTTTTTTCTACTGTGGTGCACCTAATAGAATTTTTATTATTGAAAAATGCACAACCTCTCCTCTCAAGGAGCAATACAAACAGCTTCAAGAGTTCAGGTCCATAATAAAGAACAGCACTCTCTCTTTAAAAAACATTACAAAAGTAAGAAATAATCACCCTTTTACCTATGATCTCCATCATTCTGAAAACATAAAATTCCAATTCTTTTATGAAAAGCCCTGAGAGTTTGTCGTTACATCACTTCAAAAACATATCTCAATTTTATGACATAATATTTGATTATTGAACTGTTTCCTTGAAATATTTATTTATGGAAATCTTTAAAGAAGGCCATTCTTTCCACTTCTCAAGAAAATTTTCGGATATATTTAAAGTGTTTTCTCCGCAAACATTTCCTCGTAAACACTTCCGATTGCTGCCGCCTCCTTTTCCAAAGGGAAATGTGTACGAACATGGGTTAACGCTTTTTGCCCTGCTGCTAAGGTTTTTTCTAAATCAGCAAAATAAGGTTCAATGGCTTCTGTTAAAGCATCTCCATCTCCTACTTTCACAACCGTTCCTGTCCCCTCTACCACCAATTCTTTAAAAATCCCCACATCACTGGTCACGACAGCTGTTTGTGACGCCATTGCCTCCAATGGAGTTAAACCAAAACCCTCCATACGAGAAGGTGCTACATAAAGCGACAAGCGACGATACCACACCGGTATATTCAGCACTTCACCAAGAAAAATAATACGGTCATCCAAACCGGCTTCAGTAATCTTCTGACGCAATTTTTTTTCAAAATGATAATGTTGTTCTGTCGTACGACCAGCAATAAGTGCTGTCCACTCAGGATAGTGTGGTAATAATGTTATCATTGCATCCACAAACAAATCGATGCCCTTTAAATAACGCACACGGCCAAAACACCCCACCGCGTATTTTCCAGGAAACCCCGACGAAGAAAAACAATCTTCAACAGTTTGCGGTGGAGAAAAACGCCTAACATCCACCCCATGCATAATAACCTGATGAGGCACCTCTAAGTAAGTCCCCGTGCATGCACTGATAGCAATAACCTTATCCATACGGCGCAACAACCATTTGGTAAAAGGCTTATGATGACGTCGAGAAGCTGATGTAAAGATGAGCTTTAGCCTCATCCGCAAAACATCACGTAAAAAGACTCCACAAAGCATTTCAATATTGCGTCGTGCATGCCAAATACGAAAAGGCCTTCCCTTCGGACTTTTCCAAAGCCCAAAAAGATCTTTAAAAGTAAGAGCGGGCAAATTCGGCGGTAATCCAAAACCAAAAGTGGATATACACACACCTTGCTTGCGCTGTAATGGAATAAGCTGAACAACCGTAGACGTTACGCCCGATAAGCGCTTTTTAAAATGAGGAGCAATAATCTCAGTTTCTTTTAAAGACACACGCATAACAGTTTAGATATACTGAACCTCAATAATTTCATAATTATGGGCTCCACCAGGTGCATTCACTTCAACCACATCACCTTCTTGCTTCCCAATAAGTGCACGTGCAATAGGTGAGGAAATAGAGATTTTCCCTGTTTTTACGTCAGCTTCTTGATCACCCACAATCTGATAAACCTTTTTTTCTTCAGTATCCTCGTCCAAAAGTTTGATAGTGGCACCAAATTTAATTTTGTTACCTGAAAGACGCGAAACATTAATAACTTCCGCCCGCGCAATATAATCCTCAAGCTCATTGATACGGCCCTCATTATGACTTTGCGCTTCTTTAGCGGCATGATATTCGGCATTTTCTGAAAGATCCCCATGCGCACGTGCCTCAGAAATTGCTTCAATAATCCGTGGACGTTCCTGTTGTTGACGCCAACGCAACTCTTCTTTAAGACTTTCAAAACCAGCTGTAGTCATCGGAACTTTTTTCATAATCCGTCCCTTTCTGTTACACGGAAAGCTCAATAAAAACATAAAAAACGGCTTCCAAAATCACTTTTGGAATCCGAAAAACACAATTTATAATTATATAGTACAGCGTCCTTATTTTCCATATAAAAATAAAAAGGAAGACAAAGCACTCACCAAATTTTGTTTAAATAATTCCAATATTGGTGAGTGAAAATATTCAACTAAACTCTTATAATCAAAAGCTTAAAGAAGAAACAATTGTATTTTTTCTTCTTTATCATAATATAGTGAAGGAGAGCTTATAGGAAATGAAGAGAAATCTCTGAAGGGACCCTCTGTGGAAAAATGAAAAATTTAATATTTTTTCTTGTGTTTAACTTTCTCTTTCTAAACACAACGGCATCCAGAGCCGCAGAGGCTTTTGTTGTAAGCAATCTTAATTTGAGAGCAGGACCAGGAACACAACATGCGCTTCGTGGACTCATTCCTGCAGGGAAATTGGTCTTTGTCCAAACCTGTGAAGGAAATTGGTGCCATATCAGATATAACTCTCAAACAGGTTGGGTATCATCTCGTTACCTCGGATTTAAAGAAGGAAATGATCTTTATCATACATATGCAACATTTCTAGAAACAAATTGCAATATGCATGACCTTAATATCCGTAATCGGCGTAGTGAACATTTTTATGGTATAAACGAAAGCAGCTGTTATCACACTAAAAACGTCAAAAAACTCTTCAGAGAACCAATCAAATATCCTATGGAATATTCAATAAGCCGAAATAAAAATGCTAAATAACGCTTTATCGTTCTTTTGCTCAAACTGGTAAATGGAATATTTTCTTAAAAAACACATATATTTCTATATCAAGGAACAATGAATGAAAAATGGTGTTACTGCAACAGTTGAAGCTCTTTCCGCACTGATTGCCTCGGGGAATCCTCTTTTTAAAAATGGAGTCTTATGGACTCCCCACCGTCCTGTTCGCCCTGAAAAATCTGAAGGGGGCATTCCATTTCAACTCAACACATCCTTTGAACCAGCAGGGGATCAACCTAAAGCAATCAAAACTTTGGTTGAGGGAATTGAAAAGAATGAACGTACGCAAGTGCTTTTGGGCGTTACTGGATCAGGAAAAACTTACACAATGGCCAAAACCATTGAAAAAACGCAGCGTCCAGCTTTGATCTTAGCACCCAATAAAACTCTAGCGGCACAACTTTACGGAGAATTTAAAAATTTTTTTCCCCACAATGCCGTAGAATATTTTATTTCCTATTACGACTATTATCAGCCGGAAGCCTATGTTGCACGCTCTGACACTTATATTGAAAAAGAATCCTCGATTAATGAACAAATCGACCGTATGCGCCATGCTGCAACACGCGCTGTCCTTGAACGTGATGATGTCATTATTGTTGCATCTGTATCCTGTATTTACGGGATTGGTTCAGTAGAAACCTATACTGCGATGACTTTCAAAATAGAAAAAGGTGACAAACTCAATCAACGAAAATTACTGACTGATTTAGTTGCGCAACATTATCGTCGACAAGATATCAATTTTATTCGCGGTTCCTTTCGTGTCCGTGGAGATACAATTGAAATTTTTCCTGCCCACCTTGAAGATCGCGCTTGGCGTATTTCTCTTTTTGGTGATGAAGTAGAAACAATTACTGAATTTGATCCACTCACAGGACAAAAAACAGATAACCTTCAATCTATTAAAATTTATGCCAATTCACACTACGTAACACCGCGCCCCACATTAAATCAGGCAATAAAGTCAATCAAAATGGAACTTGTTCAACGCCTCGATGAGTTGAATGCAGCAGGACGTCTTTTAGAGGCACAACGTTTAGAACAGCGTACAATTTTTGATTTGGAAATGTTAGAAACAACCGGCTCCTGTTCGGGAATTGAAAATTATTCACGCTACTTAACAGGAAGAAAACCCGGTGAACCACCGCCAACCTTGTTTGAATATATTCCAAACAATGCTCTTGTGTTTATTGATGAAAGCCATGTCACGATACCCCAAATTGGAGGTATGTACCGAGGAGACTTTCGAAGAAAAGCAACCCTAGCAGAATATGGATTTCGCCTCCCTTCCTGTATGGACAATCGTCCTTTACGTTTTGAAGAATGGGATGCCATGCGCCCACAAACTATTGCTGTCTCCGCAACACCTGGACGCTGGGAAATAGAACAATCTCGAGGCATTTTTGCTGAACAAATTATTCGTCCAACAGGCCTTATTGATCCCTCAACAGAAGTTCGCCCAGCGCACAATCAGGTTGATGATGTTGTGAACGAAATTCGCAAAACGATTCATAAAGGCTACCGTACATTGGTAACTGTCTTGACCAAGCGTATGGCCGAAGATTTGACAGAATATCTCCACGAACAAGGTATCCGCGTACGCTATATGCATTCTGATATTGATACATTAGAACGCATTGAAATTCTACGTGATCTTCGACTTGGCACCTTTGATGTCCTTATCGGCATCAACCTGCTTCGAGAAGGCTTAGATATTCCAGAATGTGGTTTTGTCGCCATTCTAGATGCCGATAAAGAGGGTTTTCTGCGCTCTGAAACTTCACTCATACAAACAATCGGACGTGCTGCACGTAATGTAGATGGCCGTGTTATCCTCTACGCCGATACAATGACGGGTTCCATAGAACGAGCCTTACGGGAAACACAAAGACGTCGACAAAAACAAATCGCTTATAATGAAGAACACCATATCAAACCGACCAGTATCAAAAAAAATATCAGCGATATTCTTAATTTAGTGTGTGAAAATGAGCATACTCCTACAAATATTCCTGATTTCATGATGCAAAACAATAGGACCGGCAACAGTTTAGCACTTCATATTCAATATCTCGAAAAATCAATGCGTGAAGCAGCCGCCGACCTTAATTTTGAAGAAGCAGCACGCCTTCGTGATGAAATTAAACAACTACAGAAAATTGAATTGGCAATTGCAAATGATCCCTTAACACATCATAGCGAACAATCCATCCATGAAACTACATGATACAATAAAATCTTTTTGCTCAAAAATATTTTTCTAAGAAAGAGCTTAAGCAGGTAATTTCAACCAAAAGCTCCATCATTTTGGAGAATCATAAGATAAAAAGAAGATATCAAACTGTCTAAAATAGATCTCAGCTTCTCTAAAACTTGATAAAACAAGCAGTAAAAGAACCCTTTCCCATAAAATGCCCCCTTAAGGTCAATGATGTTCCAATTGAGCTAAAAAACAATTGAAAGAGAAGATTTCCGATATATAAAAACTTCCTATATAGAGTATCTGCATACAATTGTATCATGATCGCTTATCAGCCCTATAAAGGCAATCAAACAGGGCAGTGCTCTATAAAACAAAGAGGTAAAATAAGATTTTATGACCATTCTATAAGTCTATGATGACAAAATCGAAACCCTGTGTTCTCACATCTTTTGTTTAGTCTCTATTTATCAAAATGATGTAAAGAAAGTATTAGAGAGAGAATTTTTCCCTCAGCAATAAAAAATCAGCTGTTATCCATAAGAGTTTATAACTTAATCTGAGCAGAATATATTTTTTAAAACAAATTTCTATCACTATAGTATTCTATGATTTTATAAAATATACTAAACTCAATGGATTTTTATTCGTTTTGACATAATAAAGTCTAAAATTGTTCAGGCTCTATTCAGTTTGAGATGTGTAGGATGTGAAAAAATACGAATTTACATAAGGAGTATCGCTATGCAAAAAGTGATTAGGCTAACAGTATTATCCGCAGTATCAACAGCAAGTGTTTTGACGCCACTAGAGACAACACTTGCAGACAAGTCATGGACTCATAGTGATCATATTTCAAGAGAAATAGATAGACGAATGCAGAGTGTAAATAAAAAAATAGATGATACGATGAGGAACATGCGGGTAGGCACCCATTTCCCTTCTCACAACTCTAGCATCCGTTCTAATCATTCTAGCTCTCATACAGCTTTTACGAAGTATCACCCTTCTCATTCTTCTGAGAGACATCACCACCATCATAATGTTGACCATAGAAGGACAGAACACAGTCATCATCATATTGAAAGCAAGACACATCGTTATGTGGAACGTCATACGACAACGAACCGTAATATTCATGTGAATTCTGGTAACTCCGGTGATGCTTTAGCTGTAGGTATTTTAGGACTTGCGACCGCTGCAGTTTTGGGTAAAGCTCTCAAAAAACCAGAACAGCCTCAAATTATCTATCAAGCCCAACCACAAAATCAGATAATTTATCAAAAAGGTCCAAAAAATCAGGTGGTTTATAAAGTACAACCACCAGTGCAAAATCCACCACTCAACCAATCTTCAAAAGCTAAGTGGCTTGAATATTGCACAAAAAAATACCGTTCATTCAACCCTAAAACAGGAACTTTTCGGGGTTATGATGGCTTAGATCATCCCTGCTATGCTCCGGTAGATTGAATTAACTTGGTAATTAACATAACATTATAAAAAAACCCGCTCTCAAGCGGGTTTTTATGGATCTTTCTCTTAAATTTCTTGAAGAAAAGGATTGTTTTGGCGCTCATAACCTATGCGACTTCCTGGCCCATGTCCGCAAAGAAAACAAACATCATCACCTAAAGGCAAAACTTTTTCTCGAAGAGATGTCATTAATTTTTCATGAGAGCAGAATGGAAAATCGGTGCGTCCAATAGAGCCACGAAAAAGGATATCACCCAAGAGGGCAAAACGTTCTTTTTCACTGAAATAAATGACATGACCAGGAGAATGTCCTGGTGTGTGAAAAACCTTGAAGACATGTCCAGCAAAATGAACGCACTCATCATCTTCTAACCATTGGTCAGGAATACAAATGCGTGTGTCAGTGATGCCATAATTTTTTGCACTTTCTCTTGCCGCATCCATCACAGGCTTATCATCGCGATGGGAACCAATAATTTTAACACCAAGCGCTTGTTTTGCCTGCATTGCAGCTCCCACATGATCAAAATGACCATGTGTTATCCAAATAGCTTCAACAATAACACCACTCTTTTCAATCACTTCTTGAATGCGAAACCAATCACCACCAGGATCAACGAGAACACCCACTTTTTGTTCATTATCAAAAAGCAAAGTGCAATTTTGTTGAAAAGGTGTAACTGGAATAATATATGTGCTAAGCTTTCCCATGATATCCTTTTCAAAAGTAAGATTTCTCAACTTACAAGCAGCATTCTTCTCCTGTATAGGAAAATAGCCTTCTCAACAGTTTTATGCAAGTTATGTAAAGTTGGGCTTTATTTAAACTCAATTTTTGTCAAGGTTTTGAAGAATGACCGATCACATTCAAGTTTTATGTGACGATGCCCCTCACCTTCTTGTGATTGATGATGATACTCGTATTCGCAATCTTTTATCTCAATTTCTCATGAAAAATGGATTTCGTGTTTCAGTCTCAGCCAATGCCGATCAAGCAAGACGACAGCTCGCAAGCTTAGATTTTGATCTTCTGATAGTTGATGTCATGATGCCCGGCGAGAATGGCATCAATCTCACCTCTTCATTATGTCAGACAAAAGATATTCCCATTCTCATGCTCACAGCTTTATCAGAAATAGACAATCGTATCGATGGCCTAGAAGCCGGAGCAGATGATTACCTCGCTAAGCCGTTTGACTCTCGTGAGCTTCTCCTTCGTATCAATGCCATTTTGCATTGTGGTTTTCCGCTGAACCAACCCAAAATTGAGCAGATCGTTTTTGGACCTTATATATTTTCAATTTCACGACGCGAACTTAAAAAAGAAGGAGAAATTATTAAATTGACAGAGAAAAAACAAGAGATGATGTCTATTTTTGCGGAAAATGCGGGCAACACAATTGCCCGCCATAAATTTGTAACGGATGACAGCAATATCAGTGAACGTTCTATTGATGTACAAATCAATCGTCTTCGCCGTAAGATCGAAAAAAATCCAACAACCCCCATATGGCTCCAAACGGTGCGAAGAATAGGTTATAAACTCACAATTGAATAGACATATAATGATCAAACCTTTAAAAAAATTTGTCCGATGGTTAACAAAGAAAATGCCTAAACGGCTTTATGCCCGCTCTTTGATCATTATTATCGCTCCTATGGTACTCCTGCAAACAGTCATTGGCTACATCTTTATGGAACGCCACTGGCCAAATGGTGACAGAACGTCTTTCAACCGCTGTCGTCCATGATATTTCTGCAATTATTGATATTATTGAAACCTATCCGCAACAAGAGAACTATGAAGAGATTAAGCGTATTGCACAACAGCGCATGGGGTTAAACATTTCTATCCTCCTCCCCCCCAGCTCCTCTTCCCTCTCCAGAGCTTAAACCATTTTTTGCCATTCTTGATTATTTTCTCAGTGAGGAAATTACCCACCAAATTAACCGTCCCTTCTGGATTGATACAGTAGGCGATTCTGATCTTGTAGAAATCCGCATCCATCTTGGTCATCATATCTTGCGTGTTTTTGCACTATGCAGCCAAGCCTACGCTTCCAATACCGCTATTTTTTAAGCTGGATGATAGGAACAGCTCTCGTTTTATTGCTGATAGCAATTTACTTCTTGCGCAATCAAATTAAACCAATTCAACAATTAGCTGAAGCAGCGGAAAGTTTTGGACGTGGTCGTCCTTTGCCAAAAGGATTTCACCCACAAGGCGCTGATGAAGTCCGTCGTGCTGGCATTGCTTTTCTACGCATGCGTGAACGTATTGAACGCCAGATCGAACAACGCACTATGATGCTCTCAGGTGTAAGTCATGATCTAAGAACCATTCTTACACGTTTTAAACTTCAGCTAACGTTAGTCAATACTGACTTTGATATGAAACCACTTGAGCAAGATGTGAGCGACATGCAAAATATGTTAGAAGATTATCTTGCTTTTGCCTGTGGCGAAGGAAGTGAAAGTGTTAAAACCTTTGATTTAGATGCTCTTATGCAAAAATTCTCCGCCGACGTCCATCTCCACAAACGTCAATTTTCCTATAGTATTGAAGGTCTTACACACATACAAGTACGGCCTCGTGCCTTCACCCGCCTCGTTAATAATCTTGTATCAAATGCATTTTGTTATGCGAACACTGTCCACCTAACAGCGATATCCAAACAAGAATCCCTCATCATAACTATCGACGATGATAGTCCTGGAATTCATGAAAATATGCATACAGAAGTTTTCACGCCATTTTTTAGACTCGACAAAGCACGAAATCAAGATGCAAGTGGAACGGGTCTTGGCCTTTCTATTGCACAAAATATAGCACGTAGCCATGGAGGCAATATTCAATTAAATGATAGCCCTTTGGAGGATTGCGCGCTATTCTTGATATCCCCCTCTAAAATATTATACAAATTGTCTATCAAAAAAACTGTAAAAGAAATTTAATAATTTAGGCATTCCCTATAGTTTCAAACAAAGTGTATTGCAGTGCCTTACAAGCACTTTCCCCGCACAAAGCAACCATCTGAAATGCAACATAATAGCTTTCACAAATTTTAAGCGCATGTATCAACAATGTTTCAACCTGTACATGAGATGGATGCACCCCACCAGCCAGAAGAAGCCCCTGCCGATAAATAACCGAATTATTCCCTTGCCAGTAATCAAAATGTCCGAGCAACAATTTTTCATTAATTGCCAACAATAAGCGATGCATTTCTGTTGTTCGAGCACTTTCAATAGCAAGATCAAAGGCACAAGCTAAATGAAGAGCCTCCTGCTCTTCCATCCATGAAAAAGCGAGGCGATAATTTGTCCGCTTCCCTTCCACACAAACACTGATCTCATCTTGTACATCCCGCTCAAATGACCAATCATATTTGCAGGCAATCTGTTCAATAAAGTCAACGGGATGCTCTACCCTTTCTGTGGCGCAAAATGCAAGCCTCATCATAAACCCTCAATTATATTAAAACATTGTCAACAGAACATAAACCGCCTAAACTGTAACAACATCTTGCTACAATCAAAGCTTCTACACCAAACAAATACACATTAAAAACAATCGACAGTACACACTACCCAGAACATAAGAATGCTTCCCGTGGTAACTCGATAATAACAAAACGAATCATCAAGCCCTTCCAGTGTATTGATACAATTTCAGAGTACTAGCCCCCCTGATTGAAAAAAATGTTTTCTACAAAAAACAAATCAAAAAATAAAGAGGCAATCTGCTCTAACAGACTCAGGATTAAGCATTTTTTAGTTTCACGCATCACATTGAAAAATTGGGGATATTTTTTCTAAGACTGTTATTTTTTTTGTGTCTTTGTTTTTTCTAACGCGTCAAGACGTTTTTTCAAATCAGCATTATCGGCATATGCTTTCAGTACCATTTCCTTAAAAGTCTCAAACTCTTCACGTGACACAAGATCAAGTTTATTGGCTATCTTTTCAGCTTGCGAACGAAAAGCTGTTCCTGCTTCCCGTCGTATACCTTGTGCAACACCAGCTGCATCCGTTGCTAATTTTGCTAATTCATCAAGAATACGATTTGATCCATTACGCATGAGATTTTCCTTTAATTAAAATGTCTGACACAGGCATTATAGCGTATTTTCACAACATTTAGATATGATTTTTGTTCCTTTATATCTTACAGATTTTATTTTACCACGCAGATTTTACCCTAAGTTTTTTACACTTCTTTCACCATCATAAAGTTTTAGCTCTAGAAACCAGTGGAAACCCACCACTCTCCTAGCTTGACCATTGCGCATTCATCTGTCATTCCTGTGTTATTTCTGACCATTATCTATAACCCTATATAATGTGAAATGCCTAACTCTATGAACAATCTTTCTTGTCCAGCCATTGCTTTTCCATCTTTTCTCAATCCCGTAATTATACAGTTAGGCCCCATATCTCTCCATTGGTACGGACTTGGCTACGTAGTGGGCATTCTTTTTGCTTGGTGGTATGCGCAAAAATTATTAAGAAAACAATCTCTATGGTATGCAAATCACCCTCCTATGGATGAAGAAAAGATAGGAGACTTTGTTGTCTGGTCTGCCATCAGTGTCGTTGTTGGTGGTCGCTTAGGACAAGTGCTTATATGGGATCCCAATTATTATTTTAGCCATCCAAGCGCAATCGTCGCAGTATGGGATGGAGGAATGTCCTTTCATGGAGGACTGATAGGCATCATCATTGCAATGATCTGGTTTGCCCGCAAAAACAATATCAATATACGAGCAATGTTTGATATAATTGCTGCAGGTGCTCCTATTGGTGTCGGCATTGTAAGAACATGTAACTTCATTAACCAAGAATTATGGGGCAACGCTACCACAATGCCTTGGGCGGTTTGTTTTCCACTAGATCCCTATTATTTACCGCGCCATCCAAGCCAACTTTACGAAGCATTCACAGAAGGGTTTGTTCTTTTTATCACTTTATCCTTCATTATTTTTGCTTTCAAAGCGTTAAAATGCCCTGGCACCGTAGCAGGGACATTTATTATAGGCTATGCAATAGCACGAAGCATTTCAGAAGTTTACCGCGCTCCTCAAGAAGATCCAGAATGGTTTGCTACCCTGTTTCATTCTACTGGATTTACCTATGGTATGGCTTTATCTCTTCCTATGCTTTTTTTAGGGCTTTATCTGCTTTTCAAAGCCTTTAAACACAAGTCTACAAAAAATGGTTACCCTCAAAGAAAAAATTAAAGAAATTATTGCGCTTAATGGACCAATCACAGTCAGTCAATATATGACCTTAGCCCTTACTGATTCCCAATTTGGCTATTATCAAACGCAAAAACCCTTTGGGCGTGCTGGTGACTTCATCACAGCACCTGAAATAAGCCAATTATTTGGAGAGATGATTGGCATTTGGGCCCTTGCAAGCTGGAAAGCCCAAGGTTGTCCGAAACCTTTCATTCTCGCTGAAATGGGTCCAGGACGTGGAACGCTCATGGATGATGTTCTGCGTACTATTCAAAAATTATCGACAACAGCATTTCATGCTGCTGAAATTTTTCTTATTGAAATAAGCAAAAAGCTCATCGAAGAACAAAAAAAACGTCTTTCTTCATATCAAAAAAAAATCTATAATATTCAAAGCTTTGATCAAATCCCCTCAAAGCCTCTCTTCTTAATTGCTAATGAGTTTTTCGATACACTCCCCATCAACCAATATATTAAAATCAATGGAAAATGGAAAGAACGCCGTATTTCAGTGAATCAAAATGGAAACTTCATCTTTATTGCTGTTCCAGATAAACTTCCCTCTTCTTGCTTACAGTCTTATTGTTCTGAAATAGCTGATGGAACAATTTTTGAACATGCGCCTGCACGACATCAATTAATGCAACAGATAAGTCACCACTTAGTCCAAGTAAAAGGTTCTGCTTTGCTTATCGATTACGGCGTTTCTGATCTTGCCTTTGGCGATACACTACAAGCTGTCTCAAAACATAAATTCCGTGATATTTTTGAAGCTCCAGGCGAACATGATTTAACATCCCATGTTGGTTTTTCTTTTTTAAAAACAATAGCCCTTGAACAAGGCTGTTTTGCTGAAATTCTAGAACAAGGAGAATTTCTTTTAAAAATGGGGTTGCTGGAACGCGCAAAACAGCTTGGAGCAGATAAAAGCGCTACACGGCAAGACAAAATCCGCCAAGATATCGAACGATTAGCCGGTCCAGATCAAATGGGCAAATTGTTTAAAGTCTTACATGTGAGTGATAAAAATATACCTTTGCCTCCTCAATTTTCATGACCAGCAATAATGCTTATTGACAAATGCATCTCACACACCATTCTTACTTTGAAAATAGCTATCCCTACTTAAGGAACTTTTATGAATCCCGTCCCTGTTCCTATCCTTGCAAAAGAGCTTTCTGCTTTACACGTGCATGGGATAAAGCATGGCTTTTTTACACGTCAAGGAGGTGTTTCACAAAGCCTTTATCAAAGTCTGAATGTCGGCAAAAGTTCCAATGATCAACCTGAACATATTGCACAAAATCGTCTTTTAATTGCTGATTATTTTGGTGTTGAAGTGCAAGATTTAGTGACTGTCAATCAAATACACTCCTGTGATGTTGTCGTCGTTGATCAAGCTTTTATTGATGTTCCTCCTAAAGCAGATGCTCTTGTTACCACCACACAAGGACTCCTCATCGGCGTTCTTACAGCAGATTGTGGTCCAGTTCTCTTTGCTGATCCACAAGCAGGTGTTATCGCCGCAGCACATGCTGGCTGGCGAGGAAGTTTAAATGGAATTATAGAAAAAACAATTTCTGTTATGGAAGATCAAGGAGCAAAAAGACAATCAATCATTGCAGTCCTTGGACCTTGTATTGGTCCTTATCACTACGAAGTAACAAGCGAATTTTACAACCAATTTATTGATCGCCACAGCAAGTTTGAAAAATATTTTCTAAAAACAGATAAAGTCAATCATCTTCGCTTTAACCTATGGGCATTCATTATGGAGCAATTAAAAGAAGCAGGAGTCCACGCTTCTTGTGTAGAGCTTTGTACCTATCAAGAGGAACAGCGCTTTTTCTCCTATCGTCGTGCAATACACCGCAACGAACCTGATTATGGACGGCAAATTTCTGCTATTATACTGAAAAATGATAGATAAACGTCTTTTTTGACTAAAAAGAATACCAAAACTACCCCATAATTTGCTTATCTCAATAACACAAGAAGCTTTCTTATACTGTGCTACTGTGCCTTTTATTAAAAAATGAGCCCTTAACTTACAGGATATGAACGCTTTTGCTCATATTACTTTCAAGAGTTGGTTGTGAGAAAAGACAAAACATTTCATATATTTTAAGACAGTATACATATTGAAACCGTTCTTTTATAAAGTAAAAAAGCTTCATGAAGATGTATTTCCTTACCTCACGGTCAAAAAACTTTTCTTTAAAAGTAACAAAAATTTTGGAAAAAGCGAAAACCAAATGCATAACTCTTTAACAATGAGAGATAAAGTTGTAATGCTTTTGTAATTGTTTCCTTGCACTCTGGTAACAAGAAGAAGTTAAAAACCGTCTCTCCCGTGATCATTCAGAGGTTCTACTATGAAACTTTTCTGTGGCAATTCCAACCCACGCCTTGCTGAAGATGTTACAAATTATTTAAATATTCCCTTAGGAAAAGCGACCGTGAAACGCTTTGCTGATCAAGAAATCTTTGTAGAATTGCATGAAAATGTACGCGGACAAGATGTGTTTGTTTTGCAATCCACATCTTATCCTGCAAACGATCATCTGATGGAATTGCTCATCATGATTGATGCTCTTCGCCGTTCTTCAGCACGTCGTATCACGGCTGTTATACCCTATTTTGGTTACGCCCGCCAAGATCGTAAACCTGGACCACGGACCCCCATTTCCGCAAAACTTGTTGCCAATCTCATTACTGAAGCAGGAGCACACCGCGTTTTAACATTGGATCTCCATGCAGGACAAATTCAAGGTTTCTTTGATATTCCAACAGACAATCTCTATGCTGTTCCGGTTATTGCACGGGATGTCAAAATGCATTACTCTCTTGAAAATGTTATTGTTGTTTCTCCTGATGTTGGTGGTGTGGTACGTGCGCGTTCCCTTGCTAAACGCTTGAACAGTTTGCTAGCCATTGTTGATAAACGTCGTGAACGTCCTGGTGAATCAGAAGTTATGAATATCATTGGAGATGTATCTGGAAAAGATTGTCTTTTGCTTGATGATATTGTTGACTCAGGTGGAACCCTCTGCAATGCAGCAAGCGCTCTCCTTAAACATGGTGCTAATAGTGTTACAGCTTACATTACACACGGTGTTCTTTCTGGAAGTGCTATCGAACGCATTACCAACTCAGAAATGAAAGAATTGGTTATTACAGATTCAATTATGCCAACAAAAGTAATTGAAAATGCACATAATATTCGTGTTTTACCAATTGCGGACCTCATTGGAGAAGCAATTGCAAGAACAGCAGCAGAACAATCTGTTTCAAGCTTATTTGGTTAAGCTGGTCCCTTGGGATCTCCTGGTGCTGTTTCTACACCAAGTTCAGGAAAAGCTATAATGCGCTGACCGTTGAAATGTGTATGAATAACAATGAATCCGCGTTCTTCAAAGTAAGTTAAAAGTCGGCGAGCTCGGCTTAAAGAATGTGTCCCATAAAGGCGTGCCAAAAATGCATCTGATGGGCATGGTTTTCCACCTAAAGCAGCCTGTGCTACATGCAAAAAAACGCCTTGGACATCATCTTCCAAACTTTCTGAGAGATGCAAAATGCGTTTCCAGCTTTCACTTACCGCAGTTTCTTCGTCAACGAAAGCCTGAGCAATAGCCAACTTACGCCGAAATTGCGAAAGATTTAAAAGATCTCCTGAGTGACCATGAATACGACAACGAACCAAAAAATCTTGATAAAGCACCGCTGTTGAACGATAAAAAGCTTCAGGATCATCAAGAATTTCTCGAATAACACGTTCTACTTGGAGATCACGATCAACAACAGAAAGTTCAGGAAATAAGCTTGGTTCTTCTTCTAACAATTCTTGTTTTTTATGCACCGCCTCTTCTAACATCTCGTGAATTGATTTTTCTCTCACCGGCTCTCGTGATTGCTTAAAAGGAATTAAAACTTCTTCCGGCGAAGCAGTAAAAACGAGTTCCTTTGCATCGACCCGCTCTGTTGGAAGGGGCATTAATTTTGGGCTAGAAGACCGTGCCAATGTTTCGACAGGACCAATGATAATGGGTAAAGGACGTCGTGATAAAGCGGGACCCAAAGCTATAAAATGCCCTCGCTCAAGATCTCTAAACATTTCCGCTTGGCGACGCTCCATTCCCAAAAGATCAGCAGCCCGTACCATATCAATATCTAAAAAAGTTCGCCCTATTAAAAAATTTGATGCTTCAGCAGCTACGTTTTTGGCAAGTTTAGCTAAACGCTGAGTCGCAATGACACCGGCAAGACCACGTTTGCGCCCTCGACACATAAGATTGGTCATAGCACTAAGCGAAATCTTACGCGCTTCATCAGAAACCTCTCCTGCCGCAGTTGGAGCAAACAATTGTGCTTCATCAACAACAACAAGCATGGGATACCAATAATTCCGTTCCACATCAAACAGTGCACCAAGAAAAGCACCAACAGCGCGCATCTGTTGTTCAGTCTCCAAACCTTCAAGATTGAACACCACCGAAACCCGATGTTGGCGAATGCGATGGGCAATACGTGTCAATTCGAGTTCGCTGCGTTGCGCTTCAACGATCACATGACCAAATTTATCTGCTAAAGTTACAAAATCACCCTCTGGATCGATCACACAATGTTGCACCCATGAAGCGCTTTGTTCAAGAAGACGACGAAGAAGATGTGATTTTCCTGAACCAGAATTGCCTTGCACAAGAAGACGCGTCGCCAATAATTCTTCCAAATCGACAAATGCCGGCACTGATTTATGCAAAGCTCTACATTCTGCCGTCTCACCCAAGGCAATCTCAACCTTCATAACATCTCCAGTATTTGATTTTGAATATATCAGCTAGGATTTATTTATTCCCCATCACAATCATACTTGTAACATTTCCTCTTATCCAACGATAGAAAACATCAAATTTTCCCACAACTCTTGCATCTGTGAAGAGTTTGAATTATAGACAAGTCTTCTGCGTAGACACCCTTGGAGGCAGCGCAGGATGGAGCAATCGCTATTAACAGCGTATATCTTCATATTCATACAAAAATTACTGTTGGTTTTTGATGGATCTCCAATCATATAAAAGGACTTAAATTATGAGCAAAAGCTATACTCTTAAGGCCGAAATACGCGAACGGGTTGGTAAGGGGTCCTCCCGTGAACTTCGTCGTAACGGTCTTATTCCTGCTATCATTTATGGTGAAAAACAGCCCCCTTTGGCAATCACAGTTCCCTATAAAGAAATTTTCTACAAAATTCATGCTGGTGGCTTTCGTACTACCATTGCAACTCTTGTCATTGGCAAACAAAAAATTACGGTATTACCAAAAGATTACCAACTCGATCCAGTACGTGACTTTCCCCTCCATGTAGATTTTCTACGTATTTCAGAGAAATCTGTTGTGGAAGTGAATATCCCTGTGCACTTCCTCAATGAAGACACAGCTCCCGGACTTAAAAAGGGAGGTGTTCTTAATATTGTCCGCCACGAAATTGAATGTACCGCTCCAGCAAATGCTATTCCTGAAGCGATTGAGATTGATCTCGCCAGCTATTCTATTGGTGATTCTATCCATATTTCAGCGGTGCAGCTGCCAGAAGGGGTTACTCCAGTCATCCAAGATCGAGACTTTACCATTGCAACTATCGCAGCTCCTGCTGGTCTGGATATCGGTGATGAGGCTCCCGAACAAGAGAATGAAGAAAACAACGACAAAAATTGATTATTTTAGCAGGCGGGAGTTTTCCCGCCTTAACTTATAAGACATTTATGAATTCCTCCCACTTTATTGAAGGTGCGCATGTGGCTTATTGCTGGTCTTGGCAATCCTGGTTCACAATATCAAAATAACCGCCATAATATCGGTTTCATGGCTGTTGATGCCATTTATCAGACCTTCTCTTTTTCTCCATGGTCTAAAAAGTTTCAAGCCGAAATCTCCAATGGTTTTATAAATGATGAAAAAACTTTTCTTATAAAACCTCAAACTTTCATGAATCTCTCTGGCCAAGCCATTGGTGAAGCCTTGCGGTTTTATAAATTAGACTTAAAGAATTTGATTATCATTTATGACGAGTTAGACTTACCACCGGGAAAAGTACGTGTAAAAATCGGTGGAGGCAATAATGGACATAACGGTATAAAATCCATTGATGCCCATTGTGGTACTAATTATTGCCGTATACGCTTAGGAATTGGACGCCCCAATTCCAAAGAACTTGTTTATAAGCATGTTTTGGGCAATTTTACAAAATCCGACCAACAATGGCTGTCCCCTCTTTTAGAGACAATTGCAAAAAACATCATGCTTCTCATAAAAGGTGACCAATGTCTTTTTATGAATGAA
This sequence comes from Bartonella vinsonii subsp. berkhoffii ATCC 51672, assembly GCF_902825225.1. GTDB lineage: Bacteria > Pseudomonadota > Alphaproteobacteria > Rhizobiales > Rhizobiaceae > Bartonella > Bartonella berkhoffii. The sequence continues at coordinate 142,478 of NZ_CADEAK010000004.1, forward strand.
ATCGCACAAGCAATAAAAAACAAAGATCTGCTCTCATAGTCCATTCTCTGGAAGACAAAATAAATCACACGTCATACAATTCCTGTGCAGAATGCTCTCTTTTTTTGAAAAGAAGAGCATTGAGCAAAAAACAAAAAACATCAAATGATGCTAGCCGAACGCATCCTGCTTGGAATTAAAAAAATCCATCTGGATTAATAGTAGACTGTAGCGGATCATACATATTTGATTGTTGACTTAAAACTCTAGATGCAGCGTCATTGCGTTGCAATACCACCACGCGCGCGCCAACAGGAACACGATCATAAAGATCAATGATATCTTGATTAAGCAAACGAATACATCCGCTTGAAATAGCACGACCAATTGACCATGACTCGTGTGAACCATGAATGCGGAAAAGTGTATCCTGCCCATTTTTGAAAAGATAAAGCGCTCGTGCACCCAATGGATTATCAGCTCCTGGTGGCATTCCTTTCCCCAAATGACCATAACGTTCTGGTTCTCGCGCCATCATTGCAGCCGTAGGAGCCCAATTTGGCCACCGGCGCTTGCGCTGCACAACCCCCTCACCTTCAAATGCCAATCCTTCTTTACCAACCCCAATACCGTAACGCAAAGCTTTCCCATTTTTACCAATAAGGTAAAGGAAACACTCCTGAGTATCTATAACCAATGTCCCAGGTGGATAAGACGTATAATAAAGCACTTCTTGGCGCCAAAACTTCGGTTCAATAGTCGAAAGATCGATAGCAGGTAATAAGTAAGGCTCATTGGTTACAGGTCCGTATAAGGCCTGCATTTCTGCTGGAATATATCGAACTTGTTGAGAAGGAACAAACGACATATCTGAATGACGAGTAGCACATCCAACCAAAGCCAAAAGCACTGCAATTAAAAAAGCACAACGAGATAACACTCTTATATTTTCTCCAATTAATTCTTTATGCGGATTGGCATACTATGAAAAACTTAGCGTATTATTAACGTTAATTTGAAAGTCCCTTATTATGAGAGAAAAGGCCTTTAAATATAATCAAAAAAAGCCCCCCTCTTCTACATAGACTTTTTTCTTATCTACAGTAACAGAAGACTATGACTCTTCTTAAAATGTGCTATAAAAACGCCAAAGACACTTTATTTTGACCATAAAATCAATAGAAATCTTGATCATAGAATGAATAGAAAAGAAGACACTCATGGGTTTTAAATGTGGTATTGTGGGATTACCTAATGTTGGTAAATCAACTCTTTTTAATGCGTTAACAAAAACAGCTACAGCACAAGCTGCCAATTATCCTTTTTGTACAATCGAACCCAATACCGGTGAAGTCGCTGTTCCAGATCTGCGAATGGAAAAAATTGCATCTATCGCTGGTTCAAAAGAAATCATTCCCACACGCATCAGTTTTGTTGATATCGCCGGACTCGTACGAGGCGCTTCAAAAGGCGAAGGCCTAGGCAATAAATTTTTGGCCAATATCCGTGAAATTGATGCTATTGTCCACGTTTTACGCTGTTTCCAAGATGATGATATTACCCATGTAGAAGGACGTATTGAACCTGTTTCTGATGCCACAACTGTTGAAACAGAACTTATGCTTGCAGATCTTGAAAGCTTAGAGCGAAGAATCGTACAAATCCGTAAACGTGCAACCGGAAAAGATAAAGAAGCTCTCACAATTCTCCCCATGATGGAAGCAGCATTAAATCTATTGCAAAAAGGAAGCCCTGTCCGGTTACTCCTTAAAGAAATCTCTTCCGATGAACGTCGCATCCTCGATAATTTGAATCTTTTAACTTCCAAACCCGTACTGTATGTCTGCAATGTGAGTGAAAATGACGCTGCTCATGGAAATAGCTTTACAAAAATGGTTGAAAAAATAGCAACAGAGCAAAATGCTCAAAGCATTATCATTTCTGCTGCTATCGAAGCTGAAATCACCCAACTTAATGATGCAGAAGCCTCAGAATACCTTCATGCTTTAGAACTCTTTGAACCGAGTCTCAATCGCCTCATTCGCGCTGGCTATTCTTTGCTTGACCTCATTACTTATTTCACCTGTGGACCTAAAGAAACACGAGCTTGGACAATTACGCGTGGTACGAAAGCACCTCAAGCAGCTGGTGTTATCCATTCAGACTTTGAACGTGGCTTTATTCGCGCTCAAACTATCAGCTATGAGGATTATATTGCTCTGGGTGGAGAAAATGGCGCAAAAGAAGCTGGAAAAGCCCGCGATGAAGGCAAAGAATACATTGTACAAGATGGCGATATCATGCTGTTTAAACATAATACTTAAAACCCACCTCGTCTCAATATTTCATCTTGAAGGATATAAAATTTCATAGGGAAAACTTGTTGCATGACCATAAAAAACAATGCTGTCATATTATGGCAGCACTGTTCTATCACAAGAGAATGGAAATACAAAATCAGCGTGTCCAACGTCCTTCGTACTTAAATGTTGGAGCCTCTTTTAAAGAATCCCTCGTTGCATTGGTAATAAGCTTCCATTTGCCATAATCATTTATCATTTGGATTGTTTCTGGAGAAATAACCACATAACTTTCTCCTATCCCAAGAAAACCACCAACAGCAACAACAAATCCCGCAATATTATTTTCACGCAAAATAATATCTTTTACTTCACCAATATTTTCATTTTCTACATTGTATATATTTGCACCAATAAGGCTTGAAGCAACAAAATCAGTTGCTAAAGGTGTAACATAACGCACAGATACATCTGACCGCACCTGTACGATACCCGTCGAAGAAACCATTTCAGGTGCAGAAGGTGCTGGGAAAGACTGAGCATACGCACTAGAAGCTATCAAAACTGACATAAGAGTCGTACATACAATTTTCTTCATTTTAACATCTCCGTTTTCACTTTGCTTTTAATTTTATAAAACTCAATGCATCATAAACAGATTTGTTCCCTACGCTCTTCCAAGATTAGTATCTCTAGGCTTTTCTCCTTTTCAGTCTTTTGTCCTCTCTCCCAATTTTTCTTCTAAACCACGCCAGATACAGACTTTTAAAATAGAAATCAGTCCTCCCAAAATGATGAGAAATAAAATGACACGAAAACTAGTTTTTTCCGAATTTCCATGTGGGGATCAGCAGCCCACATTAAAAAAGCAGAGACATCGTGCGCGTAACGTTCAACTGTTTCTGGTGTTCCATCTTCATAAGAAACAATACCATCACTCAATGCAGGTGCCATAGCCAAAGAGCTGCCTGCAATAAAATAAGGATTATACCAATAACCCTCAGCAACTTTTGTGTTCTCTGACACCTTCTGATATCCTGTTAAAAGAGCTGTAATATAATCTGGACCAGCAGTATTATAATATGTCAGGACATCAGAAATAACAGCAGGAAATGGCAAAGATATGGCGCGCGCACGAGCCATGAGTGATAAATCTGGAGGATAAGCACCATGAAGAATAAACCTTGTTTCTTCTTCATTCACAAAGGGGGAAGGAAAACTATCTGTTGCAACACCAGCGCGTTTAAAAAATTTCCCTTCTCGATTAGGTCCATCGCTCACTTCATATTGTTTAGCAAAAATTTGAATCTGTTTCTGATCATAGCCTAGCGCCTTTAAATCACGAAAAGCCACATATTTCAGCCCATGGCAACTGGAACAAACCTGTTTATAAATTTAACCCACGCCGCAACTGTGCCTCATCATAAACTCCAAATGGTTCTGAAAAACTCCATTCTTGTCTTTTAGGAACCTGTAAAGGAAAGGAAACAAGTTCTTCTTCCTTATCAGAGGTATGACTCGCAACACTCTGAAAAGGAAAACTTATCATTGCGATAAAAATCAACCCAATAAAAACATTTACCATAATTTATTTTTTCTCTGTTTCAGATCTTCAGTCATTGAAGAAGGAAGAGAACGCCTCTTTTCAAAAGTCGGTAGAATTGGCAAAACAATCAAAAAGAATGTAAAATAATAAACTGTGGCCAACTATGTCCATAAAAGAGTGCTGTCACTGATTTCTCCTGATCCAAACCAACCAAGAAAAACGACATCAACAATGAATGCCCAAAAGAAAATCTTATAAAGAGGCCTATATCTTGCAGAGCATATTTTAGAACGATCTAACCATGGAACAAAAATCAAAACGAAAACTGAACCAGCCAATATTACAACGCCCAAAAAATTTGATGAAAGAGCACCAATATTAAAAGTGATAGCACGCAGCATTGCATAAAAAGGCAAAAAATACCACTCTGGTACCACACGAAGAGGAACCCTTAAAGGATCAGCAGCACTATAATTTTCAGCCTGTCCCATATAATCGGGCATATAAAACAAAAACCAAAAAAAAAGATTAAAAAAACTATGATGGCAAAAATATCTTTGATAAGCACATAAGGTGCAAAGGGAACAATCTCCTTCTCTGATTGTATTGGAAGACCGGTTGGATTTCCCTGTCCAACCTGGTGAAGTGCCCAAATATGCAACCCAACAAGAAAAAGCAAAATAAATGGTAAAAAATAATGAAAAACATAAAAACAGTTCAACGTCGGTTGTCCTACGCTATAACCACCAAGAAGGGTCTCACGCAACCATGTCCCCACCAAAGGAAGCTTTTACAAGTCCAGAAACCACTGAAGCCGCAGAAACAGACATCATCCCCCAAACCAGCACATAACCAAAAAATGCTGTTGCCATCATAACCATATAGATACAAATGCCTGTGACCCAAACCATTTCTCGCATATTCTTATAAGAACCATAATAAAGGCCACGTGCTAGATGGATATAAACAGCAATAAAAAAGAACGAAGATCCTACACAATGCCATGGACGAAAAAGCCAACCAAACTGCCCCTCACACCTAAATCTTTCTCCAGTTTCAAAAGCCAAGTGAACATCTGGCACATAATGCAGCGCCAAGATAATGCCAGTCAAAAGTTGTGATAAAAGCATAACGGTCAAAATACCGCCAAATGTATAAAATAATTCAGATTACGTGGAACAGGAAAAATAACAAATGCATTGTAAAAAAAAACGGGGCAAAGGTAAACGCTTATCAAACCACCGAGCAACAGCATTTTTAGGAACATAGGGAGAAAATTTGGTCATCATCTTATCCTATTTTCAGCAAAGTATCGGAAAGAAAGCGATAAGGTGGAATAGCTAAATTATAGTGTGCTGGCTCTGAACGCACTCTTCCAGCTGTATCATAAACAGATCCATGACATGGACACAACCACCCTCCAAATTTCCCTGATTGTCCAAGTGTTACACTACCTAGATGCGTACAAAGATTAATAATAAGCCAATTCTCACGCCCTTTCCCTGCTGAACGGGCGAAATCTGTCGCGTCTTCTTCACTTTCAAGATTAGGATTGCGCACTTGACGATCTCTCAGAATACTCAATTCGATAGCACGCGCTTCAGCAATTTCTTTTGCAGTACGATTGCGGATAACGACAGGCTGACCACGCCACTTAACCGTCACCGACATGCCCTCTTCAATCCCCGAAAGATCCACCTCAACAGAAGAAGAAGCCAAAACGGACTCATCTGGAGGCAGCTGACGAATAAAAGGCCATGCAATGGCACTCAATCCAACCGCCCCTGTAAGACCTGTTAGCAAAAACAGAAAATCGCGCCTTGTTTGCTCACTCATTACCTTAACTAAAGAGCTCTTTCTTCAAAATACCCTTTTACTAAACCCTCCTCCATTGCACAATCCCTGATCATTCAGTTCCCTAAACCATGAAAAAATCCCTTAAAAACTTTCTACTATTTTTGTGATCTGTCTTTTCTTAGTAAAAAAAATTATGGCATCTATTCCAGAAAATGGTGCCTCCTCTCCTCTGTCTCTTCTACTTTCCATCTTCATTTCCCTCAAATATAAAAGAATAATCAAATATATTCTCTATTACCACTGATTGTGAAGACCAGAAATTATTTCAACTCAAACAACGTTCCAACCATCCATTTTCAACTCAAAAGTCTTTGTTGATAGGAAACAGTTATACCCCCCTTTCACAACCAAACTTCTACAAACAAGACCTAAATTTTGCATTCAATGGAATGCTTCGTCGAAACCATAGAGTTTGGGTTCCATTGGTACGGGTAAAGACGAATGCTTATTTTTAAGCGCTATTCCCCAACACGTTATTTTAATGACCAATAAAGTTTTCGCTCTCATAAGCATTCTCCCCATACAATAAAGTTATACAAAGAAAACAGAGCTTCTTTACAAACATAAAGAAAAAATCATACTTATAGCATATGACACTTCACATCGCTCTTTTTCAACCTGATATTGCTGGTAATACCGGAACAATTTTGCGCCTTAGCGCTTGCTTTGGTTTACATGTACATATTATTGAACCAGCTGGCTTTAATCTGTCGGATCGCAATCTTAAGCGCGCAGGGTTGGATTATCTCGAATACGCTTCGCTAGAAAGGCACATGGATTGGCAACATTTTATGCACAACATGAAATGCTGTAACCGTCGTCTTTTGCTTTTAAGCACAAAAGCACAAACATGCTATACGCAAATATGCTACCAGAAAAATGATGTTTTACTTTTTGGTCGTGAATCAGCAGGGGTTCCAGATTATGTTCATGAAGCTGTTGATAGCGCATTGAAAATTCCCATGCAACCTCATGCGCGCTCTTTAAATCTTGCAATGAGCGTAGCTATGACGACAGGTGAAGCGCTTCGCCAAATTGGTTATTACGAAAAAAGAGAAACTTTATAAAAAGGACAAAAATCTTATTGCGTGATTTAATATACTGATAAAAACACCAATGTTCTGTGGATAATAAACGGTTTTTAAAAGAGTGAAATCATCATATTTTTAGAATCTGAAAAGAGCATGAAAATCTTACACTTCTCAATTATGCTTCTAGAATAACGACAGAACGCTTTTATAAATCATCAGAAAAACTACGAAGCGTTCAATAAGCTTAAAACTTAGAATACTTCATCGCACCATTTCCACTACCAATCATCAAGACGCGAAAAATTCCCCTCCTCTAAAAATAACAAAAACTTCTTTATAAAAATCCATATTACACATTAATTTTTTCTAACAATGCATTACGATCCAATAAAAATCCACTTTCAATCCATATCCTTTCCAGCTCTTTAAGCTTTTTTCCCAAAAGCACCCCTTTGGACAAACCCTGCTCCATCAAATCCTTGCCATTAACAGGAAAAGTGGGAACCTGCCAGTTTTGAGCAAGATGATAAAGCTTGATATAATTTTCTTTTTGCAAAGCCTCCTCTCCTTCTAGAGCATCAACATGTGCTGCTGCCATCCGCAAGGATAATTGATCCAAAACTGGCTGACGACCATGAAAATAAATCAGTTTTTGCACCTCCCCCTCTGAACAGTTTTGGTGAATCATTTTTAACTCTGCCCATTCCTTTAATCGCGTTGTTTCCTTATGAGAAAAACGCAAACGCTGTGCCATTTCATGAAGGCGTATAGGATCAGGAGGGAGAAGACTTTCCAACCGTAACAATGGATCTATTTTCCAACCAAGAACTTTTTCTGCTTTTACCAATGAGTGAATTGCATCAATGCCCCATTTTTCTGTTTCGGGAAAAATGCGTGTCAAAATTCTACTTTGACGCATCCATAAAAGAGCACGTGTTGGATCTGAAGCAGCGAGAAGTTTTTTCATCTCTGCCCAAATACGCTCAGAGGAAAGTTTTTGTAGCCCCTCTTTTAAACTCACACATGCTTTTAATCCTTGCACATCAGGACGTCCTACTCCATACCAAGCAAAAAAGCGAAAAAACCGCAAAATACGTAAATAATCTTCACGAATACGATTTTCTGCAATACCGATAAAACGTACTGTTCGGCTGGCAATATCATTCAAACCTCCCACATCATCATAAAGGCGGCCAGCAGCATCACAATAAAGTGCATTAATCGTAAAATCCCGCCGTTCCGCATCTTTTTGCCAATCACGACCGAATGCCACTTTTGCATGACGGCCATCCGTTTCAATATCAGAGCGAAGCGTTGTTACCTCATAAGAACATAAAGGAGAAACCACTGTCACGGTACCAAACGCAATCCCTGTAGGAATAGCCTTAAATCCTGCTTCTTCTACACACATTATAATCTGTTGTGGCAAGCAGGTTGTTGCAATGTCAATATCACTAATAGGCTGCCCTAACAGCTGATTGCGCACAGCTCCCCCGACAATACGCGCCTCTTCACCATTTAAAGACAAAACGCGAAGAAGTGTTTGAATGTCACTATGCTGTAACCATTTAACGTGTTTGAAATTTTGTCTTCTATTCACCCTTTAACCTTTCAAAAAATTGCTCTCATTACCTTCCACAGATATTCTCATGAGAATTTTCTAAGGGAGTCCTCAATATATCTGTTTATTTCCCCAAAAAAATGATCTGTATGTAGAGAATATGAAAAAACAATATATTACTCTTCTTTTCTTCTCATTTTCTGCTACAAATTATAAAATATTCATTATCATGCAGAAAAAATTACCGATTTTGCGACAAACGCCTTAAGGAAGCAATATGAGCCAATGTGATACATCATCCAATTCTCTTAAAAAGGTCAATATCAAGGATGAAGCCCAAGCGATCATTGATGATATTGATGCAGCACATAAAGAATTGAACATTTTACAACAAGAAATTGACAAAGTTATTTTTGGACAAAATCATGTGATTGAATATGCTTTAACAGCTATTTTTGCTGGTGGACATGCTCTTCTTGTTGGTGCTCCAGGACTTGCTAAAACACGTCTTGTCCAAACTTTGGGAACAGTATTAGGACTTGATGAAAAACGCATCCAATTTACTCCAGATTTAATGCCTTCAGATATTATCGGTTCTGAAATTATGGATTTAGATAAAAGTGGTAAACGTTCCTTCCGCTACGTTAAAGGTCCTATTTTTACCCAACTTCTTATGGCAGATGAGATTAATCGTGCCTCTCCTCGAACACAATCAGCTCTTTTACAAGCCATGCAAGAATACCATGTCACCGTTGCTGGGACCCGTTACGATTTGCCACAACCTTTTCATGTGCTTGCAACCCAAAATCCTCTCGAGCAGGAAGGGACCTATCCACTTCCTGAAGCACAATTAGATCGCTTTTTGATGCAAATTGATATTGACTATCCTGATCTAACCACAGAACGACGGATTATTTTAGAAACAACAAAAGAAAAAAAACAAAATGCAAAACCGATTTTGTCAACAGAAAAACTACAAAAAATTCAAAAGATTGTTCGTAAAATGTCCCTCTCAGAAAATGTTGTAGAGGCCATTTTAAAGATTGTCCGTTTGGCTCGTCCTCATAAAGACAACACTCTTGCAAATACTTATGTTGCTTGGGGGCCAGGCCCACGCGCATCACAAGCACTTTCACTTTGTGTGCGGGCGCGTGCACTTTATTATGGGCGTTTAGCGCCTTCACTTGATGATGTTGAAGCATTAGCTCTTCCCGTATTACAACACCGCATGGCACTTAATTTTTCTGCACACGCTGAAGACATCTCCGTAAAAGATATTATTCATAATCTCATGAAAGACGTTCTCTAAATGGCTATTGGCAAAAAAGTTTCCCCAAAGCCTCCCATATCACTTGCAGCTAAACTGCATGAAGATGTTGCAAAAATGCCGTCTTTTCTTCTACAAGCACGTCGGATTGCAAATACATTGATAACTGGATGGCATGGACAACGTAAACGGGGTAACGGAGAAAATTTTTGGCAATTTCGACCTTATGTTGAAGGGGAATCCATTACACGCATTGACTGGCGTCGCTCAGCACGTGATGAACATACTTACCTACGCGAAAATGAATGGCAAACGACACAGACAGTTTGGCTTTGTCCTGATCAAAGTGCCTCTATGCATTATTGTTCACGCTTTTCCAAAATCTCTAAGGGTGATTATGCCATCATTCTCACCCTCATCTTGGCATCCCTGCTTACACACAGCGGCGAACATATTGCTATCCCTACTTTAATGCCCCCCACGAGAACATCCAATGTATTAGAACGCACGGCACTAGCCCTAGCAAATCATCAAAATGAAAATCCATTTGCAAATTTTTCAACTCTTACGCGTTTTTCACACGCCATTATAATAAGTGACTTTCTCGATCATCCTGAAAAAATCATCAAACATTTAACCCTTTTATCCACAAAACAGGTCACTGCTCATTTAATCGAAATTGCTGATCCCGCAGAAGAAAATTTTCCCTACACAGGTCGTACAGAATTTTTTGATCCTGAAACAAAAGAAAAGCATATTTTCGGAAAAGCAGAAAACCTTCGTAATCACTATTGCAAACTCTATCAAGCAAGGCGACAAGAATTAGCAAATTTTTGTGCACGCCAAGGATGGACCTATCACGTGAGGAGAACAAATCAACCCTTCACAGAGACCATTTTGCATCTTGCAAACAAAATGAGGAGCTCTTCATCTTACTCTAGGAGGTTGTCTTGAGTTTTGCTGCTCCCTTTCTTCTACTAGGACTTTTATCGCTACCCGTCATTTGGTGGTTGTTACAGATAACACCTCCATCCCCACATAAAGAACCCTTTCCTCCTTTGCGCTTTCTACCAAAACCAACGCATCAACAGGAAAGCGCAAAACATACACCTTGGTGGTTACTGTTATTACGCTTAACCATAGCAGCGCTCATTATTATCTCTCTGGCACGGCCTACTTGGAATCAAAAACCAATAATACTTTCCGGCTCTCAACCGCTTGCACTCATTATTGATAACGGATGGGCATCAGTGAAAGAATGGAAAAAACGCCTTTCTGTTGCCGAATCCCTCCTTACGCAAGCAGAAAAACACCAAAAAGATATTTATTTTCTTGCCACAGCTGAAAATGACACCGCCAATATAGGTCCCCTTCCTGCAAAAGTCATAAAACAACATTTAATGCATTTGCAGCCCCGCCCTTGGTCTGTCAATCGTATGGATGCATTAAAAAAACTGATGGAAAGAGCCAAAGGAAAACCTCTTGATATTACATACTTAAGTGATGGGTTACAAACAAATGAAAATGATGAAACTTTTGCGCTGATTGAACAATTAAAACCCAAAACCTTCTTTTGGTACTCACCTGATATTTCCGATTTAACCGCCATAACAGCCATAGAAAATGATAACGGAAACATGGTAGCGCGCGTCATCCGTTCAACGACACACAACGAGACTCCCGTCACACTAAATCTTTATGATGCAAATAATCAACTTCTTGGTCATTTTACAACAAAATTCCTTGAAGGAGAAATAACAACGCTTGTTCCTTTTAATGTACCACTTGAACTACGCAATGACATTGCTTGGATAAAAATTAACAACCAAAACCATGCTGCTGCGACCTTCTTAGTGAACAGTCATAATAAAATGAGTCGCGTTGCTCTCCTTTCACCCAACACGCGTGAAATGGCACAACCTTTGCTTTCTCCATTTTACTATATTATCAAAGCGTTAGAAGGCTATACACAGCTTATAACAGCTGGAGGAGGAGAACTTTCAACAGATCTTGATCATTTACTCAAACAAAATCCTTCTGCTATCATTATAGGTGACATTATAAACATGTCAGAAGAAGCAGAAAAAAAACTGTCTGATTTTGTGAATAAGGGGGGAACACTCATCCGCTTTGCAGGAGAAAACCTGAGTACCGCAGAACACTATGATAGTCTGCTCCCGGTGCCGCTGCGTCAGGGGCAACGTTCACTTGGCAGTATTATGTCTTGGACAAAACCGCAAAAACTTGCACCATTTGCAAAAAATAGTTTATTCTCTGATCTTCCTTTTCCAGAAGAAGTCACTGTCTCACGCCAAATTTTAGCAAAACCAAGCCCAGAGCTTTTTGAAAAAACGTGGCTTAGTCTCTCTGATGGAACACCCCTTATTACAGCAGCTGGACGTGGCAAAGGAACACTCATCCTTATTCATATTGCTCCCGATCCCACATGGTCAAATCTTCCACTCTCTGTTTTTTTTGCACAAATGTTGCAAAAATTGATCACATTGAGTGGCCATCAAAATACCAATCCAACACCCATAAAAAAAGAAACAACAATAAAAAATCCTTGGCGAACAATAACCACTGATGGACAGTTACAAACACCTCCCTCCTCTGTTGTTCCACTGGTCCTTGATGCCCAAAATCCACCTCGTCCCTCCTATCGTACTCCACCTGGACTCTACGGCGTCAAAAATAATTTTTATGCACTCAACCTCCTCAATCATTCATCGCACTTTGTGAAACAATCGTCATTGTCCCCCTCCTTAAGTGGAAATCCTTTATCTTATGACATAAAAGAAAAACATCTTACTGGTCCACTTTTAGGATTAGCCATCTTATTATTTGCCTTTGACAATTTTCTGACTTTATGGATGGGAGGCGCTTTTTTTCTTAACCGACAGCGCAATATGCTCCTTTTTCTCCCCCTCACAATAGGTTTCATTGCTTTTTTTTGCCATGATCCAAGAGTTTATGCAAAAGGCACAGAAAATTATAATGAGGACATCATTCAAGCAGCTGGCGCGACACATCTTGCTTACGTTGTAACACATAACCATGAAATTGATACAACGAGCAAGAATGGTCTAGAAGCCCTCAGTCAATTTATCGCGGAACGGACCATGCTTTCGCCCAGCTCTGTGAGAGCACTTGATCTCGATAAAGATGAACTTGCTTTCTATCCTCTGATTTACTGGCCCATTGATGCGAACAGTCCTCTCCCAACACAAAAAAGCCTTGAAAAAATAAATAGCTTTATGAAAAATGGAGGCACAATTTTATTCGACACACGCGATCAGATAAAGAGCAGCCTGAATCTTGAAAGAGCAGCAACCCCAGCCACACAAAGATTACAGCTCATTTTAAAGGGATTAAGTATTCCAGCCCTTGAACCAGCATCAACAGACCATGTTGTTGCACGCTCTTTTTATATTATGCCGGATTTTCCTGGTCTCTATCGTGGTTCACCTTTGTGGGTTGAATCATCATCAACCAACAAAAAAGAAAAAAATTCTCTCGGCTTGGGTGATAATGTAAGTTCTCTTCTGATTACCGCAAATAACTTTGCTGGTGCTTGGGCCCTAGACGAAAAAGGCACGTGGAAATACCCCCTTGTTCCCAATGACCCCATGCAGCGCCTATGGGCATTTCGTGCAGGATTAAATATTGTTATCTACGTGCTTACAGGAAACTATAAAGCTGACCAAATTCATGTTCCAGCTCTCTTAGAACGTTTTAAAAGAGAAAGAAGGCAATGATCCCATTTTTCACTTTTCAGCCTTTTTTGCCTCTCTCTTGGATCCTCTTCTTAGGGGGAATATCTACCCTTTTTGTTATCATTGGTCTCGTTAGGCAGCGTCAAGGATCTTTATTACGCCTCATGGTATTGGCATCACTCATCCTTGCTTTGCTGAATCCAATGATTATAAAAGAGCAGCGTGAACCACTTAAAAGCACCGTAGGCATTGTCATTGATCGTAGCAAAAGCCAAACATTTGGTACACGTACAAACGATACTGAAGAAGCACACACACAACTAACCAATCTATTAGCGCATTATCCACAATTTGAACCACGCTTTATTGAAGCTGGAAAACTTGCAGATCATCAATACGCACCTTCAACGAATTTGTTTCATGCTTTAACACAAGCTCTCTCTGACGTCCCACCAGCACGTTATGCAGGAACAATTTTGATCACCGATGGACAAGTGCATGACATTCCTCAAATTTCAGACCTTCATCATAAAGCACCTGTCAATGCTCTTATAACAGGGAGAGCAAATGAATTTGACCGCCAAATCAAAATCATTTCTCCTCCTCGCTTTGCTCTTATCAATAAAACACAAAAGCTCTCCCTCTTGGTAGAAGATAAAGGGCACCCTCAAGAATCTCTACCAGCGCAAGCAAATATTACTGTAAGCATCAATGGACAAGAAGTGGGCCATTATTCTGTAACCCCTGGTATTATTTTTCAAACTGAAATCACTCTTTCTCATGCTGAAAAAAATATCATTCAAGTTGCTACTGATATACATAAAGGTGAATTAAGTTTTGAAAACAACCGCGCCGTAGCGATTATAGAAGGAATCAGAGAAAACTTACGTGTCCTTCTTATCTCAGGCGCGCCTTATAATGGTGAACGGACATGGCGTGATCTTTTGAAAGGTGACTCCAATATCGATCTTATTCATTTTACTATTTTGCGTCCCCCCAACAAAGCAGACAATACACCATCAAGCCAATTGTCCCTAGTGATCTTTCCCACAAGAAAACTTTTTGTTGAAGAGATTGATAATTTTGATCTCGTCATTCTTGATGGCTACCAACATTCTAGCGTTCTCCCACTAATCTATTATGATTATATTGCCCAATATGTCCAAAAGGGCGGTGCTTTGCTGATCGTAACAGGACCCGAATTTACCAAAGGAAACTCGCTTGCGAAAACACCTTTAATCAGTGTCCTCCCCGCATTACCCAATGGTGTTATTCTGCAAAAGCCTTTTCGCCCTCAATTAACTAAAGAGGGTGAACGTCATCCCGTTACAAGAGATCTTGCAACTCCTGCTTATCCAGCTTCTCATTGGGGACAATGGCTACGACAAATCGCCATTCAAAATCCACACAAAGGCACCGCTCTCATGAAAGGCGCAGACGAACAACCACTCTTACTTCTTTCCCATGTTGGGAAAGGGCGTGTAGGCATGCTGCTTTCCGATGAAAGCTGGCTTTGGGCAAGAGGTTTCGAAGGTGGTGGCCCTTATGCAGCTCTTTATCGCCGCATTGCTCATTGGCTTATGAAAGAGCCAGAACTTGAAGAGGAAAAATTAACTGCTACCAGCAACCATAATCGCTTAACAATTCGTCGCCAAACGCTCAAAGATCATCCAGAACCAGCTGAAATAACTTTTCCTTCTGGAAAAAAAGAAAATATCATCCTTACAAAAGAGCAAGAAGGCGTCTTTACAGCAACTCTTCATACAGATGAAATAGGAATTTTTACCATCCAAAACGGTGAGTTAACAGTGCTTTCTTCTGTCGGGATAGTTGATAATCTCGAATTGTTTGATTTAATTTCCACAAAAGAAAAACTCACTCCCATCAGTAACCTCACAGGTGGATACACCGTGCGTTTACATAACAAAGAAAAAGAGGGCTTTCATCTTCCTCCCCTTAAAGTGATTCAATCGCCAACAGACCGAACATCTTCTCTTACTCATTCAATTGTTCTGAAAGACGCAACAGAAAGCCGTTTAATCGATCGTTTCTATTTTGCAATCTTTTCTGGTTTTTTTGCGCTCATTTGTTGTCTTCTACTCTTGAACAGCATGTGGTATCATGAAAGCCGTTAAGAAGCCTTAAATTTAACAACACATTGATTTATATGGATAATTCACTGTTTTGCATGTTCAATAAGAGGCCCGAATCTCGTAAGATTCTCTCGTTTTAATCCTGTTTCATGTTGAATCAATCAAAATCATTCCCTTGCACATAACAAGCAGGATTAGCGTGTGGATAAAAATACTAGAAGAAAGGAGTAAAATTCCTTTCATGAATCGTCTAAATGCAAAAACTGTTCCAACATTTGGAGGCTGGCAAATAGAATGACGGTACCGACTTGCACTTTCATAAGCGTAAAGATGGTGGTGCTCAATAGATTCACCGATATACTATTCACGAGCATTGTCGTGAAATGAGTTTGGAAGCATTGAGAAATGTTTCTTTAAAACAAGGCTTAAGAATTTATGCTATAATTTTAAAATACAGCGTATCTTATGGAAAATTACGCCCTGATAAGACGACAAAGAACATGATATATGATATCATCTTTTTGTTATTGCAAAACCAATGAAACATAAATTTCCCAAAAGCTTTTTTACATTTTCAATAAATTGTTTTTCATTTTGCAAGCCTCTCTTGCTGCAAAAATGTTCTCACTTGTCTTAATATTCTTATTGCCTAAATCGTTTTCAACGCTATGCTATCGTCTATGTTTTACCTTGCCCATATATCAGATGTGCACCTTTCACCTCTGCCACAGCCTTCTTTATTTGAACTTTTTGGAAAACGCCTTACTGGCTATCTTAATTGGCAAAAAAAACGCAAGCACAAAATGGCGACAAATGTTCTAGAAACTTTAATGGATGCCTTAAAAAAAACAAATCCTGATCACCTTGTAATCTCCGGTGATCTTGTTAATCTTGCTCTAGATAAAGAATTTGAACAAGCACACAATTGGTTACTCATCCAAGGACAGCCTCAAAATATTTCTGTAATTTTTGGCAATCATGACGCCTATGTCCGTGGAGCATTCCAAAAAGCCTGTACTTTCTTTAAACCTTGGATAACAGATGATTTCCCTCAAAACTCTCCTCATCCTTTTCCTTATATGCGCATTCGCAAGAATGTTGCCATCATAGGGGCTTCCTCAGCTATTGCTACCCCCCCTTTTCAAGCTTCTGGTTATTTTGGCAAAAGGCAAACGCAAGCTTTATCAAAACTTTTAGACGAAGCTGCAACACGCAATCTTTTTCGGGTTGTCATGATACATCATCCTCCCTTTCATCATGCAACTTCTTGGCATAAAAAATTATGGGGTATTGATCGTTTTCTAGATGTTATCAAACACCACGGTTGTGAACTCGTTCTTCACGGTCATACCCATCTTCCCACATTGCATACTCTTAAAGGAATAAGGGGAACAATTCCTCTTGTTGGTGTTGCTTCCGCATCACAAGCTTTTGATGATAAAAAAACACCTGCAGGCTTCAACCTATTTGCTATTGAAGGCTCTCACCAACAATGGAGCTGCAAATTGCAACGTTATAGTCTTATCAATCAAAACAATGAAATAGCCTGCACTGAAACAATTAATCTTTAAACACTTTATAAAAACACTCCCAAAGCTGCTAAAACAAGCCAAAATATTTCTGCGTCATATCCTTTTAAATGATAGCTTAAGTCTCCTCCTCACTTCCAAGTTAAACCACCAATCTAATGATAGATTACTTTCTCTTGAGATGTATTTTATCTTCTGATCACTTAATGAGAATGCTGGAATTCACTCCACAAGCTCTACGAGTGAATCTTTCTTTAAATATCCTGTTTAATATTATTTTTCTATGTTGACTTGATGCAAAAAAGAACGAAAATGAGATACAAACAACCCTTATTTACATATGATGTACCTTTATATCTCTCCTGAAACACAATATTTTACGATACCACAGACACTGAAGGAAAATTTTTATATAAAAGGAACGACCGTTGTACCGAGAGGCAACTTAGCCTCATTTTCAGGCTCGACATGAATAGAAATACGCACATTATCAAATTCTTTTTGAAGAACAGCTTCAATTTTATCACAAATCTGATGTGCTTCTCCTACAGACATTGCAGCTGGTACAACCAAATGAAACTCTATAAAAGTGACTCTCCCAGCAACACGCGTAAGCAAATCATGAACTTCAAGTGCACCCTGTGCATTTGCAGAAATAAGTTCACGAATCCGCATAGTTTCATTCAATTCAACTCCAACATCCATCAACCCTTGTACGGCACTTCTAATCACCTTCCAGCCCTGCAATAGAATATTAACAGCAACAATGATTGCTAAAATCGGATCTAAAATACCCCATCCCCCCACAAAACCAGCAACCAAACCAATTAAAATAGCAAGAGAAGTAAAAACATCCGTTATAAAATGCACCCCATCAGCTTTAAGAGCCGGTGAACGGTGGATATTTCCTTGTCGAATAAGAACAAAACCCCACACGTAATTGATGATACTTGCAACAAGATGAATAACCAACCATATTCCAGGTTTTTGTAATAATTTAACGGTCGAAAGAGCTATCCATGCTTCTCTTAAAATGATAATTGCTGCAATAATGATGAGGATTCCTTCAAGAATCGCAGAAAAATATTCCGCCTTATGATGTCCGAAAGGATGATCATAATCCGCAGGCTTCATACTGACTTTAACTGCCCACCAAGCTGCCAATGTAGCAAATATATTGACGATTGATTCCAATGCATCAGAATAAAGTGCAACCGAACCAGTAATGTGATACGCCCAATATTTCAAAGTAAAAACGATACAAGCAACGAAAATAGAGTATAAAGTTAAGCTTTGTATATTGGTTTTTACATTCATAACCATACCCTCTTCTCCACTCAATAAGAAAGAACACTTTCAACCACATGCCCTATGGTATTTTTGACATGTCACCAATATTTTCTCAATATCACAAAAACTTATTATACAATAAACGGCTCCCGCAGCGCATCATTGTTTTGCAACAACAGCCAAGCTATAGGATATAACACATAGAGTCATGTGGATATGACTCAAACAAGAAAAAAGAATTCTCTCAAAAGAAACCAAACCCTTTACTCTCATGATCAATAAATGCTTGAGTCGTTTAATACCGCTAAGTTCCTATAATCGCAAAAACATCTGTTATCTTTTCTCAACCTTATTGTATTTCCTATGCCGTTTATCAAACTTTTATGCCTATCAAACGCCTCAAGAGAGCAGCATAATTGCCCACAAGCAGAAAAGGATCGTTTAGCATTCTGCTGCAATACCTTAACTGCATCAAAAAATACGACGGCTAAAACAACTTAAAAAACTATTTTCAGAAAAAAAGAAAGACAATCAATCCCCAAAAAGAATCTGGGCATTGGGGACCCAGATTCTTTTCCCTTAAGAAATTTAAGGATATGCAGAGCTTAGGAAATAGCGGGGACCTAACGCCCTGCACCCGACACGAGAACAAAATTAATTGTATCGCTCTCGGTATTTTCTTAATATACCAAAAGTTGTATTATGTCAACATAAATTCTACTATAGGTTTAAAATAATATTTTTTGTTTCTCTCTTCAAAATAAAGCAAACATTTAACATCTAGCAATTTTAAAAAAAAGAACACTAAAACCCGCCTATGCATTTGAATATTACAATAATCTCCGAACCTGATGATACACGTTTGAGAGACTATCAGAACATCCGCGAAAAAGATCTTATTGGTCGGCAACAGCAATTTATTGCAGAAGGCAAAATAATAGTGTTAGCATTACTGCGTTCGAAAGAATTTTCTGCTCTCTCGCTGCTAATAGTGACAGAACGCCTTCCTGGACTTATGCCTCTTTTAGAGCAAACACAGCCAACACGTCCCATTTATTGCGTTCCGCAAAAAATTATGGACAATATTGTAGGGTTCCATATTCATCGTGGTATATTGGGTATAGGTAAACGTAGAATATTACCATCATTACAAAATTTTTTACAAGATTTACCAGAAGAAGCTTTGATTCTCGTTTTATGCAGTATCTCTAATCATGATAATATAGGCGCTATTTTTCGCAACGCAGCCGCCTCTGCTAGTAATGGCATTATCGTTGACAAAACCTCATGCGATCTCCTTTATCATAAATCAATCAGAGTTTCTGCGGGCACAGCTCTAAAAATACCCTATACGCAAGGTGCTGATATGAATAACATTCTAGAAACTCTCCATAATGCCAATTTTCATACTTATGCACTGTCCCCCTCAGCTTCATGCACTCTCAAGCAAGCAAAAACACTCGAAAGAACAGCGCTTATTTTAGGAACAGAAGGTGACGGCTTGCTATCCCATGTACTAGAAAAATCAGAAACCTTACGTATTCCCACGGCTCACGGTTTCGATAGCCTCAATGTTGCTACAGCCTCAGGGATTGCATTCACCCATTTTTGTGATCTTGCTAAACTTTACTAACAATGATAGCAGTTCAAGGAGAGAAATATCCCCCAATCACAGCATTTTCCTTCATAAAAAGCAGTTTAAGTTTGGAAAGCAACAGCTGTTTTTGTTTCCAGATTGCACAAAATGCGCTTCAACATCACTTCAGTATCAGCAGCACGTTCCGAATGTATTACAAACCCACCCCCAAGAACACGTGCCGCATCACCATTTCCATCATAAAGAACACAAGCTTGCCCTGGTGCTACCCCATTCTCACGTTCCAACAAGTCAACAGAAAAAACACCCTCTTGATAATGTAAACGGGCAAGATGTGGAGGGCGCGTTGAACGAACTTTTACAGCCACCTCAACACCCTCAGGAGGAAAATTATCCAACCGCTCATCGCCAAGCCAATTTACATCACGCAAAAAAAGCTTATGCGTTTCCAACATTTCACGCGGACCAACAATAACACGCGCATTTTCTACATCGAGATAAACCACATAAAGTGGTTCCCCCGTTGCAACACCAATACCGCGACGTTGACCAACAGTATAATGAACAATCCCCGAATGTGTTCCTAAAACCTGCCCATCAATATGCACAATAACTCCAGGATTGGCAGCTTCTGGACGCAATTTTGTGATAACATCAGAATATTTGCCTTGCGGAACAAAGCAAATATCTTGGCTGTCATGTTTATGAGCAACAACAAAGCCCATTTCTGCTGCTATTTCACGAACACGTGCTTTCGGAAGATCCCCCAGTGGAAAACGCAAATAATCAATCTGCTCTTGTGTCGTTGCAAAAAGAAAATAACTCTGATCACGATCATGATCGAGAGGACGAAAGAGTGCCCGATGCACACCATGGGGACGGGAACGAATATAATGTCCCGTTGCCAAAGCATCCGCACCTAATTCGCGCGCTGTGGCTAATAAATCAGCAAACTTGACAGTCTGATTGCAGGCAACACAGGGCACAGGTGTCTCTCCGTGGGCATAAC
This sequence comes from Bartonella vinsonii subsp. berkhoffii ATCC 51672, assembly GCF_902825225.1. Classification (GTDB taxonomy): domain Bacteria; phylum Pseudomonadota; class Alphaproteobacteria; order Rhizobiales; family Rhizobiaceae; genus Bartonella; species Bartonella berkhoffii. The sequence continues at coordinate 163,253 of NZ_CADEAK010000004.1, forward strand.
TTTCTGCAAAAGGATCAATCACCGCTTCACGAAATCGCTTTTCATAATCAAGAACATAATGAGGTATCGCCAATGTCTCCGCTACACGGCGGGCATCTTCAATATCTTGTCCAGCACAACACGCCCCCACCCGATGTGTTGCAGCACCATGATCATAAAGCTGTAACGTAATCCCAATGACATCATACCCTTCCTTTTTCAAAAGGCCTGCAACAACTGATGAATCAACTCCCCCCGACATTGCTACGACAATGCGAGAATTCTCAGGTTGTCCTGGTAAATCAAGACTGTTCAAAAACATATATTCATTCTCTACTAATGGATACCCATTGGTTCATGCTCTTATGGGCACTCTTCATTATTCGTTTATATTGTTTTTTTATCCTTTTCACAACCAAGAGCATCATTTTCTTAAAAGTGCTTGCAAACAAAAAAAGAGTGATAGAAATAAGGCACAACAAAAATCCTTTTTGCTCTTTTAAAAAATCCGATAAAAATATTGCAATAGGCTCTTCTGCGCACGTCATTTGGCGCCCTATTTTTATGTACTAGCTTACTTTATTAATTTTTTCTTTCGACGTGTTTAGCTCTTTTTTAAATTTCATGTTTTAAAAACGAATCAAGTCCTTGACTCAAAGTAGAGGATACAATGACCAATTTGATAAAAACACAAATGAAATATGTTATTGGGCCAGATGGAAGTCCACTTACAATCGCCGATCTACCGCCGAAAACAACAAAGCGCTGGGTAATCCGTCGCAAAGCTGAAGTTGTTGCAGCTGTGAGAGGTGGATTGTTAAGTCTTGATGAAGCGTGTCAGCGCTATACTTTGACCGTAGAAGAATTTCTTTCATGGCAAAGTTTAATTGATGAACACGGTTTAGCTGGATTACGAACGACCAGAATCCAACATTACAGGCACTAGTTGTCATTGATAATGTTTCGATAGCGGCTCAAAAACACTTTAAAACAGCCAACCTTTTAGCAAGTTTGGTTGTTTTTTTGTGTTCTCAGTATATAAGTATCTTAAAGAACTTATTTTCAAAATCTCACTTTTGTCATCCAGTCATTGAGTGAGAATGGATTGAATTATCATCCACAATTATTTTCTTTTCCCGTGCTTCAAGAAGCTGTGCATATTGCAACTCTGTATTAATTTCATGGAGAGTAATTTCAGCATTTGTTTTTTGAATCTGCAAATCACGAATCGAATTTATAAGATTATCGCGCCTTTGCCGCGCCGCACGAGCAAGAGCAGAATAAGCAAAATGGTTCACATCATTATTTCCAGATTTACGCTCTTCGTTAATAATTTGTGCTTCCAGCTCTAACACCATTCGCTCAAATTCTGCGATCATCATCTTAAGCTGTGCAATTTCACGACGCTTTCCACGCACTTGAAACATCCTTAATCGCACCATACTTTCCCGTGGCTTCATACTCACTACTCCTCGATTGCGCCAACTCAAAACGCGTATTCGCATTCTTACATGAACTTTTCGTTATAGCTTTCTAACGAAAACAGTCCTTTTTGTAATTTAAAACTATAATTTCTCGACATCCTTAAAGCGTCTGTGAACACAACCTGCTTTAAAAAGATATAACTCTTTCTTTACTTTTCATCTGCACTATAGAATGAAGAGGTTTAAAGCTCGGTAAATAAAAACTGAAATCGTAAAAAACTGCTTTAAAATGATCTTTTATAAGATTTTTTTTAAAGTTAAAGTCCGTGAAAAAGTGCTTCAATTTTTCATGAAATGAAAAGATCTGTGATTTTTCTAAATAATTTTATAGCCTCTTTCAAAAATAAAAATATTTTGTTAACCACTATCATGGATAGTGGGGAATTCAGTGGTGATTGTTACGCGTACTACTGAAATATTCATAGACGCTTTTATTATAAGTGTTTGATTTCATGAATGGTTTTATCAAAAGCGGTTTTTCCAGCTGTGATAAAAAATGCTTCTTTTGATTCGGAGAAGCAAAGTGAGGGATCTAAAATGCGCGTATTATTAATTGAAGATGATAAAGCGATGACTCAAAGCATTGAATTAATGCTCAAGTCAGCAAACTTTAATGTTTATATCACTGATCTCGGTGAAGAAGGAGTCGATTTAGGCAAGCTTTATGACTATGATATTATTCTGCTTGATCTCAATCTCCCTGATATGTCAGGCTATGATGTCTTGAGAACCCTAAGATTGGCAAAAATAAAGACCCCCGTCCTCATTCTTTCCGGTATGAATGCCATTGAAGATAAGGTCCGTGGTTTTGGCTTTGGTGCAGATGATTATATGACGAAGCCATTCCATAAAGATGAACTTATTGCGCGTATTCATGCGGTTGTTCGTCGCTCTAAAGGGCATGCGCAATCGGTCATTGTTACTGGCGATCTCATCGTTAACCTTGACGCAAAAACTGTAGAAGTTGCTGGGCATCCTGTTCATTTAACTGGTAAAGAGTATCAGATGCTAGAGCTTCTTTCTCTACGCAAAGGTACTACACTCACCAAGGAGATGTTTCTCAATCATCTCTACGGTGGAATGGATGAACCAGAACTTAAAATTATTGATGTCTTTATCTGTAAACTGCGGAAGAAACTGGAAGCAATTTCTTCTCATGTAAACTATATTGATACCGTTTGGGGACGTGGTTATGTGTTACGTGATCCAATTGAAGAGAATGCCCGTAAAACCGCTTAAGTAGTGAAGTACACATTGTGAAATCTCGGAGTGTAGCGGGCCGAGATTTTTCTCTGTTACAAGGAACGGCTCGCACACAAATAATCTCTTGGTTTAATAGTCCACACGTTCGATTTGCCGATACAATCTAAGACCCCTTTTCCTTACATGACTTAAGTGCTTCTTTTTTGTTCAAAGCTTCTTTACACTTTCCAAAATAATACAGCCTTCAGTTTCCTCGATATTTATTTGCATATCTGTTATCTCAGCAAGCAACAATGTGTAATAAAATTGGGTGGCATGAGCATCAATAAATTCTTCTTGGATGTCACCTTTATATAACGCAATAAAATGAGACGGAATACGTAAAATTTTACCACAAATCTCAAATCGAAAAGAAAGCTTCTTTTCATCTTGCAAAATCATAACAACAATTTCTCCTTCACGAGAAACTGTTGCCTTTGCAATCAACAATAAATTAAGCAAAAGCTTAACTTCATTTTTTGGTAAAAACAGAGAAGGAGCCTTCCATTTTAAAATTGCTTTTTCTTCCTTCATATATTGTTGTGCGACTTGCTCAGCAGAACGTGTATCTATTTGCCCCCCACTTGCTCCTGCAAAACCAAAAGCCAATCGCGCAAATTGTAGACGTGCAGAAGCACTTGCAACGGACAAACGCACCAATTGCAAAGCGTCTTCTTCAGCTCCTCCTTCATCATAGAGCTCCATCGCATTTTGAATAGCGCCAACAGGTGAAATCAAATCATGGCAAATACGACTACAAAGCAAAGCAGCAAGATCGGTAGGTTTCAAAGAAAGAGCTAACGTCATAATTATTGAGAACTCCTCGATTTAAAAATAAACTTCATTTTAAAGAAAAACTCTTAACATCCAATGCATACATACAAGGAAACTTTAACAATCAGGATCATTTTTTTCAGAAACAAATTCAAGAATTAAAATAAATTTATATCTTATTTTTTATTTGAATAGAATAAAAATGCTAATATTATCTTGTTGTTTGTAACTAATAAAAGGAAAAAACTCTATGGCTCTCTCTCTTCTCATACGCTGGACCAAAAGTATCGTATCTATCATCTTCCTTTTTTTTGTTATCATAAACACTGCAAATGCTCAACTCCGACCAATAAAACAAAATGAACCCCATTATTCGCTGCAAGAAATTATCGATTCCGGTCATACTTTTTTTGGAAAAACTGCTAGCGGTATAGCAGTAGCAATTCAAAATATCTTTTCACAATACGGTTATCCCAATGCCTATATATTAGGGGAAGAAGCTTCTGGTGCTTTTTTTGCTGGATTAACCTATGGTGAAGGAAAAATTTTTACCAAAAACTACGGTCAGCATAAAGTTTTTTGGCAAGGTCCCTCTGTGGGGTGGGATCTTGGCGGACAAGGTTCTCGTTTAATGATATTAGTTTACGATCTCAATACTATAAATAATTTATGGGGACGCTATGGTGGTATTTCAGGTTCGGCCTATTTAATTGCAGGTGTTGGCTTTCATGTTCTTAAACGCCACAATGTTTTATTAGTTCCAATACGTACAGGAATTGGCGCACGTCTTGGCATTAATGTGGGATATTTAAAATTAACGCCCAAACCAACATGGAACCCGTTTTAAACGAACTTTTATCGAAAGAGGTTTTATGCTTATCCAATCATTTCTTTTTTTTATTTTTGGAGTCGCTCTTACCTCTTGGTTACTCGTGCTTTTTGCTCCTCTTATTTGGCGCAGAGCTATTCATTTTGCGCAGAAATATGTTTCTGCACAAATCCCGTTATCCTACACTGAAATGCAAGCAAATTACGATTTTCTTCGTGCACAACATGCTGTAGAACAAGCGCACAATGAACAAAAATACGATTCTTTGCAAAAAAAATATGCTCAACAGAAAATACAACTCAGCCAAGTAACAGAGCAGCTTTATCGATTATGTCTTTCCACACAAGGCCCCTCTTCCTCCCCAAAAGAAACACCCGCAATCGAACAAAACTCTGATGCAACGAATACTTTCATAATGGAAATAAAAACTATGCATGAAAAAATTGCACATTATCAGAAATGTTTAGAAAAAATTCAAACCAATGCGCTTGACAACACGATGAACCCAAAACTCCTAAATGAATTGCGTGAAGAAACAAAGGAATTAGCAGCAATGTTAGCTGCTCAAATAGCATTACAAGAGGGTGAATCATCTCCCATCAACATATTGACAAAAAATTCTAAAAGTAAAAATGATCTAGCCTCACATATTCAGAAAAAAATAGCCTACAGCAAAAAAACACCTCTTTAAATTGTCTTTTAAAACCACTTAAGTGAAGATCGAGAGTGATAAACACTAACGGTCTCGTACAGAGAGGGAAGCTATTCTCTTAGCAGAAGAGCTACTCATTCTGACTTTATTTTTTAATTACAAATCAAAAATACCTTTCAAAATGGGACAAAAACAAAACCCACTCTTAAACGACCTTTAAAATAAAATATCCTCTCAAGAATGATAAAAATCTCTTATTTTCTGAATAACCATATCCTGATCAGTTTGCGTTAAATAAGGATGCATCGGTAAACTTAAAACGCAATTCCCTAAAGACTCCGAAACAGAAAGAGAATTTTTTACAGAAGAAAAGTGTTTATAAGCGGGCTGTTGATGCAATGGAGTTTTATAATAAACCATTGTAGGAATAGATTCTTTCTGTAAATAGTCCTTTAATTTGTCACGTTCTTCCACCTTAATCGTATATTGTGCATAGGCACACCGCACATTTTCTCCCAATTCTGGAACTGTGACAATATCTCTTAAACCCTCGGAATAACGTCGAGCAATTGCCATTCGCCTTTCTATCTCATCTTCAAAGATCTCAAGTTTTTCTAACAAAATTGCAGCCTGAAGAGTATCCAAACGTGAATTTATACCGATACGCACATTATCATATTGCGTTTCACCTTTACCATGAAACAAAATAGAACGTAAAAGTGCTGCCAAGTTATCATCATTGGTCATCATAGCGCCTCCATCGCCATAACACCCCAATGGTTTTGCAGGATAAAAGCTTGTCGCAGCAACATTACCAAAAGCTCCGCACATAATATTACCGCTTCTTCCACCCATCGATTGAGCAGCATCTTCAATAACAAAAAGATTTTCCTTTCCCGCGACTTTAGTAATTTGCGCATAATCAGCAGGAAGCCCAAATAAATCAACAGCAATAATTGCCTTTGGTTGAAGGCGCCCCTCTTCTTTAATCATTTTGATTGCTTCACAAAGTTTTTCAACATCCATATTGAATGTATCAGGCAAAACATCCACAAAAACAGGCTCTGCTCCAACTAAAGCAACAACTTCCGCGGTTGCAGAAAACGTGAAACTAGGACAAAAAACAGCATCCCCTAGACCAATATTATGAGCCATAAGAGGCATTTTTAATGCATCAGTTCCATTAGCGCATGCAACCACATGCTTAACCCCAAGATAATCTGCCAATCGCTCTTCAAACTCTGTGACTTTTGGCCCTAAAATATACTGACCACTAGCGACCACATGCGCAATTGCAGAATTAATTTTATCTTTAATGCGCACACGCTGCGCTCCAAGGTCGATGAATTGCATATTAACTCCATTGATCATCACAATAATGTATGAGCATTACTTCTCTTCTATTTTAATAAGAATTGACACTAGCAGCAGTTAAAATCCGTAAAACAGCAATAGCATCACCACCATTTGTGCGAGGCGATTGACGCGTTTCAACACAATGAAGGAAATGTTGTAATTCGCAAGTAAGTGGCAAGCCTTCACAAACATCAATGTAATTCAACGCATCAGTGCTAAAAACCCACTCTTGATTCTCTTTCCAAACAGCAAAAGGGTGCAATGCTAATTTACGGTTCCATGGTTCCATATCATCAAAAACAAGCATAGCTTTTGTGCCAACAACCGTTAAGCGCCTTTCACGATAGGGACTAAGACGTGAAGTAAAAAGATGACTTCCTATACCATTTGGAAAAGTCATATGAATATGAGCAAAGTCAGAATGCTGATCAATGACACTAGCCCCCTCGCCACGAATCTCAGAAGGTTCACATCCTGTCAAAGCCAAAATCATTGAGAGATCATGAGGAGCAAGATCCCATAAGGCATCACTTTGTGTATGAAATTTTCCAAAACCTAATCGGTGAGAATAAATATAACGGATATCACCTAGTTCTTCCTTTTCTATCAATTCACACATTTTTTCAAAAGCAGGGTGAAACCGTAAAATATGGCCAACCATAAAAATTCGTTCATATTCACCAGCAACTTGGACTTGATGTTCCGCATCTGCTACATTTAATGCAATTGGTTTTTCAACCAAAACATCCTTACCATTTTTGAGAGCACAGAGGGCATTTTCTGTATGAAATTGTGGAGGCAAAGCCAGCACCAATGCATCAATATCTTTACGAATAAAAAGATCTTCAGGCGCAATGGCTTCAACCCCATACATACAAGCAAAGCTTTCAGCACGCTCCACATTCATATCAGAAACTGCTGCTAAAGCCCCAAATTGTTGGAGTGTTCGTATATGATTCCCCCCCCAATGACCGCATCCTAAAACCGCTACACGTGGCACCATTTTTATGTTTTACCCCTGCCAATCAATAAAAAATATATTTCTCTTCATTCCATATCGGGGATGAAATAGAATGACAAGAGAAAAGCTTAAAAACGATGCTTGACATCTTACTATTCTACCTCTTATATCCGCAAAAGATAAGATTGGTTGCAATGATTTTATCTGTTGCGGCGGAGTAGCTCAGTAGGTTAGAGCAGAGGAATCATAATCCTTGTGTCGGGGGTTCAAATCCCTCCTCCGCTACCATCTTATTTCCAATGTAGCTTGCCACTAGGTTTTGTGTATGTAGCTTGCCAGCAGGTTTTGTATAATTTGACAGTAGGTTTTGTACCAATTTATTTTTTTCAAAGAGGTTTTGAAGGATCATTTAGAGTTGCTTTTATGAGCCTTATTTTGCTCTGCTCAGGAATCGCAATTTGAGATGCTTCATCTTTTCCATCAATCCCATTATTTGACAGCTAAAATCTGTAAGATATGCATACAGAGACCAACAAATTTTGTCTAATTCGCATCATATTTTGTAAAAATGACCTCCTTTTCAAAGGATTTTCATTTTTTCAAAGGGTTCTCAAAGGGTCTTCAAAGACCTTTCAAAGGTCATTTAAAGCCCCCTTTCATGAATTTTTTTTCTTTTCCTAAAGATCGCAATTTGAGATGATCAGCTCTTGAGCGGGCATCGGATTATTTGAACCACATGTATAAGATGTATTCACCTCTTTTCGTTTAAATTGGCTAAAGGTTGATCGGATCTCTGGCACATCATTAAGAGACAGAACAAACTTTCCCTTTAATTGGGCAAGCAGTGTGGACATTTTCTGGTAATCCTCTCGCTTAAACAAATCTTTGCCATAGCAATTCTCAACGCCAAAATAAGGTGGATCAAGGTAAAACAAGGTCATTGGCCAGTCATAACGCCTAATAAAATCAAACCAGTCTAAATGTTCAATGGTCACATTTGATAAACGCCGGTAAATCAGCTTTAAGAACCCTTCAAGTTTGAAAGAGTTAAACCGTGCACCACGGTAGGGATTA
>NZ_CADEAK010000005.1 GCF_902825225.1 Bartonella vinsonii subsp. berkhoffii ATCC 51672
CTCTTTACATTAAGAAATTATAATAAAGAATTGTTTTAAAAGAATTATATTTGCAAAAAATAGAAACGCGCCATATGGCGCATATCTTTTTTGCTTTTTTGGTCATTTTGGGCTGATTTTGAAGCTGTTTGCACTTTTTGTTTCATTTTTTTCAAAGGGTCTTCAAAGGCGGTTTTCTAGGCTTTCACAGACTTTTTAAAAATCTTCAAAGACCTTTCAAAGCCTTCTCTCATTTTTACCATGAAAACGCACTTTTTTATGATTTTCGCTCTTTTTCACAATTTTAGGTGTCAAAATAGATTTTGACAAAACGCGCATTTAATGGTAAAAAATATCCATAAAAACAACAAGTTACCAACTATTCCTACATAATCCCACCTCTTCCCACTTAGTACAAAACCTACTGTCAAACTACACTCAGGTTGCATCTATACCTTAAACGGTGTGGAAAACCCCTCTGTGTTATGACTTTAAAAGAGATATTTCACTTCATGTAGAAAATATTGCTTATGTTGTGGAAGAATGAACATAAAATGAAACATTGGATAGCTGTAATTTCTCGAAATCACGCTCGTCTTGCAGCTAAATTTGGTTTCCTTCAAGTCTGTCACGGTAAGGCTGGTTCACTTCAAAAAACATCTAAGGGAGATGAAGTCTTCATTTACTGTCCACGGAGTGAAATGGGCACTGGAAAAATTCTTCAAACTATAGAGTTTCAGTATGTGTTCAAAGACAACCACATTTATGCAAGTAGAGCAAACTCCTGATTTCATACCTTTTCGAAAAGATGCTGTTTTTAATAAACAAGCAAAACCTGTTGTTTTAAAAGAAGTTCAAGGTCTAGAATTTCTATCCAATCCTCGTTGGGGGATGTTAGCAAGACGAGGTTTTTTCGAAATTACAACTCATGACGCGTCCCGAATTCGCAAAGCAATGGAAATTTATGATGGCTAATGATGAAATTTATTTCTGTTATTTCAATTACTTAAAGAAGATGTCTCTTAGAGACTGAATGGCTTCTTTTTAATTAAAGCATAGTCTAAAGAGATTGGTATCAACGCATTATTTGTTGTCACACTGCTGTTGGAAAATGGTCTGCAATAGAAATGAACATCTTAAATTTAAGAATTTCTTTTAGCTTGAAGCCTATATAACCTATCGATTAAATAGATTTTTTTATGAAAAAGGGTGACTCTCATGTTTAAATGGACACATAGCGAAGAAATTTACACACAAGCAAGTACCGAACAAATTTGAGCTATGTGGGAAGACGTAGCAACATGACCCTGTTGGGATCACGAACTTGAATGGGTAGAGCTTCCTAGTGCTTTCAAAACAGGGGCTGTAGGACAAATGAAACCTAAAAAAGGACCGAAAATAACCTTTACACTTGATAAAGTTATAAAAAAACGTTTGTTTTTCTGATTACGCTAAACTTCCTTTTACACGCAATAATTTTTGATCATGAATATATTAGCTCAACAAAATCTGGTTCTTTAAAAAATAAAATTCGTCATACAGTAACTATGTCTGGCTTACTTTCTCCTTTAGGAGTACTTATTGGATCGAAGATTAAATTACATCTTCGTAATGTAATGATCGAAATGAACCGCCGTGCTCTTACTGGGAATAAATCGTTTTTATAAATATGCTTACTCACTTAAGGAAATTGAATTTGTCAAAAAAAGATGACGCAGAAGTTATAGCCCACTTAGAATTGAGTCTTTGAACCGTGAGTATTTAACTAACCAATTGCCCATGAGGTATGTGATCTAGCCCATTTTGCAGTTTTGGCGTTTAAAATGACGTGTCATCGCACAATTTCCCATTGGTTTTATGGAAATATGGATTTGACTCACTGATGACAGTGAGCAAATTAGAAAACTTGAAGCCAAAGAGATTTTACTTACATTTTTTTGAAAGAAGCTGAAAAAAATCGTTCGATTTATTAAAAGAACGCGTGTATGCGAGTATTTATATTGATAAGCATACAAAATTACATTTTATATAAATTCGCCAGATTGCTTATCCATATAAATAATAAATATTTAAGGGAGCCTATAATGACTGACAAAAACCAGATTGATAAAGCCGCTTCGTTGGTTGAAGCAGCAAAACGTTCTGGAGCAGACGCTGCTGATGCTGTTATTGTCCGTGCACATTCTACCAGTGTATCGGTTCGTTGTGGAAAAGTCGAATCGACAGAAGCTTCAGAGAGCAATGATTTTACATTAAGGGTTTTTGTTGGAAAAAAAGTAGCAAGTGTTTCTGCTAATTTAACGGCTTATCCGCAAGAACTAGCAGAGCGTGTTGTTGCAATGGCGAAAGCTTCTCCTGACAGTTTATTTGAAGGTTTGGCAAATAAAGACTATTTAGTTACTCATCCTAAAAATCTTGATCTTTTTGATGATTTTGTTCCACATAGTCATTTTTTAACAGAAGATGCTTTAAAAACAGAGGCAGCAGCCCTCGATATTAAAGGAGTGAGCAATTCTGGTGGAGCTACAACAGCTTATGGCCGTAGTGGGTTTGTCCTTGTAACGAGTGATGGGTTTTGTGGGGCTTATCATTCCAGTTATTTTTCACGTTCTTGTAGTGCTGTCGCTGGTGAGGGAACAGCAATGGAGCGGGATTATGATTATACAACCGCCCTGCATTTTTCCGATTTGGAAGCAGCAGAAATTGTAGGAAAAAATGCAGGAATGAGGGCAATTCGACGTTTGGGAGCAGTTCGTGCTGCTACAAAGGTCGTGGATGTTATTTTTGATCCACGTACAGCTCGCGGAATTGCTGGACATATTGCATGTATGGTGAATGGCGCATCTGTAGCTCGTAAAACAAGTCTTTTACAAAATTGCTTAGGAAAAGCAGTGATGAAATCGGATGTTCATGTGACAGATCAACCTTTGCGATTGCGTGGAAATGCTTCTCGTCCTTTCGATGGAGAAGGAGTAGAGGGGCAAACATTGAATATTATTGAAAATGGTATTTTAAAAAATTGGCTTCTTTCATCATCTTCAGCGCGTGAATTGGGGTTTGAAACCAATGGTCATGGTGTACGTTCAGCTTCATTGGTTCAACCAGCAAGTACCAATTTTGCTATTGAACCGAGTTTAATATCACCTGACGATATGATTAAAAATTTGCGTATTGGATTCTATGTTACAGAATTATTCGGGCATGGCATTGATTTCGTTACGGGACAGTACAGTCGTGGTGCTTCCGGTTTTTGGATTGAAAATGGCGAAATTGCTTATCCAGTAAGTGAAGTAACACTAGGTTCTGATCTGCTCTATATGTTAGCACATTTAACACCTGCCAACGATATTGATCGGCGCTATAGTACAGCGGCGCCAACATTATTAATTGAAGGAATGACACTTGCAGGAAAATAACACGCATCATTCTTCTGATTTAAACCTTTTGCTTGATGTTGGTCGAGAGGCTGGGGATTTAGCAATGAAGTATTTTAGATGCGCATTAGACGTTTGGATAAAAGATGGAAATTCACCTGTCAGTGAGGCGGATTTTGCAGTTGATCACTTTTTGAAAGAAAAGCTTCTTGAAGCGCGTCCGAATTATGGATGGATTTCAGAAGAAACGAAAGATCATCGCAAACAACAAAGCTATGAACGCTACTTTGTAGTTGATCCTATTGATGGAACGCGTGGTTTTCTTTCTGGCAATACCTATTGGTGTGTTTCAATGGCTATTATTGAGAATGGGCGCCCTATCGTGGGTGTTGTGCAATGTCCAGCTCAGGGGGATGTTTATGCGGCTCTTATTGGTGGAGGGGCTACATTAAATGGCAGAGAACTTTCTCTTTTGGCATCTCAGATTAAACGCAAATATAAAGTTTCACTTGATAAATCGCTCGCTCAAAAGTTGCCAGATGATTTTCTCAATCAAATTAGTTTGTATCGCCATATTCCCTCTCTTGCATATCGTATTGTCCTTGTTGCTCAAAATGAGATTGATATTGTGTTGGTTCGTCCGAATTGTCATGTATGGGATATCGCAGCGGCTGATCTTATTTTACAGGAATGTGGAGGATGTTTTTTATCACTTGATGCACCTTTTATATCTTACGGAATTGAACCTTATCGATATGGACTTTTAATTGCGGGTAAAAATAATTGCTGTCAAGATATGATAGATGTTGTTCGTCAAGCAAAGTTAGTTTAATCACATAAAAAATGCGCTAAAATTTCTTAACGATATGGAGGCTTCATGACCGAAATCAACGAAAAAAAACAACATTTGCATCTTGTATTTGGTGGGGAATTGAAAAATCTTAAGAGTAATCAATTTAAGAATCTTGATGATTTAGATGTGGTTGGTATTTTTCCAGATTATCAATCAGCTCAGGAAGCATGGCAAGCGAAAGCACAAAGCAGTGTAGATAATGCATTACAACGTTATTACATCGTAGACTTGCATCACTTTCTTGATAGTGAAATGGATGATGCATCATAAAACTTGGATTTTAGATTATTATTTTCCTCATTATGCAAATGCTAAAAAAAATGAATTTTTCAGATATAATATTTAAGATAAATGAAAATTAAGTGCTTTTTGTGAGAAATAAGTATTTACTGATACAAACATTGTTTGTACCGTTTTTATCTGTTTGAATAGATTGTGTGCATTTTGTTTATTGAACGAATCTTCTCTTAAAAAACTTAAAGAATGTTGCTAAAGTATAAAGCTATCATAATCTATTTCTTATAACTTCATCGTTTTCATAAACAATAAATAAACTCTTTTTTGCATTCTCTAAAGTAAAAACATTGTTTTCGTATTTTTTTTCTTATTAATTCCGAAATAAATAGGAAATTAAAAAACGAGAGTTTAAATTTGTTCATAGTTTAAAAAATAAAATTCCTTATGTTCATAAGTTGGTTATAAGAACGTTCATAATCAAAATGCGCTTAATCCTGCTAAAAAACTCTATAACTGTGGATATAAAGTGCATAAAACTAGAAAAGGGATTATTTTATTAATCAAATTATTTACCTGTACTCTCTCATACTTTATCTACATATATTCTCATGGGAAAAAATTCTTGAAAAATATAGGAAAAATTGTGATACCTTTTGCCAAAGCATTCTCATGAATAAAGCGTTTTTTGTGGCTTACAATGCGGAGAAGATTTGGCTCCTCGCTCTAAAAAATTGATGCAATGAATAAAGGTGATGAATCGTTTAATAGAAAAAGCTTACAGACGTCTTAAAACAAATAAATGAGGTGGTTTTAATGATGGAACTAAAAGCATGTGCGGCTCTTTTAATCTATCGGATGATTGGTTTTTGCTTGCGTCCCATTATACCCTTTTATTTGTTTCTTCGTGCTGTCCGTGGAAAAGAAGAGTGGGGTCGCCAAAAAGAGCGTTTGGGGAAAAGCCATAAAGTCCGTCCTCAAAGCCCATTAATTTGGTTGCACGCGGCAAGTGTTGGAGAAACACTTGCTCTTGTTCCGCTTATTAATTATATTTTATCATTAAAAATCAATATATTATTAACAACCTGCACTGTAACATCTTCTTCTCTTGTAAAAAAGCAATTTGGTAACCGACTCATTCATCAATATGCTCCGTTGGATTTAGATTTGGCTGTGCATCGTTTTATCAGTCATTGGAAACCTGATTTAGCATTGATTTGTGAATCAGAGATTTGGCCTCTCCGTATTAAAGAACTTGCAAAGATGCACATTCCACAGATTCTTGTTAATGCTCATATGTCTGAACGATCTTTTAAAGCTTGGCAAAAACGGCGTGTTCTTGCCAGACATATCTTTAAGCATATTGACTTGGCTATTGGGCAAAATGAAAAAGATGTATCTTATTATAACGCCCTTGGGGTAAAATCTGTTGCGCTTTCTGGCAATCTCAAGGCTGATGTTTTGCCAATTGAAGATCAAGATTTGCTTAGGTATTATCGTAGTGCTATTGGCACCCGCCCAATTTGGGCAGCTGTTTCAACCCATGAAGGAGAAGAGGAAATTGCTTTTGAAGTTCATAAAATTCTCAAAAGTTATTTGCCGGATTTATTAACAATCATTGTGCCTCGCCATCCTGAACGTTTAGAAGACCTTATGAAAAAATGCGACAAAAAAAGTTTGCGCTTTATCCGTAGAAGTAACAATGCTGTTCCAGATGTAAATACCGACATTTTATGGGGCGATACAATTGGAGAAATGGGACTTTTCCTTCGCTTATCGAAAGTTTCTTTCATTGGGAAGTCTTTATGTGGAAATGGTGGGCACAATCCATTGGAGTTAGCTTTGCTGAGATCAGCCATTTTAACGGGGCCTCATGTTTCAAATTTTCAAGAAATGTTTGACAAATTTTTCACGCGTGATGCAGCATTTATGATTCAAGACACAAAACAACTTGCTATACAAGTGTATAGGCTTTTAACAAATGAAGCATTACGACAAGAAATGGTTGATAAAGCCTATGACGTAGCAACCGGTATGGCAGGTGCACTCGAGCGCACATTAAAGCTTCTTGAGCCATTTTTGCAACCTCTCGTGATACAAACAGGTTTAAGCCAACATCGGAGTCAGTATGCATATTAGTACACCTCATTTTTGGTGGAAAGAGAGAAGTTTTTTACGTTTTTTACTAGCTCCAGTTTCTTGGATATATGGTTATTTTTCAAACCGCCGTATGGCAAAGGAGCCCCCTATTATTGATCTTCCAGTTTTATGTATTGGCAATTTTACATGTGGCGGTACCGGTAAAACACCTGTTGTTATTGCTTTTGCAAAAGCTGCTAAAGAGCTTGGTTTCGTGCCTGGTGTTGTATCACGTGGTTATGGTGGAGCATTCAAGGGTGTGCATCTTGTAAATGAGAAATATGATAATGCACGCGATGTTGGAGATGAAGCGCTTTTACTCGTACGGCATGCTTTTGTTGCCATATCAACCGATCGCTATGCGGCAACACAACGGCTCAAGCAAGAAGGATGTAATCTTATTTTAATGGATGATGGCTTTCAAAGCCGCCGTCTTTATATGGATTATGCACTGCTCGTTGTCGATGCAATGCGTGGCTTTGGTAATGGAGCTGTTTTTCCAGCAGGACCTTTGCGTGTACCATTAAAAACACAGCTTTCTTTAACAGATAGTATTTTATTGATTGGTCATTCGGACGCAAATGATAAAATGGCTTTTTCTCTCACGCATACCGGAAAACCTTTACATTACGCTCATTTTAAATCATTGGCGTCCGATAAGGTTGCAGAAAAATCATTTTTGGCATTTGCAGGTATTGGCAATCCCGATAAATTTTTTAAATCCATTAAAGAACTCTCTGGTCATGTGGTGCAAACTTACTCTTATCCTGACCACTATTTTTTTACTGACACAGATTTAAACAATCTTGCACAAAAAGCTAAAACGCAAGACTTATGGCTCGCTACAACTGCTAAGGATTACGCACGTATAAAAACAAACCGTGTGCAAAAAGATTTAAAAAATCTTATTGTATTTGATGTTCACGTTAATTTTGCTCAAGAAGATTTTTGCCATAAACTGCTTGAGGAGGTCATAACCCGTTTTAGAGAACGCAAACATCTTTTTTAAAAAGCGAAATTTATAGCCTTCAAATTTGTTATTTTTTCTGTGCTTTTAACAATTCGCTGAGATATGGATTGCATTCAAGTTCACGATGATAGGAAATTTCACAACTCGCATATGCTTCTTGGCGGTGATGATTCCAATATTTTAAATCATCTATCGGGATTTTTTGTCCACTAACCGCACAAAGGGTATAGGTTCCATATTCTATGATTTTATATCCATTATTAGAATAATGAATTTTTGCTTCACGTTCGTCATTGGAAAACATACTTTATAATCCCTTCTTGTTAGTATGAGAGATGACACAAGAAAATTGCCATAAGATGCCCTATAAAGTCGAGAGTGAATTTAATTTTTCTTGCCAAAACAGTGCGTGATAACTTATTTTCTACCAAAAAGCCTCTCTATATCAGCCAATTTCAGTTCAATATAAGTAGGACGTCCGTGGTTACATGTGCCTGTATGAGGGGTTGCTTCTATTTGTCGTAGCAGTGCATTCATTTCTTCAGGGCGTAAAACACGTCCTGACCGTATTGAGCCATGACAAGCCATCGTTGCTGCAACATAATCAAGCATTGCTTTTAAATTGTCTGTCGTATCATATTCAGCGGCTTCATCTGCAAGGTCCTTAATGAGAGCTTGTACATTGATCTCCCCTAACATAGAGGGTGTTTCACGCACAACAATTGCTCCAGGTCCAAATGGTTCTATACCCAAGCCAAACTTTTGCAAAGCATCTTTGTGCGTTAAAAGACATGTTGCATCTTCTTCAGAGAGCTCTACAATTTCAGGGATAAGCAACAATTGTGAAGCAAGCGGTTTGGAATAAAGTGCATTCTTGAGTGCTTCATAAACCAATCTTTCGTGAGCAGCATGTTGATCGACAATGACCAAACTGTCTTGAGTTTGGGCGATAATGTAGTTTTTATGGATTTGTGCTCGGGCTGCTCCTAGCGGATAAGATAGTTCTTCTGATGTTGGTATAATACTGGAAATATAAGCATCACCACTTGGTGTATCTACCCCCTCCATCAGGGGAGTAACATCTTCTTTTAAACCAAAAGAATTATTAATATCCAATGGCTTATGCACCATTGATGCAGATGCAAAAGAATGATGCTGTGGGTTGTAAGAAAAAGGCCGATAAGCGCTTTTAAATGTCTTCAATGGCTGTTGTGTCTGAAATGCAGCCAACATTGCTTCAGACCGCGTTGAAGTAGGACGAACACCCGTTTTATGCAATGCTTCACGAATTGCTCCGACGACTAAACCGCGAATAAATCCTGGATCACGGAATCGAACATCCGCTTTTGTTGGGTGGACGTTAACGTCTACATCAGCAGGTGGTAGATCAATAAAAAGAATCGATACAGGATAACGATCCCGTGTCATCACATCAGCATAAGCTCCTCGAACTGCTCCCCAAAGAAATTTATCGCGTACTGGGCGCCCATTAACATAAGCAAATTGATGAAGGCTATTGCTACGGTTAAAGGATGGCAAACAAGTAAACCCAGTTAAACGAACTGATTCGCGTTCAGCATTCAGTGCAATACTGTTGGGAGCAAATTCTTTTCCCATCACTTGTGTAATACGTTGTAATTGTCCTTGAATGTTATTTCCCGTAGCAGGAAGCTCCATAGAAGTTCTATCTGGACCTGAAAAAGAAAAACGGATATGCGGAAATGCGATAGCAATTCGTTTAATCATATCGGTAATAGCATTCGTTTCAGCGCGGTCCGTTTTCATAAATTTTAGCCGTGCTGGTGTAACAAAGAAAAGGTCACGAACTTCAACAATCGTTCCAGAATTTGCAGCAGCTGGTTTGGGTCCCAAAATTTTCCCTGCTGTAACAATAATTTCAGTAGCATTCTCAGCATCTTGCGTTCGTGAGGTTAATTTAAGTTTAGAAACAGAACCAATAGAAGGTAAGGCTTCTCCTCTAAACCCAAGAAAACAGATATTGTGCACATTATCAGTAATCTTTGAGGTACAATGGCGTGAAACTGCTAAAGTTAATTGATCTGCTGGAATACCACAGCCATTATCACTCACCTTTATAAAATTTTTTCCTCCGTTTCCTGTAACAATTTCGATTCGCGTTGCTCCCGCGTCAATGGCATTTTCAACAAGTTCTTTGACAACATTGGCTGGCCGTTCAATCACTTCCCCAGCAGCAATTTGATTAATAATATTTTCGCTAAGATGGCGTATAATCATCATAAATTCTAATAGGATTCCTGCGGATTCTTGAGCAAGTTTTGCGTTATGATAGCATTATTTGTACAACATTCAACAATGAGAGTGTGTGAAAACTGTTTTCCCAAAATAACACTCTTCATTGATTTTCAAAGAATCATGTACCAAACGCTATTTTATTGTTCATAACATTCTCATATGAATAATTGATAAGAAAAATCAAAGAAGAAGTTTTTTATCACTCTAAAATATCTTGCACTCCTTCATTATCTACGCCAAAAAGAAAGTGCGTAAAAATGGAAGGCAAAACATATGGCGCGTGTAAGTGGTATTTTGGCAGATAATGATATACAAGCTTTAATTGATCATGACTTTCTTAAAGCTCTTGGTCCCTTTGATGCAGCCCAAATACAACCTGCAAGTCTTGATCTTCGTTTAGGAAACAAAGCCTATCGTATACGTGCTTCCTTTATGCCAGGGTCCGATGTAAAAGTTTTAGATAAACTCGAACGATTAAAATTGCACGAGTTCGATTTGCAGGACGGAGCAGTCTTAGAAACAGGTTGTGTTTATATTGTTCCTCTTTTGGAAAGTTTGGCTTTACCTGAAATTTTATCAGCTGTTGCCAATCCTAAAAGTTCCACTGGACGATTAGATATTTTTACACGTGTCATTACAGATAATGCACAAGAGTTTGATAAGATTTGTGCCGGTTATCATGGCCCACTTTATCTTGAAATTAGCCCACGCACATTTCCAATTTTAGTGCGTACCGGTTCACGTTTATCTCAGCTTCGATTTCGCAAAGGACACAGTTACTTAAATGAAAGTGAACTCCATACTTTGCATAAGAATGAAACGCTGGTATCGGATGATCTTCCTAATATTAGTGTGGGTGGTATTGGGCTATCCATTAATTTAAAGGGGGATGAAAATGGGCTTGTGGGCTATCGTGGTAAACGTCATACAAGTGTGATTGATATTGATAAACGTGCTGTTGCTCACGTTCTAGATTTTTGGGAACCTCTTTTTGACCGCGGTCAAAGAGAACTTATTCTTGATCCTGATGAGTTTTATATTTTGGTTTCGCGAGAAGCAGTCCATGTCCCTCCACTTTATGCAGCTGAAATGACCCCCTTTGATCCCTTAGTTGGTGAATTTCGGGTGCATTATGCCGGTTTTTTTGATCCAGGATTTGGACATATGGAAGTGGGAGGGAAAGGAGCAAAAGCGGTTTTGGAAGTGCGCAGCCGTGAAGTTCCGTTTATTTTGGAGCATGGTCAAATTATTGGCCGTTTAGTATATGAACATATGCTTCATCGACCGTTAAAACTTTATGGACAAAATACTGGATCACATTACCAAGCACAGGAATTAAAACTCTCTAAGCATTTTAAATGAAGGTACTTCCTATTTTAATATCATTACAAATTTAAAAAAGCTTTTTACAGTACAATAATAGTTTTTTCAAAAAATGAAAATTTCAATTTAGCTTTACTTATCACTTTCTTTAATATAGCTCTTTTCTCCTTCAAATGACAGTTTAATGCGTTTATTGAAGTTACCTCTTCTGTTTATAAATAACGAGAAAATTACTGAATATATTCAACGGGTTGCTTTTCAGTTCTCGCAACAGCTTCTTTTATTTTATGGAGGAAACACAATGATTAACTCTATACCTTATGGACCATAGTATGAAACATTTTTGTGGAGAATATCTTTTAAAGGAATATCGATAATAAGAGGGAACATCTCCATTTTTGAAAAATATATTCATAATATATGAAGGTATAGGTTACTTATTGAAAATAAACACGATGAAATTTTCATAAACTTAGAAAGAGTAAATAAAGGCATTTTTGTTATCAATTGATTTTTTTAAATTGCAATCTCTGTTACTTATATTTACTTAATTTTGTGTTCTGTAAGGACATTTAAGAGGATGTGCGCGGGCTCATCTTTATTGATTTGAAGGTGTTTTTATTTTTCATTTAGGAACAGTGGTGCTACTCATGATTATTTCCTCAACATTTGATTACCGCAAAGCAGCAAAACGTCGGCTTCCTCCTTTTCTTTTTCACTATATTGATGGCGGAGCTTATGCTGAGGAAACAATGCGACGAAATTGTACAGATCTTCAGGCACTTGCATTACGTCAAAGAATTCTGAAACAGATTGGTGAAGTTGATCTTTCAACAAAGCTTTTTGATCAAACACTGAATTTGCCGATTATACTTGCACCCGTTGGGTTAACAGGCATGTATGCACGCCGTGGTGAAGTACAAGCAGCACATGCGGCCATTGCAAAAGGTATTCCTTTTACCCTCTCTTCAGTTTCCGTGTGCCCCATTGCAGAAGTGCAGAAAGCCGCTGGAAATGCATTTTGGTTTCAACTTTATGTTCTCAAAGATCGCGGGTTTATGCGTGATGCATTAGAGCGGGCTTGGGCATCAGGTGTGCGTACCTTAGTTTTTACAGTTGATATGCCAGTTCCTGGTGCACGTTATCGTGATGCACATTCAGGAATGTCTGGACCTTATGCTGGATTACGTCGTATTTTACAAGCTTTTACCCATCCGCATTGGGCATGGAATGTTGGTATTATGGGGCGTCCACATGATCTTGGAAATGTTTCTACTTATTTGCAAAAAAAGATTGTATTGGATGATTATGTTGGTTGGCTTGGTGCTAATTTTGATCCCTCAATTGGTTGGCGTGATCTTGAATGGATTCGAGACTTTTGGAAAGGAAAAATGATTCTGAAAGGGATCCTTGATCCAGAAGATGCACGAGAAGCCGTACAATTTGGTGCTGATGGCATTGTTGTTTCCAATCATGGTGGACGTCAACTCGATGGTGTCTTATCAACTGCACGCGCATTGCCAGCAATTGCGAAAGCTGTAAAGGGCAATTTGACCATTTTAGCGGATTCTGGTGTTCGTTCTGGCCTTGATGTTGTACGCATGATAGCACAAGGTGCAGATGCTGTTATGATTGGTCGTGCTTTTGTTTATGCTCTTGCAGCTAAAGGTGAGAAAGGTGTTGCACAGCTCCTTGATCTTTTTGCTAATGAAATGCGGGTTGCTATGACATTAACTGGTGTACAAACCGTCAAAGACATTACACACGAAAATTTAGTGCGGAAAGATGCTTTTGAGCAATAAGAAAATACAGATATATCATCTTTACAAAAAGAAAAGCTCGTTTCATGAAAAACAGGAAATGCAAGAATTTCATGAGCTTATATGTCTTATCTCTACGCATTCTTAATAATTTATGGTGTTTTGAGCTAGAAAATATATCCGAATGTCATTTAATATTTTGATTATCTCATTGCTAACACAGTTTTTGTTATCCCCTCTCGACTCATTCCGTAATTTGCTAAAACCTCTAATTGGCTTCCATTACAAATTGGCTGATCTGGTATTCCTAATGATATAAACTTGCATGCAATGCTCTGTTCCATAAGTAATCTCGCAATTGCTTCTCCAAGCCCCCCATTGATACTATATTCTTCACAAACAACAATAAATTTGTGGGATTTATATAATTTAGCACAGATGCCTCATCTAAAGGTCGAATTGTTGGCACAATTATGACTGTTGGTATAATTTCATATTTTTGGAGTTCTTCAGCAGCATCGAGACAAATCTGAACGGTTTCTCCAGTTGCAAGCAAAAGAATATCTTTTCCCTTTTTTACAATAGAAACTTTACGAATATCAATTTTTGCAGCGTTCTTATGAATATTTTTAACTGCACACTTTCCTAAACATATGTAAACAGACATAGGATCACTCAAAGTAGAGCAAATTGCAGCTTCTGTTTCTTTATTATCAGCAGGAGCAATAATGCGTATGTTAGAAATAACCCGAAGCGAAGCAAAATCGGAAATAGCATGATGTGTTGCCCCGAGGGGTCCATAGCTAACACCAGCACTCATACCAATTAGTCTCACAGGATTTTCACAATAAGCGACATCTACCTTTATTTGTTCAAGTGCACGCGTTGTCAAAAAATAAGCTTGTGAAACAACAAATGGCTTTTTTCCACACGAAGCAAGACCAGCAGCAATCCCTACCAAATTTTGCTCAGCAATACCAACTTCTACAATCCGTTCCGGATAGAGTTTTGCAAATTGATCAATTTTTCCAGATATGCGTGAATTAGCTGTTAAAACAACAATATCTTTATCACATTGCGCTATTTTTATAAGGGTCTTATTCACAATTTCGAGGTTTGAAAATTTTACAGCTGTTTGCGTTTCTCGATGAGGAATATCCACACTTATTCTCCCATTAATTGAATTTTTGTTTGAATTTCATTAACAACAATATTGCATTCTTCATCTGTTGGAACTTTATGATGCCAGCATATGTCGTTTTCCATGTAGGAAATACCACATCCCTTTATTGTGTTCATCAGTATTGCTGTTGGCTTGTCCTTATGAAATGGAGAAGAGCTTAAGGATTTTTTTAGTTGTGTGATATCATGACCATCAATTTCGACCACATGCCATCCAAAATTTATAAATTTATCTGCTAAGGGCTCTGTTTTCATTAAAACATCAGTCGTATCAGTAATTTGTAGCCGATTTCTATCGACAACTGCGATGAGATTGCTGAGTTTATAGTGTGCCGCAAATAGTATAGCCTCCCAGACAGAGTCCTCTGTCATTTCGCCATCACCAAGAAGCACAAAAACACGGTAGGATTGAGAATTAAGCTGTCCAGAAAGAGCCATTCCTGCACCAAGAGACAAGCCATGACCCAGAGAACCTGTGCTTTGTTCAATACCAGGGACTTTTTTTGGTTACATGTCCAATAAAATTTGAACCAAATTTTAAATAAGTCTCGAGAAGCTTAGGGTCAAAATAACCCATTTCTGATAATACAATATACAATGCTTCAATCGCATGTCCCTTACTTGGAATATATCGGTCGCGATTGTTATCATGGATACGGGTTGGATTTATTTGAAGAATATATTTGTATAAGATATAAATAAAATCAATACAGGAAAGGCTACCAACTGCATGTCCGGACTTCGCTTTTCTAATGAGGTCGAATATTTTAAGACGTAAACGGAGAGCATAAATCGCATCACCAATATCCGCTTTATTGGTTGCATAAGCCATATATTATCCCCCGCGAAAGATTTTAAAAATAACCTTAAATCATCATTTTATGCAGTATGTATCTCTTATTTTGTACGTGTAAGACTGTTTCCATCATAAAAAGAGTCGTTAAATTTGATTATTCTATCGGATAAAAACAAGCGTTTTTTAAGCTCGAAACTATGATCGCAGTTTATAGAAACGTATTGCTGTCTCACCATAAAAACGCTCATCATCGAGATAAAAAACATCAGGTAAATGAATCATTGCATCTTTCCTTTCTTCAAGTACAAAGAGTGTCTCAGCTTTTGCCCATCCGCCTCTCAGAGCCTCTACAAAAGCACGCTCACCTAAACAATGCCCATAGGGAGGGTCCGCACAGATAACATCAAACGGAAGCATTGTCCCAATATTGCCCAGTTTTGTTGCATCACGAC
Organism: Bartonella vinsonii subsp. berkhoffii ATCC 51672; assembly: GCF_902825225.1. Classification (GTDB taxonomy): domain Bacteria; phylum Pseudomonadota; class Alphaproteobacteria; order Rhizobiales; family Rhizobiaceae; genus Bartonella; species Bartonella berkhoffii. The sequence goes on from NZ_CADEAK010000005.1 coordinate 15,337, forward strand.
GCAAGACACGCCCAATTGATTGCAATTCAAAAGTTTCAATATTTTTTTGAAGAAGGCCCCGCCCCTCAACGGAATTTTCAACAAAAACCGCAGCTTTTGCACCACGCGATAGAGCTTCTATACCTAAAGCGCCCGTACCAGCAAAAAGATCCAGAATGCGTTTATTGATCCAAAATTGTTCTTCTCGGCTAGCAAGAATATTGAAAAGGCTTTCGCGTGTTCGATCACTGGTTGGGCGAATTGACTGCCCCACAGGTGTAAACAAAACACGTCCGGCAAATTTACCGCCGACGATCCGCACGTGGTCCTCCAAATCTCTTGGCTGTTTTTGCACCACCGCTATACCCTTTAGATTTTTTCATAGAACCATCAAATGTTTTAGCCTTACGCTTACTCTTAAAAGAACGTTCATCATAATTGCCTTTCACAACCTTTTCTTCTTTCTTAAAAGAACGCTCCTTCTTGCCAACAACACGTTCCTCACCATAAGGTTTTTTACCACGCTTTTGATCAAAACGAATGCTTCTCTCTTTGCCCTGCTGAACCTCTGCTGGTTTTTCCTTACCTTTATGGAAAGATCTTTGATCAGCTAAATTTCTTTCATGATCATGAGAGGCATTTTCACTGTAAAAAGGCTTCTTACGCCCACTGTTTGGGCGTGCACCAGGAGCCATCCACACATTAGAACGGCGCGAACGAGGCAAAATACGCTCTGTTTTTCCTTCCTCACTCTTATCCTTACGAATAAATTTCTCATCAGATTTTGTTCCCAATCGTGTTTGATCGTGCTTCACAGAACCGCCTCGCTGCCTACGTTGCACATCTCTTCCACTCGAAAAAATCCAACTCCCCTTGGTGACAACAAGATCTTTCTCACTCTGCTTTTCTGCAACAACCGTAGAATTTGAAAAGGGCTTCAGAATAGGAGAATCAAAATCTGCATTGGCTTGCATAATTAAACGCTCGCCCAATTGATCACGCAACATTCTACCTTTTATCTCGCGGACTGCTCCCTCTTCCAAATCAGAGAGCTGAAATGGACCATAAGATACACGAATGAGACGATTAACCGATAATCCCAATGCACCAAGAACATTTTTTATTTCACGGTTTTTTCCTTCACGCAAAGCTACAGAAAGCCACAAATTTGACCCTTGTTCACGTTCAATCGATGCTTCAATTGAACCATAAAAAATACCATCAATCGCAATGCCATTTTTAAGATTATCAAGAGCACTTTGTTTGACTTTTCCATGAGCACGAACCCGATATTTGCGGACCCATCCCGTTACAGGAAGCTCTAATACACGTGCTAAACCACCATCATTGGTTAATAGCAAAAGCCCTTCCGTGTTAATGTCAAGCCTACCCACAGAAAGAACACGAGGCATCCCTTGCGGCAAATTGCTAAAAACTGTTGGCCTTCCTTCAGGATCACGGTTCGTGGTGACCAGTCCCGCTGGCTTGTGGTAAAGCCATAACCGCGTTCGCTCTATAGGAGATAAAGGTTTGCCATCAACTTTAATCACATCAGAGCGGGTAACATTAAAAGCAGGAGTCGTCACAACTTTACCATTAACAACAACACGACCCGCAGAAATCATCATTTCTGCATCACGACGCGAGGCAACACCAGCACGTGCTAATCTTTTAGCAATCCGTTCACTCTCACCGTTTTCCTTCATTTGTTCTTTACACCAATCTCTTTGCGTACGTTCAGAAAACCGCCTGTCTGCACTATAGCTCTTATCTTAAAAGGGGAAGTAACATAATCATTTATCATTTGCTATCCTTTAGCAACAATAATACACTTGTTTACTTGCAAGTTGATTTTAAACATTAAAAAATAATGCTCCCTCTCAAAAGATCATAGCGCATTCATTTTACAACAGTCTTTTTTATGATGAAGCTTTTTTGATTTCCTCTATTTCAGTAGAAAGAACAGTATGTCTTTAACTCCCATGGAAATAGCCCTTTTAGAAGCGCAAGAAGCAAGAAAAAAAGACGAAATCCCTGTAGGTGCTGTTATCACACGCGGAAATACAATTATTGCACGCGCTGGTAACTGGATAAAAGCCTCACATGATCCTACCGGACATGCAGAAATGCGTGTAATCCGTATGGCTTGTGAAATATTCCAAAGCGAAAGACTTCCTGATTGCGACCTTTATGTAACACTCGAACCTTGTGCTATGTGTGCTGCAGCTATTTCATTTGCCCGTGTACGGCGTCTTTATTATGCAACAAATGACGCTAAAGGAGGCGCTATTGAACACGGTCCACGCTTTTATCAGCAACCAACCTGTCATCACAGACCTGAAATCTATTCTGGTTTCAAAGAAAAAGAAGCTGCTCAACTTCTTAAAGACTTTTTTGCACAAAAGCGGCATGAAAAATAATTCATCTTCTTAACAGCAATTCATCTCTCAAAATATGAGAACTCTCTGGCAATTGGTTTTCCTGTTACCAAAACCCATTTTTAGAATACCTTTTTTCTCACACTCTTTTAACGCTTCGTTTTTACTTCCGAACCAACAGGTACAGTCCTTGCTGATTGACGATAACTCAAAGGAGGCTCAGTAAGATACCGGCGATAATTCGCACTTCCAACTCGCGTTCTCTGACGACGTAAATATTCCTGCCGTTGCTTCGCATTCAACCGTGAAATACTTTCCGAACCAGCACGAGCTTGCTTATTAACTGATGATGCTTTTTGAGAAAAAACAGGCTCCCTACTTCGATCAAGATGCTGCTTTGATGTTGCTGTTCTACTAAAAGTGTTATCCTGCTGCGGCAATGGCAAAACTCTGCGCGCGCTGGGCTCTGGTATCACAAGTTTTGGATGCGCTTTCACCACAAGCTGACTATTGTCATTTGTTGGTGTGAGCGAAGCAATGTTAACAACATCTTCAAAAAACTGTAACGAAACCGGCTTATCTGTACCATAGGTAGGAGCCGACAAACCACATCCTGTTAAAATAAAGCACATGCCTAAAATGCTTATTGGCAATCTTTTTACTTCACGCTTCTTCACTGCTTATCCCTATTTTCCTAAGTATATAGCTGCTTGATATTCCCGCAATTTATTGGGGATCTGGCCTACACACAAACTTACCCCCCACGGAAAAACAACGGACCTCATCGTTATCATAAAAGGCTCTCTGCATCAATGACAGAATTCAAACCATAAAATGCTCTTTACAGCCCCGCATTTCTACCCATTGATCTTAATTTCAAATCTTGCCAAGCATCTGTAGTTCCCGCAAAGCTGCCGCATCACGAGCAGATACATCAGGATAAGCTGGATCGCTCCCAACATCTTGTGTATAACGCCATGATCTAGCACATTTTTTTCCCAATGCCTTCTCCGGATACACACCAACACCTTCAACATCACTCAGAGTAAAAGCATCCTCAGGTGATGCATGCGGCTTAATTGTTAAAGCACTGGTGATGCAAATTTCCGCCATATCCAAGTTCTCCAATGCCTCCAATAAAGCTGGATTAGAAATAAAAACAATAGGTGCGGCTTCTAAAGATGACCCAATACGCTTATCAGCGCGTTCAAGCTCTAAAGCACCCGTCACAACCTTACGAACCTGTTTAACTTTTTTCCAACGTTCAGCCAAAGATTCGTTCTGCCATTCTTTTTGCACAGAGCAAAATTGTTCCAGATGCACAGATTGGCTTTCTGGATAACGTTCCAACCAAGCCTCTTCCATTGTAAAAGGCAACATGGGAGCAAGCCATGTAACCATTCGTTTAAAAACCTCACGAACAACCTGCAAAGAAGCTTTACGCTTTTTTGATGAAGGAGCATCACAATAAAGAGAATCTTTGCGGATATCAAAATAAAATGCCGATAATTCAATGATCGAAAAATCCAACAATGCACGCATAATCTTTTTGAAATCAAATTCATCATAGGCTCGATTAATCAATTGATCGAGTTCAAAAAGCCGATGCAAAATAAGTTTTTCAAGATCTGGTAACTCGCAATAAGATATTTCCTCCCCTTCATCATGTGCTAACGTCCCAAGCATCCAACGAATTGCATTTCGTAGTTTACGATATGAGTCTACATTTGTTTGAAGAATTTTTCTGCCTAAACGTTGATCTTCCCAATAATCCGTTGTCATAACCCAAAGACGAAAAATATCGGCACCAGATGTTTTAATGATTTCTTGTGGAACAACCGTGTTTCCCAAAGATTTAGACATTTTCTTGCCATTTTCATCCAAAGTAAAACCGTGTGTAATCACTGTCTTATAAGGAGAACAAGCGCGCGTACCACAACTTTCTAAAAGAGAGGACTGAAACCACCCACGATGTTGATCAGACCCTTCAAAATAAACATCGGCAGGCCATTTTAAATCAGCTCGATCTTCTAATACAAAATTATGGCTTGCTCCAGAATCAAACCACACATCAAGAATATCAAAAACCTGAACCCAAGACTCCTGTGCACGATCACCTAAAAAACGCTCACGCGCTCCCTCAGCAAACCATGCATCTGCCCCTTCTTCTTTAAAAGCCTGTAAAATACGCGCATTCACGCACTCATCTTTCAGAACAACACCATCCTCACTGGCAAAAATACAAATAGGGACCCCCCAAGACCGCTGGCGAGAAAGAACCCAATCAGGACGATCTGCTATCATAGAAGCTAAACGGTTTTGTCCAGAAGAAGGAATAAAACGTGTCATCGAAACAGCTTCCAAAGCACGACTGCGTAGAGTTGAACCATCTCCAAGATCTTTATCCATTGAAATAAACCATTGCGGTGTATTACGGAAAATAACCGGCTTTTTTGAACGCCAACTGTGAGGGTAAGAATGCTTTAAACGACCACGTGCAAACAATCGATCCGCTTTAATTAAAGCGTTAATAACCTCTCTATTGGCATCACCCATTTTTCCATTATCATCAATAACGCGTGCTGGCCCCTCTTGACGATCCGGCCCCAAACCAGGAACATCCTTCGTATAAAAACCAGCATCATCAACAGGAAATGGTATAGACGAATCAATCCCCGCCTGTTCCAATAAAGGCTTATAAACATTCCAAATTTCAAAATCCTCACGCCCATGGCTTGGTGCTGTATGAACAAAACCTGTACCAGCACTCTCCGTTACGTGCGAACCATCAAGCAGTGGAATCTGATAACTATATCCTCCAGCCAAACCTTTGAGTGGATGAGAAAGAATAAGCGTTTTAAGTTCATCAGCAGAAACAACACGTAAACGTTTCAAAACAAGTTTTGCTTTTTCCGCACAACCCATAGCCAACGCATCAGCAAAAAGAAGTTTTTCTCCAGCTTGAGGACCAAAATCATTTTCTGCGCTTTCAACTTCATAAACACCATAAGAAATCAGCGACGAATAACTAACAGCACGATTACCAGGGATTGTCCACGGAGTTGTAGTCCAAATCACGACATAAGCGTTATACAAATCGCTAGAATCTGTTTTTAAAACAGGAAACTTAACCCAAATAACCTCCGACTCATGATCATGATATTCAATCTCTGCCTCTGCCAAAGCCGTACGCTCCACAACAGACCACATCACAGGCTTTGAACCGCGATAAATCTGATCTGATAGAGCAAATTTCATCAATTCACCGGCAATGCGCCCTTCTGCATGAAAATCCATGGTGGTATAGGGCGATTTAAAATCTCCAACAACGCCAAGGCGTTTAAATTCTTCACTTTGAACAGTTATCCAGTGTTGCGCAAATTCACGGCATTCTTGACGAAATTCGTTAAGGGGTACATCATCCTTATTTTTCCCTTGTGCACGATATTTTTCTTCTATCTTCCATTCAATTGGAAGACCATGGCAGTCCCAACCAGGAACATAATTTGCATTAAAACCCCGCATTTGGAATGAACGAACAATCACATCCTTTAGAACTTTGTTTAAAGCATGGCCAATATGAATATGTCCATTTGCATAAGGTGGACCATCATGAAGAATATACAATGGGCGATCTTTTGCTTGCTGACGCAATTGTGCATAAAGCCCCATATCTTCCCACCGTTCCATCAATTCAAGCTCTTTTTGCGGCAATCCGGCACGCATAGGAAAATTTGTTTGTGGTAGATAAAGAGTTTTCGAATAATCTATTGTTTCACTTTTCACAGTCATTGTGAAATATTCCCATCCACTTTTACGATTTCATTTTTGCATAACTTCCCTGAATTCTGCACTCTAATTTCTTAATCTATAGGGAAAGTCGAATGAATCATTCGTATTAAGCAGTAATCAGGAAGATATATCATCATGTTTTACGGGATTTATCATGAAATCACCAAGAAAGAAAACCCAAAAATGATCTTCTCAAAAAATAAAGGCTCCACCAATGGTGGAGCCTTTAGTAATTTATTCTTTACAACAAATTAGAATTTGTAAGCTACACCAACACGGAAATCGTTGGTTTTATATTTCAGCTCAATTTTTTCTTTTGCAAATTTCTTTTTACCAAAATCGGAGTAACGATATTCCGCCCGTACAATCACATTGTCTAGCATTGCAAAGTCAATACCACCACCAACAGTATAACCAATCATAGTCTTTGTTTCATCGGTTAAATTCTTAGAAGAAACGACTCTTCCATCCTCTTTCTTTAGTGATATCGACAAAGTGTCTTGGAGCTGCGCATAAGCAACACCACCAGCAACATAAGGCATAAAGCGATCAGCAGCAAAACCGATACGCACCCGTGTCGCACCAGCCCAATTCTGTTTTAGAGTATGGCTTAAAGTTTCAGCTTCACTGTCTCTCTCCAAACCAAGTTCGGAGACCACTTTTCTCATCTGCTCTATACCATATACACTGCTAGCCTTTTTATCCGAAGCTTGTACACCATGCCTAGCCGCATTATTTGCACCATGGGGATTTCCATGAGGATTAGAAGCGTATGAATGAGCGCCAGCACCGTGATGTGCACTGTGCGGATGAGAACTATGTCCCGCCCCATTAGATGCACCACGCGAATGAACACCATATCCACCGTTACTTTGTATACTGCGAGAATGACTTTGAGAAACTCCGCTTACCCTATTATCAGAATGCGCTACTGTATCTGCTGAACCTGCTGGCGCCGATGCTACCGATTGCGTTGTCTCCTCTGATCCTGACCTTGCCAATAATGGCCTTCCTTTTGCTGCTCCTGATGTTACTGGTTTTGCTGATGACTCCGCTGATACCCCTGATACTGGTGCTGTTGAAGCGACTGGCTTCGCTGCTATTTGTGATGCTGCTCGTCCGCCTGCCGACATGCTTCCTGATATGCCTGATGCTGACCGTGCTGATCTACGAGATCTTGCTACTAAATTGTCTACCTCAGCATCATCAGATGCACCTAGAGTGATAGTCTTTGTGTGTTTTTGTCCAGACAAAATTAAATCCGTATCGATACCAAAAATGAAGTTATCGCCGAGATCAATATTAGAACCTATGTAAAGACCTCCTTCAAAACCTGAAAGTTTAGGTGAAAAATCTTTACTTAGCGGTACACTCTTATCCTTACCAACAATGCTCATATCAGTTCTACTGGAAAAACCAGCAACTTGGCCACCCAAGTAAAAACCCGCCCATGTAAAATTAGGAGCGACAAAAGCTGGTGAAGAAGCTTTCGCTGGCTGTTGAGGAACTATAACATCAGCTGCCTGTGCCGTAGAAGCTGAAATTAAAGCAAAAATAGATGCTGTAATTAAACGTTTCGTATTCATAAAATATCTCCAAATATCCAAAACGGTGCATATATAGTGCATTTGTTTTAAAATATCTGTAGCAAAAATATCACACTCACAAAAAAATAGAGGCCCCGTCAAATACGGGGCCTCTGAGAAATCTCATTTTGTCTTAATAAATTCAGTTTGGCTCAATTAGAATTTGTAAGCTACACCAACACGGAAATCATTGGTTTTGTAGCTAAACTCATCTTTATCCCTATCGAATTGCTTTTTACCGTAATCTGAATAACGATATTCTGCACGCAGTAAGACATTATCAGTCATTGCGATATCAACACCACCACCAAGGGTATAACCAACAAACGTCTTTGTTGCATCAAAGAGTTTAGCAGTAGCGATTTCTGCATTACCCTTAGCTTCTGTTGCCTTAATCGTATAGGTACCTTGCATCTGCGCATAGGCAACACCACCAGCAACATAAGGCATAATGTGATCAGCCGCTGCAAAACCGATACGCACCCGTGTAGCACCAGACCATTTTTCTTTTAGAGTACTACTATCTGTACGCTTGTCACCTGTCTTGATAGCAGCAATTTGTTTTCCTGTAGCAGGACTGGCCTTCAGTTGTGTAAGATCACCCTTAAAAGCATCAAGTTCATCTGCTTCAAGAACATGTGAAAAACGCTCTTTTGTTTCTTCACGATCAGCCCAGACTGCATCGGTTTCAACACCTAGTATGAGATTATTCCCAAGTTCTATATTGGAACCCGCATAAACGCCACCCATGAAACCAGAAGGCTTAGGTGTTAAATCTTTGTTAAGTTTATTTTTGCTCGGTTCAGTTATCTCAACCTTACTTGAAAAGCTCCCAACTTGACCACCAATATAGAAACCTGTCCAAGAAAATGCAGGGGCAGAAATAACTGGTGCTGCTTCATGAGGGATGATAACATCAGCAGCTTGTACTGCAGAAGCTGAAGCCAAAGCGATAACAGACGTCGTTATTAATGATTTTATATTCATATTTTGCTCCTAATTTATTTATGGAACTATCTTATAGGACTAGGTAAAGAAAATCTGTAGCAAAAATGACACTGTCATAGAAATAAAGGCCCCATTCAGAAACGGGACCTCTTAACAATTTCGTTTATAGAAAAGCTTTTTGAGTTATAAAAATCGCAACTCATTGATCTTACAGGTAAATTTAAACTTATGTCTATGCGTTCCTTTTTACCAAGATCAATAATTAACGAATTTCTACATATGCAATAATATTTTTTCTGTGGCAATATTGCCACAGAAAATAACTCAAGCTTCATCAAAATAGAACTTTTGAACAATTTTCCTTACAAATAAACTAAAATTTATAAGCTACACCAACACGAAAATCGTTGGTCTTATAATTAAATTCAGCTTCGTCATCTTTGAATTTCTTTTTACCAAAATCTGAATAACGATATTCCGCGCGCAACAAAATATTGTCAGTCATTGCAAAATCGACACCTCCCCCAACTGTAAAGCCAACCATCGTTTTTGTTTTATCACCCACAGTACCGATAACTGTTTTATTTGGTTTATTCTCTACCGATTTTTTTGTTCCAGAAATTATAGAAATACCTTGCATTTGTGCATAAGCAATACCACCAGCGATATAAGGCATAATGCAATTTGCGGCTGCAAAACCAATCCGTGCTCGCGTGGCACCAGACCATTTTTCTTTATAAGTAAAACTATATGATCCTGTATCGCCTGCTACAAATTTTTCGTCGTCACCCAACTTAATGCCGGCATCTGTAAACGTGTTGTTAAAATCCTCAAGATCATCACCCTCAAGTTCTTTTGTAGAGAGCGTTTTTGTATCTCCTCTATCAGCCCAAACTGCATCGGTTTCAACACCTAGTATGAGATTATTCCCAAGTTCTATATTGGAACCGGCATAAATTCCTCCCATAAAACCTGAAGGCTTAGGGGTCTGATCTTTACCAAAAAACTCATTTTTCTTACCAGAATCTGTTATTTCAACCTTACTTGAAAAATTCCCAACTTGACCACCAAGATAAAAACCTGTCCAAGAAAATGTGGAGGGAGACACAATCGGTGTCACCCGAGGGGATACTACCTCATGTGGAACGACAATATCAGCAGCTTGTGCCGCAGAAGTTGAAATCAAAGCGATAACAGAGGTCATCATTAAATATTTTATATTCATAAATTTCGCTCCTAATTCATATAGTGCAATGCTGCGCCATCACGCAAAAATATCTGTAGGTAAAAATGATACAGCCATACAGAATGGAGGCTCCATTCAAAGAGAGAGCTGCTTAATAAACTAGGTGGACACTAAAGTTTTTCAATTACATATACAGAAATTATTGATGTTATAAGAGCTTTCATCTTTATCCTTTGAAAATTTCTCTTTACCACAATCAATAAGCAACGTTGTTGGACATGTGTAATAATTAATAATATTGAATCCTGTAACAATATAGCCATAAAAACAACAGAAGCTCCGCCAAAGACGGAACCTCTGTATGATTTATTTTACAAATACATTAAAATTTGTAAGCTACACCAACGCGGAAATCATTGGTTTTGTAAGAAGTTTCATATTTATCGTTTGAGTATTTCTTTTTACCAAAATCCGAGTAACGATATTCAGCGCGAACAATAACATTATTGCTCATTGCCAAATCAACACCCGCACCAAGGGTGTAACCAACAAATGTCTTTGTTTCATCAGACAAGTTACCAGAAGCTATGACTTTGCCTGAATCCTTTCCTGTTATTGATATCGATGTGATATCTTGAAGCTGCGTATAGGCAATACCACCAGCGATATAAGGCATAATGCGCTCAGCAGCAAAACCAATCCGGACCCGTGTAGCACCAGACCACTTCTCCTTAAAAGTGAAACTGCTGGAGCGTTTATCACCGGCTTGGATCTCTTCATTAATCTTAATACCAGCGTCCCTCACTATCCTAGTAACATAATCTTTGTGATTTGAAGCAATGAGATACACTTTCCCGGTTTTGGTATCACTTTTGTCAGACCACATGATATCCGTATCAACACCTAAAATAAGGCCATTGCCGAGATCAATATTGGAGCCTGCATACAGTCCACCCATAAAACCTGATAATTTAGGTAAAAAGTCTTCATCTACTGGAATGTTTTTCCCATTACTGAGAATATCCATTTTTGTTTTACTTGAAAAACCACCAATCTGACCACCAATGTAAAAACCTGTCCAAGAAAAAGTTGGAGCCACAACAATTGGTGCAACAGGCGTAGGATTGGGACGAACAATAACATCTGCTGCCTGCGCTGCTGAAGCTGAAACAAAAGTAAAAGCAGAAACTGTTATTAACCATCTCATATTCATAATTTCTCTCCATAGTTGAATATTTGAACACAGGATTGCATATAGAGCCCCTTCTACAGATATCTGTAGTAAAAATGATACACTCATAAAAAAACAAAAAGCCTCCCCCTCTCTTCTCTTCAACTATTTGATCTATGATCAATGAGAATTCTTTAGCTATGCCAATGTAAGCAATTCATCCTTTCACTCAAATTTACTGCTGTTGTTCTTTATGGATTTTTATCAAAATCTAAAAGCATCCTCTATGAAAATCATGCTCTAGCGGTTGATGTGATATTCACCCTCCCCTGTCCATAAACGCCATCTTCAGCTTCAACTATCCCATTTAATAGCTTATCTCTTTAGACTTCTCTCTCGCTTGAAAAGAAAAAATTTTCTCTCCGCATACAACATCATAAAAACTACCGCAGCCTTATAATTCCAGCTCTTTTTTTTCAAAACTCTTTACACATTTGTTTTTTAATAGCTCCATTATCTTACGCTCTTTATCAGTCTCAATCCTCGTCCTCATCACTGCACGAAATTTGCAAAATAAAAAAGAACAACAATTCCCCTCCAAACACAGATATTGTAACTCTTTATTTGCTCTTACACCTTTCCTTTTACTGAAATAGGGATACCCCGTGCATTTTATATCAATGATACATTCTCTTTCCTCACAAACAGACCCCACAACCAAAAATGCAAATTCATAATGCTAGCACCTAACCTTCTCCCTTCCTTTAGACTTCACCAATTACCAAGAGTAAAATTACGTACTGCTTCGCTTATTTATAGACTCATCGGGCCTCTCGTAAACAAACTTGGCCGACCTTTTTTACCCCCACGAGGACCTCTTCGTTTAGAAGAAGACGCTACAGGTATCAACTCAACAGCCCCACTCTCTTGATTATTCTCAATACAAGAAAAATTCGTTTGTATAACTTCAGATAAACTATTGCTAACCTGTTGAGGAGAAAAAGAAGCTTTCGAAGGAATAGCGAAAGATATACTCTGCTTCAGCTTTTGAGCAACAATCAAACTTGCTCCTTGAACTACAGAAATTGAAGCAAAAGTAGCAAAAGCTGTAATAAAATATTTTAGGTTCATAGATCTAACTCCTTATAAATATCCATAATGAGTTTTACCTAGTGCACCTACTTCAAATTTCCATAGAAAATGATACGCTTCATAGATAAAAAGTTAAGAATCTTAAAAAGTAAAAATTTGTTGCAGTTTAATTTAAAAAAATGATTTTTTAGCTATACCAATACCGAAATCACTGGCTTTGGAATCAGTGAGAATAGAATTTCCCTTCAATTATACAACAAACGAAACGGGTATTTACAAATGCATTTTTTGAGCGAAGATATTTATTTCGTATAGACAATGCAAATTTGATAATATTCATAGAAAAAACTTTCTATGAGAATGTTATATATCTTCTACTCTTATCGCTTTATAAAACTTTCTGTTTTTTGGTAAACTTTAATAAAATAAAGACAGTTATAAACACAAAAAAATACAAATTCATAAATGTATTTTTATTCAATTTTCAAATGAAAGAGCATTCTCTATACTCAGAATGATATTATAAAACACTATTACAAAAATAGACAACAAAATAAAAACCCATAATAATATGGGCTTTTGTTTTGTTACATCAATGACTCTTCTTATTCTGATCAAAAGCCAATTTCTCAACTCAGCTATGTGCGAAGATATCAACCTCTGACCATCCTAAAAGATCAAGTTTCGCCCTCATAGGCAAAAATTGAAAACATGCCTTTGCAACATTTTCGCGCTCTTCACGTCTTAAGCGTTCTTCAAATATATCTTTTAAACGATGCAAATATAAAACATCCGATGCCGCATATTCAATTTGTGCACGTGACAAAGTTTCAGCAGCCCAATCCGAAGATTGCTGCTGTTTAGAAATATTGACATTTAGCAATTCATTACAAATTTCCTTCAATCCATGACGATCCGTGTAGGTACGCGTGAGTTTTGAAGCAATTTTTGTACAAAAAATCACATCTGGCATAACGCCAAATGTATATGCTAAAATAGCAAGATCAAAACGTCCAAAATGAAATATTTTGGTGATTGCCTTATCCGCAAGCAATTTGACCAAATTGGGTGCACTTTTTTGTCCTTTAGCAATCTGTATAACGTCAGCTGTACCATCTCCAGAAGAAAGCTGAACAACACACAATCGATCACGATGAGGGAGCAATCCTAAAGTCTCGGTATCAATCGCAATGGCATCAACTTGATAATTCTCTAAGTTTGGTAAATCACCTTGATGAACGCGAATCTCTGTCATTTACTCTCCCTATTTGCTAAAGCTGCAAGAATACGTGCCCAAGACCGCTGTCCTTTATGAAAGGATTTTAGATTATATTTTTCATTAGGCGAATGAATATGGTCATCATTGAGTGCAAAACCAACTAAAAGACTTTCCATACCAAGAATTGTCTGAAAATCTCCAACAATCGGAATTGAACCACCCATGCCCGTTAATAAAGCCTTATTTCCCCACTCTTGTGATAAAGCATCCTTGGCTGCTTCAATAAAAGGAGAATCATAGGGAAGCTTAATTGCTTGAGAAGCACCATGATTCTTAAATGCAACTGTACAATCAGCAGGAATAAAACTGCGCACATAATCATGTAAAGCTTGACGTATTTTCTCTGGATCTTGCTTGTACACTAAACGAAAAGATAGTTTTGCACGCGCTTGAGAAGCAATAACGGTTTTAAATCCTTCTCCCTCATAGCCACCACTAATCCCATTAATTTCTGCTGTAGGACGCGTCCATATAAGTTCTAAAATGCTCCGCCCTTTTTCACCAGAAGGGATGGAAAGCCCAATAGGACTAAGAAATTTTTCAGCAGTGCAATTAAGTTCATTCCATGACTGCAAAATATGTGGAGGTGCTTCTTCTATTCCATCATAAAAACCAGGAAGTGTTACCCTATTATTTTCGTCATGAAGCCCTGCTAGAATCTTAGCTAAAATACGAATAGGATTGGCTGCTGCTCCTCCAAAAACACCAGAATGCAGATCACGATCAGCAGCAGTAATTGTAATCTCTTCTGCCAGAATCCCCCGAAGAGCAACAGAAACAGTTGGTGTATTTGCATCCCACATTCCAGTATCGCAAACCAATGCATAATCTGCTTTCAGCTCATCCCTATTTGCTTTTAAAAAAGGTATCAGGGAAGGAGAAGCACTTTCTTCTTCACCTTCACATAAAATAGTGACCTTAACAGGAAGCTGCCCCGTCTCTTTTTTAAATGCACGACATGCTTCAACAAAAGTCATAAATTGACCTTTGTCATCTGAAGCTCCACGAGCACAAATAACTTTTTCTCCATTTTTTTCCTTGATAGAAGGTGTAAATGGATCATCCTCCCATAAACTCAGTGGATCAACAGGTTGAACATCATAATGTCCGTAAAACAACACATGCGGACAATCATCTGAGGGACCTGGATGATGCCCCACAACCATTGGGTGACCCGGTGTATCACGGCGTGAGGCCTCAAAGCCAATACTTCTTAAATCCTCTACAACCCAATCAGCTGCTTTACGACATTCATCCTTATAAGCTGAATCTGTAGAAATCGATTGAAAGCGCAAAAGAGAAAAAAGGCGTTCAAGGCTCTTTTCTATATTATCATCAAGATGTGTTAGTACTTTATTAAGCATAAAAAAAACCTTTCAAGCCTTGTTAATTGTCAAGATGACTTTAAGCCTCCTGTAGGATTTTGCAAGAGATGTTATTTATTTTTGACACTGTGAACAGTAAAAACTTGAACGCCCCAACTGCAAAATACGTATAATAGGCGTTCCGCAGTGCAAACATTCTTTTCCTTCGCGTCCATAAACCGAAAAAGCGTGTTGAAAATAACCAAGAGAACCATCTACGTGGACATAATCACGTAAAGAAGATCCGCCAGACACAATTGCCTCAGAAATCACATTACGTATATTTTGTGCTAAAGAATCTGCAAATTCACGTGCATGTACAGTTTTCAAGGCTAATGTAAACGCACCACGCTGTGGAGATAAACGACTCCGCCATAACGCTTCGCAAACATAAATATTCCCAAGCCCTGCTACGATAGACTGATCAAGCAACACGCCTTTAAGGGATATTTTTTTATTCACAAACGCCTTTTGTAAATAGCTCCCAGAAAACGCATGACTCATAGGCTCGAGCCCTAGCTTCTTTAAAAGTGGATGCTCATAAAGCCTGCTAGTATCCACTAAAAGCATAAACCCGAAACGACGAACATCATTATAAGTAAGATGATAAACTTTGCCATCCTTTACTTGAATATTCATGACAAAATGATCATGCTTCACAAATTTCTCTGTAAGAGAAGATGTTTGCCTTTTATCCTCTATACGCCATGATCCTGACATTCCTAAATGGCTTAAAATCGTTTCATTTTGCGAAAGATGAAACAATAAATATTTCGCGCGCCGACCAACTTCTATGATCGTCCTGCCTATAAGCCGTTCAGAAAACGCCTCAGGGAAAGGAAATCGTAAATCTCTTCGATTAAGCGTGACAGATAGTATCTGTGCACCCGTTACAACCGGCTCCAATCCACGACGAACGGTTTCTACTTCAGGAAGTTCAGGCATCACTCTTCTTAAAGAATTAAGCGTTTTCCAACAAAATACTAAGCCCACTCACCCTTACGGAATACAGGAACTTTTGTGCCATCCTGCGCAATGCCATCTATGTCGATTTCACCTGAACCAATCATCCAGTCAATATGAATCACACTTTTATTACCACCACGCGCAGCAATCTCCTCTGCCGTCAATGATGCTCCATCTAAAAAGCACTTGGAATAACATTGCCCTAAGGCAATATGACATGCAGCATTTTCATCAAATAACGTATTATAAAAAAGAAGCCCGCTCTTAGAAATCGGTGAAGAATGTGGAACAAGGGCAACTTCACCCAATCGACTCGCCCCCTCATCACTCTGCAGAACCCGTTGCAAAACTTCTTGGCCCGTCGAAGCACGTGCATCAACAATACGCCCCGCTTCAAACCGCACCTCAATATTATCAATGAGTGTTCCTTGATAGGAAAGGGGCTTTGTCGAACGAACAAAACCTTCAACCTTATGCGCATGAGGAGTGGTGAATACTTCTTCTGTCGGAATATTAGGATTGCAAACGACACCATTTTTAGCAACTGATGCACCACCATGCCATTCATGATCATTTGCCAAACCAACCATTAAATTAGTCCCTGGCCCTGTAAAATGCAAAGCAGAAAAACGCTGCTCATTAAGCCAAGATGACCGTTGCTTCAAAGTTGCATTATGCATCGTCCACGCATGCACTGCATCTTCTTCTGTAACACGTGAAGCAGAAAAAATTGCATCAGCTAACTTCTTAATCGCTTCATGAAGGGGCAAAGAAGGAAATACCGCCTCAGCCCATCCTGTTGTCGGATAGGCAACAATCGACCAGTTCATAGCAAAATTTGATATTTCTTTGAGAGCAGGTTGATAAGCCATTGACGTAGCCTTATTCAAACGCGCAACCTTATCAAAATCTTGATTAAAAAGAAGCAAAGGATTATCACCAACAATAGCTAAACGCGTGGCCCCATTTTCAAAAGCTTTCGCCATTCCCTCATAAAGCCAAGAAGGTGCACAATCAAAACTCGCAGTATGTGCATTTTCAAAACGTGTCAGCGATAACATATCATCGCTAAAAAGCGGTGTAATCACACCAGCACCAACCTTATAGGCGTGGTATGCAATACGCCGAACAAAAGGTAATGCGGTAGCTGGAGCAGTCAAAATAAGATCCTGCCCCTCTTGTAAATTCAGCCCAACTTTTACCGTAATTTCTGCGAGACGATTAAGCATTTCAGGCGAAATTGTTTCATGAATATCAAAGTACATTACCAATATCCTTACTTTGGTTATGAAAAATTACCGGCTTCTGTACCGTTTATCTAACACTGCAACAATTGCATTTAATTGATCTGATGATGGCATAGTATAGGCTACAACTGATTTGTTTTCCTCTTCCTTATCTCTACGATGCGGTGCAAATGTGGGAATAGGAACTTTATCAAGTTGTACTGCAACAAAAGACATAGTGCGCACCTTATTCACTTGGGCTACTTCTATCGCAGGAGATGGATTTTGTTTTTTCTCTACTTTTATTTCTCGACTTACTATATTTGCCTCTAAGAAGCTTGGTGCGCTGCCAGAACGCTCTTGGGCAAAAGCATAGGCAACATCATAAGGACGATCATTGGTAGGAACCTGAAGCGATCCATCACGCGAGCGCTTTTCATAAAAAGCATTTCCCCCTGCAATACGAACATAGTACATATTTTTATAAGGAAAAGATAAACCTGCAGTATGAAAAAACTTAGCGTTTTTCAGTTTCTTATCTCGTTCGCCGCGTAAAACAGCATCAGCGGCCTCCTTAACACGGGCAACAGAGGCAGGTTCTGTCATAGGACGCGTTAAAACACCAGGAGCGAACTGTTTGTACTGACCAACAACACCACAAATCGTTTTGGGATAGGCAGATGAATTAACACGATTCATAACAACAGTTCCAACAGCAATCATTCCTTCACGGCTTGTACGATTGGATTCAAAATACATTACACGCATAAGGCATTGGCGCTCTGTCAATGGATACGTCACTGTTTTTGTTTTCTTACTATCATTCACTTTCCCAACACCAAAATGATCTGAAGCACATCCCACAATAACAAACGGGACTAGAAAACAGGTAACAAAAACAGTCCAATAATTTTTTTTCATCTTATACAACACAATCCCCATGTCTCGAAATCTTCAAAATTTGAATGAGTCTTAAATGCATCTTGGAAGAAAGTATACGGTTAATTGTTACAACTTAGTAAAATTTTAATACAAGGAGTAAATAAAAAGTATTTATACCAAATAAAAAATTCTCAATTTCAGATCAATATTGTCATTATTAATAGTCAAATGTAGCCACACAATATCATTGATCATGCTTCAATCGCAATAAAGCAATATGGCTTCGAAAATTGTCAAATAATTCTACATATGAAAAAGAGAGGAAAATACTAAAATCATTTTCATTTATTTTGAAAAAAACAACTCAAACATCCCCTTCAATAGAAATTTAAACAAAATGATCAGTAAGAAGCCTCCCTTCTTGGCACAGTACAAACGAGGACACCATTCTCGATCCCAATATATCAAATTAGGCGTTAAAAACTCGCAATCTTACCTTGAAAAGTCTGTATGTTTCTTTCCACTTGCCTGTAGTCTATCATATTTCCCCTACAACCATACTGCAAAAAAAATACCCAATGGTTTTATTTTTAATAAAAAATACATTTCATCCATATAAGAGAAAATTTCAATTTCTTTTCTTCTCATCTAACCCAACTTTATAAGTAAGATCATCGCGAGGACGATCAGAAGACATATGGCAGCCTGTTATGATATAATGGAGCATTTCCGCAATATTGGTGACATGATCTCCAATTCGTTCAATATTTTTTAAACAAAAAAGTAAATGCGTACAAACCGTAATATTACGCATGTCTTCCATCATATAAGTTAAAAGCTCTCTAAAAAGAGAAGTGTACAGAGCATCAATTTTACCATCACGCTCACGCACTGCATCAACACACTCCAATAAACGACTCGTGTAAGCACTCAATACTTCCTTTAACTGATTAAGTGCTAAGGCTGTAATTGTTTCAAACCCATGGTAAAAACCAGCTGATTGACGTGTTTCTGAAAGTGCTACCGTCCGTTTAGCAATGTTTTTAGCCATATCCCCAATCCGCTCAAGATCTGAAGAGATACGAATAGCACCAATGATTTCACGCAAATCAACAGCCATCGGTTGACGTTTGCAAATAATGGTAATTGCTTTTTCATCAATGTCACGTTCTGCTTCATCTAAAAACAAATCATCAGCAATAACTGTCGCCGCAAGTTGAAGATCATTACATACAATTGATGCAACAGAACGTTCAATCATCCTTTCCGCATGCTTCCCCATTCCTGTAATTCTTGCTTTCAAATATTTTAATTCTGCATCATAAGAACGGACAGTATGATTTTTAGACATGTTTGACATACTCCTCAATTTACCTATCCAAAGCGCCCCGTAATATAATCCTGCGTACGTTGTTCTTTTGGTGAAGTGAAGATCATTTCAGTTGCACCAACTTCTACCAAATGCCCCAAATGAAACATGGCCGTATATTGTGAAACGCGTGCTGCTTGTTGCATGGAATGTGTGACAATAACAATTGTATAATTTTGTCGTAATGCATCGATAAGCTCTTCAATACGTGCCGTCGCAATAGGATCAAGAGCAGAACAAGGTTCATCCATCAAAATAACTTCAGGACTAACGGCAATAGCACGTGCAATACATAAGCGCTGTTGCTGCCCCCCTGATAAACTTGTTCCTGCCTCATGAAGTCGATCTTTTACTTCTTCAAATAAGCCTGCCTGCCTCAAACTTTTTTCAACCACATCATGCAATTCGGCGCGCGATTTGACTAAACCGTGAATACGTGGCCCATAAGCAACATTCTCAAATATAGATTTTGGAAAAGGACTAGGCTTTTGAAAAACCATCCCTACACGAGCACGCAATTCTACAACATCAATTTGCGAATCATAAATATTTTCCCCATCTAAGGTAATAAGACCCGTTATTTTAGCACCTTCAATCGTATCATTCATACGATTAAAACAACGCAAAAAAGTCGACTTTCCGCAACCTGAAGGACCGATTAAAGCTGTAACCTGATGTTCAGGAATGTCAAGAGTAATACCATGAAGTGCTGCTTTACCTCCGTAAGAAACCTTCACATCTTGACCACGCATTTTAATTTTCATTACAAAAAATCACCTTAATTTAAAACACAAAGCTTATCGAAGTTACTGCTTTATCGAAGTTATTTGCGCCGTTCAAATCGTCGACGTAAAAAAACGGCAGAAATATTCATGATTGCAAGAAAAATCATTAATACAATAATAGCACCCGAAGTCTTTTCAACAAAAGCTCGTTCTGCTTCACCCGCCCACATAAAAATCTGAACTGGCAAAGCTGTTGCTGGATCCATGGGTGTCGCAGGAATATTTACAACAAAAGCAACCATTCCAATCAACAGCAGAGGTGCTGTTTCACCTAGAGCCTGAGCGACACCAATAATTGTACCAGTCAAAATACCAGGTGCCGCTAAAGGAACAACATGATGAAAAACCATTTGGGTTTTTGATGCCCCTAACCCTAAAGCAGCCGCGCGAAGAGAGAGAGGAACAGCCCGCAAAGCAGAGCGTGTTGCAATAATAACTGTGGGGAGTGTCATAAGAGCCAACACAAGACCACCAACAAAAGAAGCTGAACGCGGTAATCCAAAAAAATTAACAAAAACAGCAAGTCCTAAAAGACCAAAAACAATCGAAGGAACAGCGGCAAGATTATTGATATTAACCTCAATAAAATCTGTAAACTTATTTTTGCGTGCGTATTCTTCAAGATAAAGAGCCGTTGCTATTCCTATGGGAAGTGAAACCACTAAAACGATGGCTATCATGTAAAGGGAACCGATTATAGCAACCCCTAATCCGGCAGTCTCAGCACGACTTGAAGCACCAAATGTAAAAAAACCAAAATTCAATGTTTTATAAAGCGTACCATCATCTGCCAAGCGTCTCACCCATTCTACTTGGCGATTAGAAACTTTGCGTTTTTTTTCTGCTACATGGAAATCAATCTGCCCTTTATAAGCAGAATCAATATCCGCTGCTGCCAAAACTTTGATTCTTTGTGTTGTCCCAATTAGCTTTGGATTCCTTGTCACCATTTCACGCAACTGAACACGTACACTCTTTGAAAACATACGGTTAATATCTCGAAGTGATGCTCGATCATTTTGATCTATCTCAAGCTTTTTTGCCAAAGCATTGCGTACAAGAAGGGGATAGTTGGCAGTGATAAGTCGCTGTGGATTTGTTTCACGCTCACCATTTGGATCAATGACCTTCTCATCTAAATAAATTGATAATGTCATTTCACTTTGAAAAAAAGCTGTATAACCTTGACTGATAACAGACCATAAAAGTGCAAACAAAAAAAAGAGACCAATAAAAATGGCAATCAAACCATAGGCGCGGAAACGACGTTCAGCCCAATAACGGCGCTTGAGAACAATATTGTGACGAGGAATAAGAAAATTTTCATTCATTCATATTGTTCCCGATATTTACGCACGATGTAGAGAGCAAGGATATTCATCAAAAGCGTCATCACAAAAAGTGTCATCCCTAAAGCAAAAGCAACAAGAGTTTGGGGAGAATTAAACTCGAAATCACCTGTCAATTGATTAACAATCTTAACTGTCATCGTAGTCATTGCTTCAAAGGGATTAAACGTTAAGTTCGCAGCAACTCCTGCTGCTAAAACCACAATCATCGTTTCTCCAATCGCACGTGATGCTGTCAACAAAATCGCTCCCATAATCCCTGGAAGCGCTGCCGGTATAACGACTTTTTTAATCGTTTCAGATTGTGTTGCTCCTAAACCGTAAGATCCTTCGCGTAAAATGCGTGGAACAGCCATAATAACATCATCTGACAAAGAGGAAACAAAAGGAATCAACATAATGCCCATCACAACTCCAGCCGTTAAAACACTTTGACCCATAATAAAACCAACACCACCAGAGAGAGAAACAGAGAGGTCACGTAAAAAAGGTCCGACAACTTTCAAAGCAAAAAAGCCGTAAACAATGGTTGGAATGCCAGCAAGCACTTCTAACAACGGTTTCACAATTGCCCGTACGCGAGTAGAAGCATATTCAGCCATATAAAGAGCTGAAAATAATCCAATAGGAACAGCAAAAAGCATTGCTACAAATGCAATATAAAGCGTGCCTGCAAGAAGTGGTATGAGACCGAATTGCCCTACTTCATTGCCTGAACCGCTCGCTGAAAAACGCGGATCCCAAACCGTTCCTAAAAAGAAATTTGAAAAGGGTACAGACTGGAAAAAACTTATCGTTTGAAAGAACATGGAAAGCGCAATAGCTGCTGTTGTTAAAACAGCAACTATAGATGCACAAATCAATCCCATAATAATCAAACATTCAACTTTATTGCGCGCACGCTGACGCGGAGAAACTTGTCTAATTCCACAGATGAAACCAAAGAATACCATGATAAAAAAGAAACCATGACCGACTAGCTTTAGCTTTTCAGAAGAAGAAACCCATGACTGTGCTATTCTTAACACATCATCTGATGCTTCAGGAGGCAAAACAAATCCCTTTGCAAACAATTTTGCCCGCACTTCTTCACACGAAGCAGTAACAAGATTCCCTTCAAAGTGATGAAACATTTTCACTAAACTTCGAAGAACCCCCAAAATAAGGTCATAATTTACACGCTCTGTCGCAGACGCACCATATGCTCTAACCTCTTGAGAAGCGCTATACTCTAAATAAATTGCGCTCCCACCATCCCAGAAAATCAAAAAAATAACAGCTGGAAGAACAGTGATCAAAAATGTCCACCAGCCGTAATAATATGCACGAGAATGCATCTTATGTTGCGTATATTCAAGAATGCGAGCCCGCATATAAGAAATACAAAAGCCAACAAAACCAAGAGAAAACAGAAGAAAAATAAGGAAGGAAATGCGCATATTCTCTTTCAATGTTTACAAAAAAGTAGCATAGAAAATCCTTACACTGCAAATTCAAAAAATTATTTCAAAGTCATCATTCTCCCAGAAGAAAAAGCAGAACGCTGTGCTTGTCTTTCTTTTTCAGAAGCCACAACCAAACCATATTCAGCCAAGGGACCATCTGGACCAATCATCTGATCAGAAAGAAAAAAGTCGATATATTCCCGCAAACCAGGAATGAGACTTAAATGTGCTTTCTTAATATAGAAAAAAAGTGGACGCGAAACCGGATATTCACCACGTGTAATTGTTTCAACAGTTGGCGCAAAACCATTAATATCTGAAACCTTTAGCTTATCAGCATTATTTTCATAAAAAGACAAACCAAAAACACCAACCCCTGTTTTATTAGAAGTAAGACGCGCCAATGTTTCAGAATAATCGCCATCAATATCAATAACCTTTCCATCTTTACGCACAGCAACACAAGCAGCGTGTATCGCCTTATCATCCATCCCTAAAGTTTTCATTTCTTCAATTGCTCCACTCTCCTTACAGCCTTCAGCTAGCAATTTTTCTTCAAAAACTTCACGGGTTCCGTGCTTTTCTCCAGGAATATAAGCTGCTATTGTCCAATCAGGAAGAGCGCTATTGACCGCATTCCATTTTGAAATGTTATTGGATTGTAATTTCCCGTCTATAATAATCCGCGCCGCAAGTGCCCTATACACATCTCTTGGCTGCAATTTCCAATCAGGGCCATTTATATCTGTCGCTAAGACAATTCCATCATAGCCAATGCGTATTTCCTCTACATCTTTTACACCAGCATCAAAACAAGATTGCAATTCACTTGGCTTTATTGTCCGTGAAGCATTAACAATATCAATTGTGTTTTCACCAATACCACGGCAAAATTCCTTAATCCCAGCACCTGAACCACCAGATTCAATAATTGGAACCTTAAAATGAGGATAAATTTCTCCAAATATCTCAGAAACGATTTTTTGATAAGGTAAAACTGTAGATGAACCAGCAATCTGAATTTGAGTACGTGCATTGCTAACACCTGTCAAAACAATTGCAAAAACCAGTCCCATTCCAACTGATAATAGTTTATTCATCCATAAACTCCTTAAGTAATGTGAATTCAGGTCTTTTATTTACCTTATAAATTTAAAGTGTAGTTCACATTTGCAATATAACAAACATAAAAAAAGCAACATTTATAATTTTTCTGAAAAAACGATATTGCTCTGTGCAAACAAATTTAATGTGAACATTTTAATTCAACAATATCCCAGAAAAGATGAGCAATATCCGTGCCACCAAAACGTTTAATTTCGCGAATTCCAGTCGGAGATGTCACATTGATTTCGGTGATATAATCTCCAATCACATCAATTCCTACAAAAAGAAGACCACGCTCCCGTAAAGCTGGAGCAATACGCTCGCAAATTTCATAATCACGTTTTGTTAAGTCAATATTTTCTGCGCGACCTCCAACATGCATATTAGAGCGAATCTCTGTTTCTGCGGCAATCCTATTAATCGCTCCAACAGGGGTACCATCAAGGAGAATAATTCGTTTATCCCCTTTTTGTACTGCCTCTAAATAGCGCTGCACAATAAAAGGTTCACGATAAATTTGTGCAAACATTTCCAAGAGCGATGCCAAATTACGATCATCCTTTTTCAAATGAAAAACACCAGCTCCTCCATTGCCATAGAGTGGTTTAATAATGATATTGCCAAACGTAGCTCTAAAGTCCATTATTTCTTCAATGTCTTTTGTAATTAATGTTTCTGGCATCAAATCATGAAATTCAGTAACAAAAATTTTTTCTGGGCTATTGCGCACCCATGCTGGATCATTCACAACCAATGTCTTAGGGTGAATGCGTTCTAATAAATACGTTGTGGTGATATAATTAAGATCAAAGGGGGGGTCTTGGCGTAAGAGAACCACATCCATATTTGTTAACTCTGTGCGTACAGACTCTCCTAATTGATAATGATGCCCCTCTTCATCGCGTACAATCAACGGCTCTAATCGTGTAATCACACAACCATCGTGCATCAATAAGCAATCTGGTGTATAATGAAAAAGTGAGTGTCCACGTTCTTGCGCTGCTAATGCGAGCGCGAATGTTGTATCTCCTTGAATCCGAAGTGTTGAAATATGATCCATCTGAATGGCAATTTTCATGAATAAAACCTCTCTATACTATAAAGTAGACTAGTCTATGCGCTCTAAACTTAGTAAACAACAAAAGAACTATGACAAGAGAAAGCTCATGATACAACAAGCAAATACAAAATTAAGTAACGAAGAAATCGAACGCTATGCACGTCATATCATTGTTCCTGAAATTGGTGGTGCGGGGCAACAAAAACTGAAAGCTGCGCGCGTTCTTGTTGTTGGCGCCGGTGGTCTTGGGGCGCCTATCCTCACCTATTTGGCTGCCGCAGGCGTTGGTACTCTTGGAATTGTTGATGATGATATCGTTTCACTTTCCAATTTACAACGACAAGTTATTCATAAAACCAGCACAATTCATCAATTCAAAACCGATAGTGCCAAAGCTTCTATAAAAGCAATAAATCCACACGTTATAGTTGAAAAACATAACATGCGCTTAGATAAAAGTAATGTGGATAAACTCCTCAACGCCTATGATATCATTGTTGATGGAAGTGATAATTTTGCCACACGCTACCTGCTTGCGGATCACGCTGCCCAATGCAAAAAACCTTTAATAAGTGGTGCTGTAGGACGTTTTAACGGTTCACTAACGGTACTTATGCCTTATAAAGACAATAATCCTCATTATCGGGACCTCTTCCCCACTCCCCCTGATCCAGAAACTATCCCAACGTGTGCTGAAACTGGAATTATTGGTGTTTTGCCCGGAGTTATCGGAACGTTACAAACAATGGAAGCCATTAAACTAATCACAAATATTGGTGAACCATTAGTGGGAAAAATTCTTCTCTATAATGGATTATTAGCACAATTTAATATCATCACCTATAAGCGATCAGATTCCTACGAGAATACAACAGCCATCAAGGTTGGCGTGTAAGAACTTTTGGGACAGAAAAATACGATCAGCAGAACCATATTCAACTATTTCTCCATTGCACATAACAATCACTTCATATGCAAACGCTTTGAAAACTCTCAAATTATGACTCATAAATAGATAATCCAAATGATATTTCTGTTGTAGATGATGTAAAAGAACAATGATTTGTGCCTGTACACTCACATCAAAAGAAGACATTGGGCATCAAGAGAAGACGTTCGTTCATCAAGTATGATAAAGTGTGGTTTGAAGATGATTCCCGTGTGAGATAAATCTACTGTCTTTGTCCACCAGAAAACTCATGTAGATAACGTAGCAGGAAAAAGGAGCCATCAATCTCATGAAAAACTTAATTTATCAATGATCTCCTCTTTTTCCTTATCCTCACAACTTTTGAGAAGGTTCTTTTCTCTACACTCTTGAGTAAAAGCAAAAAAGAAATCTTAGAAACTGTGTTCAGTGAAATAAACCCAGATTTAACAGTATAGAATTCTGGATGATTTCAGTACGCTTCATTCAGTCATTTACGACAGAGAAAAATTTCAGTTAAGAGATTATCTTATTTCATGCGTAAAACACATCCTAATCGTTTTTCTGAGCTATGGAACTTCAAAAACAATCACTTTTCAAGTGTATTTTTATATTGTTTTTTTTTAATAGATTTACCAAAGAGCGACATCCACTTGATGGTGACTAAACCACACATGAAAAAAGTTAAAGTCGGTAGTACAAGGTAATAAGACGGTGCAATTTTTGCAGGGAGAAATGAAATAACGCATAATGTTGCTATTGAAAATATTCTTCCGCAAAAAGATGCAGCACCAACAATGCCGGAAACATGTTGGGTTTGTTTTTGGTTAAGCTCTGAGAAAAACAAACTCTTTGCTCCTATCGGCACAGTGCAAATAAATCCATGAATTAACGAAAATGCGATGATCGACACAACAATTTGACTGCTCTGAACGAAAAAATAAAGAGCCATACACATAAGGGCAGAGAAGAACGAGAAACACTTTATAGAGTTTTTATATTTTTGATCACACACGTGATATTTTGACATCAGTGAATTGGAAAAATATTGAGCTGAGAAGGCTCCGATATGGCAGAACATGAGTACTAACATCTGCGAACTGTTGAAGTGGTCAATTTTCCCACCTGAGAGTATTATCGGCTGCCAAAAGTGATAAATAACCTGAATGCCAGCGCTGAACAGACACATCAGAAAAATAAACCACGCTCCTCCCACAGTGTTTTGAAATATCTAGAGCGTTTCTTTAGCATTTTGCAAAATTGTCTTTATTTTTGTTCCGTCCACCACAAATGCTTTTTCTTCAGGAACAATAAGAAATATACAGAAAATTAATCCCATCATCAGACTTGAGATAATATATCCCATAAAATATTGCCCAGAATAATAGATCGTTGCAATTCCTATGATACCACTGATAATGCTACCAAAAGAGTTTATCTGGTGAGAGAGATATGCATAATGCGAAAAATGGTCTTGTCTGTTGCCTAGAGAATGGTAAATCCAGCCGTCAATGGCACTGGCAATGAGGCAAATTCCTGCGGCATAAAGGATTTGTGCAACAATGAGCACTGTCATATTGGGAGCTTGAAGACAGAGAAGATAAAACACTCCCGTCGTAAAAACTCCAGCCGTGACTGAATATTTACGTCGATATCTGTCAGCTAAAACAGCACAAGGAAAATCAAGAAGCAAAACAGTTACCGAAAAGGCGATTTGCAGCAAAGCCAATTGGGAAAGAGTGACCCCCATAGACATCAGAAAAAT
Organism: Bartonella vinsonii subsp. berkhoffii ATCC 51672; assembly: GCF_902825225.1. Classification (GTDB taxonomy): domain Bacteria; phylum Pseudomonadota; class Alphaproteobacteria; order Rhizobiales; family Rhizobiaceae; genus Bartonella; species Bartonella berkhoffii. Next base: position 42,994 of record NZ_CADEAK010000005.1, read on the forward strand.
GGCGTGATAAACACCGATTAGCATTCGTATCGCATGGTAAAATCCATAGGTTACAGCAAGCGTTCGAGGTCTGTTCATTGCTTTGTTCCACAAACTTCGCAGTGAGGATTCTTTTTTAAGGAACGTTCTTCTGTAAAGAGTTTGCTACTCCATATCCCCACACGACGATCAGTAGAAAGTAGATCACCATATCCCCCCAGAAATTTAAGAGCATCATTCGCACACATGGCAGCTGAAAGAGCATTCACAGGAGGAAATGTTGCAACTTTAAAATTATTATTAATAACAGCGCAAGCCTCATAGATTAAACCATCGCTTTTTTCAGGGAGGTTTCCTATGGATGAGCTACATGCATAGCAACCTGTTTTTCCAGGTATGTAAAAGGGTCCAAATACAGCAATGTCATTAACATAGCCGGAATTAATATAAGCTTGTTTATTTTTTACACACCATTCGTTTATCCATGGTACCAGATGATCAGGTTCATCAGCAGAAATGATCCACAAATCGGCTTTAGGCAATTTGTTTATATCTTCTTTTGCCGTGATCGACATTTGTAATTCACTCACCTCACTTTGACTGTTTCTCTGTGCCAACGCACGCCGGAGAACAGTTGTCTTAGGAAGTCCAACATCTTGTTCAGTAAAAAGAATTTGTCTGGTAAAATTGGTTATCTCGATCACATCATTGTCAACAAGAATTAACTTTCCCACGCCAGAGGATGCAAGTATCGCTGATACATGATTACCAATTCCGCCACATCCTAAAATGACCACCACTTTTTGTGAAAGAGTATATTGAACGGATGCTGGATTCATACCGTAACTTTGATAATGAAGATGATTTCTGGAATAGCGATTATTGAATATATTGTCCGATGTCTCCGCTAAAACAAGGAAATGTTTAGAAAAAAGAAAGTCAAACGCTTGGTTAAAGTCTTCTCTTAACATGATTGACGATAGCGAATTATAACCCCCCTCCACCGTCTTTTTCTCGATCCATTGTGCAGCGAGAAGTACAAAATTTTCCCAATCTTTTTTCTCGTTGATAACAAACTGCTTTGAACCGGCACCGAAAATTGCATCCTCTTTACGGACAAGAATACGGGAGTATTTTCCCAAAATATATTGCTGTCCCATTGCTCCCCCCCCCCCACTTATTTCATTATAATCAACTTTTGCCTGAAAAGTCATTTTCAGGGAAAAGAATTCTACTTATCAATTAAAACCTCTATGATCCATGACATCTTAGACTTATATGTTTACATTATACATCACTCATGTGATAGGAACAATTTGAGTCAAAACATCATTATTATTAATGCATTTTAATATGACTTATAAGTGGATGTTTTTACAAAAATATGCATAGAACTCTTTAAAAAACAGAAAATACCTCACTGCATATTAAACCTCTCTTTTATCTTAGGAAAAATAAGAGAAGCTTGGTTTTGTCATGATTTATTCCTGAAATGGTTTATCTTTTCTTTGATCGAATTTGCCTTCTTTCTTACCCATGGGCAAGGGAACAGGATGATCCGATAAACTGCGTAAATAAAGCAAAAGATCAGAACGATCTTGATCATTTTTGATCCCACGAAAAGACATAATTGTTCCTGGGAATACTGTACGTGGCGATTGTATATAACGATCTAAAGTTACAAAATCCCATCTTTTATCAGAATTGGCACGTAACGCCCGTGAATAAGCAAAATCTGGTGCTGCTGCCAAAGGTCGGTTTACTATATCCCAAAGCACTGGACCAACACGGCTAGATCCATTGCGTCCAGAAGTATGGCATATAGCACATTGGCGAAAAATTTTACGCCCATTTTCAAGACTACCCTGTTGAAGACGATCATTGAGTGATAAAGAACTACCAGATGTCTTTAGCTTCTCTTTGAACACATCATTCTTTGTAGCTGTATGAGGATGTTGAATCGGTGTAGAATGGTCATAAATTATATCACTGAGTGTGGAAATTCCCACTAAAACCATCAGCACAAAGAGACAAGCAAAAATAACATAAATAACTGTTGAGCGATTCATAAAAACTTAAACGTTCATCTTTTCATTACCATTTTTAGTGTAAGTCGTTTCTTTATAACATACAACAATTATAAATACAGCATACATGGTATTTGGAACTTTGCAATGGCACTTAAACCTATTATTCTTATTCCTGCTCGTATAGACTCAACCCGCCTGCCCAAAAAAGCTCTTGCTGATATTGCCGGAAAGCCCATGATTGTTCATGTTGTTGAACAAGCAAAAAAAGCCGCAATAGGACGTACCCTCGTTGCAACAGATCATAATGACATTGCCAAAGTTGTCACAACTTACGGACATGAATGCATCATAACATATGGCGACCATAAATCTGGATCTGATCGCATTTATGAAGCTTTAACGCGTATTGATCCTGAACAACGCTACAATGTTATTGTGAATTTACAAGGTGATCTGCCAACAATAACGCCTTATGAAATCATGAATACTTTACGCCCCTTAGAAAATAGCTTCACTGATATTGCAACCTTGGGTGCCAAAATCATTGAAGAACATGAAAAGAAAAATCCCAATGTTGTCAAAATTATTGGTACACCACTTTCTCAAAACCGCCTTCGTGCTCTTTATTTTACCCGCGCAACAGCGCCTTATGGGGATGGCCCCCTTTTCCATCATATTGGAATCTATGCCTATCGACGCGAAGCACTTGCGCAATTTGTAGCACTAAAACCCTCTCCACTCGAGGAACGTGAAAAACTTGAACAATTACGCGCATTAGAACATAATATGCGTATTGATGTAGAAATAATTGATACAATTCCTTTAAGCGTTGATACGCAACATGATCTTGAGAAGATACGCAACATTTTATCATGAAAGCACTGAGAAAAAACAATAAAATCTCTTTCCAAGGAGAATATGGTGCCAATTCCCATATTGCCTGCTCCAACATGTTTCCCAATATGGATGCTGTACCTTCTGCTACTTTTGAAGATGCTCTTCACTTGGTCGAAAGCGGACAGACTGATCTTGCAATGATTCCTATTGAAAATACTCTTGCTGGACGTGTTGCAGATATTTATTACCTTTTACCGCACTCTTCCCTCTATATTATTGGTGAATATTTTTTGCCTATCCATTTTCAACTTATGGTTTTACCCGGCGTCACACACGACGAAATTAAAACTGTCCACAGCCATACGCATGCCCTTGCACAATGCCGTAAAATCATACGTAAAAATGGCTGGATACCTGTCACTTCTGCTGATACCGCTGGAGCTGCAAAATTTATTAAAAAAAATGCAAAGCGTTCACAAGCGGCCTTAGCTCCTTTGATTGCAGCAGAACTCTATGGACTTGATATTCTTGAGAGAAATGTCGAAGACAGTCCCCATAACATTACCCGTTTTATCATCCTTTCGCGTTCTCAACAACATGTACCAAAACCCCAAAATGGCGAAAAAATCATCACGAGTCTTCTTTTTCGAGTGCGCAATGTACCAGCTGCCCTTTACAAAGCTCTGGGAGGATTTGCTACAAACGGTATCAATATGACAAAATTAGAAAGCTACCAAATTGGTGGCAATTTCAATGCAACACAATTTTTTGTTGATATTGAAGGACATCCTGAAGATCCCATGATGCAACTCGCCTTGGAAGAACTTTCTTTCTTTTCTGCTAAACTTCGTATTATTGGCATTTATCCTGCTAAGAACGATCGAACACCAAATATATGACAGATCATTAAATTGTATAATTTTTCGTGGACAAAAAAGAATATTTTGTAAAGCCCGTAATATAACTCTCCTAAAAAACATGTCCTCTTTCTTCTGAAAGAACTTAATAATGAATTCTGAAAAGAAAATCGAAACAGCACCTCTTAAAGGAATATTTAAATTATTCGCAATACCTTTATGAATAAAATAACAGAGCATAAATTCATGCACGAACAGAAAACAATTTAAGTTTCTTCCAAAATATAACAAACAATAATGCTTTCACTTGTCGTGGATTTTAATAATACTCAAACTGATTTTTATAAAATGAGAAAATGTCGTTAACTCTGCTATATATTAAATTTGACCTTCTATATTTACGAAAACTGATTTACACTTACCTGCGTTTTGGGATAATTAAAGGGAAAAAATGAAAAAAATTTTCAGTCAAGGATTATTAGCTGCCAATATTTTTGTTTACTCCAGTGTTGCATTTGCTGGATTTGGTGAGAAAGAATGGGATTTTGCGCCAGGTGAAAGTGTTAAGATTGGTGCGCCTGATAAGATGCATCACGGTGTTGAATACTCTTGTAAAATATTTAAGCCCAAGACAGCGTCTTTTACTTTATCTTACTCTTCCCCTTCTGACTTAGAAAAATTAAAAATTGTTGCTGATAATGAGAAAAAAATAACGCATAATAAAAAACATCAAATCTTTAGGCTTAAAGTTGTAAAATCTCTCACTGTAAGCTTCCCTCCATCAGGGAATTATGTTTTTAAAAATGTTACGAAGAAAAGAATTATTGGAAAAAATTGTGATACAGGAGATTATGATTGATAATCTTTCCAAGAACATTTAAATTTGTATAAATTTCTACAATTATTGAAATAAGCTTTTTAAAAATCGGGTGTGATAAGTTATCAATGCCTGATTTTCAAAAAACTCAATTTTGTGCTTGTTCAACAACACACTGCTCGGACTCCATTTCATACAACTCAATAGCTAAATATCAAGAAGCTTTTGCAGCCAATAAGATTGTTTTATATTTTTGTTATCAGAGCAATCTTTCAACAAAAGCATCATATTCATCTTTGCAATTGAAACATCTCAAAATTACAATAAACTACACTGTAAATCACATACATAAAAAATAACAACAAAACTGCTTTGGTCCTGTAAGGGTGTTCCAGATCTTGTCAAATATAAGAATATATAGAATAGCCAATATGTCCTGTTAATAAAAAAATGAATGTCACAATACATACGAGAAGTCCTCGTCTTATTTTAATCATGTTAAAATCATATGATTGAATTGTGTTGTAGACCACATTTTTCTAAGCTTACACAAAAAAAGATTAACTTTACTTTTTCTCTAACTGTTCAAAATTCATCAGTCCTTTAAAGCAATATCATCTGGATTATGTTGTAACTATTCTAGCAACAATATTTTTTCCAAGTTTCCAATTTCAATTCATTAAATAACCTGTACGCTTTATCTACTTCTTTTTGCAGCTGCAAATTTTTATAATTATTGAACAACTTCAAAAAAATGTATACTCTTCCCCTAAAATCCCAAAATAGATCTTAACCAATGAGCACCTCCTGAATGTCAAATGAAAATAAATACTTTTGTTTATACTCAATAAATACGCTGGGCTCTTTCAATGAAAATGAATGATCACTTATCATTTTGTGATAATATATTGATGCATCATCATAAATAACGTTTTTCCCTTGAAACATAACCCCTTTTATAATGACTCAAATAAAGTCACTTGCTTACACATTACAAAGCGGGGCTTGCGTGTGGGGAAAAACTGTTTAGAAACAAGTAAAAACACCTCTCATGAATCGCCTTAATGCAAGGATTATCGCAACATTGAAAGCTGGTAAATATAATGATGATACCAGCTTTATCCATAGATGCAAAAATGAAGCTCAAAGAAAAAAATCTTTGTCATTCTTATTATATTTTTGTTTCTTAGCTTGATTTTTCATTTCAAATCGACAATATGACCGTGGGAGGTTGGTGATGGACGAACTGCTCGCCAACCGGGTCAGGTCTGGAAAGAAGCAGCCCCAACGAGTTCTGGTACGGGTCATCTTACCAGCCTCCTTTATTATTCAAGTAAATCATATCTTGGTCATTTTTTGGTGAAGCATTTTGAATTTTCAAAGGGACGTTGTGATAGGAAGAGAAGAAACTTGGCTCTTTTTAAGCAAATTGTCCCGTTCTTTCAAAAAATAAATTGATTGAGAAAAAATCCTTTTATATTAAAGTACAGTGTTAATCTGTGCCTTTGTATTATTGGAATCTACGCATAAAGAGCTTCAAAGTTGGAATCGTTGATGGAAAATACGCCGGTAGAAACGACCTATCGTGTTCTTGCTCGTAAATATCGACCTCAAAATTTCTCTGATCTCATTGGTCAAGAAGCAATGGTGCGTACCCTCACAAATGCCTTTGTAACAGGTCGCATTGCACAAGCGTGGATGCTCACAGGAATTCGAGGAGTGGGGAAAACCACAACAGCGCGTATTTTAGCACGTGCCCTCAACTACAAAACTAAAGATATTAACCAACCAACAACCCTATTGGATATACTCGGTGAACATTGTACGCAAATCATTGAAGGACGCCATATCGATGTTATAGAAATGGATGCGGCTTCACATACAGGTATCGATGATATTCGTGAAATTATTGAACAAATACGTTACCGCCCCGTTTCTGCACGCTATAAGGTTTATATTATTGATGAAGTGCATATGCTTTCAACACAAGCATTTAATGGCTTATTGAAAACACTGGAAGAACCACCAGCGCATGTAAAATTTATTTTTGCTACCACCGAAATTCGCAAAGTTCCTATTACGATCCTTTCACGTTGCCAGCGTTTTGATCTACGGCGTGTTGAATCAGCAGTTTTAAGCGCACATTTGCGCCAAATTGCAAAACATGAAAATGTAGAAGTGGAAGATCAAGCACTCTCTATGATCGCTCGTGCTGCAGAAGGCTCTGTACGTGATGCACTGTCCATTTTTGATCAGGCAATTGCTCATAGTAACGGCAACGTCAGTGCCATTGCTGTACGCACAATGTTAGGATTAGCTGATCAAACGCGTATTATTGATCTCTTTGAATTCATTATGAAAGGCAATGTTGTAGATGCCTTGCATGAATTACGCAGCCAATATGACGCAGGCGCAGATCCTCTCACTATATTAACAGAATTGGCTGATTTCAATCATCTGATTACGCGTCTCCGTTTTACTCCAAAGATAGCCGAAGATCTCTCGCTTACTGAAAATGAACGTCTAAGAAGCCTCGATTTTTCGCAAAAACTTTCCGTCCCTGTTTTATCCCGAAACTGGCAAATGTTACTCAAAGGCTTACAGGAAGTTAGTCAAACGGCACATCCGCTTCAAGCTGCTGAAATGTTACTTATTCGTCTTGCACACACTGCTGATCTTCCCACTCTTGATGAAGCTTTGAAAAAGCTTACCCAAGAAAAAATACCTCTCACAATCGTTCCAAATGCTTCTCATCAAGAAGCCATAAATGCAAATAATACAACAAAAGAAACAGCTGTATATACTCCTTCTGCCCCAAACGTTTCAAACACATTAGCAAATCAATCAGATTTAAAAACACCACTGGAAAACCAATTAGACCACTGCTTACAAGCAAAAGATTCAGTTGAAATTCAAACTCCTGAAAGAACGAGTGCCTCTGAAACAACGAAAACTTTTGAAACTTCTCAATCTGTTGACCTTTCTGAAAATATTGCCAATTTGCCGCATTCCTCCACACAAACAGCAAAAGAAATTTTTGAACCGCAAACTGTCGTTATCAATTCCTTGCATGATATTGTTAAATTAGCTGAACAGTATAATGCGTTTTCTTTCAAAATCCTTGTTAAAGAATTTGTTCATCCTGTCTCTTTTAAACCAGAAAATATTACCTTAAGTCTTTCTAAAGATGCTCCACATTCACTTGCTCGTGATATAGAAAAAAACCTTTTCCAATGGACTGGAAAACGCTGGACTCTAACCTTCGTTAATGAAGGAGGAGGACCAACCCTACAAGAAGAAAGTGTGGCGGTCCAAAAGACTCTTTTTTCTAATGCACAAGCAGATCCCGATATTGCAAAAATACTCAACCATTTTCCAGAAGCAAAAATTGTCGATATTCGCTTGAATAAACAACAGCACGATCTTGATTTGCTCCCCAATACCTTTAAAAATACTGATACTTTTAAAAACGAAAGTGATATCAATGATGAATAAGGATACCCATTCCTATGCGTAACATGATGAACATGATGAAAAAAGCCAAGGAAATGCAAGAGAAAATGCAGCAAATTCAAGAGGAAATGGCAAATATGCAAGCCATTGGCTCTGCAGGTGGTGGTCTCGTCAGCATCACCTTAAATGGCAAAAATGCTATAATAGCAATTCAAATTGATCCTTCATTACTCAATCCTGAAGAAGCCGAAATTCTTGAGGATCTCATTGTAGCAGCTCACCATGAAGCTAAAATAAAAATCGAAATGGCTATAGAAGAAAAAACCAAAAGTATAGCAGCAGGACTGCCGCTCCCGTCAGGTTTAAAACTGCCACTCTAAATGAACCGGATTGCATTTAATCTCGGGGGATAAAAATATGTCTAAATATATTGCAGGATCTGAAATTGAGCGTCTTATTCAGCTTTTAGCACGAATACCAGGTCTTGGTCCACGTTCAGCACGTCGTGCTGCACTTCACCTTATTAAAAAAAAGGAATCCTTACTGGAGCCTTTAGGAGCAGCAATACAAGTAGCTGTAGAAAAAGTTGGTCTTTGTTCTGTTTGTGGGAATGTAGATACAACTGATCCCTGTTCAATTTGTATAGATCCCCGTCGTGATGATACAACAATTATTGTTGTTGAGGATATTGCTGATCTCTGGGCTCTTGAACGTGCAAAAACTTTAGCAGCGCGCTATCATGTATTAGGCGGACGGCTTTCTCCATTAGATGGAATAGGCCCAGATGAACTTAACATCGCTCCTTTAGTACAGCGCGTTGTAAAGGACCAAATTACAGAGATTATTCTAGCTGTTAATGCCACTGTTGAAGGACAAACAACAGCACACTATATCACCGACCAGCTTTCCAATTTCTCCGTTAAAATTACTCGGCTTGCTCATGGAGTGCCGGTAGGAGGTGAATTGGATTATCTTGATGATGGAACCTTGGCCGCCGCCTTACAAGCAAGAACCAATCTTTAAAGCTACCTTTCCCTCTCTTTATAAGGAAATACAACATGCGCAAAAAAAGAAGGCCCTCTTTGCTGAACGATTTCGGCCCCGGCATTCTCGCGTGTTTGCTCGTATCCATTTTAGCTTATGGTTTAGAAATTGTAGAAAAGCAACTTTTTGCAGAGGCATGGCTCGAAAGCCTTGTTTTGGCAATCTTACTAGGGTCCATTGCTCGTAGTTGTTTTACTTTTCCAAAATATTTTCAGAAAGGTATAAATTTTTGCGCAAAAACACTTCTCGAAATTGCTATTGTTCTTCTGGGTGCAAGCATTAGCATTCATGCTGTTCTTGCCATCGGTTGGAATTTGCTTGCTGGTATTGTATTCATTATATTTATAACGATTCTTATCAGTTTTGCTATTGGAAGACTTTTTGAACTTTCTTCACATTTAGCAATGCTCGTTGCTTGTGGTAACGCTATTTGTGGTAATTCAGCTATTGTTGCAACTGCTCCTGTTATCAATGCTAAGCACGAAGATGTAGCTGCCTCCATTGCTTTTACCGCTCTTTTAGGCATTATTATTATTCTACTTTTACCTTTTTTACACCCTCTTCTGAATTTGTCATTTAGCCAATACGGTGTGCTTTCAGGCATGGTTGTTTATGCTGTCCCTCAAGTTTTGGCAGCAGCAGCACCAATATCTTTTCTGAGTGTTCAAATCGCAACAATTGTCAAATTGGTGCGCGTTTTGATGTTAGGCCCTATGATTTGTACTTTATCAATCATCTATCATCGTTCAGCACAAACACGCTTTCGTTTACATACACTTATTCCATGGTTTATCATTGGTTTTATTTTCATGATGCTTGTCCGCTCAAGCGGACTTATTCCTACAACGGCTCTTAATCCTATCAAAACTAATGCTCAATTATTCACTGTCATTTCCATGGCCGCATTGGGATTAGGCGTTGATATCCGTTCATTAAAAAAAGCAGGATGGCGTGTTATTTTGGCATCAATCTGCTCCATACTCATTCTTGCTGCCTGTAGTCTTATCATGATAAAATTAATTGATTTGAACCATATAATGTTTTGAATCTGCATCTTTTTAAAAAATATTGAGAAATACACCAACAGAACAAACAGGTCCCCCAAATACAGCGGTCTTTTATTACATTATCTAATGAGAATATTTTTATGCTTATCCTTGCTATAGACACTGCTTCAATCTATTGCGCCGTTGCACTCCTTCGTCATAAATCTGTCATTGCCCGCATCAGCGAACGCATGAATAAAGGACATGCTGAAAAACTCATTGGATACATTGCACAAGTAACTGACCAAGCTAATATGTCTCTTAATCAGGTTGATCGCATCGCTGTTAATATTGGACCTGGATCCTTCACCGGTGTGCGTGTAGGTGTTTCAACAGCAAGAGCTTTGGCACTCGCACTCAAAATACCGGCTGTTGGAGTCAGTGCAATGGAAGCATTAGCAGCACAGGCAAGCAACAAAAATATTACCTCGGCTATCTCTGTTGTTATTGAAGCTGGAAGAGACATGTTCTATCACCAAAACTTTCATGAAGATCTTACACCTTTAGGAGCACCTGGCTTAAAAACAATTGAAAATATCATCGAAGATTTACCACAGCAAACAACATTAACTGGTTCAGCAGCTGATATCGTTGCTCTATACATAAAAAAGAATAAAGTAAACAAAACAGTCGTGCACGATAAAATCCTCTGCGAAGCAGCTGATATTGTAAACTATGCCCACCTTGCCGCAAACAAACAACCCCAAAATCCGCCCGGTCCACTCTATTTACGCAATGCTGACGCAAAACAACAAACGGGTTTTATTTTACCACGAAAAAAATGATGTTTAAATCTTCATTGATAAAAAAACATTTTTGGATTGCTCCACTCCAAACTGATGATAGTGCTTCCCTCCACCAAATTCATCAGCATTGTTTTGTCCCTGCTTGGGAAAAACAAGCTTTTGATAATTTCTTAACAGATCACTCTATCTTCGGATACAAAGCCTCCTTCATTGGGCAACCAAATCAAATATTAGGCTTTTGTCTATGCCGTCTTATTCTAGATGAAGCAGAAATTATCACAATTGCTGTTCACCCTCATTTTCGTCGAAAAGGAATTGGCACCTTGCTTATCGATAGTACACTCCACCATCTTCACCACGAACGTGCTATAAAACTGTTCTTGGAAGTAGAAGAAACAAATCTTTCTGCTTTAAACCTTTATCAACATTTTGAATTTCAAAAAATTTCTAAACGACCTGCTTACTACCAATCAAAAAATAGCCGCACAGATGCAATCATTATGCAAAAAACTTTTCAGCAAACAGATTGAGATCTGCGTAAAAAACATTTAGACATGCATTATGAGTAAAGTAAATCCTAAAAATACGCCTCCTGTTACGCCTAAAAAGGTTTTTATCAAAACCTATGGGTGTCAAATGAATGTGTATGACAGCCAGCGAATGACTGATAGTCTCAGTTCACAAGGTTATGTTACAACACAAACACCAAATGATGCCGATCTTATTCTTGTTAATACTTGTCATATTCGTGAAAAAGCAGCAGAAAAACTCTATTCTGATCTTGGACGTTTGCGTGTGATGCGTCAAGAAAGAACACCTGACAAGCCTTTGATGGTTGGCGTAACTGGTTGTGTAGCACAAGCCGAGGGAAGTGAAATTTTGCGCCGTGCTCCAACAGTAGACCTCGTCATTGGTCCGCAAATGTATCATCGCTTGCCAGACTTGTTAGAAAAAGCCAAACAGGGGAAAAAAGTTATCGAAACAGATTATGCTGTTGAAGATAAATTTGCTCACTTACCACCTCATAATAAACGCGCTGTAAGAAAACGAGGCGTGAGTGCATTTTTAACAGTGCAGGAAGGCTGCGACAAATTTTGTACTTTTTGTGTTGTTCCTTACACACGCGGTGCCGAAATATCACGATCTGTCGAGCAAATTACTGAGGAAGCGCGCCAACTCATTGAAGCTGGTGTCAAAGAAATTACGCTCCTTGGTCAAAATGTAAATGGTTGGCATGGACAAAGTGCTAATGGTAAAACTTGGCGCCTTGGAGACCTTCTCTATCACCTTGCCAAATTGGATGGTTTAAAGCGTCTTCGTTACACAACTAGCCACCCGCGAGATATGGATGACAGTCTTATTGCTGCTCATCGAGACCTTGATATATTAATGCCTTATCTGCATCTTCCTGTTCAATCAGGTTCAGATCGCATCTTAAAAGCAATGAACCGCCAACACAAAAGCATTCATTATCTTCAGCTTATCGAAAAAATTCGTACCGCGCGACCTGATATTGCTTTTTCAGGTGACTTTATTGTAGGATTTCCAGGAGAAACAGATGAAGATTTTGAAGAAACCATTAAACTTATTAAACAAGTGCAATACAGTTCAGCCTATTCTTTCAAATATTCACCGCGACCTGGAACAGTTGGGGCAACAATGAAAAATCATGTTGATGAAACTGTAAAAGATGCTCGGCTTCAGCGTTTACAAGTGCTTCTTCTTGAACAGCAAAATGCATTTTTACGTTCTAAAATTGGTCAAACAACCGATGTTCTCATCGAAAAATCTGGGCGTCATTCAGGACAAATGGTAGGTCGTTCCCCTTGGCTTTTACCTGTTGTCGTGGATACAGAGGCCTCTACGGGTACTATGATAGCAATTCATATTAAAAATGTAAGCTCAAACAGTTTTGTCGGTGAAATGGCAAATGTGTAAATATGCTTCTCATACTTTATATACAACATAGGTTTCAGAAAACCCTTTTATTTTTGAAGAAAATCATTACATCTAAAACTTGCACTTTATACTTTATGAATAGAGAAATTGTTTTTTATAAAGTTTTCTGAAAAAAATGTGCAAAATTTATGTGAATACGGGAGAATAGGTTGAAAGCTTCAACCGAAAAAGGAAAGCGTGTTAAAGAAAAAATAAATGCTGACCCTGAAAATGCGCGTATTTTTAGAAAAGCAAACACACAAGATGTGAATCATGTTGTTTTAATTTTCGAAAATAATAGAAATGCGAAAGTAGTTTTTGGTAAATTCGACGAAAATCTTGCTTATATCGAACAAAAACTTGGACTTAGCATTCATCCACGTGGTAATGAAGTTCTCATCCGTGGAACTGTTGGCGCTATAAAACGCGCGGAATATGTCTTACAGCAGCTTTATGAACGCGCCAAAACACATCAAGAGCTCACTTTATCAGATACAGAAGGAGTGATTGCCATGGCAAATTTGCTACAGAAACAGCAAGAAGCCTCCACAACACCCCAACCTGCAAAAAAAACTATCGCCGCACGATTAAGCACCCATAAAAAAACAATCCATGCCCGAACTCCGACACAAGATGCTTATATACATGCCATGGAACGTAGTGAACTTGTATTCGGGGTAGGACCAGCAGGAACAGGCAAAACATACCTCGCTGTTGCTCATGCTGCAATGCTTTTGGAGCGTGGTATTATTGAACGAATTATCCTCTCACGTCCTGCCGTTGAAGCTGGAGAGCATCTGGGCTTTCTTCCTGGAGACCTAAAAGAAAAAGTTGACCCATATTTACGTCCACTTTATGATGCCCTTTACGATATGATGCCTGCTGAAAAAGTAGAGCGCATTTTAGCTTCTGGTGTTATAGAAATTGCTCCTCTTGCATTCATGCGCGGGCGAACGCTTACCCATGCAGCTGTCATTCTTGATGAAGCCCAAAATACCACCCCCATGCAAATGAAAATGTTCCTCACACGTCTTGGGGAAGGAACACGTATGATCATCACCGGTGATGTAAGCCAAATTGATTTGCCTTCCGGACAAAAATCAGGTTTAATCGAAGCAATACGTATTCTCTCACACGTAGAAAATATTGTCATTATTCGCTTTAATGAAAAAGATGTTGTGCGCCATCCCCTTGTTACCGCTATCGTCCGTGCTTATGATCATGATTCTGGTATACAAATTCAAGAAACACCATCCTCAAGCGCTTCATCAAAAAAGTGAGTTTGATTTGTTATGATTACTATTGATATAACTGTTGAGAGCTCCGGATGGAATGATGAGAAAACACTTTATCATATCACTGAAAAAATATTAACAACAACAATACATCATGTCTCATTGGAAAATGTTATAAGCGAAGTCAGCCTTCTTTTTACGGATGACAAACATATGACACAGATCAACGCGCAATGGCGTAATAAAAACAAACCCACGAATGTATTATCTTTTCCTGCTTTTCCACTTAAAGCTGGAGATCCTCCTGGGCCTATGCTTGGTGATATTATTATTGCAAGAGAAACTGTTGCGCTTGAAGCAAAAAAAGAAGGAAAATCATTTCAGGATCATTTGGCGCATATGATTGTTCATGGCACACTCCATCTGCTGGGCTATAACCATGAAACAGATGACGAAGCGCATCTCATGGAAAAGCTTGAAAGAGAAATTCTTCAAAAGCTTTCCATAAAAGACCCCTATACTGAATTGTCTTAAAATGATAAAAATGAGCCTTCTTAAATCGCTATCGCCATCATACAATTTAAAACCTTTTATGTGTCTATTATAAAAAGAAAGTTTGAAGATTTCAAAATTATGGCAAACAAAATAAATACACCAAATAACAATCAAATATCTTCTCATAGTGAAGAACATGCCTCCCAACAGGTTCATCATCCAGAAAAATCTCTACTGAATCATTTGTTTTCGTTTTTACGTGGCCGTAATCATAAGTCATTGCGCGATGATTTGACCGTTGCACTCAATACTGACAACGAAAAAGACACAACTCTCTTCTCATCTGAAGAACGTACTATGCTACATAATATCTTACGTTTGCGTGAAGCACGCGTTGATGATGTTATGATTCCACGTTCTGAAATTGAAGCATTGGAAATAAATACCCCGCTTGGAGAAGCTCTTCAATGTTTTGCGAAAATTGGACATTCTCGCCTACCTGTTTATGCTGAAACTTTAGATGATCCGCGAGGAATGATTCATATCCGCGATATTCTTAATTACATGACTCGTTTTATTATTAACTCAACCCAAACCGAGCAGAAGTCCGATTCACTCCAGTTAAATCATACGGATCTACACACTCCAATCGGTGAATTGGATTTGATTCGAACGGTTCTCTTTGTTCCTAGTTCCATGCTAGCAAGCAAATTATTAACACGTATGCAAACGACACGAACACAGATGGCCCTTGTTATTGATGAACACGGTGGCACAGATGGTCTCGTTTCTATGGAAGATATCGTCGAATTGGTCGTTGGTGATATCGAAGATGAACATGACAATGTAGACAATGCTATCGTGCGTGAACCCAATAACAAATGGCTTGTTGACGCAAGAACCGAACTAGAAGATGTAGAGGAAGCTCTTGGTCCTGATTTTATCGTAGGAGAATATGGTGATGACGTTGACACCATTGGTGGTTTAATTGTCTCTATTCTTGACCGTATTCCTGAAAAAGGTGAAGTCGTTGAAGCTGTCCCCGGCTATCGATTTCGTATTTTAGAAGCTGATAAACGCCGGATTAAGCGGTTGCGCATTTTTCGCATTCCAGAAAATGAAAATTTTGAAAACAATGCCATCCCTGAAAAATAACCAAACCTTTCTCAACAATTTTACGTTTTTCTTGTTTTCTGTTACTGGCTGGAAGCGACAAATATGGGTGTCTCTCTGTGGTGCCTTTACTTCTTTTGCACTTCCACCTTTTTATTTGATACCTCTGTGCTTTTTAACTTTTCCCCTCTTTATTGTTCTCCTTGACTCAATCCATACTCTCCAGAATAATAAAAAGCGCTTTCTTACTTATGCTTTAAGCTGTGGAATCTTTGGCTTTAGTTATTTTACCTGTAGCCTTTGGTGGTTGTGTAATGCTTTGTTAACCGATCCTGTTTCCTTTGGTTGGGCAGTGCCGTTTGCCATTTTAGTCCCTCCCCTCTACCTTTCTCTTTATTGGTTTTTTTCTGGTTTTATTGTCGGTTTATTATGGACAAAAGGAATAGCACGCTTTTTCGTCTTGGCTTTTGCGTTAGGATTGGCAGAGTGGTTGCGTGCATTCTTATTCACAGGATTTCCATGGAATTCTCTTGGCTATACAGCGATGCCAACCCCAATGCTTATGCAATCCGATGCAATCGTGGGACTTTACGGAATGAATATTCTTGCTGTCTTAGTCTATAGTTTACCAGCTGTTTTATTAACAAACGAAAAAAAGAAAACCGCACTTTTTCTCTGTTTATCGCTTATATTCGTCCACAGTGGCTTTGGATTTTACCGCCTCAACAGCATGCCAAACACAGCTGATCATCAAAAAAGCAATTATTGGGTGCGCATTGTTCAACCTTCTATCCCGCAAAACATAAAATTAAACAATACTACACGGAAAGCTATATTCGAAACTCATATAAATCTGAGTGTAATACCAAAAGCTGAAAAAAATCCAGAACCAGACTTTATCGTATGGCCTGAAGCATCTCTTCCTTACCTTCTCGATGAAAGCTCTGATACAACAATGCGCATTGCCTCTCTTCTAAAGCCCCAACAATGGGCTATTATTGGTGCTATACGCATCAATGAAAATCTTTCTCATGCACAAACACAATATTTTAATACAATTGCAACCATCAATGCTGAAGGTGATATTTTAAATACTTCTGATAAACTTCACTTGGTTCCTTTTGGTGAATATCTTCCCTATGAGAATTTCCTGAAAAAAATTGGATTACGTATTCTTGCTGATAACATTGGTGGATATAGCGCTGCCAGTGTACGAAAAACTGTCACGATGCCAAATGGTTTTTCCTATCTACCTCTGATTTGCTATGAAGTAATATTTCCCAATGAAATGATTTTTGAAGGCTCCCCTCCACAAGCAATTATTAATGTTACAAATGATGCATGGTTCGGTGCAACACCTGGGCCATATCAACATCTTCAACAAGCACAGCTTCGTGCGATTGAAATGGGAATTCCTATTATCCGAGCAGCCAATAATGGAATATCGGCTGTTATTGATTCTTATGGACGAATCGTTGTAGCTCTTCGACAGAATGCTGTTGGCATTCTTGATTCACAAATCCCATCACCCATTACTCCCGTAGGAAGCAATGAATATAGAATATTCTCTACTTTTATCTTATTCATTCTTATGCTATTGTGCCGTATTGGTTTTGGTTCTACAAAACAGTTTAAGTGATCAGATGCCCAATTACAGTATTGTGTTGCGCATACCAGTGATATTGGGAAAAAATGTTACATATTATTTTAATTATATGATAAACCGACCTCACATAAATCTGATGTTGGTTTAAAAGCAGAATGCTGGGAATAAAGAGTTGCATTATGACTGAAACTAGAAAAAAACCCGATCCTATAGATGTCTATGTTGGAACCCGTATTCGTTTACGTCGTAATATTTTAGGACTTACTCAAGAGAAACTCGGTGAAAAACTAGGCATCACTTTCCAGCAAATCCAAAAATATGAAAAAGGTACAAATCGTATCGGTGCAAGTCGTCTTCAAGCAATTGCAGAAATTATGGATGTTCCGGTTTCTTATTTTTTTGATAAAGGCCTTAATACACAACATGTAGAAGGCTTCGCTGAAAGCGATAATGATTTTATGGATTTTTGCTCTAGCAGTGAAGGAATCCAACTCATGCGTGCTTTTACGAATATATCTGATGCTAAAGTGCGCCGAAAAATTATTGATTTGGCAAAAGCACTTTCTGAAGAAGATATGACAAATAAGCTATAAAATAAAAATATATCTTTTCTCTCAATTATCTTATAAATCAGCATTGACGATTTGCCGTTGTCTTGGCAAATAGGAGCAACTTTAATAGACAATTCATAATTGTTGGTTTTCTTTTTTGAAGGAGTTCCTATGCCGCATCAAGATTATCTTTTTACAAGCGAATCGGTATCGGAGGGGCATCCTGACAAAATCTGTGATCGTATTTCTGATGAAATCGTTGATATGGTTTATAAAGAAGCACAAAAAACCGGTACAGATCCATGGATCGTGCGAATCGCTTGTGAAACTTTAGTAAGCGTAAACCGCGTTGTTATTGCCGGTGAAGTGCGTGTTCCTGATACACTTTTAAAAAGAGATAAAAATAAAGAACTCATCTACGATAAAACTGGTTGCCCACTCATTAATCCTACTCGTTTTCGTACAGTAGCACGTCGTGCTATCCGTGCAATTGGATATGAACAAGCCGGTTTCCATTGGAAAACTGTTAAAATTGATGTTCTTCTACGCCCTCAATCAACCGACATTGCACGCGCCGTTGATAACGCCATGGACCGGCATGGTGAAGAAGGTGCAGGTGATCAAGGTATCATGTTTGGATATGCTTGCCGTGAAACACCTGAACTCATGCCTGCACCCATTTATTATGCGCATAGAATTCTCAAACTTCTCGCGGCTGCACGCCATAAAAAGGAAGGAGAGACTGGAAAATTAGGACCAGATGCCAAAAGCCAAATAACAATACGGTATAAAAATGGAAAACCTATAGAGGTAACCTCTATCGTTCTTTCAACACAACATTTAGATGAAAGTTGGGATTCCAATAAAGTCCGTACAGTGGTTGAACCCTATATTCGTCAAGCTTTGCATGATATGCCCATTTCTGATCAATGCAGCTGGTACATTAATCCAACAGGGAAATTTGTTATCGGCGGTCCTCAAAGTGATGCCGGATTAACGGGGCGCAAAATTATTGTTGATACTTATGGAGGCGCTGCTCCCCATGGTGGAGGCGCTTTTTCAGGCAAAGATACGACAAAAGTCGATCGTTCTGCAGCTTATGCTGCACGCTATCTCGCTAAGAATATTGTTGCCGCTAATTTAGCAGATCGATGCACCATTCAACTCTCTTATGCAATTGGCATTGCACAACCCTTATCTATTTATCTTAATCTCCATGGAACAGGAAAAGTCGATGAGAAAATTCTCGAAGCAGCTATTCGCAAAATAATGGACCTTTCACCCACTGGCATTAGAAAACATCTTGACCTCAATAAACCTGTTTATACAAAAACAGCCGCCTATGGTCATTTTGGACGTAAGCCACAACTTGATGGTTCATTTTCATGGGAAAAAACCGATCTTATTGAAACCCTTCAAAAAATGATTAAAGTACCATGATTGAGCATAATATACGTACACCTAAAGCCTTCTTTGGTCGCCGCCAAGGAAAGCGACTAAGAAATAGTCAACTTGCACGTATAAACACGCTTCTTCCAACTTTTAAGATTGATTTAAATACCCCTTCACCCCTCGACTTAACATCCCTATTTCCCAATAAAGTAACAGAAGTCAGGCTGGAAATTGGTTTTGGTGGAGGTGAGCATTTACTTCATGAAATGGACCATTTTCCACAAACTGGTTTTATTGGTATCGAGCCTTTTATCAATGGTATGGCAAAAATGTTACTGTCTCTTGAACAACATAAACAGTATCAAAACCATATTCGCCTTTATGATGACGACGCTACACATTTTCTTGATTGGCTTCCGAATGCATCACTTGATGGAATAGATCTTTTCTATCCTGATCCATGGCCTAAAAAAAAGCATTGGAAACGACGTTTCATTAACATAAAAAATCTGAATCGTTTCGCTCGTGTTCTTAAAACAGGTAAAAAATTTCGCTTTGCTAGCGACATAGATGATTATGTAAACTGGACCCTCTACCATTGTGCACAGCATAATCATTTTGAGTGGGAAGCAGAAACCTCTAAGGATTGGAAAACGCCTTATCCGCTATGGTTAGGAACCCGCTATGAAGCAAAAGCTCTCCGTAAAGGGCAGATACCTGCCTATCTTACCTTTATTAAAAAATAAATCATAAAACGCCTTTCTTATAAACAACTTGAAAAGTTTTGAATTTAAGAGTATCAATACCTAAATTCTTGGTCTTATGATGAGGAGTGGGCCGTTGGACCCGCTCTTTTTTAATATCATAAAACTGATGAAAATGACTTGGACAAAATATATGAACGAAACTGAAAAAATAAGCGATCTTGACGAGCCACGTCTTTTTGAAGAAGATGGCGTTGAGGCACGTGTTGCTGCTCTTGTCTTGCCACTGCTTAAACCATTAGGTTTTCGTTTGGTTCGTGTTAAAATGCTTGGTCTAAATGGTTTAACTCTTCAGATTATGATTGAACGTGCAGACGGCTCTATGACCGTGGAAGATTGTGAAACTGTTAGTCGAACTGTTTCTCCCCTCCTTGATGTGCAAAATGTTATTGAACGCAAATAT
The DNA here is from genome assembly GCF_902825225.1 of Bartonella vinsonii subsp. berkhoffii ATCC 51672. Taxonomy (GTDB): domain Bacteria; phylum Pseudomonadota; class Alphaproteobacteria; order Rhizobiales; family Rhizobiaceae; genus Bartonella; species Bartonella berkhoffii. The sequence goes on from NZ_CADEAK010000005.1 coordinate 63,300, forward strand.
CACTTAGAAATTTCATCTCCTGGCATTGATCGTCCACTGGTAAGAAGATCTGACTTTTTTCATTGGCAGGGGCATCTTGCAAAAATTGAAACCAAAACAACAATCTATGGGCGCCGAAAATTTCGTGGAACACTTACAAATATTACAGAAGACGGATTTATTTTAAATACTGATAAAGCCGCGTATGGAGAAGCCATGTATATCTCTATCCCCTTTTGTGATATTACAAACGCACATTTGGTCCTTACTGATGAACTTATTCGCGACGCATTGAAAAAAAATAAAGATTTAAGTCAACAATTAATTCCCGAAGATAATTCTCATGTCTCGAAAAAGACATCAAAGTACAAGAATTAATATCATTGGGAAATGCCCGTCGAGTGGCACAAAGAAGGAGAAAATTGATGGCTACAAGCGCTAACAGGCTTGAAATTCTGCAAATTGCAGATGCTGTTGCACGTGAAAAGTCAATTGATCGTGAAATTGTTATTTCTGCAATGGCTGATGCTATTCAAAAAGCAGCACGTTCTCGTTATGGTCAAGAAACCAATATCCGTGCTGAAATAAACTCCAAAACAGGTGAAATTAAATTACAACGCCTGCTTAAAATTGTTGATGTTGTTGAAGATTATACAACTGAAATTACTTTGACCGATGCACTCAAACGCCAAGAGGATGCAAAAATTGGTGATTTTTTTGCTGACCTTTTACCTCCTATGGACTTTGGACGTATCGCAGCGCAATCTGCTAAACAAGTTATTGTCCAAAAGGTACGTGATGCAGAGCGCGATCAGCAATACGAAGAATTTAAAAATAAAATTGGTGAAATTATTTCTGGAACAGTAAAACGTGTGGAATATGGCAATGTTATCGTTGATTTGGGTCGTGGTGAAGCTATCGTGCGCCGTGATGAATTAATTCCACGTGAATCTTTCCGTTATGGAGATCGTATTCGCGCCTTTGTCAATGATGTGCATCGTGAATCGCGTGGTCCACAAATCTTCCTTTCACGTACACATCCTCAATTTATGGTGAAACTTTTCACTATGGAAGTACCCGAAATCTATGATGGTATTATAGAAATTAAATCCGTTGCCCGCGATCCAGGTTCACGTGCTAAAATTGCTGTTGTCTCACGCGATGGTTCCATTGATCCTGTTGGAGCATGTGTTGGAATGCGAGGAAGCCGTGTTCAGGCTGTTGTTGCAGAATTACAAGGTGAAAAAATTGATATTATTCCTTGGTCTCCTGATGCTGCAACATTTATTGTCAATGCACTACAACCCGCTGAAGTTTCGAAAGTTGTTCTCGATGAAGATGCGGAACGTATCGAAGTCGTCGTACCTGATGACCAACTCAGTCTTGCCATTGGTCGTCGTGGACAAAATGTTCGCTTAGCTTCTCAATTAACAGGATGGAATATTGATATTTTAACGGAACAGGAAGAATCTGAAAACCGTCAAAAAGAATTTACCGAACGTAGTAAACTGTTTATGGAATCCTTAGACGTTGATGAGATGATTGGGCAGGTTATGGCATCAGAAGGTTTTTCTTCCATCGAGGAAATCGCCTATATTGATCTGGAAGAAATTGCCTCCATTGATGGTTTTGATCATGAGACTGCTGCTGAAATCCAAAGCCGTGCACGTGAATATCTTGAACATAAAGAAAAAGAACTTGATGAAAAACGCAAAGAACTCGGTGTTTCTGATGAACTGCGAACAATTCCTGGTCTGACAAGTGCTATGTTGGTTGCTATTGGTGAAGATGGTGTAAAAACAATAGAAGATTTTGCTGGTTATGCAGTCGATGATTTGGTTGGCTGGAGAGAACGTAAAGAAGGTCAAACACAGAGTTTTTCTGGTATCCTGACCCCATTTGATATTACACGTGCTGATGCAGAAACTATGGTTTTAGCTGCACGTGTGCAAGCAGGTTGGATAGACCAAGCTGATCTTGTTACTGAAACTCCTGCAGAAAATGAAAGTTCTGCAAAAGATGAAAAAAGTGATAATTTGAACGCGGATACAATTTAAATGAATGAACGGACCTGCATTGTGACAAGAAAAAATGCTTCAGCAGAAACGCTGATCCGTTTTGTTATTGGTCCCAATAATCAAATTGTCCCTGATCTTAAATCCAATTTGCCTGGCCGTGGCGTTTGGGTTTCTGCTCACCATTCTGCCATTGAAACAGCAATCAAACAAAACGCTTTTAAGAAAAAATTTAAAACAGATGTTGAGGTTGCACAAAATCTTGCGCATATTGTTGATACACTTTTGCTAAAGTCCGCTCTTTCAAGCCTTTCCATGGTGCGAAAAGCAGGTGCCATTGTCATGGGAGCAACAAAAGTTGATGCAGCTATCCGTTCTGGCCAAGTTATTCTCGTACTTCACGCTAAAGAAGCTACAGAAGATGGAAAACGCAAAATTGCACAAGCCATCCATACAATACAACAACAAACAAGTCGGAATATAAAAAACATATCTTTATTTACTAGTGATGAAATGCGGGTGGCTTTTGGTACTAATCCTGTCATGCATGCGGCCTTATTGGATACTAAAGCTGCTGAAGGATTTCTCAAAACGATACATAAACTGCTCGCCTATCGTGATGACACGCACAGCAAGTCTGGTGAGAGAACGGCACAAGCCGTGAAGGAAGTACAATGAGTGAAAAGAACAACGACAAGACAACAGTCAAGAGGACACTAACCTTAAAACGGTCAGTCCTAGAAACAGGTACGGTCAAACAAAATTTCAGCCATGGCCGTACAAAAGCTGTGGTTGTCGAAACCAAACGGCGCAAAATCACGCGTCCTGACGAAAAAGTTGAAATACAACGGCCAATTACAAAACCCCATGTGGCTTCTCAACGTTCTAAACCTCGATTCGAAGAAGCAAAACCCCAAGAGCCTGTCGCTAAAAGCAATCTCTCATCTGCTGAAATGCAAGCGAGACTTCGTGCATTAGAAGAAGCACATATCCAAGAAAAAATAATACGTGAACAAGCCGAAGAAGAAGCAAGACGAGCAAAAGAACGTGAAGAAAGTTTGCAGCAGTCAATTCAAGAAACAGAAATACATCAAGAAGAAAAAAGTCTACCAGAACAGACTTCACCTCCTCCTTCCACTCCCTCTTTCATAGAACCAATTAATATCCCTATTCCGCCTAAAAATACAACTGTCATCGAAAAACGTAAAGTAGATGAAAATAAAGAAGATGATCGACATAGCCGACGTGCGAACCCTGCTAAATTAGAAGTGCGTGCACCTAAAGTTGTAAAAGGTGCTGATGAACGACGCCGTGGAAAGCTAACTCTTAATAGTGCTCTGGATGAAGAAGGGAGCGCGCGCGGGCGTTCAATGGCTGCGATGCGTCGCAGACAGGAGAAATTTAAACGTGCGCAAAACCAAGAACCGAGGGAAAAAATTTCTCGTGAGGTTGTTCTTCCTGAAACTATTACGATTCAAGAACTTGCACAGCGTATGACTGAACGCTCTGTTGATGTGATTAAATTCCTTATGAAACAGGGACAAATGATGAAACCGGGCGATGTTATTGATGCCGATGTTGCTGAGCTCATCGCTGTTGAATTCGGACACACTGTCAAACGTGTTTTAGAATCTGACGTAGAAGAAGGCATCTTTAATATAGCTGATAATCCTCAAAAAATGCAGCAGCGTCCGCCTGTCGTAACAATTATGGGCCATGTCGATCACGGAAAAACTTCTCTTCTTGATGCTATTCGAAAAGCAAATGTTGTTTCTGGTGAGGCAGGTGGAATTACTCAGCATATTGGTGCTTATCAAGTGGAACAAAATGGTCAAAAAATTACCTTTATTGATACACCTGGACATGCCGCCTTCACAGCGATGCGAGCTCGTGGAGCGCGTGTTACAGATATTGCTGTTCTCGTTGTAGCCGCTGACGATAATGTCATGCCGCAAACAATTGAATCAATCAATCATGCTAAAGCGGCTGGTGTGCCCATTATTGTTGCTATCAACAAAATTGATAAACCCGCTGCTGATGCTCAAAAAGTACGTACAGAACTTCTACAACATGAGGTATTTGTTGAAACCATGGGTGGAGAAACTTTAGAAGTCGAAGTTTCTGCTAAAACCGGTCAAAATCTTGATAAACTTCTCGAAGCTATTCTTCTTCAAGCTGAAATTCTTGATCTCAAAGCAGATCCTCAACGAACAGCAGAAGGCGTCGTCATTGAAACTAAACTGGATCGAGGACGTGGATCTGTTGCAACGGTTCTCGTTCAAAAAGGAACGTTGCACCCTTCTGATATTATTGTTGCAGGCAATGAATGGGGACGCGTGCGCGCTTTGATTGATGACCATGGACGTCATATCAAAGAAGCAATTCCCTCTACACCCATTGAAATTTTAGGTATGCAGGGAACACCGCAAGCTGGTGATAGGTTTGCTGTTGTCACGCATGAAGCAAAAGCACGTGAAATTGCCGAATACCGTCAGCGATTAGCACGTGATAAAGCTGTAGCTCGACAAACAGGTTCTCGCGGCTCTCTTGAACAAATGATGACGAGGTTACAAACCACTGGCGTTAAAGAGTTTCCCCTTATTATTAAAGGTGATGTACAAGGGTCCATTGAAGCCATTGCTTCAGCATTAGAAAAGCTAGGAAATGAAGAAGTCCGTGCACGCATTGTGCATTCTGGTGCTGGAGGTATTACTGAAAGTGATATTTCTCTTGCGGAAGCTTCTCACTCAGCTGTGATTGGCTTTAATGTTCGCGCCAATAAACAAGCGCGTGATTGTGCTAAAACACAAGGAATTGAAATTCGCTATTACAACATCATCTATGATCTTGTTGACGATATAAAAGCCGCTATGTCAGGCTTACTCTCACCAGAACAGCGGGAAACTTTCCTTGGGAATGCTGAAATTCTGGAAGTCTTTAATATTACAAAAATCGGAAAAGTTGCTGGTTGTCGTGTTACAGAAGGTAAAATAGAACGGGGTGCTGGTGTTCGCCTTATCCGTGATAATATCGTTATTCACGAAGGGAAACTGAAAACACTCAAACGCTTTAAAGATGAAATCAATGAAGTGCAAAGTGGTCAAGAATGTGGAATAACATTTGAAAACTATGAGGACATGCGCGCAGGAGACATCATTGAAACTTTCCGCATCGAACATATTAATCGCACATTATAAAATAATCCAATGACTTTATTCCTAAAAATAAAAAAAGTTGGTGGGTTTTCTGTGCAAGTGCTTTGTTCTTTTTAAATCTTTTACGATGATCAAAAGAAAAGTAATTATAACAAGGATAAAATTTCAATGAAAAATACAGGGCCATCACAACGGCAACTCAGAGTAGGAGAACAAGTACGCCACGCAGTATCCCATGTACTACAGCGCGGTGTTTTATTTGATGATGTCTTGAAAAACATGGTGATTTCTGTCTCTGAAGTACGCATGTCACCAGATTTAAAAATTGCTATCTGCTTTATTTCTCCCCTCAGCACTCTCAAAAATGCGTCTTATGATTGTGTCGTTGATATCCTCAATAAACATAGCCGTTTTATCCGTGGAGAAATTAGTCATGCGTTGCGTCAAATGAAATATATGCCTGAACTACGTTTTCGACTTGATAGTAGTTTTGATAATTTTTTAAAAATTGATACCCTGCTTCGTTCACCTGAGGTAGCACGCGATCTTCACCCTAGTCATAAGCTTGAGGATTAGAAATATGGCACGGCAACATAAAAGAAAAGGCCGTTCTGTTTCTGGCTGGGTCATATTTGATAAACCAAAAGGAATGAGATCAACGGAAGCTGTTTCACAAATCAAATGGCTCTTTCATGCACAAAAAGCAGGACATGCCGGGACACTGGATCCTCTTGCTTCTGGTCTCCTACCAATTGCATTGGGCGAAGCAACTAAAACTGTACCTTATGTGATGCAAGGTACTAAAACCTACCGTTTTCAAATCGCTTGGGGAGAAGAGCGTTCAACAGACGATCTCGAGGGTGAAATAACAAAAACATCTCTCAAACGTCCAACACAAGAAGAGATACTCGCCCTTCTTCCCCAATATACAGGTGTTATTTTGCAAACACCTCCACAGTTTTCGGCAATTAAAATTTCTGGTAACCGCGCCTATGATCTAGCGCGAGAAGGTGAGATTGTTGACATTCCACCGCGCCAAGTGGAAATAGAAACTTTTAAATTAATAGAAAATCCTAGTAAAGATTGTTCACTCTTTGAAATAACCTGCGGAAAAGGAACCTATGTGCGTTCCTTAGCGCGTGATATGGGACGTGATCTTGGTTGTTATGGATATATTGCTAATTTAAGACGTATCGCAGTGGTTCCCTTTGGCGAAAATGATCTTATCACATGGGACGAATTAAAAGCGGTCGCACTGGATAAAAATGCAACAAATGAGAATGATACTTCTTCCAAAAGAAACTTTTTAACACTTGATGCACTTTTAATTGAAACAGGCGCTGTACTGGATTGCCTCTCTCATTACACCCTTAGCGAAACCCAAGCACAGCGGATCATGATGGGTATTCCTATACCTCTTTGTAATCATGAGGTATCTCTTGATGAAGATGAGGTTTGTGTCATCTACAAAGGCCAACTTCTTGCTATAGGCTCTCTCGATAAAAGCTTGTTCAAACCAAAGCGGATTTTCACAATTTGATTCATAGTAGTCTCTTAAAAAAGATACTTTTTATATCAATAAAGCAAAGAAGGGTTTTTTCATTGCTTTACCCTTTTATGATCATTCATATCAAAACCTCAATGAGTGAGGCATTCATCAATTCAACCTGCTCTTGTATAAATAAAAAAACACAAGAATTTGTCTTTGTTGTTTTAAATCATTTCTGCATATACATGTATATCTTTAGTGTTAAGAAAATTTTGTAGAATGAGAAAGGCTTGAGCTTAAACAAAGTACAATACTTATAATCTCATTTATTCAGTAGAAATCTATCCTCAACTTATCAACAGCATAAAGTGCTCATTGAAATATCTCATTTTCCTGCTGCTCTGTTCATACTAACAAAGTCATTCCATAAAAATAAATTGCCTGTATAATAGTTCTGTATAACTCTCCTCTTATCTTTAAGGTAATTGATCAGCAGAGGACTTTAAAAGCATCTCATTAGCTTGTGGTATTGTTTGCCGCTCAATCATGCGGTGAACTCTTATCCCGTCAGGTGCACGATTTAAATGACGCAGAAGCTTGTTCACCTCTGCGTCTGCTTTTATGCGACGGTGATTATGGCGTAAATAATCTACCCATGTTGGCATATGATAAACTTCTGTCCAATATTCAGGTCTTTCAAGATCTCGTAAGAGAACCCATTGGCGAGCGCCATCACGTAAACGAATATGGCGACGACGTGTCATCACTTTGAGAAATTCTTCAAGATCATTTTCATGAATTTGATAATCGATCATAATCATAATCGGACCGCTTTGTGCTTTTAAGTCAAGTAAAAGCTCTGGTTCTCTGAAATGATCAAGCGGATCCAAATCTATTTGGGGTATTTCCTGAATTCTAAACTTTATCCCTGCAAGGGCTCCAAAAACCAAGAAAAGAGAACAAACACTCAAAGCAACGGTAGGAGAATAACCATCAGCCAAAACACCCCAAATTACGCTTCCAATTGCCATCCCTCCATAAGATGCTGTTTGATAAAGCGCTAAAGCACGTGCAACAACCCAACGCGGTGTAGAAAGCTGGACAGATGTATTAAATAAAGACAATGCCAAAACCCAACATAAGCCTGCAGGAAACAAAGCAATATGGCTTACAATTAATGAACGGCTCATTGCTAAAAAAAAGCAAGAAAAGGCAAAACCAATAAATGAACTTGCAATAATCGTCTCTAAACGAAAAAAACGCCGTACAGATGAATTAATCATACCAGCCGTCATAGCTCCAAGACCAAAACACCCAAGCAGTGTTCCATAAAGAAGAGCGCTTCCTCCAAGAATTTTATGTACAACAATTGGTAAGAGCGCCAAAATCGAAATCGCTCCAATACCAAAAAGGAATGCCCTAACCATAATACTGAGAAGATTAGGTGACATCGCAACATAACGCAAACCATCTGAAACAGCTCCTAAAAGCCTTTCGCGTGGCAATCTGTTATTTTCATAGCTCGGTCTCCAGAAAAACAAAGCACCAATTAAAGGAATGTAACTTATTGCATTCAATAAAAAAGCTGCGACTGCACCCAGAGTTGCAATAATAGCACCGCCAATAGCAGGGCCAACACTACGCATTAAATTAAAGCCAACACTATTTAAACTTACAGCAGCAGGAATATTTTCCCTGCTCACAATGTCTCCTATTGTTGCCTGCCAAGAAGGATTATAAAAGGCTGTTCCACACCCAATCAAAAACGTAAAGAATAAGAGAAGCCCTGGTGTTAAAAAGCCGATATAGGATAAAATAGCCAAACTCATGGATATAACCATCATTATAATCTGAGCACACAACATAATTTTGCGCCGATTAAAATTGTCAGCTAATGCCCCTGCCATCAGAGAAAACATCACAAGTGGTAATGTGGTAGCGCTTTGAACAAGTCCAACCATGGAGTGCGAAGAACTTATCAACGCCATTAACCACCCTGCTCCTACAGCTTGGATAAGCCCCCCTAAATTAGAAATAAGAGTGGATGACCACAAGTTTCGAAATACCGAATTACGAAAAAGTTTTAATGTTGAAATGGTCTGCATCTTTTGCCTCTCAATCGATATTTATCGCTTTTCTTACTACACACGCACTCTGTAAAGCAGTCATCTTTGTATCAAAAGGATGCATAATTCTTTAAAAATTCTCATAAAACCCTCTTAAATCAATATTTCAAAACAAAATCCTTTCTCTAAAGAAGGTTTTCAAGATGCTTTTAAGGACTAGTATTTTAACCTCCTTTCCTATATAAATGCTAAAATAGGTGAGAGTTTTCAACTCTTCTTGTTTCTTCATAGACCCTTGCTGAACGACATCTCGGCTATGGGTGGCGTTTGTTTCTTTATTTTTTGAAAGGATAATACGATGTCGATTACAGCTGAACGTAAACAAGCTCTTGTTGCAGAATACGCAAATAAAGCCGGTGATACAGGATCACCAGAAGTACAGGTTGCTGTACTTTCTGAACGTATTTCTAATTTAACTAACCATTTTAAATCTCATAAAAAGGATAACCATTCTCGTCGTGGTCTTTTGAAGATGGTCTCTCAACGTCGTCGTCTTCTTGATTACCTGAAAGGAATTGATCAAAATCGTTATCAGACACTTATCAGGAAGTTAGGTTTGCGCCGCTAAAAGAAACAATGGGTGGTCTTTCTAAAAAGCCGCCCATTTTTTAAGCTTGCTGCTTTTAGTTAAAAACTTAAAAACTGGCGAATAATCATCATGGGGCAGGATTGCTCGTTGCATTGTCTTTAAATTGCGATTTGCTTCTCTCTTCTCACGAATAAACAGAAGTGTGTTGTTATGCTGCCCATAGCTTTAAAATATGCTCCGCAAAACCAGAATGTGAGCACTTTAAAATATGAACACTGGTCATTAAGGATAAAAAATGTTCAAAACGCACAAGATAGAAATTGAATGGGCTGGGCGGCCACTCACCATCGAAACAGGAAAAATAGCCCGTCAAGCTGATGGTGCAGTGATTGCTACCTACGGAGAAACTATTGTCTTAGCAACCGTTGTATCAGCAAAAAGTCCAAAGCCAGATCAAGACTTTTTTCCACTTACCGTTAATTATCAAGAAAAATCTTATGCTGTTGGTAGAATACCGGGCGGTTATTTGAAACGGGAAAGCAGACCAACTGAAAATGAAACTTTGATTTCACGTTTGATTGATCGTCCGATTCGCCCCCTCTTCGCCGATGGATATAAAAATGATACACAAGTCATTGTTTCCGTTATACAGCACGATCTTGAGAATAATCCCGATATCCTTGCAATGATTGCCTCTTCTGCCGCATTGACTTTATCAGGTATTCCTTTCATGGGGCCCATTGCTGGTGCCCGCGTCGGATATTGTAACGGACAATATGTTCTCAATCCTCATATCGATGAAATGCCGGAATCAAAACTTGATCTTGTTGTAGCAGGAACTGAAAGCGCTGTGTTGATGGTTGAATCAGAAGCACACGAATTGCCGGAAGACATCATGTTGGGTGCCGTTATGTTTGGGCACAAAAGTCTTCAACCTGTTCTTGATGCTATCATCAAACTTGCCGAAGTTGCTGCAAAAGACCCACGCGATTTTGTTCCCGAAGATCTTTCTGATCTTGAAAAAGCCATGCGGAAAATGGCTGAACAAGATATACGTAAAGCCTACACTATTACAGATAAACAAGAACGTTATGCTGCAATTGATGCCATAAAAACGGAAATCACTAATAAATTTATGCCAGAAACAGACGAGGAATGTAAATTTAGTACAGATCAGCTTGCAACCGTTTTCAAACAGTTGCAAGCAAAAATTGTTCGCTGGAACATTCTTGATACTCAAAAGCGTATTGATGGGCGAAACCTTTCAACAGTACGCCCCATTCAATCAGAAGTGAGTATTTTACCCCGTACACATGGATCCGCACTCTTTACGCGTGGAGAAACACAAGCAATTGTCGTTGCAACACTCGGAACTGGTGAAGATGAACAATATGTTGACTCCTTAACAGGTATGTATAAGGAAACATTCCTTCTTCATTATAATTTCCCGCCATTTTCAGTAGGTGAAACAGGACGGCTTGGCTCTCCTGGTCGCCGTGAAATTGGACATGGTAAATTGGCGTGGCGTGCTCTTCATCCTATGTTACCAACCAAGGAATCCTTCCCCTATACCATTCGTGCTGTCTCAGAAATTACTGAATCCAATGGATCATCTTCCATGGCAACTGTTTGCGGAACTTCACTTGCTCTCATGGATGCTGGTGTTCCTCTGGCACGCCCAGTTGCGGGTATTGCTATGGGCTTGATTAAAGAAGGTGAACGCTTTGCTGTTCTGTCCGATATTTTAGGAGATGAAGACCATCTTGGAGATATGGATTTTAAAGTAGCAGGAACAGAAAATGGTATTACTGCTTTACAAATGGATATCAAGATTGATGGTATTACCGAAGAAATTATGGAAATCGCACTTGAACAAGCTAAGGAGGGTCGAATCCATATCCTTAACGAAATGGCTAAAGCTTTAACCAGTGCACGTGCTGAACTCAGCGAATTTTCTCCACGCATCGAAGTTATGAACATTCCTGTTGATAAAATTCGCGATGTCATAGGCTCTGGCGGTAAAGTTATTCGAGAAATCGTTGAACAAACTGGAGCAAAAATCAATATTGAAGATGATGGAACAATTAAAATTGCTTCTGCCGATGCTAAAACCATTGAAGCAGCAAAACGCTGGATTCATTCCATTGTTGATGAACCTGAAGTTGGTGCTATCTACCAAGGAACAGTTGTGAAAACTGCAGAATTCGGTGCATTTGTAAATTTCTTTGGCTCACGTGATGGACTCGTTCACATCTCTCAACTCGCATCAGAACGCGTCATAAAAACAACAGACATTGTTAAAGAGGGTGATAAAGTTTGGGTTAAATTAATGGGATTTGATGAACGTGGTAAAGTTCGGTTATCAATGAAAATCATCGATCAAAAAACCGGTAAAGAAATTACAAGTGATAAGCCAGTAAAAGAAGGGTGATCTGCCTTCTTATCGAAAAATAAAATGCCATTCTCATATTAGAATGGCATTTTTTCTTTGAAAGAGCCATATGTGTTGCTGTTTTTACCTTTTAAAAACCATAGCCTCCCTCTTCCCAATCCAAGTCAATCTTGGTTGGGTTTTGGTTTAACAGAAATTCCTGCTCCAGAATGGGTACAAAATTTAAAAGTTATAACCTCTTGGCGACCAGATTTTTTAAAATTTGCCAATGCTCAATTTCACTGCGCTCCTCAAATAGATAAAACCTTCACCTATGATGGTGCACTTTTACGTTTGAGCAAATATCGTGGTTTTAACCAAAATTGTTTTCTTGATTTATTAGAATGCGTTAAACCTGGTGGATGGATTATTATCGGTGGAAATAAAACTGCCGGCGCAGCCTCAATGATGAAATGGGTCAAAACGTTTGTTCCCGTTACCGATAAATTGTCTAAAAACCATGGACTGGTATTCTGGCTTCAAGTTCCACAACAAATAGAGAGACAGAATATTGCCCAATTGCGCTCATCACCACTCACTTTTGAAAATAAATTTCAGACCACTTCTGGCATGTTTTCACACGGTCGTATTGATCCGGGATCTGCCGCTCTTGCTTTCCATATGCGCAAAATTATTTCCGGAAAAACTGCAGATTTTGGTGCTGGTTGGGGTTTTCTTTCTTACGCTGCTCTTGAACAAAATGAAAAACTAACAGCTCTGGACCTCTATGAAGCCGACTACAACGCTTTGAGAGCAGCCAAACAACACCTTAAACACAAAACGGCTTCTTGTCCGATTCATTTTTATTGGCATGATCTGGTGTGTGAACCGATCACAGATCTGTATGATACAATCATTTCAAATCCACCATTTCACACGCAGCAAACAACAGACATTTCATTAGGACAGCATTTTATTATAAAGGCTGCAAAATACCTAAAACCAGGTGGCAATCTGCTTCTTGTTGCTAACCGCCACCTGCCTTATGAGACATTGTTAAAAGACATTTTTCACAAAGTATTGATACATGAAAAAGCCCATGGTTTCAAAGTTATAGAAGCACGCCGCTAGACGAAAACAAGCAATAACTCTAAAGAATAAAACGTGAAAGATCGATATCAGCAGCAAGCTCACCTATAGATTGTCTCACATAAGCAGCGTCAATTTTAAAGGATGTTCCGGCTTTATCTGGCGCTGTAAAAGAAATCTCATCCAAAACGCGCTCCATCACCGTTTGCAAACGACGTGCCCCGATATTTTCAATTCTTGCGTTTAAATCTACAGCAATATCTGCTAAAGCATCAATCGCATCATCAGTAATTTCTAAATGAACCTCTTCTGTTGCCATTAAAGCAATATATTGCTTAATCAGACTGGCTTCAGGTTCGGTTAGAATACGTCGTAAATCTTCCCTTGTGAGAGCATTTAACTCTACGCGAATGGGCAAACGCCCTTGAAGTTCTGGCAATAAGTCAGATGGCTTAGAAACATGAAACGCACCTGATGCAATAAAAAGAATATGATCTGTTTTGACTTGACCATACTTTGTAGCAATTGTTGTCCCTTCAACCAGAGGCAAAAGGTCCCGTTGAACACCCTCACGCGAAATAGCAGCACTTGCTCCACCATCTCTGGTTGCGATTTTATCAATCTCATCGATAAAAACAATTCCATCATTTTCCGTAACACGGAGTGCTTCTTGTATAATTTGATCTTGATCAAGAAGCTTTTCAGATTCATCATCCATGAGGGGTTTAAAAGCATCCTTTACTGTCGTTTTTCGGACCTTTGTACGCCCTCCCATTTTGCCAAAAATGTCTGACAAATTCATAATTCCCATTTGCGCACCAGGAATTCCCGGAATATCAAAAGTCGAAGCGCTATTGCTGTTATTATCGGCTACTTCAATTTCAATCTCTTTCTCATCTAATTCACCTTCACGCAATTTTTTGCGAAAACTATCACGGGTAGTAGGGCTTGCTGTCTTGCCAACAAGGGCATCTAAAACGCGCTCTTCGGCATTAACATGCGCCTTTACTTTGACTTCCTCTCGTTTTTTTTCACGCACAAGAGAAATGGCAATCTCAACAAGATCGCGAATAATTTGCTCAACATCACGTCCTACATAACCAACTTCAGTAAATTTAGTCGCTTCTACTTTAACAAAAGGCGCTCCAGAAAGTTTTGCTAATCGGCGCGCTATACCTGTTTTACCAACACCTGTTGGCCCTATCATCAAGATATTTTTTGGCATAACTTCTTCACGCATAGGACCATCAAGCTGTTGTCTACGCCACCGATTACGCAATGCAATAGCAACAGAACGTTTGGCATCATCTTGGCCAATAATAAAACGATCAAGTTCAGAAACAGTCTCACGAGGGGAAAATACAACACACATTCAAATAGCTTTCTCTAAAGATGATAATTCTGCATCCAATGTTTCAATCGTAAAATGATCATTGGTGTAAACACAAATCTTAGCGGCAATATCCATAGCTTTACGAGCAATGGTTTCTGCATCCAAGTCCATATCCATGAGTACTCGAGCAGCCGAAAGAGCAAAATTGCCTCCAGAACCAATCGCCATAACGCCATCTTCTGGCTCTAAAACATCGCCCAGCCCTGTTAACGCTAAAGTTATTTTCTTATCAGCTACTAGCATCATTGCTTCAAGACGACGCAAATAACGGTCTGTTCGCCAATCTTTTGCAAGTTCTACACATGCACGCATGAGCTGATCGGGATATTGCTCAAGCTTCGTTTCCAATCTTTCCAATAAAGTGAAAGCATCCGCCGTAGCACCTGCAAAACCAGCAATAACTGTTCCGCCCTTCCCAATACGACGAACTTTGCGTGCATTCCCTTTCATAATCGTTTGTCCAAGTGATACCTGTCCATCACCAGCCATCGCAACTTTGCCATCTTTTCGCACAGTAATAATAGTCGTACCATACATTATGTCTGGTTTATGTTCTTCCATAAGGAAACTCATTAATATTGACCTCTATTCTTAATATTGTTTTCTTTTCATCAAATGTAAAATCCAAGCACTATTGCCTTTATTTAAGAACATACACTGCAAAACGCAATGATTCAGCACAATTCAATTTATTAGAATAAAAAAAATGATATCATTGTTATCAATGCAAATTGTTGTTAAATAGTTTTTTTAAATAGTTTGCGTCTTTTAAAGGAAAAATGATGAAAAAAATAGCCATAGGAACATTGGGAGGAACAATCGCAATGGCGGCTGACAATCTTGGCCAAATGCAACCAACATTAACCTCAGATATTCTCATCAAAAGTGTTCCCGATTTAAATAAAGTTGCCCATATTCATGCGCAAACATTAACACAATTACCGAGTGGATCTTTATCTTTTAAGATCCTTTTTGAAATCATAGAGTGGGCAACACAACAAATAAAAGCTGGTGCAGAAGGTATTGTTTTGACCCAAGGTACTGATACACTGGAAGAAACTGCTTTTTTTCTTTCCCTTTATTGGGATAAAGCGGAACCGCTCGTTATAACGGGTGCTATGCGTATACCTTGTGAAGCAGGTGCTGATGGACCAGCTAATATTTTAGCAGCAACCCGTGTTGCTGCTCATCCACAAAGTCGAAACAGAGGGGTTCTCGTTGTCATTAATGATACGATTCATTCACCTTATTGGGTCCAAAAAAGCCATACCGTCAAAATTGAGACATTTCAGTCAGGCCTCGTTGGTATTTTAGGCACTCTTTTAGAAGGAAAACTGCTGTATTTTAATAATCAAATTTTTTTTCCGAGAACATTTGATCTTCCCCAAAACTATGATCATCAAGTTGCACTCTTATACTCTTCTTTATCCTCTGACACACAATTAATGAAATTCTGCTTTGAAAGTGGGCATTATGCTGGACTTGTCGTTGCCGGTTTTGGATCAGGGCATTGCAGTTTTGAAGAAGCAGATATCATACGACAATATACACAAAAAATGCCAATCATTATCGCTAGCCGTACCTGCACTGGCTCAACAACCCGCAAAACTTATGGCTATAAAGGTTCAGAAGTTGATATGATTGCTTCTGGTGCCCTTATGTCTGGTTATCTATCAGCAGTAAAAGCACGTTTACTTTTGTGGGCTTTTTTGGCACAAGGGTACTCATTGGCACAAATCAACGCACAATGGAATGACTGGACTATAAGCTAACGAAAGACTATCTGTTATTTTAAAGAAGAGAATATGCACAATAAAGCACATTTGAATACAAAATAGCCTACCTGTTTGTCCCTCGTCAATTACTGCAGCAAAAGAATTCTCGACCAACACAAATGATTGATACGCTTCTCTCAAAAATTGATCAAGAAGATAACTTGGTCAAATCCATTTCTGATCAATATTCGCCCTATCGTGTCTTTACTGCACAAGAGTGGTCCCAATTTCGTGAAGATACACCGCTCACCTTGACTTTTGATGAAATTAAACGTTTGCGCTCAATCGATGATCCCATTGATCTTGAAGAAGTACAACGTATTTATCTTTCCTTATCACGTCTGCTATCATGCCATGTTGAAGCAGTACAGCAACTTTTTTATAAGCGTCAACAATTTTTACATCAAAAAGATACAAAAAAAACGCCTTTTATCATTGGAATTGCTGGCTCTGTTGCGGTAGGAAAATCAACTACTGCTCGCATTCTTCAAGAACTTTTGAAACGTTCGGCGTCTAGTCTTAAAGTTGATTTGATTACAACGGATGGTTTTCTCTATCCTAACGCTGTTTTACAGCAAAAAAATCATATGAATCGTAAAGGATTTCCTGATTCCTATGACATTAAAAAATTACTCTGCTTTCTTTCTGCTATAAAAGCTGGTATAGGTAATGTTAGCGCCCCACTTTATTCGCATATGACCTATGATGTTCTGAAAAATCAAACAGTTATCATTGATCGTCCTGATATCTTAATTGTTGAAGGAATTAATGTGCTCCAGGTCAGTGATCTTCCTAAAGATGGGAAAATCATTCCTTTTGTTTCAGACTTTTTTGATTTTTCAATCTATGTAGATGCCGAAACAGAAGTCATTCGTCACTGGTACGTGGAACGTTTTAAACGTTTGCGTAAAACAACTTTTCAAAATCCTGAATCCTACTTTCATCGTTATGCACACCTTACCGAAAAAGAAGTTTTAAAAATCGCCGAAGACCTTTGGCAAACCATTAATTTAAAAAATTTACAAGAAAATATATTGCCAACACGACCACGGTCTAATCTCATTCTCCGTAAAGGGAAAGACCATTTGGTTGAATATGTCGCACTTCGACGTCTATGAGGATTTCATAAATATGGACTTACATCACATTCACTTTAGCACAATACGTGTCGATAATAGTTGTCCCATACTTTTGGTAAAACAAAGAAATATTGCTGAGTTATCGCTTGATGCATCAATAATAACATGGATGAAAGTTAATGATTTTACCGGCAAAGCAGGACAAATACTCTTCGTTCCTCACGAAAATGGGCAGTTAAAAAAAGTTTTATTTGGGCTTGGTAACGGTGATGAACCTTTTCTCACAGGGTTTCTCGCTAAAAAACTTCCTGCTGGACATTGGCATTTAGAAGGAGCTGCCTCCCATGAAATAAAGAGCTATCTTGGATTGGCATTTGGAAGTTATCAATTCAACCGCTATCGTCAAAATTTTTCCTCCAAATCGTTATCGTTCTATGTCAGCGATAGGGTCGATTTTGATGAACTTCAACGAATTTATAAAACCGTCTTTTTTGTGCGTGATCTTATCAATATTCCTGCCAATGATATGAACCCTGATACCCTCGAGAAAGAAGCTCGCCAATTGGGGAAAACTTACGGTGCTGATGTCCAAAGCATTTATGGAGATGCACTTTTAACACATAATTTTCCGATGATCCATGCTGTAGGACGAGCCAGCAGCACTGCACCACGAATTATTGATCTACACTGGGGACAAGAAAATCATCCTAAAATAACGTTGGTTGGAAAAGGTGTAACCTTTGATACTGGAGGACTCAATATTAAATCAGCTAACAATATGTCACTCATGAAAAAAGACATGGGAGGGGGAGCACATGTTTTGGGGTTGGCTCAACTTATTATGGATGCCAAATTGCCTTTTCGTCTACGTGTTTTGATTCCAGCTGTTGAAAATACAATTTCTGCTAATGCTTACAGACCAGGCGATATCCTCCAAAGTCGTAAAGGTTTAAGTGTAGAGGTTGGTAATACAGATGCTGAAGGACGACTTGTCCTTGCTGATGCGCTTGCCTATGGTGATGAAGATAGTCCACAATTCATGCTTTGTATGGCGACTTTAACAGGAGCAGCACGTATAGCATTAGGACCAGATCTTGCAGCATTTTATTGCAATGATTCAGAATGGGCCCAACAAATTTCTCAATCTGCTTATTCTGTTTCAGATCCTCTTTGGCAAATGCCCCTTTGGAAACCTTATCAGGAAATGTTATCATCACCAATTGCTGATCTTAATAATATAAGTGGTAATAACTTTGCAGGCTCCGTGGTTGCCGCTTTATTTCTGAACTCTTTTGTTGAAAAAGCCAAATATTTTGCGCATTTTGACCTTTACGGGTGGATTTCAAAAGAAAAACCAGGCTTCCCTGTCGGTGGTTGTGCACAAGTTATTCGTGCTCTTTATAACCTCTTTAAAAATTGACACAAAATATCCACAAAGTTGAAGAATTTTGGAGCCGTTTTTTATCGCTTACGTTTGTGCTTTATTTGAGGATGAAAAATCCTACGAGTACGGTTATCATGATCTTACTTTAAAGAAAAAATGAAAGGTCAACAGATGGTCTTTAAAGATCCCCGATTATATGCATTCAGAGATGATCTAGCAGATAAACGTCTTGAAACAGAAATTACAGCACAGCGTTTTGTGCAAGGTGAAAAAAAACGTGTTAATACAGCTGTCGCTGGACTTTTCAAAGAAAACAATAAAAAAAGCGAAAGACAAACAGAGTGCTTATTAGGAGAAGAACTCCTCATCTTTGAACAGGGAGAAACCATGTCATGGGGACAATCTCTCAAAGATGGTTATGTCGGTTATATTGATACAACTGTTCTTTGTACATCAAACTTAAAACAAACACATGTCGTTTCAGTACCACGCACTTTTCAATATTTACAGGCTGATTTACGTGGACCCATGGAGTGTTTTTTATCCATGGGCAGCAAAGTAAGTGTTGTTGATGAAATTGAAGTCCATGGCACAGTATATTCTATACTTGAAAATGGGAAAGCAATCTTTAGCCATCATCTCAGTCCCATTGGGCGCGTATATGAAGATTATGTTACGGTTGCCGAAACTTTTATACGCACACCGTATCTTTGGGGTGGTGTTAGTGGTTTTGGAATTGATTGCTCGGGACTCGTCCAGCTCTCTATGATCATGTCCGGCCAAATGGTTTTACGCGATACTGACATGCAGCAGAAAACGATAGGCAAACAACTTACAGATCATGATAAACTTCAACGAGGTGATTTGATTTTTTGGAAAGGTCATGTCGCCATTATGATTGATCAGGAAAATATTATTCATGCAAATGGTTTCTCTATGGATGTTATGATTGAACCTCTGGAAAAAGCCATTACACGTATCGCGCAAAAACATCAATATCCTGTAGAAAAGCGTCGCCCAATGCAGAAAACATAATATGTGCTCTTATATATGAACCCAATCAAAAAATAAGACTTCCATTGTTTCATTCCTTCATGAATCCATTTTGAATCTAAAAACCATCCTGTAGATTAGAGTGATTTACTAATCCCTCAGTAAACAAACACTTGTACAGATTTGTTTATATCAAAAGAGTTCATTATTTACTCTTTTCCTAAAGTTCATTAGAACTCATTTAAAAATCTTTATTAACATTATTCATGCGTTTTGGAAATATTGTAAAAAATTATCAACCGGCTTACTGTCTTTCATGAAATTACCGTATGTTATGGATAAGGATTTGATTAAGCAGTATTTTCTTCTCACTGCTCCATTAAAGAAGAAAATTCTTCAATATCTGAATCAATGGCTTGTCAGCAGCAGGCATTGGATATTGATCAAGTTCACCAATAAAAACCCATTTTAAGTTTTGTCCCTCTCGTCCTTGTGCAAAGCCTTCATAATGAGAACAGAGATACAATGGCATTAAGAGATGAAATGTCTCATAAGTATGACTTGCAAATGTTAAGGGTAATAAGTTATTCTCCTGAACATAAATACCAAGTTCTTCTTTCAATTCACGAATCAATGACTCTTCTGGAATTTCACCTTTTTCAACCTTTCCACCAGGAAACTCCCATAAACCAGCTAATGATTTTCCTTGAGGGCGTTCTGTAAGCAACACGCGCTTATCTTGATCCAACAATGCGCATGCAACAACAAGAAGAAGTGAACTTTTTCTATGCATATCACTCTCCACTAGGAATAGTAAGGATAACCATCTCTTCTATAACGCCCCCTACCCCAAGATGGAAGAATTTAAATCTCTAATCTTCTCTGAAGAAATATCCAATGTCAAATTTATAGTACATCAATTAACTTCTGTAATCGCCATTAATCATAACGTACTCTTTCGTCAAATCACAAGACCAAACTGTCGCTTTACCTCTACCCAAGCCAATATCAACACGAATTGTGATGTGTTTGCCTCGCATATAAGCACCTATTGTCTCTTCACAATACTCAGGATCACGTTCGCCATTGACAGCTAAACGATGTTCACCAAACCAAATCGTCAAGAGATCACGGTCGACTTCAACACCTGCTTTACCAACAGCCATAACCACCCTCCCCCAATTAGCATCTTCACCGGCAATAGCGGTTTTTACAAGTGGTGAATTTGCAATTGAGAAGGCAATCGTCTTCGCAGCATTGTCTGTTGTAGCACCAATCACATTAACCTCAATTAAATGACGAGCACCTTCACCATCACAAACAATTTGTAATGCAAGCTCCTGCAACAGTGCACGCAATTGTCTCATAAAGACCCCATAACGTGGATCAGTTTTACACGTAAGGGAGTAACAACTTTCTTTTCCTGTTGCAAACATCATGAGTGTATCTGATGTTGAGGTATCACTATCGACAGTAATCGAATTGAAAGAGTCCTGAACCGCCTCTGATAACATTGATTGAAGTATATCCGAAGAAATACCTGCATCAATTACGACAAACGAGAGCATTGTCGCCATATCTGGTGCAATCATACCAGCGCCTTTTGCAATCCCATTAAGAGTAACAGTCTTTCCTCCACAATCAAATCTGCGCGTAGCAAGTTTTGGAAATGTATCGGTTGTCATAATTGCTTTTGCAGCTTCCAACCAGTTCTCTTCTTCTGCTGTCTCCACCATATTTGGTAAAAGATTTACAATAGCCGATGCATCCATGGGCTCACCGATAACACCTGTAGAAGCTATAAAAATTTCATTTTCTTGAGCCTTCAAAGCGCTTGCGGCTGCATACATGATTTCATTTGTTGTGTGCCTTCCTTTGCGTCCGGTAAAAGCATTTGCATTCCCCGAATTCACAACAACCCCCCTAGCCACCCCATGAGGAAGCGATGCGCGGCAATGTTCCACAGGAGCAGACGGGCATTTTGAACGTGTAAAAACACCTGCCACACTTGCTGGTTCATCGAATATGATAAAAAGAAGATCTGCACGACCTTTATATTTAATCCCAGCTTCAGCTGTTGCTATTCGAACACCAGATAATGGCGGAAGCTCCTGTATGTTTTGGGGAGACAAAGGAGATATTTTAAAAATCACAATACGCTTTCCATAAAAACAGATAACGATCTCTCACAAACAATTGCTAAGTTTTTTGAATGAAACAAATCTATTAAATCACCAAACAAAGATACTATCTGCTTCTTCTTCCTCGCTATTCCGTATCTTCCTCATCAGATGTTTCATTCGGAAACGGCGTCCCATTCTGATTAAGCGATTGCATAAGTTTTATAACATTAGGATCAGGATACTTCACATCTATCTTACTGCGCAAATCAACAATTAGTTTTTGGTAGCGTTCTTTTATTAACTGTGTACGCAACATTTCTTTCACATCATCAAATACAGGAGGCTGTTTCAAACGACGATCTTCCACCTTAATAACATGCCAACCAAAAGGGCTTTCAACAGGATGTTTAGTGTATTCGCCAACTTTCAAGCCAAACGCAGCATCTTCAAAAGGCTTAACCATTTGACCATGGCTGAAATAACCAAGATCGCCCCCAACAGCAGCGGAGCCATCTGTGGAATTCTTTTTAGCTATCTCTTCAAAATTTTCCCCTTTATTTAAACGCTTAATGATAGTTTCTGCTTCTTTTTTTGTTTTCACTAAAATATGACGCGCTTTAACTTCATCCTCTTTGGGTAAAGCAGCCACTTCTTTATTATAAAGGGCCTCCAAATCAGTATCCGAAATCCGGTCAACAACTGTCTGTTTAAAATAAAGCTGTTGAAGAACATTGTCACGCATAACTGCCATACGTTTATCGTAAGCTTCAGTCTTATCAATACCTTTGCTCATTGCTGCTTTAGCAAGCGCCTGCATATCCAAGTAAGCTTTTAAAACCATTATACGGCGTTGTTCATCAGGAAAACGCGCTAAATTAGGATTTATCTCAAGTGCTAATTCATCCAATTGCCCTACTGTAATATTCTTCCCATCAACAACCGCCATAACATCAGAGGGAGAAACTGTTTTTTCAGAAGCTTTCTCCAAAGTCTTTAAATCACTTGACGATGAATTCAAAGTTTCTTGGGCTACCACCCCTAAACTCGTACTCGTCAATAAAGTTGATATCAAAACCAGCGTGATAAAGTTGAATTTCATAAATAGACTCCTTAGAAATGAAGGTAGGTTCAAGATTCTCATTTTTACTGTAACATTTTAATCTCTAAATACAGATAAATAAATGAGTAATTTTATTTTAAAAAGCATAAACTTGCCCTTTTATCTCGGTGTATCCTACCCCATCTCATGCGCATGCAAAATATGATAATATAAAGAAATGACATATTGTATCCTAAATTACTTTGTATCGTGTCAAATAAACAGTATTACTAAAGTTGACACGGTGCGCTTCGCCTCTTATCTCTACTTTACAATTAAAGTGAAAAATTGCACACCAACAAGTATAATGGTACCATTTGCATCCAGTTATATGAAATGTCTTGGGGGTTGCAAACACGGGGATGGCATATGAATAACCCAATGAGAGTAATAACAATTAAAAGAAAGGACCAGAGATGGTCAGTTTAGGTGTCTTTGCACGTAAATTTTTTGGTTCAGCTCAGGAGAGACGTCTCAAGGTTCTTCGCCAAAAAGTTGTACAAATTAATGTTTTGGAAGAACAATTCGTGAAATTAAGCGATGCGCAATTGCGTCAAAAAACTGACGTGTTTCGTAAACGCCTTGCTGAAGGTGAAAGCATTGACCAGCTCTTACCAGAAGCTTTTGCAACTGCTCGTGAAACAGCAAAACGTGTTTATGATATGCGTCCTTTTGATGTACAACTCATTGGTGGAATGGTGCTCCATGACTGTGGCATTGCTGAAATGCGCACAGGTGAAGGTAAAACATTAATGGCAACTTTGCCAATTTATCTCAATGCCTTGGAAGGAAAAGGTGTTCATGTCGTTACGGTAAATGATTATCTTGCTAGCCGTGATGCAGAAACAATGGGGGAAATTTTCAGTTTTCTCGGGTTAACAACGGGCGTGATTCTGCATGACCTTGATAATGATGCCCGCCGAGCAGCCTATGCATGTGACATTACCTATGCAACAAATAACGAATTGGGCTTTGATTACCTGCGTGATAATATGGCCTTTGATCGTAATCAAATGGTTCAGCGTGGACATCATTACGCAATTGTTGATGAAGTTGATTCAATTCTTATTGATGAAGCGCGTACCCCCCTTATTATTTCTGGTCCTCTAGAAGATCGTACAGACTTTTACAATCTTATTGATACATTTATTCCAGACTTAACTCCAGAAGACTATGAAATAGATGAAAAACAAAAGACAACAACTTTTACTGAAGTTGGTACTGAAAAAATTGAAAAAATGCTTGAACAAGCTGGGTATCTTAAGGGTGAAAGTCTTTATGATATAGAAAATGTTGCTATCGTCCACCATGTCAATAACGCGCTAAAAGCCCATAAGCTGTTTGTTCGTGATAAGGATTACATTGTTCGCAATAATGAAATTGTCATTATCGACGAATTTACAGGTCGTATGATGCCAGGACGGCGTTATTCTGAAGGACTTCATCAAGCCCTAGAAGCTAAAGAGCATGTTGCTATTCAACCAGAAAATCAGACATTGGCTTCCATCACTTTTCAAAATTATTTCCGTATGTACAGAAAACTTTCTGGAATGACGGGAACTGCCATAACAGAAGCCGAAGAATTCAGTAATATTTATGGTCTTGAAGTTGTAGAAGTTCCCACCAACTTACCAGTACAGCGTCTTGACGAAGATGATGAAATTTATCGAACAGAAGAAGAAAAATATCGTGCTATTGTGCGTGATATCCGTCAAGCCCACGAAAAAGGGCAACCTATTCTTGTTGGTACAACTTCTATTGAAAAATCAGAACAATTAGCAGAACGTTTGCGAAAAGAGGGTATTTCTGATTTTAGAGTCTTAAATGCCCGCTATCATGAGCAAGAAGCATACATCATTGCGCAAGCAGGTGTTCCTGGAGCTTTAACAATTGCAACCAACATGGCTGGTCGTGGTACTGATATACAACTTGGTGGGAATGTCGAAATGCGTATCCGAAAAGAATTACAGGATATGCCTGATGGAGCAGAGCGGACGGCTAAAATTGAAGAAATTAAAAAAGATGTGAAGCAGCTCAAAGAAAAAGCACTCGCTGCTGGTGGTCTTTACGTCATTGCTACTGAACGCCACGAAAGCCGCCGTATTGATAATCAGCTGCGTGGCCGTTCTGGTCGCCAAGGTGATCCTGGTCGTTCAAAATTCTTTCTCTCTCTTCAAGATGATCTTATGCGTATCTTCGGCTCAAACCGTATGGATGGTATGCTGCAGAAACTTGGATTGAAAGAAAATGAAGCTATTACCCATCCGTGGATTAATAAAGCCCTCGAAAAAGCGCAAAAAAAAGTCGAAGCACGAAATTTTGAAATCCGTAAAAATTTGTTAAAATATGACGATGTCATGAATGACCAACGCAAAGTTATTTTTGAACAGCGTATGGAAGTCATGAATGCAGATGATTTAACAGATATGATCCTTGCAATGCGCAATGAAGTGATTGAGGATCTCGTAGAAACCTATATCCCATCTGGAACATATTCTGAAAAATGGAATGTAAAAGCTCTCCAAGAAGAAATTCACCACCTCTTCAACCTTGAGCTTCCAGTAGAAGAATGGGCAAAGGAAGATGGAATTGCTGAAGAACAAATTTTAGAACGCATATCTGATGCTGTCACCAAACTTGAAAACGAACGTAGTGAACGCTACTCTCCAGAAGTAATGGCTTATTTTCACAAAGCCATGTTACTTGAAACTATTGATACGCTATGGCGTGAACATCTGGTAAGTTTAGATCATTTGCGTTCCGCTGTTGGTTTTCGAGGTTATGCGCAACGAGATCCACTCAATGAGTATAAAACAGAGTCCTTTGAACTCTTTCAGTCCATGCTTAGAAATTTGCGCAGAGTCGTTACTTCTAAACTCATGCGTTTCGAAATCATTCAACAACCCACAGAACCATTCATAATAGAACAAAGCAATATTGATTCTTCTGTTGTTAACGATCAAGATAATGAAAGTGGCTCAACTTTATGGACGCGATCACAAGAAAATAGATTTGTTGATCCGAAAAACCGTGACCCTAACGATTTTACGACATGGGGAAAAGTTGGACGTAATGAACGTTGTCCTTGCGGTTCAGAGAAAAAATACAAACACTGTCATGGAGCTTTTGTTTGAATAACAAACACAATGAAGAAAATGAATGAGAAGCGAAATTATGAGCAGGAATTACGCAATGCGGGTTTAAGAGTAACACGACAAAGGCGTATTATTCTCGATATTTTGACTGATACAAATGACCATCCGAACGCGTTTGAAATTTTTCAGCGCGCTCACAAAATCGATTCGAGTATTTCGCTATCGACTGTTTACCGAACCATGAAAACATTAGAAGGAAATGGTGCAATTCATCGCCATACCTTTAGTGGTGGACCATCGCGTTTTGAACAAGCAGACGGGCATCATCATGATCATCTCATTGATGTGGAAACAGGGCAAGTCATCGAATTTCACTCTGATATCATTGAAAAGCTGCAAGAAGAAATCGCCAAATCCCTTGGTTATGATATTATTCACCATCGTCTTGAACTTTATGGGAAAAAACGTAACTCTTAAAGAGCTAATTTCGTATGTATCATTAAAAAGCACTTCATACAAATGGGATTTTATACAAGTTTATCTAGTTTTCATTGGCAAGAAAGTTTTTCTGCTTTATTACCCTCTTTTAGCTGATGCTATAAAGTAATCAATTACCAATATTATAACAAATTAGGCCAATATTATCATGGTTTCTTTGCCAAAAGATCGTATGACACAGCTTGAAAAGCGCTTTGAAATAATTGAAAGCCAAATGGCCCAAAGCCCAAATGCTGACACATATGTAAAACTAGCTTCTGAATATGCAGAATTACAGCCAATTGTTCATTCTATACGTGCATTAAATGCTCTTTATAGAGAAATTACAGAACTGGAAATTCTCATCAGTGACAAGCTAACAGATATAGAGATGCGTAACCTCGCCCAAGAAGAGATACCATTATTATATCAGAAAATGGAACAATTTGAGCAAGAACTCCAAATTCTTCTTTTGCCTAAAGATGTTGCTGATGAAAAAAGTGCTATTGTTGAAATTCGAGCAGGAACAGGAGGATCAGAAGCAGCGCTTTTTGCTGGTGATCTTTTTCGCATGTATGAACGATATGCTGCTTCTCATAACTGGAAAGTTGAAGTCGTTTCACTTAGTGAGGGAGAAGTTGGTGGATATAAAGAAATTATTGCAACCATTTCAGGAAAAGGTGTCTTTTCTAAATTGAAATTTGAATCAGGTGTTCATCGTGTGCAACGCATCCCTGAAACAGAAACAAGTGGACGTATCCATACATCTGCTGCTACCGTTGCAGTGCTTCCAGAGGCTGAAGAAATTGATATTGAAATTCGTTCGGAAGATCTTCGTATTGATACAATGCGCGCATCTGGGGCAGGAGGACAACACGTCAATACAACCGATTCAGCTGTTCGTATCACACATATTCCAACAGGAATTATGGTTGTACAAGCAGAAAAATCTCAGCACCAAAACCGTGCACGGGCACTGCAAATTTTACGTGCGCGCTTATTCGATATCGAACGACAAAAAGCGGAAAGTGAGCGATCAGCATCCCGTAAAAACCAAGTTGGCTCTGGTGACAGATCAGAACGTATCCGTACCTATAATTTCCCTCAAGGACGAATCACTGATCATCGTATTAATCTCACTTTGTATAAACTTGATCGTATTTTGGAAGGAGATCTCGATGAACTTATTCATGCACTTATATCCGATCACCAAACAGCGCTCCTAGCGGAAATGGATAATCATGAATGAATGATCATTCTCTCCACAATATCATCCGGAAAACTCAAGAAACATTGCGCACTCACGGAATCCCTGAAGCCGATCTTGATGCAAAAATACTTGTTGAATGGATAACAGCTACGAATGCATTTGATAGAATTTCACAACCAGAACTCTGTCTTTCTTTTGAGCAAATCACACAATTAGAACACGTTATACAACGACGGATTGCTGGAGAACCTGTTTATCGTATTATTGGAAAACGGGAATTTTATGGCATATCTTTTGCATTATCCCAAGATACATTAGAACCACGCCCTGATACAGAAACACTCGTGGATCTTGTTTTACCACTTCTGAAAAAACATGGAGAAAACTCAAAAAAAATAACACTCCTTGATATGGGAACAGGCAGTGGTGCCATTGCCATTGCGATTCTCAAACAAATTCCCCAATCCTATGCAACAGCTGTCGATATTTCTGAAGATGCGCTTAAAACAGCCACAAACAACGCAAAAAATGCAGAAGTGATAAACCGCTTTACCCCCCTACTCAGTGATTGGTTTCATTCTGTCACAGATCAATTTGATCTTATTATTTCTAACCCACCTTATATTCCAGAAGCAGATATTCAATACCTTGCAAAGGAAGTGCGTCTTTATGACCCATTGCGCGCTTTGATTGGTGGAAAATATGGTCTTGATTTTTATCGAAAACTTTCTCATGAAGCCGCGAATTACTTAAACGCAAAAGGTTTTATCGCTGTCGAAATTGGTCACTCTCAAGAAAAAGAAGTTTGCAATTTATTTGAACAAAATGGCTTTCAGTGTTTAGAAATGC
Organism: Bartonella vinsonii subsp. berkhoffii ATCC 51672; assembly: GCF_902825225.1. Taxonomy (GTDB): domain Bacteria; phylum Pseudomonadota; class Alphaproteobacteria; order Rhizobiales; family Rhizobiaceae; genus Bartonella; species Bartonella berkhoffii. The sequence continues at coordinate 91,530 of NZ_CADEAK010000005.1, forward strand.
GTAAAGATCTCAATAACATCCCTCGCGCACTTCTTTTTACACGCAATCCTTAAAACTCCCAATCGTCATCCGTGGTAGCAACCGCCTTGCCAATAACATAAGAAGAGCCGGCTCCTGAAAAAAAATCATGATTTTCGTCAGAGCTTGGTGATAAAGCTGCTAAAATAGCAGGATTAACACGACAAACCTCAGGAGGAAAAAGAACTTCAAAACCTAAATTCATTAAGGCTTTGTTTGCATTATAATGAAGAAAAACTTTAACGTCTTCTGTCAATCCAAGTGCATCATAAAGATCTTCAGTATATTTACATTCAATATTGTAAAGGTCGAAGAGCAAATTAAAAGCAAAATTTTTAATTTCTTGCTTTTTGGCTTCATCAAGTTTTGCAAATCCCAATTGAAATTTATAGCCTATATAATAACCATGGACAGCTTCATCACGAATGATAAGCCGAATGAGGTCCGCTGTATTTGTTAATTTAGCGCGACTTGCCCAATACATAGGTAAATAAAAACCAGAATAAAATAAAAAGCTTTCTAATAAAGTCGAAGCAATTTTTTTCTTGAGTGGATCATTTGCTTCATAACGCTCAAGAACTAGTCTTGCTTTTTTCTGCAAATGAATATTTTCTTCTGACCACCTAAATGCATCATCAACTTCTACTGTCGAACAGAGGGTTGAAAAAATAGAAGAATAAGAACGCGCATGAACGGCTTCCATGAAGGCAATATTCGTCAAAACAGCCTCCTCATGCTCTGTTATCGCATCAGCCAACAGTGAAATGGCTCCTACAGTATTTTGAATGGTATCTAGAAGCGTTAACCCCGTAAAAACACGAATCGTTAACTTGCGTTCTTCCTCCGTCAAACTTGACCATGAAGGAATATCATTAGAAAGTGGAACTTTTTCAGGCAACCAAAAATTTCCAGTTAAGCGATTCCATACTTCAAGATCTTTCTCATCATGTAACCTATTCCAATTGACAGCACAAACAACAGGATTTTTGGTTGTAATCTTTGTCATATGATTAACTCCTATAGACTACATGAAACACAGCTATCCACTTGCGTTCCACTCAACGCCACTTGCCGTAATCGTACATAATAAATACTCTTTATACCTTTTTTCCAAGCATAAATTTGCGCACGATTAATATCACGCGTGGTGGCAGTATCAGGAAAAAATAACGTTAATGAAAGACCTTGATCAACATGCTGTGTAGCAGCAGCATAGGTATCAATAATTTTTTCAGGGCCAATCTCATAAGCATCCTGATAGAAATTCAAATTCGTATTATCCATATAAGGAGCGGGGTAATAAACGCGCCCAATTTTTCCCTCTTTACGAATCTCAATTTTTGAAGCAATCGGATGAATAGAAGATGTCGCATGATTAATATAAGAAATAGAACCCGTGGGAGGAACAGCCTGCAAATTGCGATTATAAAGCCCATATTCAACCACTAAATTCTTGAGTTCCTGCCAATCCCTTTGGTCTGGTATAAAAATATTATTACGCGCAAAAAGCTCGTGTACAATCGCAAATTGCGGCTTCCATTCTTTCTCAAGATATTTTTCAAAAAAACGGCCATCTGCATAAGCCGATTTATCAAACCCCGCAAATACCTGCTGACGTTCGCGTGCAATTAAATTGGAAGCACGTATTGCATGATACGTCACAATATAAAAATAGATATTGGTGAAATCGATCGCTTCTGGAGAGCCATAATAAATTTGTTCGCGCGCTAAAAAACCATGCAAATTCATTTGCCCTAAACCAATCGCATGACTTTCAGCATTGCCTTTCGCAATAGACGGCACACAGGCAATATTGCTCATATCCGAAACAGCCGTAAGAGCACGAACAGCAGATTCCACGGTCTGTCCGAAATCAGGACTTTCCATTGCTTTGGCAATATTCATTGAACCAAGATTACAGGATATATCACTTCCGATAGTGCGATAAGTTAAATCCGTCTCTAATTCACTCGCCTCACTTATCTGCAAAATTTCTGAACATAAATTGCTCATACTAATACGACCTGCAATCGGGTTCGTTCGATTGGCAGTATCCTCAAATAAAATATAAGGATAACCTGATTCAAATTGAATTTCCGCTAATGTCTGGAAAAAAACACGTGCACTTATTTTCTTTTTACGAATCTTTGCATTATCAACAAAAGAGCGATAATGTTCCGTCACAGAAATATCGCTAAAGGGTTTCCCTGTAACACGCTCAATATCATAAGGTGAGAACAGATACATATCCTCATTATTACGTGCAAGTTCAAAAGTAATATCAGGGATTACCACACCAAGCGAAAGAGTTTTAATTCTGACTTTCTCATCAGCGTTCTCGCGCTTTGTATCCAAAAACTTCATAATATCTAAATGATGTGCATGTAAATAAACAGCACCAGCCCCTTGCCGTGCACCAAGTTGATTGGCATAAGAGAAAGAATCTTCTAAAAGTTTCATTACAGGTAATACACCTGAAGATTGATTTTCTATTTGCTTGATTGGTGCCCCTGCCTCCCGCAAATTGGTTAAACAAAGTGCCACACCTCCACCACGTTTTGAAAGCTGTAAAGCAGAATTGACCGAACGGCCTATCGATTCCATATTGTCTTCTACACGCAATAAAAAACACGAAACCAATTCGCCCCGTTGTTTTTTTCCTGCATTCAAAAATGTTGGTGTCGCTGGTTGAAACCGCCCTGTAATAATTTCATCTACAAAAACCTCAGCAAGAGCTTTATTCCCTTGTGCCAAATATAAAGCAACAAGGCAAATACGATCCTCATAACGCTCAAGATAACGCTTCCCATCAAAAGTCTTCAGTGTATAGCTCGTATAATACTTAAATGCACCCAAAAAAGTAGGGAAACGAAACTTAAATGCATAAGCACGTTTAAAAAGTTTTTTGATAAAAGAAAAATCATAAAGCTCAAACAAAGCCTTTTCATAATAACCTTCCTCTATCAAATAGTCTATTTTTTCCTTAAGATTGTGAAAAAAAACCGTGTTTTGATTAACATGCTGAAGAAAATATTGCCGTGCGGCAAGCCGATCCATATCAAATTGGATATGACCATTTTCATCATAAAGATTAAGCATTGCATTCAATGCGTGATAATCCATGATTTGTCCTGATTTCTGCGATTGTTCTATATCGATTGTTTCCAAAATTTTTCCAATCCCTTCTTTACACAAATAACGTCTTCATCAGTTCCACGTAGCTCAAAACGATAAAGGCAAGGTACAAAACATTTTTCAGAAATGAGCTTACTCGCTAAATTATAATAGCGACCAAAATTGCGATTCCCACTACCAATAACACCACGAATTAATTTGCGATTCTCTACCTCATTGAGAAAACGAATAACTGCTTTTGGAACAGCCATTCTCCCTTCACCATCTGCATATGTAGGAACACCTAACACATAAGGCTCATCAACTAACACAGACGGTTTTCTTTTATCAATCTTGAAGAGTCGTTGACCAAGCTGAGAGACAAAATGTTCAGTATTACCCGTTGCACTCGAATAATAAACAATGAGTCCCATTAAACACAAAGACCGCTAATCATATCTGGTCTAAAACCAGACCAATGATTTTCACCACAAACTACGACAGGAACTTGACGATATCCCAGAGATTGAACAAAAATATATGCTTGTTCATCACGGGATATATCCACAACCCGATAATGAATGCCTTTAGCATCAAGGGCACGACGCGTAGCATCACATTGGACGCAAGATGGTTTGCTATAAATAGTGATAGGCATTTTCTTCAACTTTCACAATTTCAAAAAAACCAACCCAAAAAGGGTTAATTTTGGCAATTTTATAGATAACTCAAGAATTTAAAAAAAACAGCAATTGTACACAAACACATAGGACTTAACTTTTGTTCAATAACACATAGCTTCCTGAACATAACGAAAATCCCCATCAAACATTCAAAAAATTATGATGAGAATAAATGATTATTCTACAACTTAAATGGTAAAACCCCTCAGTTATAAAATAATCTTTTGCTTGCATTACAATTCCCTCCTAATGCCTTAAAAAACAAAGCCCCAGCAGCCATTTTTTATAGCTCAGCTTTACTCTTTCACGACAAAAATCAATTACAAAAACGAAAGGAAATTCCCCCGAGAGAGACATGCCCACAGAAACACCACACTCTTCTTGGTCAATAAACTCTTTATAATCACATTATGGAAATAACTTAGACGCCAAACGAAACACTACACCCTCACTTGTGCTTATTTAGAATCACCAATCATTTTGATACTATATATAGTATACACACACTCTGTCTCGTCAAGAAAAATTCAATCATTATTTTGATTTTTCCACGATCTTCCCACTGAAATTTTCCACTCTAAAAACATATGTAATAATATAACATTTTGTTGACAGATGTTATATTATTACATAACTTTCGAAGATCAATAATCAAAGGTGGTATAAATTATGGGGCTGCATTTCGATAGTGCAACATTAGGTTATGGGAGCAGGATAGCTATAAAAAACTTTTCCGCAAAGTTAAAAGCCGGTTCGTTGGTGGCAATAATGGGTGATAACGGTGCCGGAAAATCTACATTGCTGAAAGCCATCGCCGGATTGATTAAACCTCTCAAAGGTAAAATCACAAAACCGAAGAAAAGCCGAATTGCTTACCTTGCCCAGCAATGTGATATAGATCAAACATTTCCAATTGATATAGAAGCACTTATAAAAACGGGATTATGGTCTTTTTGTGGGTTATGGAAAAATCAGCGCCCTTATTACTCTAAAGTTCAGAATGCACTTGAAATGGTTGGGCTCACGACACTTGCATCCCGTTCACTGGATACCCTCTCAAGTGGACAATTACAACGCGCCCTTTTTGCACGTATTATTGTACAAGATGCTGATATTATATTGCTTGATGAACCTTTCAATGGTGTAGATCGTAATACCCAAAAAGACCTTCTCACCTTGATCACACATTGGCAACAACAAGGACGGACAGTTCTTACAGCACTCCATGATCCCCTCATTGTACAAGAATATTTCCCCCAAATGATTCAAATTAACAGACAAAATGCTTTTTATGGAGAAACAGCACAGTTTTTCGATGACACCATTTATCACGTTATATCACCTCTCACATCCAACTCTTTGCGTCTTAGCGCTCTAAAACCACATTTTCCTCTCAATGATTCTTGCTCTGTTAGGTTATAAGACGTGTACGCATTTTTTCTTGCTCCCTTCGTTGATTTTCATTTTATGCAAAGCGCCCTTCTTGGTTCTGTCCTGCTTTCTACCAGTGCTTGTCCTGTTGGTGTATTTTTGATGCTCCGGGGGATGAGTTTAATAGGAGATGCTATATCCCATGCCATTCTTCCTGGTGTTGCTGCTGCTTTTCTCCTTTGTGGCTTCTCGCTCATATTTATGACACTTGGCGGCATCTTAGCTGGCGTTGTCGTTGCTTTAGCAACCACCTTGATTTCACGAAATAGCTTTCAAAAAGAAGACGCATCGATGACTGTCTTTTATCTCATTGCACTTGCAGCAGGCGTCATTCTTGTTTCACTTAAAAATTCAGCGATCGATCTGCTCCATCTCTTATTTGGCTCAGTACTTGCACTTGATACACAAGCCCTTTTGCTCATCACCACTATAATGCTGATCACAATGTGCTGTCTGTGTATTTTCTGGCGCGCATTGGTATTAGAAAGCTTTGATCCCCTCTTTTTTAAATCTCTCTCTCCATTGAGTAAGTATGTTCATATATTACTGCTCGGACTTGTTGTATTGAATTTGGTTGGCGGTTTCCAATCATTGGGAACATTACTTTCTGTCGGCATTATGATGATTCCAGCTATTACAGCGCGTTTTTGGCTTTCCCGTCTATTTCCTATCTGCATACTCTCTGTTCTCTTAGGAATCATCGCGAGCATCTGTGGGCTACTGCTTTCTTTTCACCTATCACTTCCCTCTGGCCCTTCTATCATTATTGCCGCAGGGTTTATGTATCTTCTTGCCTGCTTAGTAAGTCCACGCGGATTTATTATGGCACGATATCATCACCTTTTTTATATGTCTTTCCCCACTTTAAGGAAATAATGTGCCTAAACTTATTCAACAATTCGTGTTACTTGGAACCCTCTTATTGCTTGTCCTTTTTCCATTTTCTGCTTCTGCCCATAATAAGATTAAAGTTGTCGTGAGTTTTTCTATTCTTGCAGATTTGGTAAAAAATGTAGGAGGTGATCATATTTCTATGACCACTCTTATCAGCCCCAATACGAATATCCATACTTATGAACCTACCCCTCATGATGCAAAAATTCTTAGAAATGCCCATATTATTTTCATCAATGGGCTTCATTTAGAAGGTTTCATCAACCGTCTCATCACAGCAAGTGATACAAAAGCACTTCTTGTCGAAGTGAGTGATAACATTTCTCCCCTTGAAATTAAAAATCAAGAACAAAGTACAAAACGACATCACCACCACAGCGATATTGATCCACATGCTTGGCAAACTATCTCTAATGTAGAAATCTATATTAAAAATATCGCTACTGCTCTTTGTAAAATCGATCAACCATCCTGTACAAGCTACAGAAAAAATTCGGAAACCTACATCCAAAAGCTTAAATCAGCACAAGAAACATTTAAAACAAAGATTGCTACGATTCCCAAAGATAAGCGTGTTATTATCACATCGCATGATGCCTTTGGCTATTTTGCTCAAGAATACGGCTTCATTATACTTGCACCCCAAAGTGCTTCAACAGAAACTGAAGCCACAGCAGCTGATGTTGCCAAACTTATTAAACAAATTAAAGCGAATAAAGTAACCGCACTGTTTGTGGAAAACATTTCTAATCCTCGTCTTATAAAACAAATTTCAAAAGAAACAGGTTTGAAAATTGGTGGAACACTCTATTCTGATGCATTATCGGACGAAAATGGACCTGTTGCAACTTATCTCAATATGATGGAACATAATGTAAATACCATTATCGATGCGATCACAAAACATTAAGATAAAGCCATAAAAGAGCAGAAAAATGAGTAAAATCATAGTTTTTGGAATGTATACAATGTTACCAATCATGCTCAATCAATATTCGACACTCAAATAATTTATGAATAGGAAATTATACCAAAGAGATGATCAAATAAACGAGATTATGGATGATTTTGTTGCTCTGTTGTACTTATAATGAAGTCAGAAAAACGTAAACAATTCAACATTCTATAGCAGTATTCATGGCAAATAATTGAAATGATACGATCATAAAGTGTTTTTTATTTTCGTTTCTTAAGTCTTGATTTTAAAAATTTATGAATTATCCATCAAACAAGCGTTAGAAAAAAATAGCGTAATGATACATTCTATTTTAAAATTATTTTTACCCCTCAAACTAACGTCACCTGCATGAATCATTTCTCCATTTTTAGTCCTATAGAAACTCTTCATAAATCAAGCTTCAAACCACTTTGATTATAGACCAAGGATACTGGTAACACCCAAAAATGATTTCCTTCATTCTAAGAGTCAAAACGCTAAGCAGCTTTTAAAACATAAACCCAAAGGATAATTTTGTGAACCCTTTAAGGAGTGTAAGAAAGCAATAACTTCTCAATAAATGAAAAATCTGCTTTAGGAGGTATTCATACAATTGGAACACAAACAAATTCTTCAAAATTATCGTGCCCGAAATATAAGGTCAAGAATACAAAAACTAAAACGCTCTCTTGAAAAAAGTAAATTCAAATACTGCAATAGCTATAACTGAATGACATTTATTGTCTGTATCTTTCACTCTTCTCTTCTGTTTTGCTCATTGGAAACATTTTGTTTTTTATCATATGTTTACAAGATAGATCCTGTTAACTGAGGAGAACTGTCACAAAGGATATATGCAGATCTCAACAAATTCGTTTGACCTTTTGATGGTTCCTGTTTAAATGAATCAACATATTTCTGAAATAAAATTGTCGTGGCGTGTTCATGTATAATACTATAAATCTAGGTGCAACCTGTGTTCCATCACTTCAGAAAGGGGGAACCATGAGTCGTTTTTATCTTTCTATAGCAGCATTTGCAGTTGCTATCGGCATAACAACAGCGAGTTTTGCGCAAACAAAAATTAGCTTTTGGCATTCTATGAGCGGTGAGTTAGGAAAAGAAACGGAGCGTCTCATTAATAACTTTAATGCCAGTCAGTCTGATTACAAAGTTGTTCCTTCATTTCGTGGTGAATATGAAGAAGGTATGGTTGCGCTCATTTCAGCATTTCGTGGCAAGCAACAACCGGTTCTTGCCCAAATCTATGAAATTGGTACTGGAACTATGATGGCTGCCAAAGGCGCCGTTTATCCGATTTATCAACTTATGGCTGATACAAAACAAGAATTCGATCCTACTGATTATTTGCCTGCCATCAGTGGTTATTATTCTGATGTTCAGGGACAAATGCTTTCTATGCCCTTCAACGCCTCAACACCAATCCTCTATTATAATAAAGATATTTTTAAAAAAGCAGGACTTGATCCAGAACAACCGCCTAAAACATGGAAAGACATAGAAAATTTCTCCAAAAAAATTCTTGACACTAAAGCAGCAAGTTGTGGCTTTACAATGTCTTATGCATCTCAATGGATTGGTATAGAAAATTTTTCAGCCTTGCATAATGTACCTTTTGGAACAAAAGAGAATGGTTTTAATGGGCTTGATACAGAACTCACCTTTAATGGTCCTCTCCAAGTGCGTATGTGGACCGATCTTAAAAAATGGTCTGATCAAGGCATTTTTCGCTACGGAGGTCCAGCTGGAGCATTAGACGCAACGCCAATGTTTATGACGCAAAATTGCGCAATTTTTATGCAATCTTCAGGGTCTCGTGCAGGAATCCTTTCCGAAGCGCAATTCAATGTTGGATTTGGTCAACTCCCTTATTATGATGATGTAGAAGGCGCTCCGCAAAATTCAATTATTGGGGGAGCTTCTATTTGGGTTCTGAGAGGTCATACCCCTGAAGAATATGCTGGTGCAGCCGCTTTCCTTAAGTATCTCTCGAGAGCAGATAATCAAGCTAAGTGGCACCAAATAACAGGTTATCTTCCCACAACAAAGGCTGCTTATGAATTAAGCAAAAAACAGCATTATTACGATAAAAATGCTGGTGCGGATATTGCTATTAAACAGATCACTCTCAACCCACCAACGGCTAACTCAAAGGGTATAAGATTTGGTAATTTACCACAAATTCGTTCTATTCTTGATCAAGAATTAGAAGCTGTTCTTAGCGGATCCAAAACACCAAAAGATGGGTTAGATGCAACCGTTGAACGTGGTAATAAACTTTTACGTGAATTTGAAAAAGCCAATCGTTAAGGTTTTATTATTATTAAATATCAAAATTTCAACCAAACAGTTAAGTCCTTTTAGTTCTTTTTTGTTCGCCTTTCTAAAGTCTCTGTATTTAAAGAGCCAAACGAATGCAAGAAAAACACGCATATTTCAAAAATAGTCTACTCTCTTATGGGCTGCTTTTTCCTCAGCTCCTTGTGACTTTTTTGTTTTTCTTTTGGCCTGCTGCGCAAGCAATGAAATCCTCTTTCGAGCGTGAAGATCCCTTTGGATTTACAACAGCTTTTATTGGTTTTGAAAATTATGTAACAATTCTCTCTGACCCTGCTTATTTGAAATCACTTCTCACAACTGCAGTCTTTTCTATTTCCGTCACTGTCGTTTCAATGTCGATATCACTTCTTTTAGCCGTCTGTGTTGATCGCGTCATCCGTGCAAAAAAGGCCTACACAACACTTTTGCTTTGGCCTTATGCTGTTGCTCCAGTATTGGCGGGTATTTTATGGTTATTTATTTTTCATCCAACCATTGGAGTTATCCCGTTTCTTTTGGAGAAAATAGGTATTATATGGAATTATCGTATTAATGGCATTCAAGCAATGATCCTTATCGTGATTGCAGCCAGTTGGAAACAGATCTCCTATAATTTTCTCTTTTTTCTTGCCGGACTCCAATCTGTTCCACGTTCCCAAATAGAAGCAGCAGCGATTGATGGTGCTGACCCTTTTAAACGATTTTGGACCGTGGTTTTTCCGCAGATTTCACCGACTACATTTTTTCTTCTCATCGTCAATATTCATTATGTTATGTTTGATACATTCGGTATTATTGATAATATCACCTCTGGAGGTCCTGCGCGGGCAACAAGCACTCTTGTTTACAAAGTGTATGACGATGGTTTTAAAAATCAAACAATCGGTGCATCAGCAGCACAATCAACAATGTTGATGTTGATGGTTATTGTTTTAACGTTTATTCAGTTTCGCTGGATTGAACGTCGCGTACAATATTAGGAAGCGAATTATGGTTGAAAATCGCCCTATTTTAAAATTTCTAACCCATCTCGTTCTTATTGTTGGTATTATTATTATTTGTTTTCCAGTTTATGTTGCTGTCATTGCATCAACCCATAGCTCAGCAGCGTTTAGTTCCGGAACACTTCCTCTTTTACCGGGAAAATATGCCCTAGAAAACTATAAAACAATCTTTGGTGATGGGCTTATGCAGCGCGGACTTCCTAATCTCTGGCCACTTTTAATGAATTCACTCATTATGGCGCTTGGTATTAGTATTGGAAAAATTATTATTTCTCTCTTCTCTGCTTATGCAATTGTTTATATGCGTTTCCCTTTCCGAAAAACTGCTTTTGCCCTCATCTTTATCACTCTGATGCTCCCCGTTGAAGTTCGTATTATTCCAACATATGCAATCGTTGCGCAATTAGGTATGATAAACACCTATAGTGGAATGATTATTCCACTCATTGCATCTGCAACTGCTACATTTTTATTTCGCCAGTTTTTTTTAACTGTCCCTGATGAACTCTTAGAAGCTGCTCGTGTTGATGGTGCAGGACCATTTAAATTTTTTAAAGATATTCTTCTCCCTCTCAGCAAAAGCAATATCGCCGCTTTATTTATCATTATGTTTATTTATGGATGGATACAGTATCTCTGGCCTCTTATCGTTACAACTGATCAGAATCATCAAACTATCCTTATTATTCTAAAACAACTGATCGTAGAATCACTTCAACATGATCCTCAATGGAATATCCTCATGGCAGTATCGGTCGTTGCCATGGTGCCGCCTGTCCTTGTCGTCATCTGCATGCAACGGCTTTTTATCAAAGGTCTTATTGAAACGGAGAAATAATTGTGGCCATAATCCGGTTATCAAATATAAAAAAATACTATGAAAACGGCATTCTGGTCATTGACGATTTAAACTTAACTGTTGCCGATAGTGAGCTTCTTGTCCTTGTTGGTCCTTCAGGATGTGGAAAATCAACTCTGTTACGCATCATTGCAGGACTTGAGCAAGTTACTTCAGGTGAACTCTTTATTGATAACGAGTGTATCAATGGGCGTGAGCCAGCCGATCGTGATATTGCTATGGTTTTTCAAAATTATGCGCTTTATCCCCATATGACAGTTCGTGGAAACTTAGAATATGGTCTTAAAAATCGTAAAACACCTAAAGATGAAATTAATAGACGTATCACACACGCTGCAAAACTTTTGCAAATAGAGCCATTTCTTGATCGTAAACCACGACAATTATCAGGAGGACAAAGACAGCGTGTTGCAATGGGGCGTGTGATTGTTCGTCAACCACGTGTCTTTCTCTTTGATGAACCTCTCTCAAATCTTGATGCGAAATTGCGTGCACAAATGTGTATTGAGATTAAAACACTTCAACGTTCATTGGGGACAACGAGCCTCTATGTTACCCATGATCAATTAGAAGCGATGACACTGGCCGATAGAATCGTTGTCATGAATAAAGGAGCTATCGAGCAAATTGGAACGCCAATGGAGATTTACGACTGTCCAGCAACAACATTTGTTGCTGATTTTATTGGTTCCCCTCCCATGAACTTTCTTGATCGCCACATCTTAGAACAGCACTTAGGTCATTCATTATCTTATAGTAAAGAAACTGATCTTTTGGCTTTCAGACCAGAAATAATTTTGCTGGGAGAATATCCGGATAAAGGACCTGTCTTTCATACACAAATTGAACTTATCAAGCCTGTCGGAACAGGATGCCATGTTGTAACGCGGTGGAATGGTAACATTTTTACCACTGAAATAAAAGAGCGTCTCACAAATGACTATGGTCACAAGCTAAGCTTTACTGTTGCGTATCAAAACTTTCATACTTTTAATAAAACCACTGGAAAACGCACAAAGGATCAGTAAATCGAATGAGAGCTTTGATCTTATGCCGATTCAGGGGCTTGTTTTAAAGAGACATCTCTCAGTTCTCCTAAACCCGTTTCGCGACGCCGCCCGTGAATGGTATATCGGTAAATCTATTGAGAACCGCTATTTTTACGCTTATGACGGTGCAAACTGGCACCATCATTATATTTGCCAGCCCCCAATGTTGCAACAACCCTTGCATTAAAACGATTCATAAGAGACATTTTTACTCCTTTCTTTAGAGTTTTTTATCCACATGCTAATTCCACCGGAGATGTGCAAGGAGATGATTTTGATTGTTTCAAAATAAACAAGTTTAAAATGAGAGAATCTTAGGATATTCGGTGCTCTCATTCAACATGCAAAACAATCAATTATTTTTATAAATCAATTTGTTGTCCTTATAAGCCACATTCGATAAATATTGCTGCTCTTCTCTTAGCTTCCTTTTGTTAGGAAGAAGAGCCCTTTTGTATTATAGAGATATCGTTTGATCGAAGATTTTGTATTCAGTGGAAAGAAGTGAAATGAAGTAGAAATACGCGATCATTTGTTGCTTTTATCCATGTTTTATCATTCAATGAGTGTTCTATTAAAATGGATTTTCATACCCAAAAATCGAAAAACTTATAAAAATTGCTAAAATAAGAAATAACTTTAAAAGGTCTTTACCCTTAAAAAATAGATTGGTACAAAACTTCATTACAAAATTACAAAACTCAGTGACACGCAATAAAAGGTATGCCTTTTATCGTTGTGTACGCAATTGTAAAGCCAGATCGGGTTGATCTGTTGTAATATAATGTACAGGCATATCAAGCCAATGTGATAAACGAGTCTTCCCATTGATTGTCCATACCCCCACAGTAAAACCAACGTCAAGCGCAGCTTCAATAAAATCCCGTGAGACAATGGAACCATCTAAACTTAAATCAGAATATCCCCTTTTTTTCCACTCAGAAAAATGACGGTACATATCACCTTCAAAACTCTCAATACATGGACCAGATATGATTCCTGCTTCAATAAAAGGATAAAGGCTCGCAGGATCGAAACTGATTGCAGAAACCCGTTCTGCTAAATTTCGACTTTTTATCAACGCAAGCGCTTTTTGGGATAAAATCGTTTCACGCTCAATTTCACCACATGTTTTGATTTCAAGATGTAATGCAACATTGGTTGGTACTAAAAGATCAAGCAGCTCTTCTAATAAAGGAGGAGCTTCGCTACTTCCTTTTATGCGGAGTTGTTTGCGTGTTTCATTATTAATATCATGAATATATCCTGTCTTGCCAACCAATTGTTCTAGACGAAAATCATGAAATACCACCACTTCACCACTTTTAAGCAGATGAACATCACATTCAATCTCATCAACTCCCAATGCAATCGCATGACGAAATGCTGAAAGCGTATTTTCAGGATAAAGATGGGCTCCACCACGATGTGCAACAATTTTTTTCTCAGACATACAAAACTTCACACTTCTTACTTTTAAACAACACTGGTTTCACTTTTAAACACTATTGGCTTATATAAAATCAGATCATAATTTCTAAAAATCATACTAAACAATCATTTAAAAAACTTTCTTCTCCTGCATATTTGCTCGAAGATCAAATTTTAAACAATCCTCTCTAGGTTTGAACTTTACTTCAATCATTCCCATTCAATCGTACCAGGAGGTTTTGAAGTTACATCATATACAACACGATTAATCCCCCTCACTTCATTAATGATGCGTGCTGCTGTTTTGCTTAAAAACTCCATATTATAGGGATAAAAGTCAGCGGTCATTCCGTCTACAGATGTGACCGCACGAAGAGCACAAACAAATTCATAAGTGCGCCCATCGCCCATCACACCAACAGTCTGAACAGGAAGAAGAACGGCAAAAGCCTGCCAAATTTCATCATAAAGACCAGCTTTACGGATTTCATCAAGGTAAATAGCATCCGCCTCACGTAAAATTTCTAATTTTTCACGTGTCACTGCCCCTGGACACCGAATTGCAAGACCGGGACCTGGAAAAGGATGACGGCCAATAAACTGCTCAGGTAATCCTAATTCTCGCCCTAGCAAGCGAACCTCATCCTTAAAGAGTTCACGCAACGGCTCTACAAGTTTCATATTCATCCGTTCCGGTAATCCCCCTACATTATGGTGACTTTTAATTGTTACCGATTCGCCAATCGCTGAAACACTCTCAATAACATCTGGATAAAGGGTGCCCTGTGCTAAAAATTCTGCGCCTCCGATCTTTTTGGTCTCCTCTTCAAAAACTTCAATAAAAAGGCAACCAATCGTTTTACGCTTTTTCTCTGGATCTGTTTCTCCTTCTAGAGCATCGATAAACATATTGGCGGCATTCACATGAATAAGCTCTATATTGTAGTGATCTCGGAACAATGTAAGGACTTCTTCAGCCTCATTTTTACGCATCAACCCATGGTCTACTAAAATACATGTTAGTTGATCTCCTATTGCTTCATGAAGGAGCACCGCTACAACGGATGAGTCCACACCACCTGAAAGACCACAGATTACACGGTTTTTTCCTACTTTTTGACGTATCGTAGTAATTGCTTGCTCACGATAAGAAGCCATTGACCAATCACCTTTAAGAGCAGAAATTTTAAAAATAAAATTTTGCAAAAGCTTTGTGCCATCTGGTGTATGAATAACTTCAGGATGAAATTGCACTGCGTAAAGACGTCTTTTTTCATCGGCAATAGCAGCATAGGGAGCACCCTTTGAGGTGCCTATTACACAAAAACCTTCTGGTAAAACCGTCACACGGTCACCATGACTCATCCATACTTGATAAGACGAGCCTTTTTCCCACACACCATCAAAAAGTGCATTCTCTTCTTGCACCTCTAAAAAAGCGCGCCCAAATTCACGCTCATATCCAGCTTCAACCTTTCCCCCAAGTTGAACACACATGACTTGTTCACCATAACAAATACCAAGTACTGGAACACCAATTTCAAAAACTTCCATCGGAGCACGCGGCGAACCATCATCAATAACGGAATGAGGACTCCCTGATAAAATAACAGCTTTAGGACTTGTCCGCTTGATGCCTTCTAAAGCCAATTGAAAAGGAACAATTTCACAATAGATACCCATTGCTCGTACCCGCCGCGCGATAAGCTGTGTAACTTGTGAACCAAAATCAATGATAAGAACGGTGTCTGGATGTGAGATGTTCATAGAAAACCAATCAATAATTGTAAAAAAAAAGAACCAATATGATTTATTATTCAATCTTTCCCTTTTCACAAGCTTGTTCACTTGAGAAAAAAGTTTTTCTCGTAAAATTTAAGATAAAAAATGCGAAAAATATGTATCAATGTTTTTTTTGCAACACAGAAAAAAAGAAACCATCTGTTTTTGTTGTTGCTGGTGATAAAGTAAGTCCATAATTTGAAAAAATCGGTTGCACAGGCGAAAAACTAAAATGTTTCTGCCAAAGTGCACGCATATTTATGGGACAAAAATTGGAATGTTGTTGAAGAAAATAGGAAATTTGTTCCTCATTTTCATCCACAAAAAGAGAGCATGTAATATAGACTAAACGCCCATTTGATTTAAGATAATCTATAGCTTCATTCAAAATAGCCTTCTGTTCTGTTTGGCGTTGTCTTACCTGTTCTAACGTCAAACGCCACTTCGTATCTGGCCGCCGCCGCCATGTGCCTGTACCACTACATGGTGCGTCTAATAAAACGATATCCATCTGACCTATTAACGGCTTTAATTCTGCTCCATGCCATCGTGGCGCTACATTACGAACACCAGCGCGTCGAAGACGATCAAAAAGAGGAGCCAAACGCGCTTTATCTGAATCATGAGCATAAATTTGCCCCTGATTCTTCATACTGGCCGCTAAAGCCAACGTTTTTCCACCAGCACCAGCACAATAATCCAAGACCTGCATATCTACTTTTGCTTCAACAAGATCAGCAACAATCTGAGACCCCAAATCCTGTATTTCAAAATATCCCTTTTGAAAAGCAAAATCCCTCTGAAGATTGGGATGACGCTCAAACTTTTCAAGCGGTGCAATTCTTAAAGCTTGCTGAACCCATGACACCGGTCGAGCTTTGATTTTTACAAGTTCTTTAAGTACCTTCTCTGGTGTTGCCTTCAAGCTATTCACACGTAAATCTAAAGAAGGGCGTGTTGCTAATGCAGCAGCCTCAATGACCCAATTATCAGCAAATAAAGGCATAAGATGCGTTTGACACCATTGGGGAATATCACCACGAATATAATCTGGTGCATCAATTAATTGCTGCTTTTGCCATGATTGACGCTGCCTAGCTCCTAATGGCTGTGGAGCAAATCGATCTCCTTCTAATTCACCATCAATTTGTGCAATTGTCATTTTTCCAGTATCTAATAAGGTCCCGAAAACAATATCCCGCACATCATCACTCTCCATACGCCATTGTAAAGAATAACGCTTTCTCAAAACATCATAAACAATTGTACCAATTGCTGCACGATCACTTGCTCCCGCAAAGCGATGAGAAAGCCCCCAAGATTTTAAAACTTCACCTGCAGAGCAATGCTGCGTTTCTATCTCTTGTAGAATATCTATCGCTGCACGTAAACGCCCACCTAAGCGCATTTATTTCTCCCATTGAAGTTTTACAAAACTTTAAACAATATAAGCAAAAACAAAATTATCTTTCTCAAGACCAATGATTTTTTCAAAATCATGCAAAATCTCCATTGGAAGTTGAATGATTCTGATCTCATTTTTTATAGCATTTCAAAGTCATTCTTTCATGGTCTCTCCAATCGCATTCCTATTATTCCAAAATACATATGCCTTATTTGATACTACAAAACAGCTTGTATCCTTAAAGTCCTCTCCCAATATGTATCCGTAAAAATCATCACCCTCTTATTCTTTGGTAAATTAAGTTTTCATAGCTCTCTATAAACGGCAAGTGCTAACAAATATTTCATATCTTGAAAACGTTCTCTTTCTAAAAAGATCAACAATACTTCTTCTAAGGCTAGTACACCCATCTTATTCTCGACAAAATATTAACTTTTTAGAAAACGCTTGGAACCACTATTTGGCATGACCGTTTTGACTGTACTGGCACCTTAAGCCAGGTCATTTAAAAGGAGAAAATAATGAACACTTATAATAATGGGAAAACAGCTTCATCTAAAAGCCGTAACAATACATCACCCTCAAACAATGGAAAGAAATCCATCCAAAGTGATCAAGCTAACACTCGCCAACGCGCGTCAAAGGCGGGGCGGAAGACTACAAAAAGCTAATTCCCTTCATTTCATATAACCTAGGAGAAGAATTGGAATATAAACCTCCAATTCTTTCTCTTCTAGAATTATGAAACAAAATTATAAAGAAAAAAGAAGTCTTTCTTCATTTTTTCAAAAGATTTTATACCATGCCCAATAGCTTTAAGCTTTTATGCATCAAACAGGGCCTCGGTAGTTTGGACTCTCTCGTGTGATAGCAACATCATGTGTATGGCTTTCATGAAGCCCAGCATTGGTAATACGTACAAATGTTGCTTTCTCACGAAACTCTGTTAAATCTTTTGCTCCAACATATCCCATCGAAGCCCGCAATCCACCAGCAAGCTGATGTAGAACCGATGCTATGGGGCCTTTATAAGCCACTTGCCCCTCCACACCTTCAGGGACCAATTTAAGCTCATCACGCACTTCATCCTGAAAATAGCGATCTGCTGATCCTCTCGCCATAGCCCCCACCGATCCCATGCCGCGATAGGCTTTAAAAGACCGCCCTTTGTAAAGATATACTTCACCCGGACTTTCATCTGTACCTGCTAAAAGAGAACCAATCATAGCAGCACAAGCCCCACCTGCTAAAGCTTTAGCAAAATCACCCGAAGCTTTGATCCCGCCATCAGCAATGACCGGAATACCCGCTTTTTCAGCAACTTCCGCTGCATTCATAATAGCTGCAAGTTGAGGTACACCAACACCTGCAACAATTCGTGTTGTACAGATAGAACCAGGACCAATACCAACCTTTACCCCATCTGCACCACTATCAATTAACGCCTGTGTCGCTTGAGCAGTCGCTACATTACCAGCAATAACAGCTGGAGAAAACGCCATTTTCTTAATTCGTTCAACGGTTTCTAGCACACGTTGAGAATGTCCATGTGCTGTATCAATCACCAGCACATCAACACCTGCGTCAATGAGTCGCTCAGCCCGCTCCATCCCATCATTCCCCACACTACTAGCAGCTGCAACGCGCAAACGACCTTGGGAATCCTTGGCAGCATTAGGATTCAATTGTGCTTTTTCAATATCTTTCACTGTTATCAAGCCAACACAGCGATTTTGTTCATCTACAACCAATAATTTTTCAATACGGTGATGATGTAAAAGATACTTTGCTTCATTGAGTTGAACATTTTCACGCACGGTAATTAGATTTTCATGCGTCATTAATTCATAAATTTTTTGTTTTGGATCCGATGCGAAACGCACATCCCTATTTGTCAAAATGCCAACAAGCCGTCCAGCAGTCTCATCTTGAGCACCAATTTCAACAACTGGAATACCTGAAATACCATGACAGTGCATCAAAGCTTTTGCTTCTTCAAGTGTTGCATTTGGTCCAATTGTTACTGGATTAACAACCATACCAGATTCAAATTTTTTAACTTGGCGAACTTCTTCAGCTTGCTCTACAGGAGACATATTACGGTGAATAACACCAAGACCACCAGCTTGAGCCATAGCAATTGCCAAACGCGATTCTGTCACGGTATCCATCGCAGCAGAAAGCAATGGCAAATTTAGGTTAATATCAGCTGCAATACGCGTTCTCAGATCTACTTGGCTAGGCATAACAAGAGAATGTCCAGGCTGTAAAAGCACATCATCAAAAGTCAATGCCAATGCGCCTGTCCCTGTTTCAACAATCTTTGCCATAGCCAAATTCCTTTTATAACAAAATACCGCATGGTGTTGTAAAAACAACTGCGGTTTTCATAGTTGCGGATTGGCGAAGAATTATGCCATGCTACAAAAAAAATGAAAAGAAAAATAAAAATAATTTTTCAATTATAGTTTAAAAATCTACAATTGTGATTCAATAGGTAACCAACTTATTATTTTGGCAAATGTACGACGCCAAAAACTGCTTTCTGGCTCATAATCAATGCTATGCTGTTTTTCGTTTTCAACAAAATCCCAATAAATACGGTTATTATCACCAAGACGAAGATGATAACTCATTTCACCCGTCGTTTCTTCAGAAAAAAGTAAATCTAACCGCGCTGTAATCGGTGCACATTCAAAAAGAATGCCCATCTCCGTATTTAATGCTGCTGATCTCGGATCAAAGTTTAAAGATCCAATAAAAGCAGTTTTACGATCAGCTAAAAAAGCTTTGGTATGCAAACTTGCCCTACTTGATCGAAAGAGCCGCAATCCATAAGTGTTTCCATCCGGTTTTAACTCATAAAGTTTAACACCACTTTTTAATAAGGCTTTACGATACGGTACATAACCACCATGAACCAATGCCACATCAGTCGCGGCTAAGGAATTCGTAAGAATTTTGACATCAACTCCCTTTGAAACCAAATTGCTAAAATTCTGTGTACCTACCTTACCAGGAACAAAATAAGGTGATGTAATCTGAACTGTTTCTTTGGCATCCCTAATAACCTGTGAGAGTACCTTCATGAGCCAATTGCCTGCTTTTTTACGCAATGCTTTTTCTGGAGGATCAGAAAGCACTACAACTTTGTCTGCTAAAAATAATCGCTTGCCTGTCTGAATAAAACAGTCAAAATTAATATGCTCCTTGACATAATCTAAATAAATTTTTGCAATCTTGGAATCACGGAAATTACGTAATTTATCCTTCCAATAGCCAAGGTCACTTGCACTTTTAGGAGCAACCAAAGTATGAATCGGTAAGACTACAGCACTATTCCAAAAGTCATCAAAAATGGTTTCCACCTTTTTAACCGAGGGACCGATAAGCATCAGATCTAAATCTCGAAAATGTGATTCTTCACCAGCATCAAAATAAGAATCTGCAAGATTGCGTCCTCCAACAAAAGCGACTCGGCCATCCACAATAAAAGCTTTATTATGCATTCTGCGCGTGACAGTAATTGCCCGTAATATAATCTCTAAACCACGACGGAGACCACCTTTACGTGATCGCCCTGGATTAAACATTCTTACTTCAATCTGAGGATGCTTATCCAGCGCGATATAAGCTGGATCACGTGCTTGAGCATTAATATCATCTAAAAGAAGGCGCACCCGAACACCACGATCAGCCGCCTCTACTATTTCACTTAACAACAAGCGCCCTGTTAAATCATCATCCCAAATATAATACATCAGATCAAGGCTACGCCCAGCCTGTGCTGCCCCTATTGCACGAACACAAAAAGCATCCAAATTGCTAACGATGAGTGAAAGAGCGTCTTTATCAACTCCTAACCCATCCGTTTCTTCTGCTAATTGACTCACTATACGGTCGAACTTGGTCTCATCTTTCTTAACAGCCAATGCATAAGAACATTCCCCTCTAGCGTTTTTAACAAAACGCCCATATGTGTAAATCGCCAATAGAGACGCAACCAAAAAAAATAGGATAAAACCAATAACAATCTGTAACAGAGTCAAAGAGGATCAACTTTCCATTTTTAAGCCATCGCACCGCCATCGATACGAACACAATATTAAAATCAATAATCCTATTTTAATCACACCACAGACAGTATGCCATCTCTTGCTTAAAAGAATATAAACTCAATATAAATGATTATAGAATTTTATTTTTAGTGCTAAAAAGCGTAAGCTCTCTCTTTTAGCTTAAATGTAAACTTAGCTAAAGTTGTAGAAACTAAATCAATAAAAGAGAGTTGAAAATAATTCCATCAAATAAAACAAACAGTTGATTGCGTTTTTAAAATCATTCCTAATATTCAAGCTTACAATAAATAATATTTCTTTTTAAAGGCAAAAACACTCTACTTTTTCAAGTCATGCTTCTTATGAATAAAACTTTATCGTGGATTTTACTTCCGTTCTTGGCTTTTTTGTACCTTTAATGCCTCTGTTTTTCGATAAAGCGTAGAACGTCCGATATGCAGACGACGAGCAATTTCACTCATATGTCCTTTATAATGTTTAACCGCTTTCTCAATAATATCATGTTCCATCTCTGCAAAAGTGCGTACATGCCCATCAGCATTTAAAAATCGTATTGTTTCTTGATCATAATCTTCTTGAACATCACTCTCAATAATATTTGGAACACTTATGAGCGGATTCCCCATTAATTGGGGGAAATCTCGAACAGTTAACAATGGCCCTTCGCTCAATAAAACCGCTCGAAAGAGAAAATTCTCAAGTTCATCACAGTTACCCGGCCAATCATATTGCATAAGCAATGAAAGAGCTGATCCTGCCAAACCATGGACATGTGATCGCCCTGTTTCCGTAATAATGTGGTCAATCAAACGTTGTGTAAGCTCTGGAAAATCATCCCTCAATTCCCGCAAAGCGGGAACACTAATCGATAATTGAGAAAGCTGTTCAAATAAATTCCGCGCAAAACAATCTTCTTTAACAAGATCTGAAAGCCGTGACGTTGAAATCGCCATGATGCGAAAAGAGGGGGGATTGTTCTTTGTTGCTTTTGCTCTCTCTTGAAGATAATTTGCGAAACGCTTTTGCTGTATGGGTTCAAGTCTATCAACATCACAAAGGCAAAGTGTCCCTTTTTCAAGAGAAGAGACCAATGGTAGAAATTCTTGAAACCACTGGCGATTTTCTTCCTCTGGATCAACGATAGCTGAACATTGAAAGCGAACAAAATCCCCCTCTGATAATAAACCCTCATGATGAATAATGCGGGCTAATGTTTCACGATCAGTTCCGCTTTCACCTTCTATCAAAAGATTCTGTAAAGAAGAAGCCGCTTTCCTAGATTGCTCCAAAACTATCTGCATTGCCCTACTTTTTATACAGAGGTCAGAAAATCGCAATTGATTCTCATTTTTTCGCCGAATGTAATAAACCTCACGCTCTAATGCAGAAATAAGAGAAAGAGTATCCAACGTCACTCTCAACCGTAGTGATGTCACTGGATAAATCCAATAATCAATAGCTCCAGCTGTTAAAGCTTTCTGGAGTAAAGGTTGGTTTTCTTGTTGTGCTATCACAACAATAGGTACAGAAACACCAGCGACTCTAATCATTTTAATCAAATCACCTACACTCAAATCGCTCATGGCAACATCAAGGAGTGCAAGCACAATATTTTTACGTCTGTGTAAAAGATCAATCGTACGGAGACCATTTTCTGCTTCAATAACACGGTGACCAAAACCTCGGAGCATAGCAGAAAGTTCTATACGTCTTCCATAATCTTCACTCGCAACAAGAATGGGACCAACCATAATTTAATAATCTCCTTTGAAACTACTAAATGGCTTAATGCAAAAATTGTTATAAATCATAAAAAATATTTTGCCTCTTGTATCTTATCGACGAATTTTACCAAGCTGCTAATTAAATACAACATTAAGGCATTTTTTTCCATTTTCATTGATTCTCATCAAATTTTTTATATTGACTCAGAGAATAATTTCACAATGTTATAAAGGCTAGAAAGTAATATAATATAAATATAGAGTAAATAAATGAAACATACCTACCGTATTTTATGTCTTACAATTACCGCTTTAGTATTAGGCGCCTGTGGTTTTTCGCAATATTATAGCCCAAATACACCAACTGGAATTGATGGTAAATGGGTTGATGAAAATGGTATTATTTCTTCTTTCCGCGATGGTGTTTTTGAAACACGTGCAGCAGATACAGAAGAAAAACTATCTGAAGGCACATATAATTATGTCAGTGCCCAACATATAGAAATTGAAATACGCTCCATTCTCCGTGGAACAATATCTCGAGTAAGTTGTACGATATCACGTGATGCAACACACCTGCTCTGCACATCACATATGGGAACCCAATTTTCTCTTACGAGAAAATTTTAAATAAAGAAAAGTGATAACTACCTTTAAAACGGTGAGTCCACGCATATCAGGAGGTGATAATTTGTTCTCTTGAGAGAAGTTTTGCTGAAACTAAGTAAAGACACTCCTACAGTCCTTTGCTAGAAAAACTTGTAGATACCATGGAATGCCTAAGACAACCATCTTTTCTAAGAAACATTCATAAAATGTCTGTACAGACCAGCAACATCATTTTATTTACCAGCCCCCAATGTTGTAATAGTCGTTACTTAAGGCAATTCATGAGAGGCATATTTATTCCTTTCTAAATAGTTTTTTCCCACATGGCAACTCCACTTATAACGTGCACACAAGTGATTTTACTTGATTTAATATGAGAGAGGTTATGAGGAGAACTTACAGTCTTTGGATTTATGTTTCAAAGCAAAAAGCCTTGATTTATTACAATAAATCAACTTCTTACTCCAATGAAATCTTGCCTTTTTATTATTGAATTTATTTTATGCTAAAATAAAATTTTATTTCTATGGACTCTCCAAATTACGCAGCGCCAATGCGCAAAAGATCATGAAAATGAACAATTCCTACCGGTTTCTTATTCTCAACCACGAAAAAGGCGCCAATATGGTGATCATTAATAAAAGCTGTTGCAGCACCAACGAGTGTATTTGGCTCGACAATTTTAGGATTTTTCGTCATCACCTCATCAACACTAAATTTTGATAAATTAAAGTGAATGTTACGTGCAAGGTCACCATCAGTCACAATCCCAATTAATTCACCTTCTTGATTCACAACACCAACACAACCAAAATGTTTTTCAACCAAAACATTCATGGCTTCAATCATCATTGTCCCTTGAATAACCAAAGGAATACGATCACCTTCATGCATAATGTCACGCACATATCTCAGGCTTGCGCCAAGAGAACCACCAGGATGATAAATTTTAAAATCCGTTGCAGTAAAGCCACGCATTTCTAAGAGAGCAACAGCTAATGCATCTCCCATTGCCAATTGCATCACTGTTGAAGTGGTAGGCGCAAGCCCATGGGGACAAGCCTCTTCTATCTTTGGCAACAAAAGCACAATATCAGCTTGTCGCCCTAATACAGAATTCTTACCCGATGTCATGGCAATAAGAGGTGTGCGAAAACGCGCAGCATGATTAATAATACCACTTAATTCCAAAGTTTCACCTGACCATGACAAAGCAAGAATAACGTCATCAGATCCAATCATACCAAGATCACCATGATTGGCTTCTGCAGCGTGAACAAAAAAAGCAGGTGTCCCCGTCGAAGCTAAAGTTGCAGCAATTTTTGTCCCTATATGACCACTCTTCCCAAGACCAGTAATCACCACATGTCCACGAGCATTTCTGATTGTTTGGACAGCAGTTTCAAAAGATGAAGAGAGATTTCCAAGTAGAGCTGCTTCAAGAGCTTTAAGCCCTTGCTTTTCACTTGCAAGTGTTTTAAGCGCTGATGAAATGGCGCCTCGCAAAGCCATATGAGAAGCTTGTATTGTCATAATCGAATTTGATAAATGAAATTAAACAAGAGATCTACATCATTTTTCAACTTTAATGATTTCTAGTAAATTTTTTAATGAGAGAGAAACTTGGCTATGCATATCAGCACGTGCTAAAAAAATGCAACGTTGGCTTCAATAAAACCAACTTTAGAACCACAATCAAAGGTACGACCTTCCAACTGAAAACTCAAAAAATCTTGCTCATTTGAAAGCTGCACCATTGCGTCTGTTAATTGAATTTCATTTCCTGCTCCTTGTTCTTGATTGGAGAGAATATTAAAAATTTCTGGTTGCAAAATATAACGCCCATTAATGTACAAATTCGATGGTACTGTTCCTTTTGTTGGTTTTTCTACCATTTTTGTGATTTTAAAACCATTTGCAATCTGCTTGCCTTGTCCAACAATACCATATTTATGCGTTTCTCTAGGATCACACTATTGAACCGCGATAATATTGCCCCCACCGGTTTCCTCATAAAGATTGATTATCTCAGAAAGGCAACCTTTTTTAGCTTGTATAAGCATATCTGGTAACAAACAAAGCAAAAGGCTCCTCCCCAACTAATTCACGCACGCACCAAAGAGCATGCCCGAGCCCCAAAGGCTGCTGTTGCCGCGTAAAAGAAGTTGTACCCGGTGGAGGCTGTAAACCGTGTAAATGTTCAAGCTCTTCTCTTTTGCCAAGTTCGGCAAGAGTTATATATAACTCAACTTGTGCATCAAAATAATCCTCAATAACTGCTTTATTGCGTCCTGTAACAAAAATAAAATGCTCAATACCAGCTTCACGAGCCTCATCTACAACATATTGGATAATAGGCTTATCAACAACTGTTAGCATTTCTTTAGGGATTGTTTTAGTTGCAGGAAGAAAACGTGTACCAAGACCAGCCACGGGAAATACTGCTTTCCGGATTTTACCCACTCTCACCCTCTCGCTCCTCATGAAACATATAACCTACTGATTTCAGTTAATATATTTTTTATAAATAGTAAAAAAGGTATCTTATTTTTTGATTGCTAATATAATGTACAGGAAAGAGATGCAAGAGTACGATAGTTTATTGTGAATATTCCTTCAAAATAAACAATCCATTTCAGCCTTTCTTATTCATTTGATAATATCACCGATAATACCAAATAAAAAAGTGAAGTGCTTGCACATCAAAATATTCGAATATTGAGGGGAATTTGAAATGAAAAAAACAGAAACTAAAACTTTCTCCTTTCTTAAAAAATCGATAAATCAGAAAACTCTTATCATAGGTTTAGCCGCTCTTCTTTCTGCTTTTTTAATGTTTTTTACATCATTTTTACAGGCAGATAGTGGTTTTAAACATTGGATTAAAGAATTTAAAAAAACAGCTCTCGCTCACAATATTTCACCTTCTACGTTTGACATGGCTTTTAAAACCGTCAAGGCAATTGATCCAGAAGTTTTAGAAAAAGCTGAATACCAGCCAGAATTTATCGATCATCCATGGAACTATTTTGATAATCGTGTTCACGATATTGCAATTTCGGAAGGACAACACCAAGCAAAAAAATGGAAAAACTGGCTTCTTCAAATTGAAAAACGTTTTGCTGTAGACCATAATATCCTCTTAGCTATTTGGTCAATGGAAAGCAATTATGGAAAAATTTTAGCAAATAAAGGTGTGATGCGTGATACCATTCGCTCACTTGCAACCCTAGCCTATGCTGATCAAAAACGTGCAAAATACGCATACACACAACTCATTGCTGCCATGAAAATTCTCCAACTTGGAGAAATTACACGCGCACAACTTATTGGATCTTGGGCTGGTGCAATGGGACATACGCAATTTATTCCCAGCAGTTATCTCACTTATGCCATTGACATGGATGGGGATGGACGGTGTGATATTTGGACCTCTGTTCCAGATGCTCTTGCAACTGCTGCTAATCTTCTCCACATGAATGGTTGGAAACCTAACCTCCTTTGGGGAGTAGAAGTTAAATTGCCAAAAGAAAAAAATCTCCCTGAGGATTGGCATTCCTTTGAAGAATGGGCAAAGCTAGGTGTAAAACAGGCAAATGGACAGCCTTTGCCTTCATCATCTGAACAAGCAATATTGAAATATCCAGATGGACCTCAAGGACCTATATTCTTAGTCACAAAAAATTTCTTTGTTCTTAAACGATACAATAATGCAGATCGCTATGCTCTTGCTGTTGCCCTTCTCGCAAACCGTATTGCTGGACATCCTAAATTGGTTCAAGATTGGCAACGCCCCTTTCCGTCCCTTACTTTCCATGAGCGTAAAGAACTGCAATCTCGCTTAAAGGCACTTGGCTATTATAAAGGAGAAGTTGATGGCAAAATCGGTAAAGTCTCTCGAAAAGCACTTAAAGCTTTTCAGCTCCGCTATGGTTTAGAGGCAAATGGATATCCAAGCCCTGCAGTTCTTTCTGTTCTGCGAAAACAATAATCTGGAGTAAAGTGTTTGTCTTATTTCCGCTCAATACACTTCATCTTCCTGTTTTTTTCTCTCTTGGCTGTAAGCGTTATACAACCTTCTTCAAGCAAAGCGACGAACTTTTTTAAATGGTTGTTAGAACATAACAAACAAGAAAAAATACAACAAAAACCGCAAATTATAGAACAAAAAATATACCAACCAAAGAAAAAAGCTGTCATACAAAAACCCGTACAAACATCGAAAAATACAAACGCAAAACGTATTCTTGTCCTAGGAGATTTTGTAGCTTCTACTGTTGCCAATGAACTCAAAAAACTTTTTACTGGTGATACCGATATTATCATCATAAACAATGCAGTACCATCTTCTGGCTTAGTCCGGACTGAGCACACTTCTTGGAAAAATAGTATTCCTAAACTCATCGATAAAAATAAACCTGATGCCATTGTTATGATAATAGGCGCAAATGATAACCAACCAATCGCAAACTCTCATGGCGTATTCAGTCCTCTCCAACCAGAATGGATGAATATCTATAGACAAAGAATTATTGAAATTACTGAAAGCCTGCATAACTCTGGAAAACCGTGGATATGGATAGGACAACCTGCTTTTAGAAATGATAATTTAACACAAAAAATGCAAACCCTTAATGAGCTTTATAAAAATGCAACAGAAGCCGCAGGAGGATATTTTGTTAATATTTGGGATGGTTTTATTAATGCACAAGGTCAATTTTCTTTTTCAGGTTATGATATCAATGGGAAAATAACCAGACTTCGCACCAACGATGGCATTCATTTTACTTTTGAAGGAAAGCGAAAACTTGTCTCTTATTTAAGAAAACCATTAGAAACTATTTTAAATCTTTCTGTCCGTTCTCATGAAGACACACACCTTACCAACGCAAATACTCTACAACCTGTACAAGACTTACACAATATTGAACGCCAACCCGCAATGAGCCTCGATGACATCGCACAACAAAATACCGGCTTACTCAACAAAATAGATCAAAGCTTCATTAAAAAATTATGGATTCCGCTCAATGGTTATCAAAAAGACCGAGCTGATAATTTTTCTTTTCCCTGATGTCTTTTCAAACACAGAGTCTTCATTTGTTTCATAAATTAAAAACTCATAAAAAGCCTTTGTTCATAAGTCGTGATAAGGTGGAAATTGCATAAATCTCAACCGCAGAAAAAACTATAACAACGGTATGGCGCACACCATACCATTGTCCCTTAATTACAGTCCACGCTTTTTCATCATTGCTTCTGGTGAAGGCAAACGCCCACGAAAAGCTTTATAAAGCTCTTCTGGATCGCGGCTGCCTCCAGCGGAATAAATAAAACATTTTAAACGATTAGCAAGCTCTGAATTAAAAACATCGCCTATTTCTTCAAAAGCCTGAAAAGCATCAGCATCAAGTACTTCTGACCACATATACGAATAGTAACCAGCAGCATAACCATCTCCTGAAAATATATGTGCAAAATGTGGAGGACGATGCCGCATGATAATGGTGTTGGGCATTTGCAACTTTTCTAATTCTTGGTGCTCAAAAAGTGCTGAATCCGTTATCGTTTCTCCCTGATGAAAAGCCATATCGACTAGAGCAGACGAGGTGAATTCAACCGCAGAAAAACCAGCATTAAATGTTTGTGACGATATCACTTTATCCATCAATGCTTGTGGCATAGGAAGCCCTGTTTTTGTATGCGTAGCATAAGATTTTAAAACCTCTGGTACAGTTAACCAATGTTCGTAAAGTTGAGAAGGAAGTTCAACGAAATCACGCGAAACCGATGTTCCTGCAACAGAAGGCCATGTTACATCAGAAAGCAAACCGTGTAATGCATGGCCAAATTCATGGAAAAGCGTATGCGCATCATCAAGTGATAAAAGCGCAACCTCCCCTTTTGGTGGCTTAGCAAAATTACAAACATTGTAGATAATAGGCTTCTGTCCACCATTCAATTTATGTTGCGATTGTAAACTACTCATCCACGCACCAGAACGTTTTGAAGGACGTGCAAAATAATCTCCGATAAAATACCCAAGCAAACTTCCATCGGATTTTTTTACTTCCCACAAACGTGCATCAGGATGCCAAAGTGTCACAGTGCTTTTTTCTTCAAATGTAATGCCAAAGAGTTTTTCTGCTACACCAAAAGCCGCCTCAATCATGCGGTCAAGCTGAAAATAATATTTAATTTCAGATCCATCGAAAGAAAATTTTTCAGTGCGAAGCTTTTCAGCGTAATAACGCCAATCCCAAGCTTCTAAAGTTTCATTGTTTCCCTGATTGTGTGCAAAATTTTGCAATTCAATCTGCTCACTCAAAGCCTTAGCTCTTGCCTGTTCCCATACAGGTGTAAGCAAATTCATAACCGCATCAACAGTTTTAGCCATGGTATTATCAAGTTTTAAATCTGCAAAGGATTTATATCCTAGCAATTTAGCCTTCTCATCACGAAACGCAACAATCTCTATAATAATCGATCGATTATCATTCTCGTTACCATTTTCACCACGTTTGGA
Source organism: Bartonella vinsonii subsp. berkhoffii ATCC 51672 (assembly GCF_902825225.1). Taxonomy (GTDB): domain Bacteria; phylum Pseudomonadota; class Alphaproteobacteria; order Rhizobiales; family Rhizobiaceae; genus Bartonella; species Bartonella berkhoffii. Next base: position 121,415 of record NZ_CADEAK010000005.1, read on the forward strand.
CCAAGCTTGAAATGCGACTTCACGTAAATCACGGCGATGAGAAAATTTCAAAAAAGGATCAATAATCGAACGTGCCAATGTTAATGCATAGGCACCCTCATGCCCTCTTTCGCGCGCAATTTCCTTCATTGAAGCAATAAGATCATCAGGCAAACCAGACAAATCTGTTTTTTCTAACAATAAAATCCATTCAGCTTCATCTCTTAAGACATGCTGGCCAAAAGTAGCATTTAAAAAAGCAAGCTTCTCATTAATTTCTACAAGTCGTTTTTTACCGTCTTCATCAAGTTTTGCACCATTACAAACGAACTTTTTCCACCACAATTCAAGTACACGTTCTGTCTCACTATCATACATACCTTGCTGCGACTGTTTATAAAGCAGATCTATTTTCGCAAATATCCGTGCATCCATCATAATTTTTGAAGAATAATGAGAAAGTTTTACAACAAATTCTTGTTCTAACTGCTGAATCAATGGATTACTATGCGCACCTGAACGCAAGAAAAATATTGAACATATACGATCAAGCGCTTTGCCAAAAAGCTCAAAAGGTTGCAAAAAATTTTCAAGCGTTGGTGGTTCTTGCACCATTGCAATGCTCTCGAGCTCTTCTTCCGCTTCTTGAAGAGCTTGTTCAAAGGCGGGTTTAAAATCCTCATCACTTATTAAAGAAAAATCAGGAAGTCCTGAAAATCCTCTCCAGACCAGCACTGCTGCTTTTGTCATAATACTCTCTATCTCCATTATAAATTTAATGTATAATCATTACCTTTACGACACAAATTGATAATATACTAAAACTATTTAGTGAATTTCAAAAATACCTTTCAAACCTCTCTCTTAAGAGTAGAAATAAAAAATATTTTTATCATGAGGAGATAAACAAAAATGAGAAGCTCTATATGTCCGATTAATGAAATTGTTTATAACCTGCAATCTATCCTTGACTTTATTGCAAATATTAACAATTGGAGAAGTGCAATCGGGGAGGACTTTTTTAAATCTTCCATAACTTTTGTTTTATCCTAATTCATAATTTGAATTTATAATTCTCCAATCCTTCGGAAGGTGCTTTATTATGACTGAAATTAAAACGACCTTCGACTTCAAAAATTCTTCTCCTGAAGTTCTCGCAGAAGAATTAAAAAATCACCATTTTGCTGACTCGATTGATATCATCAATGATCTCGATATCATGGAACGTGTAGCTGTTCTTAGTCTTTTACCTCTTGATTATGCCATTGAACTGTTTGATAAACCAGAACTTGAGCAACCAGCCGCTATTCTTGAACTTCTCCCTGTAAATCGTTCCGTTGAAATTCTTGATGGCATGTCTGCTGACGCTGCCGCTGATGTTTTTCAGGAAATGGATGAAAAAACCCGCAAACAGCTTTATGCATTGCTCAAGCCTTTAACACGGGCTGAACTGAAAAAACTTACGAGTTACCCTGATCATACAGCGGGTGCACTTATGACAACAGAGTTTATAGCTGTCCCCGCAAACTGGACCGTAAAAAAAACTTTGAATCACATTCGTGAAGTTGAGCGAACACGGGAAACAGTTTATACAAGCTATGTTATTGACCCCAAAACAGGTACTCTTCTTAAAGCTGTTTCATTGCGTAACCTTATCCTTGCCTCTCCTGATGATCAAATTCTCAACGTCTCTACACATGACACACCCATTACAATATCTCCCTTTACACATCATGAGGATATCGCTCGTCTTTTTCGGCGCCATGATCTTCTCTCTGTACCGGTTATTGATGATAGTCATCATGTCATTGGTATTGTGACAGTCGATGACGTGCTTGATACAATGGTTGATGAAATGAGTGAAGATGCTTATAAATTTGGAGGTATGGAAGCTCTTGATAAGCCTTATATGCAGATCAACTTTCTAGGGATGATGAAAAAACGCGGCGGTTGGCTCGCATTACTTTTTCTTGGTGAAATGCTCACAGCAAGCGCTATGCAATATTTTGAAACAGAACTTGAAAAAGTTATCACTCTCACACTCTTTATTCCTCTTATCATGAGTTCGGGAGGAAATTCTGGTTCGCAAGCAACATCGCTTATTATTCGCGCTTTAGCTTTACGTGAACTCACACTTAAAGATTGGTGGAAAATTATCCTTCGTGAAATTCCAGCAGGAATATCCCTTGGTCTTTTACTCGGAGTTATTGGAATGATGCGTATTGCTCTTTGGCAAGAACTCGGTATTTATAATTATGGTGAATATTGGATTTTTATTGCCATAACAGTAGGGGCAGCTTTAGTTGGAATTGTCACTTTTGGTTCTTTATCCGGCTCCATGCTTCCCTTTATCCTTAAACGTTTTGGATTTGATCCAGCAAGTGCTTCCGCTCCTCTTGTCGCAACTTTAGTCGATGTTATGGGAATCGTGATCTATTTTTCTGTTGCATCCCTTATTCTTTCTGGAACGCTCCTCTAACATGAGAAACAAAAACACATCTCAGGCAACTTAAAATTTCTGCTCTGTAGACATCACTATGCAACATAATGCGTTTTTTAACATAAATAACATTACACATTTTTAAATAAAATTTCTTTAGTATTATCATAGTTCATTATTTAAAATGTTCTTATTATGAATAGGCAAAAAAGAGATTAGCATATCTATAAAAGCAGTTTTAGAAAAAGTTTCATAGTCGTTGAATGCATTGTTTAAGTATGAGAGCAAATACAACGTAAGAAGAGATAAATATCAGCAAACCCCATCACTCTATTTGCCAGATTCCAATATTACACTTACTTTTGCATTCAGAATGGTTCTTGATGAAGCCTCTCTCGTCTTTTCTCAAACGAATTTTATTACACATCAATCTCTCTTGTCACTTGCAAAGAAGTGATTTCTTCTGCTTCATAACAAAAGGGGCATAAATGAGAAACTCTTCTTTGTATTTAGCACTCTCACTTCAATAGTGGAAATGATAACTTTATGATTATAAAATTGATATCATGAAACACGGGATTCATTAAATTTTGATGTTAATTTACAGGCAATCATTAAGAGAGAAATTTTGTTATAAACGAGCAAATTACATTCTTTGTTTTCTTACAAACCTCATATGAAATACTCCCACATTCAAAAAAAATGGGAATTTTTCTCAAGCCAACAGAATATCAAAAGCCTTTTATACAAAGGCGCAAATCCTAAAAAAAGGTCAAAAAAATCAAGAATAACGCTTCAAAAAATGTAATGGAAACAATAATCGTGAAGTTCCTTATTTCTGAGAAACAGTAATTGATTTAATTATTTTCTCCCCCCTTCCAAAATTATAAAAAAACATGTAAAAGATTTTGTAATAGTTAAGGTAAGGAACGCAAAGGCGTTGCTTCAAATGAAATTTCATTAAACGAAAAGAAGAAAATTTATGCAATTGCGCAATATCGCCATCATTGCCCACGTTGATCATGGCAAAACAACACTCGTAGACGAGCTTCTCAAACAATCAGGGAACTTTCGCGATAACCAACGTACCAGTGAGCGTATGATGGATTCAAACGACATTGAAAAAGAACGCGGAATTACAATTCTAGCAAAAGTAACGTCCGTGGTTTGGAAAAATACCCGAATTAACATTGTTGATACACCGGGTCACGCTGACTTTGGTGGAGAAGTTGAACGTATTTTGAACATGGTTGACGGAGCCATTGTGCTTGTTGATGCCGCTGAAGGCCCAATGCCGCAAACCAAATTCGTTGTTGGAAAAGCATTGAAAGTGGGTTTACGTCCCATTGTTGCTATTAATAAAATTGACCGTGCTGATGAACGCGCTGATGAAGTTATCAATGAGGTTTTTGACCTTTTTGCTGTTCTTGATGCAACCGATGAACAACTTGATTTTCCCATTCTCTATGGATCAGGCCGTAACGGATGGATGGCTGAAACCCCTGAAGGGCCAAAAGATCAAGGACTGAGCCCTTTGTTCGATCTTGTAACCCGCCATGTTCCTTCTCCTAGTGTAGCAGAGGGACCATTCCGTATGATTGGAACGATTCTTGAAGCAGATCCATTTCTTGGGCGGATTATTACAGGGCGTATTCATTCGGGTTCTATAAAATCCAATCAAACTATCAAGGTTCTTGGACAGGATGGAAAGCTTTTAGAAACTGGGCGTATTTCGAAAATTTTGGCATTTCGTGGATTGGAGCGGCAACCTATTGAAGAAAGTGTTGCCGGTGATATTGTAGCAATCGCGGGTCTACAAAAAGGCACCGTTGCTGATACTTTCTGTGATCCCACGGTCAATGAACCTCTCACCGCTCAACCAATTGATCCTCCCACTGTTACTATGAGCTTTCTTGTCAATGATAGCCCTCTTGCAGGAACGGAAGGTGATAAAGTAACAAGCCGTGTCATCCGTGATCGTTTGTTCAAAGAAGCAGAAGGCAATGTAGCTCTTAAAATTGAGGAATCGGCTGATAAGGATTCTTTCTATGTTTCAGGACGAGGAGAATTGCAACTTGCAATCCTCATTGAAAATATGCGCCGTGAAGGATTTGAACTGAGTGTTTCTCGTCCACGGGTTGTTATACAAAAAGACGAAAATGGAACAACTCTTGAGCCAATTGAAGAGGTTGTCATTGACGTAGACGAAGAATATTCTGGAACCGTTGTGCAAAAAATGTCTGAACGTAAGGGTGAAATGATTGAATTGCGCCCTTCCGGAGGAAATCGTGTCCGTCTTGTTTTTTATGCACCAACGCGAGGGCTCATTGGCTATCAATCCGAGCTTTTAACCGATACACGTGGTACAGCCATTATGAATCGTCTTTTTCACGCTTATGAACCTTATAAAGGAGACATTAATGGCCGTGTCAATGGCGTGATGATTTCAAATGATAACGGAGAATCTGTCGCTTATGCTCTTTTTAATCTTGAAGACCGTGGACCTATGATAATTGATGCCGGTGTTAAAGTCTATCAAGGTATGATTATTGGCATTCACTCACGTGATAATGACTTAGAAGTCAATGTTTTAAAGGAAAAGAAATTAACCAATATGCGCGCTTCTGGAAAAGATGAAGCCGTGAAATTAACCCCTCCCCTTAAAATGACACTAGAACGAGCTCTAACGTGGATACAAGATGATGAACTGGTAGAAGTCACCCCTAAAAATATTCGTTTACGCAAATTGTATCTGGATCCTAATGAACGCAAACGTTTTGAAAAAACACGTGCCTCAGTCTCTAACTAATTTTGTGACTGTCTCAGTTAAATATGCCATTATACTTGCTTAATTATACTCCGGAAAGGATATTTACATGAATATTAAGGAAATCCCCGTTGGAAAAAATCCACCAGAAGATATCAATGTCATTGTCGAAGTCTCTCTTGGTGGTCAACCAATAAAATACGAGATGGACAAAAAATCAGAAGCGTTATTTGTTGATCGTTTTCTTCATACATCAATGGCTTATCCAGGAAATTATGGCTTTGTCCCCCATACACTTTCAGATGATGGTGATCCTATTGATGTTCTTATCTGTAACACCCGTCCACTTATTCCAGGTTGTGTTATTAATGTTTGCCCCATAGGTGCTCTGATTATGGAAGATGACGGCGGTAAAGATGAAAAAATCATTGCTCTCCCTACTCCAAAACTAACAAAACGCTACATCAATATTCATAACTATACAGATCTTCCCGAAATCACACTAAAGCAAATTGAACATTTCTTTGAGCATTACAAAGATCTCGAGCTTGGAAAATGGGCCAAAATTGAAGGTTGGCGTGATAAAGATTTCGCATGTGAATTGATTAAGCTGGCTATTGAGCGTAATAAAGAAATGTAACTTTTTCAAAGAATAAAGCCTATTTTTTTAGATAGGCTTTTTCTTTTGAAGTCTTATCTTCTACAGGTTGCCATATCTGCTTTAATTCTTCCAAGTGTGTTGAAAAATAAAGCTGCTTGTAACGAGATGCGGCGCCACATTTCAGAGAAATACAAGAAGATGGAATTTTCCATTGCTTCGCTAAAAATTTAATGAGAGCCTTATTTGCCTTTCCATCTTCAGGTACAGCACGAAGGCGTATAGCCAAATACTGCTTTCCATCATCTCTGCACTCAACCCCCATTATTCGATCAACACAAGCCTTTGGAGTGAGATGGACAAATAAAATCAAGCCATGTGTGTCATCTTGATAAAACATCTTCATTCATCTTATGTCGTCTTTCTATAGATACATGCCTGCATAAGCATGCCACATGAAAGTACGAAGAAAATAAATAATTATAAACACTACAATAGGTGAAATATCAATTGTGCCAAGATTTGGCAAAAACTGCCGGATACGGCTTAAAACTGGTTCTGTAAGCTGATGCAGAAATTTCCCTATCAAAACAACAAAGCGATTGCGTGCATTTATGATATTAAATACATAAAGCCAAGAAAAAATGACATTTGCGATTAAAATATCTATATAAATATTGAAAATGAGATCAATTACTTGAAGCAATGCATAAACCATGCTTTATTCCTCTTTCAATCAAAGAAACAGAAGAGCGTAAGAGCCTATCATGAAAATAAATCTGTTTATCGAATAATGGTTTTATACCACAGTGTTCTTTTTTCTATGAATAGAAAACCAAACATCCCTATTCATCATCGCTATATTATAGAGATGATGAACCTTATAAACAAATATGAGAAACAAAAAATATCTTATTAAAATAAAAGCAACAGTGAATAATCTGAAAACTTTCAAAAAAGACTCTGAACATTCTTTATACAATAATTACGTCTTTAACTGTAAGTATGTTATAAAAAAATCAAATTAAAAACGGCCTTTAAAGGCCGTCTTTATTGTATTTTTAAAATTATTTCTGCAAAGCCATCAAACGGTTAAGGGCATTGCTAAAACCATTGAGCTGAACGAACAAATCATTCAAAGGTGGTTCACCTGGAGCAGCAATTGTCATAGCTAACTTCAAATGCTTCCCAGCACGTAAAGCCGCCACATGATTTTTATCAAACACTATAGGAACAACGCAACCTGCTGGTACACAAGTCCGAATACCGGTTTCGATAGCAGCTTTTCCTTCATCGACTTGTAAACGAACAGGCTTAGAAACCAAAATGCCAAAAGGAACTGTTAAATTACCAGATACCACACCATCAGCATTGAGAGTAACATTCATAGCCACAACAACACGGCCCTGATCATTCACCTCTTGACGGTGCATGAAACAAACTTTTTTTCCCTCTTGTATACCACAATTAATAGTCCACAAGCCGTAGGTTTCAGCCAAAGAAGAAGCACCATTTGGCAGTGTAGCCGCTGCATTTTTCGTTTCAGCAGATTTCGGACCTGATGCAAATGCTACAGAAGAAATACTCAAAAGAGTAAAGGCTATAAGTAAATTAAATAACTTTTTCATTTTATATTCCAGTTCTTTACATAAAAGAGAAACACGCTTATTATCTTTAAATAATACACATAATATAAAGCATTCTTAATAAAAAAGAGCTTTCCGTAATTATATAGCCTTTATAATCGTCTAAGGCTACCTCGAAATTCGTCGACGACTTTCCTATAAACATGCTTTTTAAATGAAATAACAATCGAAGGAAGGGTTTCCAAATCAACCCATTTCCACTGGTCAAATTCCGCTTTATTACTATCTGGTGGGGGATTAGTTGCGATTTCAGAGAGATCCCCTGTAAATTGAAAAGCAAACCATTTTTGCATTTGTCCACGATATTTATTGTTTAATGTGCACCCAACAAGTTCTTGTGGAAAATCATAATGAAACCAATCCCTTGCTTCCTTAATCAACTCTACTGATCGGATACCTGTTTCTTCGTAAAGTTCACGACGTGCTGCATTTAATGGCTCTTCATCCTCATCTATCCCTCCTTGAGGAAGCTGCCAACGGTGAGACATCTCAGTATTGGCATGAGCGCACGTCATTAAACGACGCCCTACCCAAACTTTACTTGCATGATTAAATACAACAATCCCAACACCTTTCCTATAAGGAAGGGTTTTTAAGTTAGTGTCTGTATCATTCATTCAATTATCCCCAGCATAAGCTGTACATATTCTTTCTTACTTTAAAATATCTTTATGAGGATCTGGTGGAAATGCTGCATGTGCCATTTCACCCCGTAACAACTTATAAGATTCATGCAATTGCACATCATCCTTAGGGTCCTGCGGAACAAAAGCGGCTGATCCAGAACCTTTATTGTTTTCCCGCTTCCCTTTAATATGTCCTTTTAATGTAGATTCACCAATCTTTACATCATAGCCTTTATATTTTTCAGGGAGTGGTTGCTCTACAATAATATCAGGTGTGATCCCAGTTCCTTGAATTGAAGTGCCAGACGGTGTGTAATAAAGTGCTGTTGTTAAACGTAAAGCACCATTTTCACCTAAGGGGATAATCGTTTGAACAGATCCCTTACCAAAAGATTGTGTCCCTAAAATTGTAGCACGACGATGATCTTGTAAGGCACCTGCAACAATTTCAGAAGCACTTGCCGAACCACCATTAATGAGCACAATAAGAGGTTTTCCATTGATGATATCCCCTGGTTTAGCATCAAATCTCGTCACATCACTCTTTTTACGCCCACGGGTCGATACAATCTCACCTTTATTAAGAAAAGCACTCGAAACACTCACAGCTTGGTCTAAAAGACCACCAGGATTAAGCCGCAAATCCAGAACATATCCCTTCAACTTATCTTGAGGAATTTTCGACTGAACATCTTTAATCGCAGCCTGAAGATTGCCAAAAGTCTGCTCAGAAAACTGAATAATTCTTAAATATCCAATATCATCCTCAACACGATATTTCACCGCCTTTACTTTGATGATATCACGAACAACCTTAATTTCGAGTGGCTTATCAACACCAGAACGAATAATTGTCAACGTAATTGGTGTTCCAGGAGCACCCCGCATTTTACTAACAGCTTCATTCAATGTTAGGCCATTCGTCTGTACACCATCGATTTTTGAAATGAGATCCCCTGCCAAAATACCTGCTTTTGAAGCAGGTGTATCGTCCATTGGAGAAACAACTTTAATTAAGTTCTTCTCCATGGTTACTTCAATACCAAGACCTCCGAATTCTCCCTTTGTAGAATCTCGCATCTCCTTGGCTTCTTGCGCATTCATATACGAAGAATGGGGATCGAGCGATGTCAGCATCCCATTGATAGCATTTTCAATAAGTTTTTTATCATCTGGAACCGTCACATATTGCATACGTACGCGTTCAAAGATATCGCCAAATATGGCTAGATCTTTGTACACATCACCTTCGTTATTGGCAGCAACAGACTGCACCATAATCATTGAACAGGCGCCGAGAAATACCCCAGCGACCAAAAGAATAACTTTACGAATCATTTTGGTTCCTTTTTGTTTTTTCAGTACGCCACCAAGGAGTTGGATTTATAGGCTTCCCCTGTTTTCTAAACTCAATGTAAAGCATTGGAGCAGTTTTGCCTATATCCAATGCAACACTGTTCGCAATAAATTGCTTTCCCATTGTTCCAAGAGGTTCACCAGCAAGAACAAACTGCCCTTGAGCAACATTGATTCTCGACATTCCAATAAGAACGATATGATAACCATTTCCAACATTGAGAATAATTAATTGTCCATAAGAACGAAATGGTCCAGCAAAAGCAACAAAAGCATCAGCAGGTGATATAACAATAGCGGATGCTTCTGTTTCAATCATCTCACCAAAGCGTGTCATCTGCGAACTCTTATCAACATGTTGCACGCGTTTTCCCAAAACAGGCAAAAGTAAAGAGCCTTTTCGGCTTTCAAAATTGGACTGCTCTAATAATTGTAAATTTCTCTTTACCTGTATTGATGTATCAGAACTCAGTTTTGATTGACGATCAAGCTCTAAAATCAATTCCTCCAAAGATTGCGCTTTTTTAGTAAGAATAATGTTTTTTTGTTTCTGCTCTGTAAGTTCTTGTTCTGATTTTTTTTGTAACTGTGCTTTTTTATCTAATAAAAGCTCTAAACGCTTCCGCTGTTCTGCTTGATTTTGCATATTCGTTTTTAATGCTGTGTATTCTATAGCAATTGAATTGGTCAAATTGGTCAACGCCTTCAGAGTTTCTGTTAAAGCCTGTGTTTTTTCTTGCATTTGAGATACAATACCCCCTAATAAAACAGAACTTCGTATAGAAGCTGACACATCCTCGGGCCGCAGCAGAAGAGCAGGAGGTGGATTTAATCCCATGCGTTCTAAAATGGCAAGAGCTTCAGAAAATTCAGCACGCCTATTTTTCAATTTTTTATGAACTTGTACCCGCTGTTCTATCATTTTTTTTAGCTTTTCTTCCCTTTCAGCAATATCATTTGCTGCTGCACGTTCTGCTTTAGCAGCTTTTATGAGTGCATCGCTCAAAGCATGCTGATCTTTCTTTAAACGTTCAACTTGACGCGTAAGAAAAACAACACGCTCACGCGAAAGTGAAATATTTTGGTGAGTTTCTATCAATGCTTTATGTGCTGCTTCTACATTATTTATTGTAACTTCAGCATACGATACAGAAAAGCCCCCCCCCATAATGCTCAAAAATAGCACAACAAATATCACGCATTCCTCATATAAATGTCGCATCTTTCTATGAAGAAGCTTCTTCATTTGTCCAACCATTAAGCATCATCACATACACTAGCGATGCTTTAAATGATGTCCGCTAAAACAATATTAATAAATATATCAATAGGTGCTAAAATTTGCACAAAAATATTAACAACGATGATACGGATGATTGCTTGCAATTGTTACAGCACGATAAAGCTGTTCTGTAAGAAGTATGCGCGCAATTTGATGTGGCCACGTCATCAAACCAAAAGACAAAAGAAAATCAGCACGTTTCCTTATTTGATCATTATGCCCATCAGGACCTCCTAAAGCAATGATAAGATCACGGACACCTTTATCACGATAAAAACCTAATTTTTCAGCAAAAGCAGATGATGAAATCAACTTTCCACGCTCATCCAACACGATTAACTGACACTTCTCAGGCAAAAAATCAATAAGCTTTTTTCCCTCTTCTTCCATACGCAGCCATGCTGTCCGAGCATGACTTTCTGATATCTCCTGTAGTTTTTTAAAATGAAATCCCACACTTCCAGAACTTTTAGAAAAACGATCCAAATAATGGTGAACTAATTTGTGCTCTGCTCCCTTTTTCATGCGACCAACAGCAAAAATAGAAATTTGCATGTTAATGATCTCCAAAGAGAATTGACTTTGTATTCTTTAAATCTGGAGCAAGCCACATTTTTTCTAAATTATAAAAGAGACGAATTTCTGGACGAAAAAGATGGACGATAATATCACCTGTATCAATCAATACCCAATCACCTCCCACAAGCCCTTCTACCTTCGCAAGACCATATCCACTGTCTTTCCAAGTGCGCAATAAATGGTCAGCAACAGCAGTTACATGACGTTGTGAGTATACTGAAGCTATCACCATGTAATCAGCCAGAGATGACTTACCTTGAATATCAATAGAGATAATATCTTCTGCCTTCATATCCTCTAAACTCTTGAGAATAATTTCAAGACCATCACTGGCAGAAAAGATTTTTTTTTCTGTTACAGATGCGATACCGTAAGAGTGTTTTTGTGCGACGTTTTCCAGACCAATATCCTTTCTTATCATTTGAAATATAAAAAAAGAGAGAAGCAGAATCTTATAAAATGTTCAAGAAAAATTATTCTCCTTTAAACGAAGACTCGTTGAAGACTGAAAAGACAAAGGTCCATGCAAATAAGTCCAAGCTGGTGGTTTCATAAAAGGTAATCGTATACTTTCTCTCTCATCTAAACGAAAAGAACGGTAAATGTGTGCCATGGGAGCAGAAAGTGCTGGCATATGCACAAAAGGACGATCAATAATCGCAACAGGAAGCATAGATATGATATCATGCCATCGATACCAATGATGAAACGTTGCAAAACTATCTGCACCCATAACCCATACAAAACGTACTCCACGGTGATGTGCAAGAATATAAGAAATTGTATCTACTGAGACTTTACTGCCTATCGCCTGTTCAAAACCCGTTAGGCGAATCTTCGGATGATCAATGCGTTCAAGACTTAAACGCATTCTCTCATCTAAAGATGGTAAATGTGTATGGTCTTTTAAAGGGTTTCCTGGCGTAACCATCCACCATAATTGATTAAGACATAAACGCTGAATCGCAGTCTTTGCTACAAAGAGATGTCCAGCATGCGGTGGATTAAAAGACCCGCCAAAAAGACCAACAACATTGGAACTTTCAACATAGGGCATACGATTTTTCCAAGGAAAAAATGGATTTTTCAAGGTCTAATCTGTCCATTTCCTTTGATCTGGTACTGAAATGATGTTAGTTGTTCAACACCTATCGGACCACGCGCATGCATTTTTCCTGTTGCGATACCAATTTCTGCTCCAAAACCAAATTCACCTCCATCAGCAAATTGTGTAGATGCATTATGAAGCAAAATAGCTGAATCCAAACGGTTAAAAAACATTTCCACCACCTTCATATCTTCAGCTATAATTGACTCTGTATGACATGATGAATAACGTTGAATATGCGCAATAGCCCCCTCAACACCTTCAACTGTTTTTACAGAAACAATGGCATCAAGATATTCGTGCGACCAATCTTCTTCCGTAGCTAATTTAGCATCTGGCATAAAAAAAACAATATCTTCTGTTGCACGAATTTCACACCCCTTTTCCTGTAATGCAGTCAGAACAGGAAGAAACTTTTTTAATGCTTTGCGGTCAATAAGAACTGTCTCAACAGCACCACATATAGCTGTTCGCCGCAACTTTGCATTTAAAACAATATTACGCGCCATATCTAAATCTGCTGATTGATCAATATAAATATGACAGAGCCCCTCTAAATGCGCAAAAGTTGGAACACGTGCATCAGACTGAACACGTGCAACGAGGTTTTTCCCACCACGGGGGATAATTACATCAATTGTACCATTCAAACCCTTCAGCATTTCTCCAACAGCACCACGATCTGTCGTTCCCACCATTTGAACGGCATCTTTAGGAAAACCAGCTTCCTCCAATCCCTTTACCAACGCCGAATGAAGTCCATGAGCAGAATAAAAACTATCTGAACCACCCCGTAAAATTGCAGCATTTCCAGACTTCAAACATAAAGCACTTGCATCAATGGTAACATTTGGTCGACTTTCATAAATGATGCCAATAACACCAAGAGGTGTACGGACACGGCTAATATGAAGCCCATTTGGACGGGTCCATTCACTCATCACTTGTCCAACAGGATCAGGCAAATCAGCAATTTGGCGTACACTCTCTATGATTGCACGCAAACGCAATTTATCTAATTTGAGCCGATCAACCATCGCTGCCTTTAAATTATTATGAGCAGCATTCTCTAAATCCTGACAATTCGCTCGTAAGATTTCAACTGAATGCGCTTCTAAACTCAAAGCTATCATTTCTAATGCTTTGGTCTTTTGTTCAGAAGACATAACAGCTAATACCGCTGCTGCATGGCGTGCTTTTCGCCCCATATCCTTCATTTGTTCTTTTAACACCATACTATCCATCCAGTCTGCTAAAATAATAAAAAATAATTTTTTAAGCAGAATCGGTCATACAGCGTAAAACCATATCATTACGATGGACCATAGCAGAACGTGCTTCATATCCAAGAATAGTTTCAATTTCTTCGTTTTTACAACCCATAATACGTATCACTTCATCTTTTCCATAACTCACAAGTCCACGAGCAACCTCAACCCCATTTGTATCAACAATGGCAACTGTATCTCCACGATTAAACCTTCCCTCAACAGCAACAACTCCTGCAGCTAATAAGGATTTTCCAGATTCAAGAGCTTTAACCGCTCCCTGATCAATCGTCAAAATACCAGATGGATCTAAATGACCTGAAATCCATGCTTTCCAAGCATTAAAAGGCTTTTCACCAGCAGCAAAAAAACTTCTGCGCTCTCCCCTGTCAAGCGCCGCAAGAGGATTTATACGCTTGCCTGAAGTAATAACCATCGCCGTTCCAGCGGAATTCGCTATTTTTCCGGCATCTAGCTTGGTCTTCATGCCTCCACGAGAAAGCTCTGAAGCAGCCACATCTGCCATTTTTTCGATATCACTCGTGATTGAGGAAATAAAAGGAATAAATTCAGCCGTTGGATCACGATGAGGAGATTTTGTATAAAGCCCATCAATATCTGATAAAAGTATTAAAAGATCCGAACCCATCATTGTTGCTACTCGTGCTGCTAAACGATCATTATCCCCATAACGAATTTCACTTGTTGCAACAGTATCATTCTCATTAATAACGGGGACAGCTCCAAAACGCAAAAGTACATTAATTGTAGCACGTGCATTAAGATAACGTCGTCGTTCTTCGGTATCGAAGAGAGTGAGTAAAATTTGACCTGTTTTTAATCCATATTGAGCAAGCGCATCACCATATGTTTTAGCTAATTCAATTTGTCCCAACGCAGCACATGCCTGACTCTCTTCTAATTTCAAAGCTCCCTTAGGAAGCTGTAGCAATGTCCTTCCTAAAGCAATAGCACCTGAAGACACCAATAAAATCTCAACACCTTTTTGACGCAACTGGGCAATATCACTTATCAAACTGTTAAGCCATTCGGCACGTAAACCTGTCTGAGGATCAACCAAAAGAGCAGATCCAACTTTGATCACAATGCGTTTATAGTGCGCAAGTTTTTGCAATCCAACGGACATCTTCACCAACCCTAGTTTTCGCTTCCATTATCCTCTTTACGTGCCATTTCGATAACATGTGCAACAGCACGGAGCACATTTTCTAAACCTTCACGATTAACTGCAGAAAATATCATAACAGATTTACCCGTTGCTCTTTGCAAAATCTCTTGTTTTGTTTTACGCTCTTCAAGAGTGAGAGTATCTATCTGGCTTAAAGCGATAATTTCAGTCTTATCACTTAGTTTGTTCCCATATGCCTCTAATTCCTTACGCACAATTTTGTATGCTTTTGCGACATCTTCTTCTTGAGCAGAAATCAAATGAAGTAAAACACGGCAACGTTCTACATGACCTAAAAAACGGTCCCCAATCCCTACACCCTCATGTGCTCCTTCAATCAAACCAGGAATATCAGCCAAAACAAATTCACGAGCATCGATACGTGCAACACCAAGATGAGGATGAATAGTTGTAAAAGGATAATTTGCAACTTTTGGCTTTGCAGCCGTTACTGATGCTAAAAAAGTTGATTTTCCAGCATTCGGTAAACCAACAAGCCCCCCATCAGCAATTAATTTCAAACGAAGCCAAAGTGAGCGCTCTTCTCCAGAAAGTCCCGGATTTGCAAGACGCGGTGCTCGATTTGTAGATGTTGTAAAATGAAGATTTCCAAAACCACCATTTCCCCCTTTTGCAAGAAGATAACGTTGTCCTACTTCTGTTAAATCACAGATCAACGTTTCATTATCTTCTTCAAAAATTTGCGTGCCAATCGGTACTTTCAGGATGATATCATCACCCTTTGCACCTGACATGTTACGCCCCTTACCATACTCCCCTGTTTTTGCTCTAAAATGCTGCTGATAGCGATAATCAATCAACGTGTTGAGCCCATCCACAACAACAGCCCACACATCACCACCACGTCCCCCATTCCCCCCATCAGGTCCCCCAAATTCAATGAATTTTTCACGGCGAAAGGATACCGCCCCTGCCCCTCCATCACCAGAACGTATATAGACTTTAGCTTGATCAAGAAACTTCATTGGAAACACTCACTGAGGAATCAATCCCTCTACTTCTATAGGCAATGTATCAGTTTTACTAGTTTTTCATTATTGATACTCAAAAAAACTCTTAACACTATCGCCAATAGTCGTTTTAAAATACCCTTAACATTAAAACCCATGCAAATAAATTTATCGCTTTTTGAAAAAAAGAAACTATTGTTGTATTTCTGCTTTTCTCTTAAATCCCAATGCTAAAAGATAAAGCTCTACGGATTCAGATCGGCTTGCAGGTGGTTTAACATGATGAACTGTTTTAAAGTTCTGTTTCAATGTGGTGAGAAGAGAGTTCTCTGCACCACCTTGAAAAGCTTTTGCTAAAAAATGCCCTCCAGGCTTAAGAACTGAAAGAGCGAAATCCGCAGCCACTTCACATAAATAAACTGTCTTTAAATGATCCGTCTGACGATGTCCTGTTGTTGGTGCAGCCATATCAGAAAGAACCACATCCGGCTTTGCCCTTAAAGCATCAATTAATTTTTGTGGTGCATCTGCATGCAAAAAATCCATTTTCAACATAACAACTCCAGGCAGTGGATTAACATGCAAATAATCAATACCAACTACACTAGTTTTTTGATCACTGGACCCTACTATACCTACAGCAACTTGGCACCATCCCCCAGGCGCCGCTCCTAAATCAATAATCTTTTGACCTTTTTTGAGAAATTTATAACGCTCATTAATTTCGATTAACTTATAGGCCGCACGCGAACGATAACCATCCACTTTCGACTGATGGACATAAGGATCATTCAGATGCCTCTCTAACCACCGCCGTGATGATGCTTTAATGGTTCCTGCTTTCTTCTTTACACGCTGATATAATTCATGCGATCCAGAACCACCATATCCGCCAGCCGGTGTTTTTATCGTCTTTTTCATTATTACTCATTGCTCCGTATTCTGATAACTGACTAGCGCTTGAAGTTTTTTCCTTCCTATGTCGACACCATACACCGTCGCGTAACATTAACTCTATCAAAATTCCTTCTCTCAATCCACGATCAGCCACTCGTAATCGTTGACTGGGCCAAGCTTCTCGAATAACGTCTAGAATTGCACAACCAGCTAAAATTAAATCTGCTCTCTCTCGTCCAATGCAAGGATTAGTTACGCGTTTTTTTATATCCCATGTCAATAAACGCTTCATTATAAGAGTAATGTCTGCATCATTCACCCAGATGCTATCAACTTGCCTCCGGTCATAACGCTCTAAATTAAGGTGCATTCCTGCTAAAGTCGTAATCGTTCCAGAAATTCCCAAAAGATGAAACTTTGTACCTTGAGCTAGAACCCCTAATTTATGACGGCCTGAAAAATTATTTAACAAACTTCGTACATAACCTTTCATCTTTTCAAAACCGTCTAAATTAACCTCATTTCCTCCAAAGCGCTCAGCAAGCGTAACAACACCAACAGGAAGTGAAATCCACGCCGTAATCTGTTCAGTTAAACGTAAAGAACGCTTTTTAGAAACATCAAGGGAGTACAATTTCCGATGACCCTCCTCCAATATCAAAAAGCACAATTGCATCAATATTAGGTTCAACAAGTGTACCACACCCTGAAACAGCAAAACGCGCTTCTGTTTTCCGATCAACAATTTCCAATTCAAGACCAGTTTCATCCAAAACGCGTTGAATAAAATATCTACCATTCTGCGTCGAACGGCAAACTTTTGTTGCAACTAAGCGATAGCGCTTAATACGCCTTTGTTTTAGCTTTAAATGACAAATCTTTAATGCTTCAATCGTGCGATCCATTGCTTGTGTATTAAGAACCATTCTTGACCAAACCTTCTCCCAATCGCACAATACGTGAAAAAGCATCAACAACACGAAAATGTCCTGGTTTACTGGGAGACGCAATAAGAAGACGACAATTATTTGTTCCCAAATCAAGTGCCGCATAAAGAGGCGGATACTTTAATTCCTTGAAAAAAAGGCATTTTGTTTTTTTTATTTTTTTAGTACCTACAATTGCCTGACCATGAAATTCAAAAGCTGTGTCCGTTTGAATCAATTTCTGTTTACAATGTCTTTTTCGCTGATATTGCTTTATATCAACAGAAATAGAGCGCCCACCTGTCTGTAATAATGCAGAACGATTATTTCGATTGTCATCAGGGTAATCATACAATTTTTCTGCTCTGGTATCGTATGCTCTTCCTTGCTTTGATTCTTTTGAACCATAATCTAATGGGGTCATGTTTTCTTATCCCTTGAGCATTTTTCTCCAATAAACAAACCCGAGAGTTTTTTTCATCACTAAAACTAAAGTAACAATGCAGCATTCAATTACAAATATCAAGAAAACATTATCTCTTTTTCTATCATCAAAATTTTCAGATATCTGCATAATCCTTTGGTTCTTCTCATTAAATCATAGACCGAAACTATAATCATTTATGTTCGCATCCATTTTTTAACGTGCTTAGACTCTCTTTACAGAATTTACATAGACACAGAATGTACCTCACTTGTAAAAAGATGAATTTATACTCCTCAAGAGTTTTTTGAATTAGAATTCTTCTGTGTATCCACGAAATAATAGCACTGTAATTATATTTTGCAGAATGGCTACACTTTTATGCCATCAACATCAAAACTACTCCAGTACTTCAATCAGGAGTTATTGATATCAATAAGACTACCCTAAAAATCTATATGAAGTTTTTTAAAAATAAAACCAATCCCTCCCTTGTTCCAAGGAATCGTATTTTTATTTGTTGTGCTCTCTTTTAAACTAGCTATTTTGAGCAGTTTTTACTATTAATGGCTCATGTAATGAACTCTATAAGCCTTGCAAAAAACTCTCGCTCGTTTCTCTCTTACATGAAATGATGTCTTGTTATTTCATGCTTGTAAAACCTGTTATATTTTTAAATCAGATATCTCTATTTTGTATAAAAACTCTCACTCCATTGCACCGTGTCATTGAGATTTGAAAATATAGCAACGATTTATGAGAAAATAATCCCTTCTAAAAGTACTCTATACAATTTATCGTTGTAACGAGTAAAGTGCGGCACTCAGCCCTTTAAATGGCACAGTAAAATAAAATGTTTTTCCTTCTTTAATTCTATAAGAAATACGCACTTTTTTGTTTTGTTCTATTTGTTTGCTAAAAATTGGTCCTACAGGTGATTGTGCCAAGCAGACAGTTTCATTACATTGCGTATAATTGATAAGGATAGGCTTTTTAACACCCTCCACAAACATTCGAATAGGAACATTTAAATCTGTATTTGGTAATGTTCGAAAAAGCATCACTGCTTGGCCATTTTTGGTAGAAACAAGAGACCAACTAAAAATAGTATTATCTTCCTGATCATGAACCGTCTGTGTTACATTACATATACCTTGCTTAAGTTTTTGTTTTTCATCACAAATCAAAGTCCAATAATCAAATTGCATAATGATTCGACGTGTTTCACCAGGTTCTCCTTTAGGAATAGATAATTGTGGTGGATGCACCGTATAAACATTATCTTTCTCATTAGCAAAACTTTCGCCCTTGCCTATTAAGGCAAGGACAAACAGAATACTTACAAAAATATTTTGCTTTTTTATAATGATATCTTTCATTATTATCTCAGCCTCAAAGTAACCCCTGCGCCTACTCCCCAATGACCACCAGCACTCGTGACAGATATATTAGAACGGATATTTCCATCTTCAGAGGTGTAACCAGCACCAAAAGCAATTGCAGATTGACTACGCCATGTGCCGCTACCAAATGAAACACTTAAAGATCCAGGTATATCATAGTAGCGTAAGTTAGATACAGCCAAGCCAATAGCCGCCGCTTGTCTGGCCTCTTTCCGAACATCCTCAACTACATAACTCAACGTCTCAAACTTTATATCTGTGTAAGATTTCGCCTCGTTAATACCATTCTTAACAATACTACCAACCTGATCATCCGTGTACTTCTTCGCATCATCAAGAACTATCTTCATCTGCTGATCCGTATAATCATGCAGTTGCCCACCATTAATTGCTTCTTTCGAGCCTTTCTCAATACGACCATCAGCAAGATTATCAATCAAAACAGGTTCACTTTCATTCCCACCTTTTAGAGTGATGCTATTGGTCTTTTTCCCATCTGCATCTTTGTCATAGTTAACAGCTCCATCCGTGACCGCAATCGTTATATCTTGTACCTGTTGATCAATCGTGTCTACCCTATTCTCAACATCTTTTATCTTCTCATTTGTGATCCAAAGCTGTCCACCATTCACAACTTCTTGTGATCCTTTTTCTATCTTACCAGCCGCTACATTCGTAATCTTACTCGCTTCCCCTTTATGACGAGCATCATACGATCCTGTTTCTTCATTCCAATTCAAACCATTCGACGCAACATTCTTCTCAACCTCTTGAACACGATCGTTGATACTCGTCATACTCTCACTTACACCATCAAAGGCACTCGCTACATCAGGATAGCTCTGCTTAGAAGATGAACTACCATCAGCATTGAATTGTAAAACCTTGAAACTTGGAGCAGTCCATGCACCATCCTTATACCCGGCTTCACCACCAAAATACTTCGCTAGCGTCGTATTCAAACTATAAAGCTGGTTACCCGTGATCGCTTCCGTCGAACCTTCAGAAATATCTCCATCTAAAAGAGATTTCAGTTTACTCTTGCTTCTGTCGCCTCCCTTCCCATGAAGTGCTACAAAAGCTTGATCTTCATCACTCCACAACAGAGCATTCTGTTCGAGATTGTTAGATACCTCATTATGAAGCTTCATGAAGGAACTGCTTACACCCGCAAACGCTGCCGCTACACTCTCATAGCTCTCCTCATGAGACACACCACCATCATCATATGTCGTGACCTTGAATTCTGGTGCTTTCCATTCTCCATCCTTATATTCAGCTCCTCCACCTAAATACTTAGCTAGCGTCGTATTCAAACTATAAAGCTGCGAACCATTCACAGCTTCTGTCGATGTTGCTGAAAGACTTGCCGCCTTAACACCTGACAGACTACGTGCCGCACCATCACTGTTTGCAATGGTAATTTCATTACCTGTTTTCTCTCCACCAATCTTAATAACCTTGGTTTCTTCATCCTGTTTAACAAGGCTATCACCTACAACTTTGTTAATCTCATTCTTAACTTCATTGTGAATGTTTGTGAAAGATGTTCCTACTCCAGCAAAGGCTTCTGCTACACTCTCATAGCTCTGTTCTTCAACAGCACTACCATCTTCATTGATTGTTTTAACCTTGAAACTTGGAGCGGTCCATTTGCCTTCTACATAGCCAGACCCACCACCTAAATACTGCGCTAGCGTTGTATTCAATGAATAAAGCTGTGAACCATTCACGGCATCCGTGGAACTATCAGAAATAGCTCCTGCCTGAAGAGATGTAATCTTGCTGTTGGTTTTGTTCCCTTCTTCTCCGTGCTGCGCTACAAAAGCTCCTTCTTTCTCATTCCAGTTCAGCGAATCCTGAGCAACACTTTCAGAAACATCCTTAATGCGCTGGTTCACATTCTTGATATTCTCATCAAGTCCTGTAAATGCTGCACCAACATTTTCAAAACTCTTATCTTCTAATTGCCCATCTTTAGAAACCTTAGACAATTTATAGGTTGGACCTGTAAAAGCTCCATCTTTAAAGGATGCTTCTCCACCTAAGAACTTGGCTAAATCCTCACCAATTTTGCTAACCTGACCACCATTGACAACATCATGCGATCCCTCAGAAAGTGTACCATCAGCTACATTATGAAGGCTAACAGGTGCAGAATCTTTTCCTTTTCCAAATGTCACACTCGTGTAATTAATGCTGCTAGTGTCATCATCCTTTTTATCATAATGAACAACAGCTGAATCATCAGACTGAAGACTGTTGGAAAGATCCTTCAAACTTTCATCAAGCTGGCCTTTATTGACAGCTTCATTATCATTCTCTGCTTTCTTCACGCCGGAAAGAATTCTATCTTTGCTGTCCTTATCTGCAATATTGATGCTCGCACCTTCTTTTTCACCACCAATCTTGATTAGATTCGTTTTCTCATCAAATTTAACAAGACTATCACTGACTACATTGGTAATTTCTTTGTTAATTTCATTTTTAATGTTTGTGAAAGATGTTCCTACTTCAGCAAAAGCAGAAGCTACATCAGAATATTCTTTATCTTCTGTCTTGCCATCTTCATTGACGCTCTTAACCTTGAAACTTGGAGCAGTCCATTTGCCTTCTGCATAGCCAGCACCACCACCTAAATACTTCGCAACATCGCTGCCCATAGAATAAAGCTGTGAACCATTCACGGCATCCGTAGAGCTCTCAGAAATAGCTCCTGCCTGAAGAGACGTAATCTTGCTATTTACTTTCTCTCCATCTTTCCCATGCGTCGCTACAAAAGCATGATCCTTTTCGCTCCACAGCAAGGCATTTTGCTTAATATTTTCAGCAACCTCCGTGTTGCTTTGGGTAATCTCTTTTTGAAGATTTTCAAAAGAAGCACCAACACCAGCAAAAGCAGCAACAACTGTATCATACTCATGCTCTTCAACAGCACTACCATTTTCATTGACCGTCTTAACCGTAAACTTGGGAGCGGTCCATTTACCTTCTGCATAGCCAGCATCACCACCAAGAGACTTGGCAACTTTATCACCTAGTGCATGAAGCTGTTTACCCGTAACTGCATCTGTGGAACTATCATCAATCGCTCCGTCTAAAAGAGATGTAATCTTGCTGTTTGCTTTGTCCTCTCCATGCGTCGCTACAAACGCTTTCTTTCCCTCGTTCCAGTTCAAAGAATCCTGGGCAACACTTTCAGAAACATCTTTAATGCGCTCATTTACGTTCTTGATATTCTCATCAAGACTCACAAACGCACTCCCAACATTTTTAAATTCAGCTTCTTCTACATTACCCTCTGTAGAAACTTTAGATAATTTATAAGTTGGTTCTGTAAAGGCTCCATCACTAAACTTTGCATTTCCACCTAAAAACTTAGCTACATCCTCACCAATTTTGTTAACCTGACCACCTGTGATTGCGTCACGTGAATCCTTGGCAATCTTACCATCAGCTACATTATGAAGTCCAACAGGTGAAGAACCTTGACCTTTCCCTAAAGTCACACTCGTATAATTAATGGCGCCATTTCTATCATCTTTATCATAATGAACAACTGCTGAATCATCTGACTGAAGATTGTTAGAAAGCTGTTCCAAACTTTGATCAAGCTGCGCTTTATTGACAGCTTCATTATCCTTTGTGGCTGCCTTTACACCGGAAAGCGTCCGATCCACACCACTCTTGTTGGCTATATTGATTTCACTGCCTTCTACTTCTCCACCAATAGTAATATCATTCTTATCTGAATTCTTCTTAACAAGGCTATCACTTATCATAGTGCTAATTTTATCATGAATACTCTTGAAAGAACTACCAACACTAGAAAAAGCATCTGCTACAGTCTTATAGGATTCATCAGTAACATCGCCATCAGAACCAATTTGTTTTACCTTGAAATTAGGATCTGTCCATTCGCCACCTTCATATCCAGCACCTCCACCAAAAGTCTTTGCAACTTTATCACCTAGAGTATGAAGCTGTTTACCCGTCACAGCATCCGTGGAGTTTTCATTAATTGTTCCATCCAAAAGAGATGTAATCTTGCTATTGGTTTTGCTATCTTTTTCCCCATGCTTTGCTACAAAAGCCTGCACATTATTGTCCCATAACAAAGAATCTTGCGCAACGCCTTGCGAAACTTCCTTAATGCGCTGATTTACATTTTTGATATTTGTATCAAGACCTTCAAAAGCACTCCCAACATTATCATAGCTAGTTTCTTCTGCAGCACCATTTTCAGAAAGCTTAGATAATTTATAGGTTGGGCCTGTGAAAGTACCCCCTTTAAACGCAGCGTCACCACCTAAAAACTTAGCTACATCTCCAGAGATTGTATTAATCTGACTACCATTAATCGCATCATGTGACTCATCACCAATCTTACCATCAGCTACATTATGAAGTCCAACAGGTGTGGAATCTTTTCCTTTCCCTAAAGTCACACTCGTATAATTAATAGTGTTATTGTCATCACCTGTTTTATCATAATGAACAACCGCTGA
>NZ_CADEAK010000006.1 GCF_902825225.1 Bartonella vinsonii subsp. berkhoffii ATCC 51672
CACATTGAAGAGATTAACAAAGCAGTTGAAGTTTTTTTAGCGGAAATAGAGCAAGACATGAAAAAGATTTTGACAAAAGCTGCTTAAAGCTATGGGGGTGCTCCTCTCCTCCCGAGCATCCCCGCCCATTTAATTAATATAAAAAAGAGAAAGGTAATGAGATGATATTTGATGATGGTGATAGATATGTAACGACATGTGAATGCGCAGAGCTTTTTAGCGTATCCACAACAACGATTCGCAATTGGGTGCTTCAGGGGTTATTTCCGGAGCCATATAAGCTAGGGAGAGCAGTAAGGTGGAGAAAGAAAGAGATCTTAGCCTTCACTCCAAAGAAAAATAAGGAGCAAATAGGAGCAAATTAGGTAAGATTGTATAAACCGTAGAAGGTGGTCTGAAAGGTGGTCTGAAAATAGCTCTTTAAAGAAAAAATCTATATATTACAGCGTGTTAAGAAAAGAAAATGGTGCCCAGACGCGGATTCGAACCACGGACACGCGGATTTTCAGTCCGCTGCTCTACCAACTGAGCTATCTGGGCACGTTTCACAAAACACGTGAAACGTGTGCGGTTATAACATTAAAATTTTCTCTGTCCAGTCATGAAACGAAAAATAATTGATTTTTTATAAGTTTATCTCCGTATTCTAAGCAATATAATGACTCTTTCCAATAAAATAAACTTGATAGCTATGTCACGTTAGTGTATCGTTATCAGGATGCTGTCTTTATCGTGGTGATGACGCGAGGAAATTATTTTAGAGAATCAATCTCGAAGCATGGTTTAAGAGAGATGTTTTTAAAAGATTTCCGCGTATTTTGAGCTTACGAAATAAATAGAAAACATTTTTGATTTTTGTTCGCAAAGACTATTGGCGCAGTCTTTGTCGTAAGACGCCTTTCTTTAAAGAAAGGCAAGCCGTCTAAAGGGGAGAAAGAATGATCACGTTAAAAAAACCAAGTTGTCGTCCAAATAATCCTAATTTTTCTTCAGGTCCTTGTAGTAAACGTCCTGGTTGGAGTCTTGAAGTTCTTAAAAATGCATTAGTTGGACGTTCACATCGATCGAAAGAAGCGGCATTAAGACTTGCTGAAGTCGTTAATTTAACCCGTGAGGTTCTTGAAGTGCCTTCTGATTATCGTATAGGAATTGTTCCTGCTTCAGATACCGGTGCTGTTGAGATGTCTCTATGGTCTTTATTAGGTGAGCGTGGCATTGATATGGCGGCGTGGGAAAGTTTTGGATCGGGATGGATTGCAGATGTTGTTGAGCAATTAAAACTTCCTGATGTGCGATGTTTTGAAGCCCCTTATGGTGAATTACCAGATTTAACACAAATTGACTTTGATCGTGATGTTGTTTTTACATGGAATGGAACGACTTCAGGTGTGTGTATTCCTAATGCAGATTTTATTCCAGATGAGCGAGCAGGGTTGACAATTTGTGATGCAACATCAGCAGCTTTTGCGCAAAATCTTGATTTTTCAAAATTAGATGTTGTTACTTTTTCATGGCAAAAAGTTTTAGGAGGGGAAGCAGCACATGGTATGTTGATTTTAAGTCCCCGTGCTGTTGAAAGACTTGAGAGTTATGTTCCAGCTTGGCCTATGCCGCAAATTTTCTCTATGACGAAAGAGAGAAAATTAAACGAAGATATTTTTAAAGGGGTAACCATTAATACACCTTCTCTGCTATGTGTTGAGGATTTTCTTGATGGTTTAAAGTGGGCAAAGGCGCAGGGAGGTTTAGGGGCATTAATAGCGCGCGTTGAGAAAAACTTTTCTGTACTTGATGCTTTTGTTCGTAAAACTCCGTGGTTAGAATATTTGGCAAAAGATCCTCACATACGTTCTCATACATCTGTTTGTTTGGATATTGTTGATCCCGTTATTACTGCTTTAGAGACTGAAAAGCGGGTATCTTTTATAAAAGCGGTGGTGAAGCATCTTGATGAGGAGGGAGCTGCTTATGATATTGGTTCATATCGAGATGCTCCTCCAGGACTGCGGATTTGGACGGGTATAACGATTGAGGCTTCCGATCTTGAAATTTTAACGCAGTGGCTTGAATGGGCATATCAAGTTGAAAAAGCTCGGCTTTAAGTCACTCTTAGCGATTTTTCCAGAAAAAAGAATACGGGAGATTATCATGATCTTTCGTATTTTTATATCGTACAAACAGTTTGCAAATGCTGTATAGATTGTAAAAGGTCACAAGGGGGGAGGGATGCTTTGTCAAGTGTTGACGACAAAACTAGCAAAAGCTCTCAATTTTTTTACTTTTTGTGAAAAAAATGACTGATTTAAAATAAAAATATATTTCATAATGCTAGTGTTTTTGCCTTTTATTATCATGAATCTGAAAATTTAATGACTTAAAGATTGGGAAAAAGCTGAAATGAAGAGTCGCACTTGCTCTAAGGTTTCGTTATAAAGAGGCACTTGTTTTTGAATGCTGGTTTTATTTGACAAAATGCGACGGAGAAAGTTATGGCCAATGTAGTAGTTGTCGGTACACAATGGGGTGATGAAGGCAAAGGTAAAATTGTAGATTGGCTGTCTGAACGGGCAGATATTGTGGTGAGATATCAAGGCGGGCATAATGCAGGTCATACATTGGTTGTTGATGGGGTTAGTTATAAATTATCGCTTTTACCGTCTGGTTTAGTTCGTGGAAAGTTATCAATTATCGGTAATGGTGTTGTTATTGATCCCCACCATTTTGTAGCAGAATTAAAAAAACTACGTGAACAAGGTATAAAAATTACTCCAGAAATTTTACGTATTGCTGAAAATGCTCCGTTGATTCTTTCTTTGCATCGTGATCTTGATGCGACTCGTGAAAGCGGTTTATCTGGTTTAAAAATTGGTACGACAAAGCGTGGTATTGGTCCAGCTTATGAAGATAAAGTGGGGCGTCGTGCTATCCGCGTGATGGATTTGGCAGAATCTGAAACGCTTATGGCTAAGATCGAACGGCTTTTGGGACATCATAATGCTTTGCGGCGTGGGATGGGTGTTGCAGAGATTGATTCTCAAACGCTTTATGATGAGTTGATGCAAGTAGCGGATGAAATTCTACCCTTTATGGATTGTACGTGGCGTCTTTTAGATGAAAGTTATCGGATGGGAAAGCACGTTCTTTTTGAGGGTGCACAAGGTGCTTTATTAGACAATGATTTTGGAACTTATCCTTATGTGACGTCATCTAACACAGTTGCTGGACAGGCATGTACTGGTTCAGGTATGGGACCTCACGCAATTCATTATGTTTTGGGGATTGCAAAAGCTTATACAACACGTGTTGGAGAAGGACCATTTCCAACAGAGCAGATAAATGATATTGGCGAATTTCTTGGGATGCGTGGGTATGAATTTGGTGTTGTAACGGGTCGAAAACGCCGATGTGGTTGGTTTGATGCGGTCTTAGTACGACAGATGGTATCGGTTTGTGGTGTTCAGGGGATAGCACTGACGAAGCTTGATGTTTTGGATGGTTTGGATGAAATTAAAGTTTGTATTGGTTATGAGCTTAATGGTAAAAAGATTGATTATTTACCCTCCTCCATGGGAGCCCAAGCCCGTGTAAAACCTATTTATGAGACATTAGAAGCTTGGAAGGAAGCAACAGCACATGCGTTGAGATGGGAGGATTTACCAGTACAGGCTGTCAAATATATAAGGTATATTGAAGAACAGATTAACACAAAGGTGGCTTTATTATCCACTAGCCCTGAGCGTGAAGATACTATCCTTATTACTGACCCTTTTGCAGATTAATCATTATTTATGATTTTTCTACGGGTTTTTCTGTGTTTTTATACCAAGAGAGTTTTAAGAGCAAAGGAGAGAAAAGTATAAATAGCATTGTTTATTTTTCACATTCATTTTAAATTATTACGATAGTTGTATCGATATAAATGACAATCAATTTAGAAGGCTAAGAGGAGGGGGTTTTTAGCTTCATGATTGGGGTTTCTTTTTTCAGTCTGAGAAAGACATAGAAGATATGGTAGATTTCGTTGGAATCTTAAAAAAGGCAATTAATGCGCAGAGTCATGGTACACCACAAGTGCGTAAGCGGATTTATAAACGGGCTATCGAAACATTAGAACATCAGTTTGTCGCGGCAAAAGTACCACACGCAATAATAGATGAGCAGAGAAAGATTTTACATAATGCTATTACAACTGTTGAAGAAGAGTATTTAGCAGTTGAAAAAAAGTTGCTTTCTTCAGTAATTGGATGGAATCCTACACACACTGCTGAAGATGACAAGCACATACAAAGTTCGAAATTGCCGCAGAATAATGCGTTTTCAGAGGTAGAAACAAAAGAAAGACAGGGGTCTTTTATAAGTTCAAAGGACAAAAAGGCACTTAATAAGCCTTATGTACCAGTTATGCCAGATGCAGAGCCTGTCAATATGAAAGCGGATTTTCCTTCTCAACATATTGATAACAATATGAAAGCTTCCCCTTTAACTTCTTCTTCGCAAGGTGATAATCCGCACATTGTTTCGCATATTTTTTCTCAGGCTTTGCGTCGTGCTCATCGGTCATCTATGCAGAAGCGGATTATGATAAGTACTGCTGCTTTTACTAGTTTTGTCCTTTTAACTGCTGGTATTTGTTTCGTTGGGGGGCGTGTGTTTGTATCAGATGATTACAAATTAACGGAGCAAAATCTTCAAGTTTCTCATACATTACCAAAGGCAATTTCGATTAACCAAAAATTCACGAAACGTTTATTAGAGGATGGAAGTGAAGTTGACGTCGGTTTAGATAAAACAGCAGATTCTTCGAATGAAGAAGGAACCTCAACAGTTGTTGCGAATAATATGCAATTACCTGAGAAACTAGGTGAAGCTGTTTTTTATCAAGCGCGTACAAATTCTGATACAGAAAAAATGGCAACAGGGAGTGCTCGTTGGACGCTTATAAAGGAGTCTCGTGTAAAGGGGGCTCCAGAAGAATCAGCCATACAAGGTGATATAACAATTCCAGATGAAGGGTTATCATTGCGGTTAATTTTACGTCGTAATACAGATATGTCTTTTCCTGCTGCCTATATGATGGATCTTATCTTTATTCCTACTGATAAATTTTCAGGTCAAGCTATAAGTAATGTTCAAGCATTAACTTTTAAAGCAAGTGAACAATCCATTGGACAGGCTTTAACAAGGGCTGTTGCAGCGAAGATTGACGATGATTTTTTTCTTGTTGCTTTGAGTGGCAATCATCCATTTCTTGACCGGAATTTACAATTGATGCGGGAATTGGATTGGGTGCGCTTGGTGTTAACTGATAAAAACGGACGTATAAATGAATTAACCTTTGCAAAAGGGCCAACAGGTGAGTCTATTTTTAATGAAGTTATTGGACAATGGCTTGCGCAAGCAGATAAGCTCACAGTTCTTGGTCAGAAAAAATAAAACACTAATGTGAATAATGGGAAAAACCATACAACAAACCCTTTTGCTAAAGGGGTTCTGTTGACCGTTTCAAGAGTACAAAGCCAATACAGCTTTTCTTCTTATCAAGAACATGCAAACAAATTGAATTTATATCTAATTTCGTAAGCTCTACACTTAACTTTGGGATAAAGCAGAAGCTTTGATAGAATTTTGTACTTTTTCAAATGCACGCATTTCAATTTGTCTGACACGTTCACGACTAATATTAAATTCACTTGAGAGCTCTTCTAGCGTTAATGGTTTATCGCTTAAACGACGAGCTTTAAATATACGCTTTTCACGTTCATTTAGGTTGTCCATAGCATTTACAAGCATGGAACGACGATTTTCCAATTCACTTTGTTCAATCAAAGCCTGTTCTTGATTGTCGGAGTCATCCACCAACCAATCTTGCCATTCACCGTTTTCACCTTCTTTTGTGCGAAGAGGTGCATTGAGCGAAGTGTCACCACCAAGTCGGCGGTTCATAGAAACAACTTCATCTTCTGTGACATTCAATTGGGTTGCAATTTCTTTTACTTGTTCCGCATTAAGATCGCCGCTGTCAAGGGCTTGAAGCCTACTTTTCAATTTACGAAGATTGAAAAACAAACGCTTTTGATTAGCGGTTGTCCCCATTTTTACCAAACTCCAAGACCGCAATACATATTCTTGAATTGATGCTTTAATCCACCATATTGCATAGGTCGCAAGGCGAAACCCCCGTTCCGGCTCGAAACGCTTAACAGCCTGCATAAGCCCAACATTGCCTTCTGAAATAACTTCCCCAATAGGCAACCCATAGCCTCGATATCCCATGGCGATTTTGGCTACAAGGCGCAAGTGACTCGTTACCAGTTTATGTGCAGCTTTTAAATCATTGTGTTTACGATAACGTTGAGCCAGCATATATTCTTCCTTTGGCTCAAGCATTGGAAAACGACGTACTTCTTCTAAGTAACGATTCAATCCTCCGTCACCTGTTGTGACTGATAGCAGATTCATATGGGCCATAAAGCACCCTCCTTTTGTATGAATTCCCTCATAAGGCAAATTCTTTTTCCAGATATTATAAACATCTTTTCAACTCTACCCTAGCATAATTTTCAAATTTGTTCAAAAAGAGATATCTATTGTGAAATCCTGATAAGGAAAAAAGTTTCAATTTATTTTTTAAAATGCTTGATAAGTGCAGCCATATCTTGAGGGAGTGGTGAAGAAAAAGACATAATTTGGCTTGTCGCAGGATGTTCAAAAGTAAGGCTAGCGGCATGGAGTGCTTGACGGTTGAATTGATCAATTGCATTTTTAAGGGTGGGATTGAGCATATTTGATTTTGTTCTAAAAGCATTTCCATAAACAATATCACCTATGAGCGGGTGTCCAATATGAGCCATATGAACACGAATTTGATGCGTGCGTCCAGTTTCCAAACGACATTCCAGAAGACTGGCAAAAGGGGGGGTATTTGCACAGGTTCTATATTTTTCGAGGAGAGAAAAATGTGTAACAGCATGGCGCGCATGAGTATTTTGGTTATGGACGACAGCTTGCTTTGTTCGGTTATGGGAAGAACGACCAAGGGATGCATCAATTGTCCAAACATTGCGACTAGGAGATCCCCAAATCAAAGCGTGATAACGCCGATCTAATGCGCAAGTACGTCCATGGTCAGAAAATTGGGCACTGAGGTTTTTATGAGCGAGATCATTTTTTGCGACAACCATAACGCCACTTGTGTTTTTATCGAGACGATGAACAATACCAGGGCGCTTAACACCGCCGATACCAGACAAACTGTTACCGCAGTGATAAATAAGGGCATTCACCAATGTTCCGGTCCAATTCCCATTGCCGGGGTGAACAACAAGACCAGCTGGTTTATTGATGACAATAACATGATCATCTTCAAAAAGAATGTCCAAAGTGATGGCTTCACCACGAGGTTCTGCATCACGAAGGACAGGCATTGTCAATTCAATAATTTGGTTGGGTCTTAATTTTGTTTTTGGTTCCTTTATGAGTTGACCATCAACTTTAAGACAGCCTTCACGGATGAGGGTTTGTAGGCGTGAACGTGACAGGGCATTGTGGTATTGTTTAGCAAGCCACTGATCGAGTCGTTGTCCAAGAGCATCTTCATCCGTTATTCGCTGTGTGATCATACAATTCCTATTAAGCTTTTAATAAGATCTTTTTACCAATATGAAATTGCTTTGGTATCGAGAAATTCTTTAATTCCCCAATGACTGCCTTCACGAGCACGTCCAGAAAATTTTACACCTCCAAAATAACTCCCACTAGGCAACCCATGTCCGTTAATTTCTACCATACCGGACCGTAGTTGGGCTGCGATACGACGACATTTGTTGCGATCTTGTGATTGTATATAGTTTGTAAGACCATATTCGGTATCATTGGCAAGAGCTACTGCTTCATCTTCTGTATTAAAGGAAAGAATTGAAAGAACTGGACCAAAGATTTCTTCTCGAAAAATACGCATATGAGGTTTTACATCGGTAAAGACAGTGGGGCGTACATAATAACCGCGCTCCATTTCCATTGGTAAACCAGTTCCACCTGCAACAAGAGTTGCACCTTCATCAATTCCGGATTGGATAAGATTTTGAATTTTATCGTATTGTTGTCTTGAAACTACGGGACCAATATGATTTCCTGCTTGATGGCTTGGTCCCACTTTTGTCTGTTCTGCAATTTCTTTGGCTGTTTGGATAGCTTTGTCATAGAGGGCTTGTTCCACAAGCATACGGGTTGGGGCATTACAGCTTTGTCCACTGTTATAAAAGCAGTGTCGTACCCCACGTTGAATAGCGTCTGTATCGGCATCAGCAAAGATGATATTAGCGCCTTTACCTCCAAGTTCCAGACAGACTCGTTTTAAAGTATTGCTGGCATTTTTAGAAATATCTTTTCCAGCTCTGGTTGATCCAGTAAAACTAATCATTTCGAGATCTGGATGAGCAGAGAGGTAAGAGCCAACGTTAGCACCATCACCATTGATTAAGTTAAAAACTCCGGCAGGCAAAGCGGCTTCATCTAAAATTTCAGCAAAGAGCATAGCAGAAAGAGGAGCAATTTCAGAAGGTTTTAATACCATCGTGCAGCCAGCTAAGAGAGCAGGGATGACTTTAAGTGTTACTTGGTTCATAGGCCAATTCCATGGAGTAATGAGTCCTACAACGCCGATGGGATCATAATGGAGAATTGCTTGTTCATTTCCTTCTATTAAAACCTCTTGGAATGAAAACTCTTTATAAGCTTTGATAAAGTTGCGAATATGAGAACTGCCGGTTGCTGTTTGCGCATTGAGTGCCATATCAATTGGTGCCCCCATTTCTATTGAAATGGTTTTTGCCATATCTTCCGAGCGTTTTTCGTAGATTTCTAAAATTTTTTCAACGAAACCAAGACGTTCACTAGGCTGGGTTGTTTTCCAAGTTTGAAAAGCTGCTTTAGCAGCGTTAATTGCTTTGTCTGCGTCTTTTACGCTACCAAGGCTAATGACAGCACAAGCTTCTTCTGTCGATGGATCAATGACGTATAGATCGTGAGGAGTGCTTGGATCATCCCATAGACCATTGATATAAAATTTCCGCTTATTAAACATGAACATTCCCTCATTTTTCTCTTTTTATATTGTTAAATTTTACCCTATTTGATCCTTTTTAAACAAGAATAACAAGGATAATTTTATCAAAGCAAGAAATTGATTTATTTTTATGACAACAAAGCATGGAGAATTGAAAGAGCACTTATGATAGGAGTTGTTTATATTATTGTGCTCATCATTTTTATGAAAGAAGCAAGGAAGAGAATAATTGACAGTTTTTTTATCAGAGAGTTTTCTTCAAAATAAAGAGAGTACAGCTTCATGACATCATGAATTTTGTGATTTATCCAGTGTTTACGGAGACAATCTCGTGAAAAGAAATTATGGCATTATTTTTTGTTAAAAAATGACAGCCAGCAAAATGTTATTAACCTTCATGCTATAGTCTCTATGTATTCTTTTTGAAGAGGCAATTGTTCTCATTATTATAAGTTTGTTGGGTATCATGCATAATTCGAAAAAAAAATCTGTTTCTACGTCTTCTTTTTCTGATGAGAATCCACAAAGTGCATCAGAAGGCAATGCTTCTACTAAGATTGTTGAGATATTTCCTTATCCGGAAGTATGGAAGAAGGCATTTTCTTTGGGGCAGAACGTGCGTTTTACAAGGACACCAGAAGTTGAAATTTTACGTCGTCGGATAGAAACAGATCCAGTTTTTGCAAAACAGTTTAAAATTTTTACAAAGCAAGAGCAAAAAAATCTGACAAATATTATACGTACACACAAAAAAACAAAAAATCTCTCATTAACAAAAAGAGTCATTAATTCTCAATCGATAGAGAATAAAACATCAATTTGTCATTCAGCGGTTTTGAAGCAGTTGTCACGGCAAGCTGTTAGTAGGCCACTTGAGAAGGATACAGAGGAGAACAAATTACAAGTAGAAAGTGTGGAAGAAAAAATAAAGCCTGTTTTTCATCTTTCTGATGATGCATTTTTTGAGTGTGAATCTTTTATGCTAGAACAGGTTGATGCTCAAATTTCAGGAGAGGATTTGTCAATTGAGTGCACAAATAATGAGAGTACATCCGATACGCCTTCTGCCTTTGATGAATCAATTACTGCTCTTTACCGTGTCCTTGAATATCGCTTTCCACAATTTTACGATTCAATTACAGCAGAAACTCCAGCGGGAAAGATTCGGGAAAGAAAGCAAATTTCTGATTTAATGTATGCAAAGAATCACCCTGTTAAAGAAAATCAAGAGTGTTATTCTAAGCTTGTTTTTAAAGACTCTTCTGATGGGTTAAGCGATGGAGAGGTTTCTATAGAAACCAAAAATACGAGCAATATTGCTTGCTCTACATCAAAAAATATCACAAAGAAATCAAAAGATTCTTCTGTAATGAGAGCAAAAGGCGAATCATTACGATCTACTAGCACGTTGTTAAGCAATTATAATTCCTCTTTTAGGTCAGATGTTCAATCTTTTGATGATGCTACTTATGAGTTTCCTCCAATTAATTTATTGCAGGAACCTGTTTTTCATGAAGGCACGGTGATTCCGCAGGAAACATTAGAACGTGGTGCTGGACTTTTGGAAAGTGTTTTGGAAGATTTTGGCATTAAGGGTGAAATTATCCATGTTCATCCAGGACCAGTGGTGACAATGTACGAGTTTGAGCCTGCAGCTGGAGTAAAATCATCGCGGGTCATTAATCTTTCTGATGATATTGCGCGTTCTATGTCTGCTATTTCTACACGCGTAGCTGTCATTCCTGGACGCAATGTTATTGGAATTGAGTTGCCAAATGCAGTTCGTGAAACCGTTTATTTACGGGAATTAATCCAAACAAGTTCTTTTCGTGAAAACCAATTTAAACTCGCTCTTGCTCTGGGGAAAGGGATTAATGGTGAACCGGTCATTGCAGAATTGGCAAAAATGCCTCATTTATTGGTTGCAGGAACAACAGGATCGGGCAAATCCGTTGCAATTAATACAATGATTTTGTCGATTCTTTATCGCATGACACCAAAGCAGTGTCGTTTGATCATGGTTGACCCTAAAATGTTAGAACTTTCTGTTTATGATGGTATTCCTCATCTTTTAACGCCTGTTGTAACGGATCCGCAAAAAGCTGTAACAGCTTTAAAATGGGCAGTTCGTGAAATGGAAGAGCGTTACCGAAAAATGGCTAAGTTAGGTGTGCGTAATATTGATGGTTTTAATGCTCGAGTTGCCCTTGCAGCACAAAAAGGCGAAACGATCATGTGTACTGTACAATCGGGTTTTGATAAGGAAAGTGGGGAAATACTGTATAATGAAGAAGCAATGGATTTAACGCAGCTTCCTTATATTGTTGTGATTGTTGATGAGATGGCTGATCTCATGATGGTAGCAGGGAAAGAAATTGAAAATGCTATTCAACGTTTAGCACAAATGGCGCGTGCAGCGGGAATCCATCTTATTATGGCGACACAACGTCCTTCTGTTGATGTTATCACTGGTACGATTAAAGCAAATTTTCCGACCCGTATTTCTTTTCAGGTTACATCGAAAATAGACAGCCGTACAATTTTGGGAGAACAAGGTGCTGAAACACTTTTGGGGCAAGGAGATATGCTTCATATGGCAGGTGGTGGACGTATTGTACGCGTTCATGGGCCTTTTGTTTCTGACGAAGAAGTTGAATCCGTTGTGGCACATCTTAAAATGCAAGGAAAGCCTGATTATTTAGCAACGGTAACGGATAGTGAAGACAAGAACACAGAAGATG
The DNA here is from genome assembly GCF_902825225.1 of Bartonella vinsonii subsp. berkhoffii ATCC 51672. Classification (GTDB taxonomy): domain Bacteria; phylum Pseudomonadota; class Alphaproteobacteria; order Rhizobiales; family Rhizobiaceae; genus Bartonella; species Bartonella berkhoffii. The sequence continues at coordinate 11,806 of NZ_CADEAK010000006.1, forward strand.
AGTTGGCCGCTTCAGTTTCTGGAGTTTCAAAGGAAGAAAGACTTAATGAAGATGGTGAGGAACTTTATATGCAAGCTGTAAAGATTGTTATGCGTGATAAAAAATGTTCAACATCTTATATTCAACGCAGGCTTGCAATCGGTTATAATAAGGCAGCTTCTCTCGTTGAGCTCATGGAAGAAAGAGGCGTTGTTGGAGCTGCTAATCATGTAGGGAAACGTGAAATTTTACTTAATGAGTACACGTAGTAAGCAAGACAATTTTAAGAATATATGGCTTTAAAAATGCCTCACGATCATTATTTAAATGGTTAATGCTTGCTTTATGTTATGAGAGCGGGAGGGGGCTGTATTTGTTTTTAAACTGTGGAATATTGAATGGGGAATGCCAAAATAGAAGCGATATTTTGTATTAAGGTTATTGGTATGTAGCATAAATACAAAGAAGGGTTGGAGATGTCTTTTACATTTTTAGATTATCTGGAATGTGAAGAAATTAAACAAACCTTCATGCGAGGACAGAGGGCTTTTGTTCTTTCCTCTGATTGTAACAGTCTTCTTTGGTCCAATGGGGCAGCGGCATATTTTTTTGGTTTTTCTTCTGTAGCGGATATGATGAAAGACCGGTCTTTTTTAGACCAAGTGGAGCATCATAAAATATTGAAGAGTGCTCAATGTGCACGTTCTATTGCATTAGATGGTTTAAAGCATATTGCTGAATTTTCTGTAGTTTCTGTTGATATTATTGGTTTAGGCAAGGTATTTTTATTAGAAGCCTCTCTGGAAGAGGAAAGGATTTCTCTTATCTCTGGTTTGGATGATGCAACAATGTCCGTTGCAATAATTGGTGAACACGCAACAATATTAGAAGCTTCTTCTCATTTTTCTTTTGTTGATGAGACAATTCAAATTCTCCTACAGACGATTGATCATGAGAAGCCAGTTAAAACCATTTTATCGATAGCAGGTGTTTATACACAAGTTGGTATTATTCGTTTAGAAACAAAACCAGCAAGTTTTTTGGTTTTATGCATGCCATTAAAAGCGGAAGAGTTGAAGAGTAAACAGGAGCTTTTTCATTTTAGGCCCGAACTTTTACCACAACGGTTTACTTGGAGGATGGATAAAAATGGACGATTTTGTGATGTTTCAAAAGAGTTAGCTGAAATTGTTGGGCCTCTATCGTCTTCTATTTTAAGGTCTGATTTTTGTGAACTTACCAAGAGATTTAGTGATGAACGGTATCAACCCTTAAGTGACTTTATTAAAGCAGCTTTACCTTGGAGCAAATGGACTGTTCAATGGCCTATTGATGATTATCCAGAGTGGCTTGATGTTGAATTATCTGCTGTACCAATTTTTGATAACAAACAACGGCTTGAGGGATTTCATGGCTTTGGTATTTTGAGGATGCAAGAAAAGGGACAAGAGAAAAAGGATGAGAATCTGGAGAAAAAAACACCAACTCTTTCAGAGATAGAGCGTTCAGCATTTCGTGAAATTGCACAACGGTTGCGTGGAGAATTGGATTCATCGGTAGGATGTGATCATTTGGTTAAGGAGACAGCTGTTTTGTTGCCAAGTGCACAGACATTACCGGAAAATGTTATAGAACAAACTCTCATAAAAGAACCAGCAGTTGTTTTATCATTATTGGATACAGCAACGGATGGCATTTTTTGGTTGGATGAACAGGGGGATATTCGAGCGGCAAGCAGTGCTGCTTTGGCATTAACTGGCTATGAAATCAACGAATTATTGGCACAGCCATTATCATCATTATTGACTTTGCAAAGTCGATTTTTGTTTGAAAAATATTTTAAGTTGATCCGTGTGAAAGAAAAAAATCAGGTTTTTCATTGTGGTGAGAGAGCAGAACTCGTGACGAAAAGTCATAAAAATATAATGGTTTCTATGACGATTATCCCTTTGGCACGACAAGACAATTATGCTGTTATATTGCATAATATGACAGGAGTAATTCTACCAATAGATAAAAAAATAGAAGAGAATCAAATGGTTGTGGTGATTCATGAAATACGAACACCTTTAAATGCTCTCATTGGTTTTGCAGAAATTATGAAAGATGGCCGTTTTGGTCTGATAGACAATGAGCGGTATCGTGGATATTTACGCGATATTATCTCATCTGGAAAACATATATTATCGCTGGTTAATCAATTACTAGAATGCTCGAAAGCAAATTATTCTAGCTTAAATAACAAGATTAATATGTCCGCGGAAGCGTTTGATGTGATATCTTGTTTACGTGCCAGTATAACTTTTCTTGAAACACAGGCTAATCATAATGGCATTATGATGCGCATTGCTGCTCCATCGCATGTGCCATTTATTGGTGTGTCACAACAGATATTTCGGCAAATTATATGGAATCTTCTTTCCAATGCCATCCGTTTTACACCATCAGGCGGACAAATTATTGTTCACGTTTCTTATGGAAAAAAAGAGCACGTAAAGATTTCAGTAAGTGATAACGGTGTCGGGATGAGTGATGAAGAGATTATACAAGCATTGCAACCCTATGGACAGGTAGAGCGCAAAGATGGACGCTCTGGCGACAGCGCTTTTGTTGGAACAGGTTTAGGACTCCCGATGTGTAAGGCAATGGTAGAAGAAAGTGGTGGCCAATTTTTGTTATTCTCAAAACCCAATCATGGAACAACTGTGGAAATGTTTTTTCCTGTGTACCCTGCGTCAAAAGTTCCATGAGTTAAATCACGCATAAGTTTATTTTTTCTTAGCCAAAAGATCTCTGATTTCTGACAGAAGTTGTTCTTCTAGAGACATTTTTTTTGAACTTTCTTCTTCTTCTTGTTTTCGACGGAGCTTATTCATAGCTTTAACAAATAGAAAAAGGACCCAAGCAATAATGAGAAAATTAATAAGTAAAGTTATAAAGTTGCCGTAGCTAATGGTTGCTCCCGCTGCTTTAGCGGCACTCAATGTAGCTTGTTTTTCACCAGCAAGCTGAAGAAACATGTTAGAAAAGTCAATTCCACCTGTAATAAGTCCAATGATTGGCATAAAAATATCGTTGACAATTGAATTGACCAAACCACCAAAAGCTCCTCCTATAATCACGCCGATGGCGAGATCAATCATGTTACCTTTTAAAGCAAATTCCTTGAATTCTTTAAGCATTGCGTCTTCCCCTTTATGTATGCGATAGATGCTCATTTTAATTATCGCTTTTGATAAAAAAGAAAAGGGCAGTTATGATTTTCTTGGTAAGCATTATATTATAATATGAAAATTCTTTTTTTGAAAATATTATGATATATTTAAAAATTAACAAAGGTCATTGTTTGACTTCATATAAAAGAGTATCACATAGAGTACAGAATGATAAAAAGCTTTTTAAAGTGCTATCTATTCTCTTTTTTAACTAAATGCGGAGCATTTTGATTGATTTATAAAATTGTTTCAGGTTTTTTTATAATACAATTAAAAAAATGCTTCACTACACAATGTGAACAATTGTGAAAAAGAGAACAATTTTTTTAAAAATCAGAAAAATCTTTTTTTCAATGTTCATAAAGAGTATGAGCGATAATGTTATAAAATCTTTTGCCGGTGAGATTTCTATTCTTGTTTGAATAGCATACCATCTCTTATGGAATGTTATGCGTGTTAAAAAGAAAGTTTGTGCAAGACATAAGGGGACGTTTTTATGTTGTGGAGAAAAATAAATGAATTTTTTTCGTTGTATTGGTCGTTCTGCTTTATTTATGTTAGATCCAGAACATGCACACCGTTTAGCCATTATTGGTCTGAAAAGTGGATTGAACAGCTATCAAAAGGTCGTTGATAAGCGTTTAGAAGTAACAGTTGCGGGTCTCAAGTTTGAAAATTTTGTTGGTCTTGCAGCGGGATTTGATAAGAATGCAGAAGTTGTTGATGCTATTTTTCAATTAGGATTTGGTTTTACTGAAATTGGTACAGTAACGCCAAAACCTCAGGGGGGAAGTCCTAAACCACGACTTTTTCGCTTAAAAGAAGATGAAGCAATTATTAATAGAATGGGATTTAATAATGACGGATATCACGTTGTTTACAGCAGACTTTGTGCATGTAAACACCTTGGTATTATAGGAATCAATATTGGTGCCAATAAGGATACGGTTGATAAGATTAATGATTATACTGCTGGTATTGCCTATTTTTATGATGTTTCTGATTATTTTACGATTAATATTTCTTCGCCTAATACGCCGGGGTTGCGCGCTTTACAAGCGCGGGACAGTTTACATCTTTTGATGAATGCAATTTCGCAGGCGCGCAATGAGCAAAAGAAAAAACATGGATTTTCCGTTCCCATTTTTTTAAAAATTGCACCTGATTTATCAGAAAAAGAATTGGATGATATTGCTGAAGAAATGAAGTTTTCTGATTTTGATGGGCTTATTATTTCCAATACCACTCTTTCACGCCAAGGACTTAACAATAGTTTTTTCAGTGGTGAGGAAGGGGGGCTTTCTGGACGTCCACTCTTTGAGCGCTCTACCATTGTGCTTGCAAAAATGCGTCAAAAATTAGGTAAGGAGATAGCAATTATTGGCGTTGGTGGTGTAAAGGACACACAAACGGCTTTAGAAAAAGTTAAAGCAGGTGCAGATTTGATTCAATTGTATAGTGGGATGGTTTATGAGGGACCAGATCTTGCTGTCACTATTCTGAAAGAGATTTTGCAGTGTATGCAGCAAGATGGGGTTGAGAGCATAAAAGCTTATCGTGATCATAGTGTTGAGTATTGGGCAAAGCGCGCGCTTCCTTTATAAAAACTCTTTTTTTGATAAAAAATGCGGGATTTTTTTAAATGGGCTTGCAAACTCTTTTATTCTTCCTTATGTCACACAGACAGAGAATAAGTGTTTACAAAAGAGTAAACACTTATGATACATTAAGTTTTTATGCGGTTGTAGCTCAGTTGGTTAGAGCGCTGGTTTGTGGCACCAGAGGTCGTAGGTTCAAATCCCACCAACCGTACCATTTTTTACTCTATTTGATAGTGTAAGCAGCTTATAATGATGGTAAGGTCTCTTTTACCTTGATAGAAGTTGTGGCATTCTTTAAACATTACATTGATAAAGTTTTTTTGTGAAGTTCATAGATGGGATGGTACCATGAGGGCGGAATTTGGTTATTTTTTTTTGAGTTAATGTGTCATGGCTGTGAAAAATGGTAAACAAATGAAAAATGAGGTTTCTAAACCTGTTTCTGGCTTTCTAAAAAATTTACGTGGTGTAAATAATTGGGAGCAAGTTTCGCAGTGGCTTGCTTTCCGTAATGTAGAAGATATTGAGTGTATTACGCCTGATCAAGCAGGTGTACCACGTGGCAAGATGATGCTTTCTAAAAAATTTACATCAGAAACATCGTTGGCATTGCCTTCAGCCGTTTTTGTGGCAACAATTTCAGGCGATTATCCTGAAGATGGACATGGTTTTGAATATCCCAAAACAGATGGAGATTTACGCCTTGAACCTGACCTTTCTACGTTAAGCATTGTGCCATGGGAAGAAGCGCCTACAGCGCAAGTGATTTGTGATCTTGTGTATCAAAACGGGCAGATTGTGGATTATACACCACGCAATGTTTTGCGAACAGTGATTGATTTTTACACAAAAATGGGTCTAAAGCCGGTTGTTTCACCAGAAATCGAGTTTTATTTAGTAGAAAAAAATCCTGATCCTGATTATCCTTTAGTACCTCCAGTTGGTCGTTCCGGACGATCAATTGGCGGGGGACAGGGCTATTCGATTGCCGGTGTAAATGAATTTGATGAGTTCATTGATGATATTTATCATTTTTCAGAAGCACAAGGGTTGGAAATTGATACGCTCATTCATGAGGAGGGAGCTGGCCAGTTTGAAATCAATTTACGCCATGGTGATCCAATTGAATTAGCTGATCAAGTGTTTATGTTCAAACGCACAATTCGTGAAGCGGCACTTAAGCATAATATGTACGCGACTTTTATGGCCAAGCCCATTCAAGGACAGCCGGGTTCTGCTATGCATATTCACCAGTCGGTTGTTGATCAGAAGACAGGTATGAATATTTTTACCCAAGAAGATGGTAAGGAAAGTGTCTTTTTTCGCCATTTTATTGGTGGATTACAAAGACATATGGCGGGGGGACTTGTTATGCTGGCTCCTTATGTAAATTCTTATCGACGTCTTATGCCTGATATTTCAGCACCTGTTAATTTGCGATGGGGATATGATAATCGTACCACGGCTTTTCGTGTACCTCGCTCTGCTCCACAAGGACGGCGTGTTGAGAATAGACTCCCTTCGTCAGATGCGAATCCCTATTTAGCTCTTGCAGCTTCTTTGGCTTGCGGTCTCATTGGATTACAGCAAAAGCTTGAACCTGATGAACCGACAACAAATAATGTCAATGCTGATAATATTGAATTACCACGTGGACTCATTGAAGCGGTCACCTTATTTGAACAAGATACAGCGATACGTGCAATTCTAGGAGATGTATTTGTCAGTACTTATGCTGCAATCAAACGACAAGAGTTTGAAACTTTTATGGAAGTGATTAGTCCGTGGGAGCGTGAATATCTCTTGCTCAATGTTTGAGGTTTATCACGATGATGAATGACAATCCGATTTCTCCGGGAATTTCTTGGTATGAAGATGGTTTAAAAGAACGCCCCTCTTATCCGTTTTTGGATGAACAGATACAGTGCGATGTGGTTATTATCGGCGGTGGATTTACAGGCCTTTCAGCAGCTTATCATTTAGCTAAGGCTGGCGTTCATGTTGTTGTGTTTGAAGCTTCACGGTTTGGTGATGGTGCTTCAGGGCGCAATGGTGGGCAATTGGGTACGGGGCAAAGACAATGGGTAGAAACACTGGAAAAAAAATATGGTTTTGAGCGAAGTAAAGTCCTCTTTGATCTCGCTGAAGAAGCCAAAAGAGATGTTTTATCTTGGTGTGCGATGTCCAATTGTCAGTGTGACTTTATGGAAGGGCATCTTTCCGTTACTCATAAAAAACGTAAACTCACATCTTATCAACGGCATGTGGAAACGATGCAGCGTTATGGCTATCAGGGGCTTACTTTTATGGATAAAAATGAAACAGCTAAACGACTTGGCTCTTCTTTTTATCATGGTGGTATTTATGATGCGAACACTGGTCATATAAATCCTCTAAAGCTTGTTGTTGAGTTGGCAAAAAACGCAAAAAACGCTGGTGCTAAGCTTTATGAGAAGACACAAGTAACTGCAGTAAAACGCGATGGTAGCCATTATAGCGTGCTAACAGAACGGAGCAAAATAAAGGCTGAACATGTTTTATTGGCGACCAATGGTTATAAACTTGGACTTCAACATTTTATTGAAAAAAATATTTTTTCTATCCGCTCTTATATTGGAGCAACTGAACCCTTATCAAAAGACAGTCCCATTCTTCAGAGAGGCGAATCGGTAGATGATTCCCGTTTTATGGTACGCTATTTTCGTAAAAGCACTGATAATCGCTTATTATTTGGTGGAGTAGAAAGTTATGATAATCAGTATCCTGCAAATTTAGATGAGTGTATACGACGGCAGATGATTGAAATTTATCCTCATCTACACTCTATAAAGCTGACTCATCATTGGGGGGGGACGGTTGCAATCACAGTTGAGCGTATGCCTTATGTTCGCCAACTTCTTTCGGGTATAACTTATTGTGGTGGTTATTCAGGACATGGGGTTATACTTGCTCCTTTTATAGGGAAATTATATTCTGAGTGGCTCACTGGGAAGCGTGAACGTTTTGCGTCTTTTCAGGATTTAAAGATTTCATCTTTCCCAGGTGGGAAAGCTCTGCGTTATCCGCTTGTGTTTTTGGCAATGCGCTGGTTTTCTTTAATGGATCATTTGTAACTGGATATTGTTTAAAACGAAGAAAATTAATGGCTTGTTTAAGATCTGTCTGCTTTAATAATTGGAGCTTCTATAAATTGTTTAAGCTTTTATAATTAAATGGGAAGAGAGACAAGTTCATGGTGAGTCAAATTATTCCAGTCTCTTCCTTTGATTGTATTGTTTTTGGTGGCAATGGCGATTTAACGTCACGCAAACTTATTCCAGCTCTCTATCATTGCCAGTGTGTTGGACAATTGAGTGAGCCAACACGTATTATTGGGGTTTCACGCTCTTCACTGAATAGTGAAGAGTATCAAAATTTTGTTCGCGCTTCTCTAGAAAAACATGTTCATCCAAAAGATCTCAATCAAATTGAACTGAACCGTTTTCTTTCGCGTTTAACCTACGTTTCTGTTGATATTACATCAGATCGGGGATGGCGTGATCTTGCTCTAGTGCTGTCAAAAAATCCAGCTGATATTCGGGCTTTTTATTTAGCGATTGGTTCGCATCTTTTTGATGATATCGCGATGAGATTAGGCCAAAATGGTTTGGTAACGCAGAAAACACGGATTATTATTGAAAAACCTATTGGCCGTGATGTAAGAACAGCAATTGCACTCAATGATATATTTGCAAGAGTGTTTAATGAAGATCAAATCTTTCGCATTGATCATTATCTTGGCAAGGAAACAGTTCAAAACTTAATGGCATTGCGCTTTGTCAATACACTCTATGAGCCGTTATGGAATTCCAATTATATTGATCATGTTCAGATAACGGTTGCTGAATCTTTAGGATTGGAGGGACGTGCAGAATATTATGAAAGTGTGGGTGCACTACGCGATATGGTACAAAACCATATGCTGCAATTGCTCTGTTTGGTTGCTATGGAAATACCATTTACCAATAGAGCAAATGCTGTGCATGATGAAAAACTGAAGGTCTTACATTCTTTAACACCTCTTGATGTGCATAATGTAGAGCAATACACTGTACGTGGGCAGTATCTTTCTGGTATCTTGAATGGTGTTTCTGTAGGCTCTTATCTTGATGATTTAGGGAAAAAAGTCAGTAAGAGCGAAACATTTGTAGCACTTAAGGTTAAGATTAACAATTGGCGTTGGGCAGAGACACCTTTTTATTTACGAACCGGTAAACGCATGTCTACACGGATGTCTGAAATTGTTGTCGTTTTTAAACCCATCCCTCATAATATTTTTACTACGAATTTTGATGAAATTTTTTCTAATCGGCTCGTTATTCGTCTTCAGCCTAATGAAGGGGTAAAACAATGGTTGATGATTAAGGATCCAGGTCCTGGTGGTATGCGATTTCGTCATATTCCATTGGATATGAGTTTTGCATCTGCGTTTTCTGAACGTAATCCTGATGCTTATGAACGCCTCTTGATGGATGTTATTCGCGGAGATCAAACCCTATTTATGCGTCGAGATGAAGTTGAGGCTGCTTGGGGTTGGATTGATCCTATTCTTGAGGGATGGCAAGCAATACAGCAGCCTGTTCATGGATATAGTGCTGGTTCGTGGGGGCCATCTGCTTCGACACTTTTGATGGAACGTGATGGGCGTATATGGAACAACTTAGTTTAGAGTAATGAGTGTGCATGGAATGAATATTGACCGTTTAAATTTTGAAACACCGGCGACCCTAGCTTTAGCATTAGCTGATCATGTTGCAGCAGAGCTTAGTGTGGCTGTCCTTGAGCGTAAGCGCGCAATTTTAGCAGTTTCTGGTGGTAAAACACCAGAATTGTTTTTTCATTATTTGTCAAAAGCTGATATTGATTGGCAAAATATTATCATCACTTTGGTTGATGAACGCTTTGTACCTACTCAGCATGAGCGTTCAAATGAACATAAGGTACGGCGTCATTTGTTACAAAATTTTGCAGCTAAAGCGCATTTTGTAGGACTTTATCATAAGGCAATCACTGTTGAGCTTGCTGCTTTTTCAGCCGCTAGTCATATCAATACCTTGCCTAAACCATTTGATGTTATTGTTTTAGGAATGGGGAAGGATGGACATACTGCTTCTTTTTTTCCTGATGCTAATCGTTTGAAACAAGCACTTGATCTTCAAACGCAAGCACTTGTTTTGCCACTTCATGCAAAGAGTGCTCTTGAGCCAAGACTTACGCTCACTTTGCCAGTTATTATACAATCTCGTTGTATTGTTCTCCATTTTGAAGGTTTTCAGAAACGCGATTGTTTTGAAGCAGTTTGTCAGGATGGGGATGAAATAGAAATGCCTGTTCGTGCAGTTTTACGCAATGCCCATCATCTTGTTCAGGTTTATTGGTCACCGAATGAAAATGAAATAAGTGAAGTGAAAATGTGATACAGATGTAGAGGATACGCAATCTCTCGTTAATGATGGAAAGCGTAAATGAGGGGGTATAAAACTATGGCACTTTCTAAGATAATTGCTACGGTTACACGAAAGATTTATGAGCGTTCTCTATCAATACGAGAAATTTATTTAGATCGCATTGCGAAGGCGCAGGAAAATCTCCCCAAGAGAAGTTTTTAGGATGTGCCAATCAGGCTCACGGGTTTGCGGCCAGTGGTCAAATAGACAAAGAGCGACTAAAGCGTAATATTGTTGGAAATATTGGTATTATCACTGCATATGATGATATCCTTTCATCACATCAACCTTTTTCATCTTTTCCTCACCTCATTAAAGAGGCTGCCCGTATGGTTGGTGGTGTTGCACAAGTGGCAGGCGGTGTTCCTGCAATGTGTGATGGTGTAACACAAGGAAATGCGGGAATGGAGCTTTCTCTTTTTTCGCGTGAAGTGATTGCAATGGCGACAGCTATAGGCTTATCACACGAACTGTTTGATGCTGCTTTGTATCTTGGCGTTTGTGATAAAATCGTACCTGGTTTAATAATTAGGGCGCTCACATTTGGTCACTTACCAGGAATTTTTGTTCCAGCTGGGCCTATGACAAGAGGGCAAGGCAATGATGAAAAAGCCAAGATACGCCAGCTTTACGCAGAAAATAAGATAGATCGCCAAACATTGCTGGAATCAAAAGCGCGTTCTTACCATGGACCAGGAACATGTACATTTTATGGGACCGCTAACTCAAATCAAGTGATACTGGAGATGATGGGGCTACATATGCCGGGAAGCTCTTTCAGCAATGCGGACACACCATTGCGTGATGCTTTAACAAAGGAAGCTACTCAGCGTGTACTTGAAATGACAGCTCTTGGTGATGGTTATAGTCCCCTTGGTATGATAATTGATGAACGTTCTTTCGTGAATGCTATTGTAGGATTAAATGTGACAGGAGGATCGACCAACCATGCGATTCATTTGATTGCTATGGCTGCTTCTTGCGGTATTCAATTGACATGGCATGATATTGCAGAAATTTCCTCAGTTGTTCCTCTTTTAGCACGGATTTATCCTAACAGTTTGGCTGATATTAATCATTTTCATGCTGCTGGTGATATGGGATTTGTTATTCGCGAGCTCATTGAGGCAGGGCTTGTGCACGAAGATGTCTGTACAGTTTTTGGTAAAGACCTCAATGCTTATGCAATTGAAGTAAAACTTTCCGCTGATGGTAGCGTGATGCGTGTGCCTGCTCTCAAGGAAAGTGGTGATCAGAAGGTATTAGTAGGGTGGAAACACCCCTTTCAACCTGATGGTGGTATTCGTGTTTTATCAGGAGATTTAGGGACAGCTATTATTAAAGTTTCTTCTGTTAAATCTGAACATTGGCGAATTGAAGCACTCGTTCTTGTCTTTGATGATCAAGAGGGGTTACAAAAGGCTTTTAAATCTGGAGCATTGAATGACAAAGACTTTATCGCTGTCATCCGTTATCAAGGGCCAAGAGCTAATGGCATGCCAGAACTTTATAAATTAACGACAATTTTAGGTCTTTTACAAGATCGAGGTCAAAAGGTAGCGTTAATAACGGATGGTCGTATGTCCGGTGCATCAGGGAAAATTCCTGCCGCAATCTACGTGACACCAGAAGCTTTGGAGAGTGGTCCCATTGCGCATTTGCAAGATGGTGACATCATTCGTCTTGATGCGCATATAGGAAAATTAGCTCTTTTGGAAGATTTGTCAAAATTTAATGCACGAACGATCATACTTCCTGATCTTTCAAAGAATGAATATGGTGTTGGGCGTGAGCTTTTTCGTGTTTTTCGCCAATCCGTTAACCGTGCAGATCAAGGGGCATCTGTTTTGATAGTATGAGTAAACGAATATTCATTGCAATAAATATGAAAAATATGCGTAAGATTTCTTAAAATTTGGGTACAGGCAGATTGTGTGCTCGAGCAGCTGCTTTGAGCGTATTCACCATGAGCATGGCAATTGTCATAGGTCCAACTCCTCCTGGAACAGGGGTAATTGCAGCAGCTTTTCCTTTTATTTCTTCAAAATCGACGTCACCAACAAGACGTGTCTTTTCTATACCTTTTTCTGGAGCTGCAATGCGGTTAATGCCAACATCAATAACAATGGCACCATTTTTAACCCAGTCTTTTTTAATCATTTTTGGGTGACCTATAGCTGCTACTAAAATATCCGCGCTACGACATACATCATCAAGGTCACGGGTACGACTGTGGGCAATTGTTACGGTAGCATTTGCAGCTGTTAAAAGAGCGGCCATAGGTTTTCCTACAATATTAGAGCGTCCAATAACAACGGCATCAAGACCGGATAAATCTCGCCCGCATTGTTGTTCAATCATCATCATAGCGCCTGCTGGTGTACAAGGAATGATAGCATCTTCAAGGTTATTGGTTGCGAGTTTTCCTACATTGATATAATGGAAGCCATCCACATCTTTTTGGAAAGCAATGGCTTGTGTTATGCGGTTTGTATTAATATGGGCAGGCAGGGGAAGTTGTACTAAAATACCATGGATTTTAGGGTCAGAATTTAATGCAGCAATGCGTTGAAGAAGTTCGGGTTCTCGTGTTTCTTTGGAAACCATATGTTTAATTGAAAAAAAACCACATTCTTCGGCTTTTTTGCTTTTCGATGAGACATAAACCTGACTTGCAGGGTCATCTCCGACAATAATGACGGCGATACCAGGTTGTATATTGTAGTGATTGCGAAGTTTTGTTGTTTCAGCCTTAACTTTTACAATAATCTCTTCAGCGAGCTTTTTTCCGTCGATAATATTATTCATTTGAGAGAGATCCTTTCGATAGGGCTGTTTATTTTTTTGTAAAGCATTTGCTGACAATACAATAGCGTTTTATACAACTATTCCTATAAGAACAGTAAGAATGGTACGACGATATTATGTATTTTATAGTTTTTGGTAGCTTTTAAAATAATCACTTTGTAAAGAAGCAGCAACATTGCTGTTCTCATAAACTTTGGATAAGAACAAGAATAATGAAGTTGTTAAATGAGATAAGGCAAAATTTAGAATTATAGGAAGTTTTTTTAACGATCATTTAAGTTTGCTTTTAATCTTGTTATAGGAGTGAGAGTGTAGAGGAAGATTGTGTGCATTAGAATAATAAAATTTTTAAGCGGAATTTTTATTACAATTATTTTTTTGTTTGGAGTGGGTCTTTTTGTTTTACTTTATCTTGTTTCTACCGACACGATTCGTATTCGTTTAGCACAGGATTTGAGTACGTGGACGGGTTATAATGTGCAATTGCGTGATCCACCACGATTGAATCTTTTTCCTTCCCCTAAAGCATTTCTTTCTAGTGTTACTTTAACATCAAAGATAAATCATGTTGTGCCGTTGATGGAAGCTGAATCAATAGAGGTTGATCTTTCTTTGATCGATCTTCTTTTTGGACATGTTTCTTTTTCAGAAACGCGAATTGTGCGCCCTCAGTTTGTTATGGAAAAGCCTGTTAAAACAGCTGCAGATTTTTTTGATAGTTTTTCACGATCACGAGGTGCATTAGGATTAGCAATACGCAGTGCTCGTGAAATATTGAAGCATAATCCTGACCATCCCGATATAGAGCGTCTTTTGAAGCAACTGTTTGGGCGGATTGTGGTCGAAAATGGTGTTCTTGTGTATCATGATCGTATTTCCAGAATAGCAGAAAAAATAACGGGTTTAAATGCAACCTTAGATTGGCCCGAATCGACACAAAAAGTGAAATTTCGTGCGAATGCTCGTTGGCGCGGAGAGTTGACCAAGTTATCAATTGATGCCGATCAAGCGTTGCTGCTTTTAGCAGGAGGGAAAAGCCAGATTAAGGCAAGTCTCAATTCTGTGCGTGGTGGTGTAACCTTTATAGGGCAGGCACGATTATCTGAATATTATCGTTTTGATGGAAAGGTATCGATGCGTTCTCCTGGTTGGGATCAGACATTGTCTTGGATTGGAGGTAATCAGTTTTGGGGGCATAGATTAAAAGCACCTATTGTATGGGAGTCTGGTTTTTTAGCACAGCCCATGCATATCCAAATGAATAATGTTGTATTTACGATGGGTACAGCAAATGCGCGTGGAGCTTTAGAAGTTGATTTTCAGGACTATGTTCCAATTGTAATGGGATCTTTAGCATTTGATAACCTAGATTTTAATGTTTTGGGATCAATGTTTTCTTCCGTTAAAAAACAGGATTCATTCCTTGATAGGGAAATTTTTGATCGTATTGGGGTGGATATACGGCTTTTTTCACCACAAGCAAAAGTAGGGAAATTCGCACTTACCAATTTAGCTGCTGCAATACAAATAAAAAATGGGCATGGTATTTTTGATCTGGGACATGCAAATGTTTTTGGTGGCTCATTTCAAAGCAATATTGAAGTTGTACCATCTGAAAAGAAAATGCGTATTAAAGGACGCCTTTCAGGGACTTCTGTTGATATACAAACTGCTACAGAGGCTCTGGGAATAACTCCATTTGTACAGAGCAAAGCAAACTTTACTATGACGGCAGAAACGCTTAGTAGTTCTTGGTCAGAAATCTTTTCGAAGATGCAGGGTAAATTAACATTGAATATGTCTTCTGGTCGATTATTAGGATATGATTTGAATGATTTACAGATGATACTTTCAAAAAAGGAGCAATTTCTTTTAATGGGGGACAATGCCCTTTCAACAGCTTTTGATCTCTGGAATATTCAAACAAGTTTTTCAGACGGGACGATAAAGGTAACAGAATCACTGATGCGTACGGCAGATTGGAGTTTATCCATTTTGGGAACAATTTCATTTGCTGTTATGCAAGATCTACACAATGAATTTAGATTGCAGGCACGATTGCGAAAAACGCATAGCTCAAAGACGCTCTGTCAAGATGTTCAATGCCTTGCTAACAGTCTCGTTTGGCCTTTTACTTTTTCTTTTAGTTCTGAAGGACAAGAACGCGGCAATTTTTGGGTCAAAAAAGACATCTATGCGAATTGACCGCTATTTTTATTGGTACTGGAGAACATTTTAGAAAAACTGTTAAAAGCCTTATGTCATTATACAATTCTAGAGATAAGCTTTTCAGTACTTATTGAATCTCTGAAGAAATGCCATAGCCATCTTTAGTGACGGGGAACTTCCCATCTGCTCCTACGGAGCCGATTCCTACAGTAATCAGAATAAAAGCCAATAAGCTGATAATAGTAATAATTGTGGCTTTTTTAGCAGACATATTTTTCCTCAAACCATGTGATCTATGATTGAATGCAAAGGTGAATAATGTATTTTTATAAAATTACAGATAAACAGAATCACTTAGTGATCCATTTGTTCCCACTATTATCTCATAAAGCAAAAAAGACTCTATAATTCTTTAATATATTATAGTTCTATAGATATAATTCTCTCTTTTTGTTATATGTTTTTTTATCTGCTCGATGATTATATTTGATTTTGGCACAATTCTATGCGCGTAAATTATAAACTTAAAAGGTTATTTATCCGGCAACCACTTGCTTTGAATGAAGTAATCAAGATAGAGGGGGCGCGAGCTTCTTATCTTATACATGTTTTGCGGATGCAAGAAGGCGCTGAAATTTTACTTTTTAATGGACAGGATGGTGAATGGCTTGCTAAACTCACCGACATTAAGAAAAAATTTGTTGTGCTTCAGCTTATTCATCAAGAAAGATTGCAAACGGCGCATTCGAATCTCATTTACTGCTTTGCTCCACTAAAAAACGCGCGTTTGGATTATATGGTGCAGAAAGCTGTTGAAATGGGGGTATCGGTTTTGCAGCCTGTTATAACGCATCACACACAGGTTACGCGTATCAATATGGCGCGTATGAAAGCGAATGTTATTGAAGCTTCCGAGCAGTGTGGTATTTTATCTGTACCTGAGTGTATATCTGCTGTCTCGTTAGCGGAGCTCTTAGCACATTGGGACCATGCACGACCTTTGTTCTTTTGTGATGAAGCGCACAAACCGCATAATCTATTACATCTTTTAAAAAAGTATGAAATGACAACATTTGGTGTTCTCATTGGTCCAGAAGGTGGATTTAGTGAGGAAGAGCGGAACTTATTAAAAAAACATCCATTTGTGATTCCGATATCTTTGGGGCCACGTGTTTTACGTGCTGACACTGCAGCTGTTGCTGCTTTGGCTCTTCTTAATGTTACCGTGGGGGATTGGTCAATTAATTGAGAAGTTCGTAGAATCATTCTAAATGATTCATTTAAAATGATGGAACTGATGATAGGATACAATAAGTTATGGCGCTTGATATAACGGATGAAAGTGAAATTTATAACTTAGATTCCTTGGTTAGCTATTTCCAAGGGGGATGTAAAGCAGAGCATGATTGGCGTATTGGTACGGAACATGAAAAATTTCCGTTTTATATAGATGGTTTTCGTCCTGTTCCCTATGAAGGTTCTAAAGGAATTCGCGCACTTTTAGAAGGAATGCAAGAAGTTTTAGGATGGCAGCCTATTGTGGATGAGGGAAACATTATTGGGCTGATAGGATCAGTTGGTCAAGGTGCTATTTCTTTAGAACCTGGGGGACAATTTGAATTATCTGGTGCACCATTGAAAACCATTGGCCATACTTATTGCGAAGTGATGGAGCATTTAGCTCTTCTCAAAAAAATTTCAGGACCATTGGGTATTGGTTTTCTTGGTATGGGGGCTAGTCCAAAGTGGACTTTAGCTGAAACACCGCGAATGCCTAAGTCACGTTATCAGATTATGACAAATTATATGCCAAAAGTTGGTCATAGTGGACTTGATATGATGTATCGCACATCAACGGTTCAAGTGAATCTTGATTTTTCATCTGAAATTGATATGCGGCGAAAAATGCAAGTATCAATGAAATTACAGTCTGTTGCGACAGCATTATTTGCTAGTTCGCCTTTTACAGAGGGAAAACCTAACAGCTTTTTATCTTGGCGCTCAGAAATTTGGCGTGATACTGATAATCAGAGGTCAGGAGTTCTTCCTTTTGTATTTTCTGAGCATTTTGGTTTTGCGGATTACGTTGAATGGGCACTTGATGTCCCCATGTATTTTGTCGTGCGTGACGGTCGTTATTATGATTGTACACATATAACTTTTCGTCAGTTTATGAAGGGAGCATTAAAGGGACAGGTTACCAATTCAATACCCAATATGGGAGATTGGATTAATCATCTCTCAACTTTGTTTCCCGAAGTGCGCTTAAAGCGATTTTTAGAAATGAGAGGCGCTGATTGCGGTTCTTGGAAGCATATCTGTGCGTTGTCCGCTTTTTGGGTTGGACTTCTTTATGATAGTGAAGCATTGAATGAAGCAGAGGCTTTGACAAAAGATTGGTGTTTTGAAGAAGTTTTGGATATGCGCAGACATGTCCCTAAAGAAGGACTAAGAACCCCTTTTCGTCAGACCATAATTTTAGAAATAGCGCGTCAGGCTGTTGCTATTTCACGCAAGGGTTTAAAAAATCGCAGACAGTATGATGCATATGGTTTAGATGAGACAAATTTTCTGGTTCCCTTAGAAGAGGTGATTGCAATGGGACAAACAGATGCCGATAGGTTTTTGTCTCTTTATCATTCTATTTGGAATGAGACTGTGGAACCTATATTTTTAGAATGTGCCTATTAATTTAAAAAACAAAAACCCTCTTTTCAATTCTGAAGAAGTGCGCAGCATCAGAAAATTTAGCTTTTAAGGCGAGTTATTGAGTATAATAATTACTGCGATGAATGGCATTTACTTGATTTATACCTATGATATGGCTATGCGTTGTTTTTTTTGAGAATGTTTTCCAATTGATTATCTTGAGTAGTACATACAGTACCTAACGTCTTGTGTTTCAAGATGGCGTCATGAATTCAAAAATTTTTGCGTTTATATTTTTTGTTATTGAGAAGAAGCGTTATTTTATAACAGCAGAGAATTCATCACAGAGATTTCAATAAAAGAAGACAGAATTTTACCAAGAATTGGAACAAGAGAGGCTATTCCAAATGAGATAGGACAAGAGATCTTAATCAAAGCAGTTAAGCGGATATTGGTAATAAAATTAGCAAATCCTACTTGGTATTATCTCTTAGAAAAACAAGCTATGAGATTGTTTAGCAGTCTATTTATTGTTGATAGGAAAGTTTTTATTGCTTTAAATAGAGAGAATGATGAAATATCATATCAAATGATAAGGTCTATTGAAAGTACTCTTTTAGTGTTAGAATGTGAAAGAAAGCTATTCGTATTTTATTTCCGATGAAAAACATTTTATTTGCAAAAAGAATTTTATAAAAATAGAAAAATAAGTTTATTTGATTTTTTATCTCCTTTAAAGAGTTATTAATAGATAAAAAATTCTCTTCTAACCTATAAATTAAAAAAATAATGATTTTGCAAAAGCGTTGCAAGGTTTATATTCCATTTTCGAATATCAGGCATTGATTTTGAGCTATGCAGATTATTCAATATCAAGCATAACAATAGTGGACATAAACAATGGCATTTAATTTTTTCATCAATTTATTTCTATTTATTATTTTTTTGGTATGGCTTACTCAAATTAATAGGATGAAATGGAGTCTTTCACTCCGTGTTATGCTGGGACTTGTTCTTGGCATGATTTTTGGCAGTGTTTTACAGATTGTTTATGGAGAAGGCGAAGCCACTTTATTGAAATCCGTTGAATGGTTTAACATTGTTGGTAATGGCTATACCTTATTACTACAAATGATTGTTATGCCATTGGTTTTTGTCTCTATCGTCTCAGCGGTTGCTCATTTACATTCTGTTTATGCTGTTGGTAAAATGAGCACAATGACCATTTCAATATTGCTTTTTACAACTGCTCTTTCAGCCTTGGTCGGTATTTTTGTGGTTAATTTCTTTGGATTAACAGCGAATGGTTTGGTACATGAAGGGCAAAATGTTTCTGCTCTTCTCGATGATCGTATTGCGCAACTTGGAGATATGAATGTTCCAAAGATGATTTTATCCTTGATTCCTAAAAATCCATTTGCTGAATTAAGTGGAGCCAAGCGTACATCAATTATCAGTGTTGTTATTTTTGCATCCTTTTTAGGAGCTGCGGTTCTTCTTTTAAAGAAAGATGATCCAGAAAAGGGAGAAAAAGCGCTTTTGTTCATTCAAGTAGCACAAGCTTGGATTACACGACTAGTCCGTATTGTAATTGCTTTGACACCTTATGGTATTTTTGCCCTTATGACGAAGGTTGGAGCGACCTCATATATTGCAGATATTTTAGATTTATTGGTTTTTATCATCGCGTCCTATGTTGGTATTATTCTTATGTTTGTAATTCATGGTATTTTGCTTGGCATATCAGGGATTAATCCTTTTCATTTTTTCAAAAAAGTTTTGCCGGTTTTGACATTTGCTTTTAGCAGTCGTTCAAGTGCTGCAAGTATTCCTTTGAATATTGAGGCGCAAACGCAATGGATTGGTGTACCACAATCCATTGCAAGTTTTGCAGCTTCTTTTGGGGCAACAATTGGGCAAAATGGTTGTGCGGGTCTTTATCCAGCGATGCTTGCGACCATGATAGCGCCCTCTATGGCCATTAACCCCCTTGATCCTACTTGGATTGCTACTCTTGTTGGTGTTGTAACATTGAGTTCTATTGGTGTTGCTGGTGTTGGTGGTGGTGCTATTTTTGCTGCATTGATCGTATTGCCAATGATGGGGCTTCCTATTTCTTTGGTTGCTGTCCTTATGTCTATCGAACCCTTAATTGATATGGGACGTACAGCTCTCAATGTCAGTGATTCAATGTTGGCAGGAACTATAACCAGTCAAATGTTACGGACAACGGATAAAAGCATCTTTGAAAAATAATTTTTCATGTTGAGGCTATGGTTTTGGGAGCTGTTTTACTAAAGCATCTGCAAGAGATATTTGTGCCGAGCCAGGTTGGAGAGGTTTTTGCTGATTTGGGTGAGGTGACCAGCCAGAGAGCCAGATGAAAGAAAAATGCGCGCGAATGCGCCCATCCGGATCACTAAATCGTTGTGCATAGATTTCAGCTGCGCGGAGAAAGAAGCGTTTGGATACAGGGCGTCTTGAGCGATTGATAAGCGCATTTTGCATTCCCATAGCTTTGAGATCATCTATAAGATTAAACATTGTATTGTAGCGTATAGTGATAGTTTCAATGTCTGCTACAGGGAGAGCAAAACCAACACATTGTAAAAGAGCACCTACATCACGAATGTCGGCAAAAGGATAAATTCTAGGGCTTGCCCCACCATAGATTTCCATTTCGGCTTGTAGTAAGCATTCACGTAATTCTACAAGTGTACCCGCTCCCGCCATAACAGCCAGAAATAAACCATCTGGTTTAAGGGTATTTTTTATCTGACGAAGAACACCAGGGGTATCATTGGTCAATTGTAATGAAAGAAGTGAAACGATAAGGTCACAATAATTTTGAGGAAAGTCGAGAAATTCTCGAGGGCGTAAATGAAATTTTTTGTCATGGTTTTGATAAAGAATGTCAGTTTCAACGCGTTCTATGGAATGGACTTTTCCGGAGTGCAAAAGAGCTTGCGCGGCAAGATCTGTATGACTGTGTAAATCAAGAGCTAACGTAAAGAAACGATCAACAGTACTGAGACGTTTACAAAGATCCTCGGCCATGTAGGACAATAAAAAATCACACCCTTTTTTTGCTTTTTTAAAAGCACGTTTGCGGAATTGTTCAATCCGGTCATGATCAAAAATTAAAGGGTGTGGCATATGGTTAAGGCCTTTCAATCTATAATTAAAAGTCTATTTTGCAAAGGTTCATTTTTGTGCAAGCCCTGTCAAGCTTATGATATGAAACAAGAAAAAATTTATAAGAAGTAAGGATTTATAAATTAATTAAAATTAAAAAATACAAAAGATTTTTTTGTGCAGGGAAGCTGTAAAAGCCTCAATTAATGATGTTATGCTTTCAAGAGATAGCTTTAAATAGCGGAAATATATTAAGCAAGTTCATTGAGCGCTTTCTAACAATTTTGTATCCGCCGATTTGCCCTGGATGTAAACAACGTGTTTCTGCTTATGGTACGATTTGTTCTGTGTGTTGGAAAGATCTTCAATTTATCACAAAACCTTATTGTCCTGTTATGGGAATCCCTTTTGTTTGTGATATGGGGGATGGTTTTCTCAGTGGTGAAGCTCTTCAAAAATCTCTTCCTTTTTCGCGTGTTCGCTCGGCTATTGTTCATAAGGGGGTGGCGCAAACTCTGGTAACGCGATTGAAATATGGTGATCATATAGAACTAGCACCTTTTATGGCGAATTGGATGGTGTTTGCTGGGCGCGAGATTATTAATGATTGTGATGTTATTATTTCCGTTCCTTTACATTTTCGTCGTTTTTTGCAGCGACGTTATAATCAATCTGCTGAACTTGCTCGTTATATTGCAGTAGCACAGAAAAAAAATTTTAAGCCCGGCTGGCTTGTGCGTTGTCGACATACCCGTCCACAAGTTCGTTTATCTGCTAGGGAACGAAAATTAAATGTACTGAATGCTTTTGAGGTGCCACGTAAAGTTAAAAAATATCTAAAGGGGTGTTCTATTTTGTTGATTGATGATGTTTTCACAACCGGTGCAACAGTTACAGCTGCGGCTGCAACATTAAAACGCGCAGGTGCACGACAGGTTGATGTGTTAACATTTTCACGCGTATTAAAAGAGGCTTCTATGTTTCCTAGTTCTTGAGAGAAGCTTAAAGTTGATAGTATTTTGAAACCATTGGAGAATAACTATGAAAGAGATAACACTTTATACGCGTCCTAATTGTCCTTACTGTACGAAAGCACGTGATTTACTTGATAAAAAAGGAGTAAAATATACAGATATTGATGCATCAACGTTTTTTCGCCAAGAAATGGTGCAACGAGCAAATGGACGTAATACCTTTCCACAAATTTTCATAGGTGATTATCATGTTGGCGGTTGCGATGATCTTTACGCTTTAGAAAATGAAGGGAAGCTCAATTCTTTGTTGCAAGACGTATAGTCATGATAGATTATATCCGCTTAAGACTTTTTTGCGAGAAGCATATAGTTAACATCCATATCTTTTGAGCGATTCCAGCTGTCGTTTAATGGGTTATAAGTCATGCCGATCTTATCAATGACAGTCAGAGCATTTTTTGATAAAAGGCTTTTAAGTTCTTGAGGTTTTAAGAACTTTTTATAATCATGAGTCCCTTTGGGAAGCCAGCGTAAAATGTATTCAGCACCTACAATAGCCAGTCCCCATGCTTTCCATGTACGGTTGAGTGTTGAGACAAACATCAACCCTTGTGGTTTGAGGAGTTTTGCTGTAGCTGCCATGAAGAGGTGAACATCAGCTACGTGCTCAACAACTTCCATATTGAGGATGATATCAAATTGCGCTTCTTCATTGGCGAGTGCTTCTGCAGTCGTTGTGCGGTAATCAATAGAAAGGCCATTTTGAGTGGCGTGAATTTTTGCGACTTCAATATTAGTTTGTGCAGCATCCGCTCCTACAACTGTAGCGCCAAGACGTGCCATTGGTTCACATAACAAACCACCTCCACAGCCAATATCAAGAATTTTTAAATTTTCGAAGGGCATAAGTGAGATAGGATCGCGATTAAATTCTAAACAGATTTTTTCTCTGATGTATGCAAGACGTGTTGGATTGAATTGATGAAGTGGGCGAAATTTTCCTTGTGGATCCCACCATTCAGAAGCAATATGTGAGAAGTGATCAATTTCATTCTGATCAATTGTGGTACGTGTTTCATTTATCATATCGCTTTCCTTGTATTTTAATTTTTCAGTCAGATAGATTTTATCTCAAGTCAAAAGAAATAATATAAATATAACTAAACTTGCACAAATGGTAGATATTCTATATGTGAAAAATGGTTTGTTGATATGAGAGTAAGTTCTTATTCTCACTGTTAAAGGTAAGAGTGTTATTAATGGCGCGCATTGTCATGAAATTCGGCGGAACATCTGTAGCAGACATTGAATGTATTCAGAATGTTGCACGGCATGTTAAAAGAGAGGTGGATGCAGGCAATGAGGTTGCGGTTATAGTATCCGCGATGGCTGGAAAAACCAATGAGCTTGTTCAGTGGACATGTGACGCTTCACCAGTACAGAGAGATGCTTATGAATATGATGTTGTTGTTGCTTCTGGTGAGCAGGTAACAGCAGGCTTGTTGGCTCTTACACTCCAAGCGATGGGAATAAATGCGCGTTCATGGCTTGGTTGGCAAATTCCTATTCACACGGACAGCGCGCATAGTCGTGCGCGTATTACAGATATTGATGGATCTTTTTTGATACAACGTTTTCAGGAAGGTCAAGTAGCAGTTATTGCTGGTTTTCAGGGGCTAGCTCCGGATAATCGGATTTCGACCTTGGGGCGTGGGGGATCAGATACGAGTGCTGTTGCTATAGCGGCAGCAATACAAGCTGATCGCTGCGATATTTATACAGATGTGGATGGTGTTTATACAACAGACCCGCGTATAGAACCTAAGGCACGTCGTTTACCAAAAGTTGCTTTTGAAGAAATGTTGGAAATGGCTTCTCTTGGCGCGAAAGTTTTACAGGTGCGTTCTGTTGAATTGGCAATGGTTCACAAAGTTCGTACCTTCGTGCGCTCAAGTTTTGAAGATCCTGATGCGTTAGGCATGGCTGATCTCATGAATTCTTCTGGAACACTTATTTGCGATGAGGATGAAATCGTGGAACAACAGAATGTTACTGGTATTGCTTTTGCCAAGGATGAAGCGCAAATTTCTCTTCGTAGACTTGCTGATCGTCCAGGGATTTCCGCAGCAATTTTTGGTCCCCTAGCCGAAGAGCGAATTAATGTCGATATGATTGTGCAAAATATTTCTGAAGATGGCTCCAAAACTGATATGACTTTTACTGTACCATCAGGGGATGTAGAGAAAGCTGTTGCACTTCTTGAGAAAAACCGCAAAGAGACTGGATTTGATGTTATCCAATTTGAAAGCAATCTTGCCAAGATATCGGTTATTGGGATTGGAATGCGCAGTCATGCAGGTGTTGCGGCTACAGCATTTCAGGCTTTGGCTGAAAAGGGTATTAATATTCAAGCAATAACGACTTCCGAGATTAAGATTTCTATTTTGATTGATAGTGCTTATACTGAACTTGCAGTCAGAACATTACACGCTGTTTATGATCTTGATAAAAATTAAGTATTTTTTCAGTTCTAACAAAGATTTCCAAATGAGTATGAAGCGTTCATGTATGTAAGAGAAACGAAGGACTCTTGATATGAGTATTTAGTGAGAGAGAAAAGTGCGCTACTGTTTCAAATACGTCCGCTAGAGGAATCTTTGTGAAAGCTAAGTGAGATTATAGAGCCCATAAATTTTATTATTTACGTAATGATGTAAAATAGATTCGATAAGATATATTCCATTGATGTTTGCTTTTCTCAAATGATTGTTTAGAATTTTCCGTATTTCTTGCAGATGTAATTTTATTCTCATTTGAGAGAAAGTAACTATCTAAAGGATTTGTGCAGAAATTGCTCATAGAGAAATACTTCAATTGGGGGAATAAACTAAGCTTTTTTGCATACATGATTTATGGTGCTTGATTTGTCTTCTTTTGTTTGCCTTGGAGAAGGGATTATTTGCGTCAAATGCCACAAAAAAACTCTTTATAGTTTTCAATAAACAAAGTGATATGCGTTTTATTATCGAAAATCACAGTGTACACAGTTATAGTGACAGTAAATTGAGACGCTTGAAATTTGCATCTAAGATTTTAATACAAACAATTACAATGAAAAATTTATGCTATATTTTCTGTTTGTTTATTATCTCTCTACACATGATACATGTGCATTGATCGGTCAAGATTTCAATATTTCAATGATGTGAAGACATATTGTAATGTGCAAAATTGCACGTTCGTTTTGTTTAAGTCTCTTTCATAAAATCGATTAGTTGAATGAAATAGGTTTTAGGGCGTGAGATTTTTCACTTTTTGATCAATGAAGATATCAAATGTTCTCCTTAATTTATTTCTATCATTATAATGAACGATGCCTAACAAATGAACCAAATCATTTTTTAAAAAGTTCACATAAAAATGTATTTTTACTTGGTTTATTAAAAACTATGAGGAGTTTGTTTGTTGCGTTTGATGTAAATAATTCCATATCCAAGGCCGACAAGAGCAGATAAACCGGATCCACAAAGGACACCAATTTTTGCAGAATCAAGTAGGATAACATCTTTAAAAGCAAGCATTGAAACAAAGATAGACATTGTAAAGCCAATTCCCGCTAAAAATCCAATGAGCAAAACACCTGTCCATGTCATATGAGGAGGCAGGCGGCATAGTCCTGATTTTACGGCTAGATAGCTAGCAGCAATGATTCCAAAAGGTTTTCCAACAAAGAGACCAATGACAACACCAAGCACGATTAAGAATGATTCATGAGAAGAAAGATCGAAATTTGCAAAACTAACCCCAGCATTTGCGAAGGCAAAAATTGGCATTACACCATAGGCAACCCACGGATGCAATGCCTTCTGAACACGCGTTACTGGCGCAATCATATCACGTTGTCCTTTGCGCATTTTTTTTAATGCAGTTGAGATATGATGTAGATCTGTTTTTGTATTTTTTTCTTGGAGAACTTGCATTGCGTTGCTTAACATTGTGAGCGGAGCTACCAGAGTACGGGTAGGAAAAACCGGAGTCATCATGCCTAAAATCACACCAGCAAGTGATGGATGAACACCTGTTGCCATTAATCCCCACCAGATGATTGCACCAGGTAGAATATAAAGCCATGCCGAAGCGAGTCCAATCCATTGAAAAAATAATACTAAAGCAATCCCTGCTGCTGTAATAAAGAGACCATAGGGGTCAATATTCGTTGAGTAGAAGAAAGCAATAATAAGAACAGCGATAATATCATCAATAATTGCTAAAGATAAAAGAATGATATGAAGATTAGAAGGAATTTTTTTCCCAAGAAGAGCCAGAATTCCGAGCGCAAAGGCGATATCTGTAGCTGTTGGTACTGCCCAACCATGCGTATGGCCTCCATTAAAGTTAAAACTGAGGTAAATAATTGCAGGAATACAAACTCCACCTATTGCTGCAACAATTGGCAAAACTGCTTGTTTAAAATCGGCGAGAGCACCTTCATGAATTTCGCGTCGGATTTCCATTCCCGCAACAAGAAAGAAAACAGTCATGAGAGCATCATTAACCCAGAAATGTAAATCCCAAGAGAGGGTAAAATGACCAAAGTTAAAGCCAAAGGGTGTATGCCAGAAGGATTCATAGAGAGAAGCATATTGAGAATTGGCAAAAATGAGTGCGACCGCCGCTGCTAACAAAAGAACAATACCGCTGAGAGCTTCAATATGAAGAAAGCGCTCAATAGCAGAAAGCGCTTGATTTGTGACACGAGACGCGCGATTAGGCAAACGATTTGAAGATAAATCAGACATGAACAACTCCAAGTGTCGACAATTTTACCAATTATAATTTTTTATATAAACTACTCTGTATGATGTTTCCTTATATCATACAAAAGAAAAAAGAGGAATAAAGCTCTTAAATTTACAAACAAGATCATCATGTTCAAAGCTGACTCTATTTTTTAAGGTGATGCTTGATTCTTGACAGTGAGATGCACTTTATCCAGAACTTTGGACAAATCGTTTTGCAGAGCAGTTTCGAGATCAGCTAGTGTAAGTCCTTTGTTATCTTTTGCTTTTATTTGAATGACCAATGTTTGTGGATTTTTAGCAAAGTCTCCAAGAGAATTTGAAATATTTTCAGCTTTTTCATGATCTTTTAGCAAAATTTTGGGGGTTTGTGTCATCATCAGATAGAAATTGTCATAGAGTTCTTTTTTGAGATCATGTTTCATGTCACCAAGATTTCGTGCGAGATAAGAGAAAAGTTTATCAATGAAACCAGCGTCTGTATAGCTAATGTTAATATCAGTGACACTAAGGTCTTGAGCAGCAATAGTCATTAAATCTTTTTGAGCAGAAAAAAGTTTTTCATCAACATTAACAAGCTTCGCTGATACTTTTCCAGATCCAATATTTTTCATGTTGAAAGACATTGCATTAAGAGCAAGTGTACGCTTTTTCTCATCATAAGAAATATCAATTTTTTCTGAAAAATCAAAGTGTTCAATCCCTATTTTTTTGAAGAGCTCTAAGTCTTCTTCTCTCATTTTTTTAGGTAAAATTGAAATGTTATTGAGAGAGATAAGAAGTTTTTTTGGTATAAGTTGCTTCCATAAGCTTTGTGTAAACTGGAATGATTCGAGTGTTTCTTTAAATTGTGGTGTATCGATTTTGAGGTTAGTTACTTCTGCATCAGCTAAGGTAATAGCCAGCAAGTTATTTATGAGAATATCACGTTGTGCTGTTTTTTGAGTTTTCTTGTTAGTTACTTTTTTTTCGTTAAGATAAGCTTTGATCAAATTTTCAGTTGTTTGCTCCAATGGTTTCACTTTAAAACCAGATGTTTTAAATTTACCAAGAGATAAAGAGATGTTTTTCTCTTCTCCTTCAAAAATATCAACAATTAGATTTTTCAGAGAAATAGGACCGGTAACGTTTTTTATTTGATTGATAGAATTACTTTTTCCTAAAATAATAAAATCAGCATAGTTGATATCAATATCACGTGCTTCTATTGCATCACTTTTGCTGATAATATGCGTTTGTTTTTCACCATTCTTGGCTGTCATATTAAGGTCCATATTTTTGAAGCTAACAGAACCAATATGACCATTTTTAAAACCAGAAAGCTGGAAACCCTTTATCTCAAGTTTTTCGTTGAGTTCTTTCTCATCTTCTATAGAAAGCAATATATTGGGCGCAACAATTGAGGAAAGTTCAATACGCATAATTGATTGCAAAATGTCGGATGTGATAGTGGTATCCTTTTTCTTAAAGTATACACTATTAAGAGAAATTTTGGGAATTTTTATGTGAATATTATGACGCTTTAAGTCAACATTATAAAGTGTAAAAGTACCAGGAATAAAAGAAAGAGGAGGGCGGGCTGAAATGGCACCAATTTTAAGTGATGTATCAGCAGGCACTGGCAGAGTAACATTTGTCAAATTGACTTTGCCTATGATGCTAACTTCGGCTGTCTCTGCTTTTATAGAACGGCGGGCTATTTCTTGTTTTACAAAACTGTCAAGATAGGGTTTTGCTATATAAAAACCGCCGACAACTATGATTGTCAGAATAGCAATAAATCCAATAATACATGTTAGCCAGTATTTTAAATTTCTTCTGTATACATCATCAAGATTGGTCATTATTTCTTCTTTCGCTTTTATCACTCTCTGTGATGCTTTATTTACTCTATGTGAGAATGTACACAAATTTCTTTAAGCAATGACAAAGGCTCAAAATATAGCATGCACCAACCCAATAGTTATCTCTTTTTATTCTCTTTTACGTTTAGAGCTATTCTGCTTTTTTTGCAAAACATTTTTATCAACTGTCAGCAATTTTCTTTGGTTTCAATATTTTATGTTTCAATATTTTATAAAGAAGCATTTATAACCAAAGAGAGAAGTATGTGCTGATCATAATTGTATCACTCTAAAATGAGCTTATATCTGCTTTTATCTTGCCGCTTTTTATAGGAACAGTTAAAACAATATATTGTGTTTATTGTAATCTAATGGGGAGAGATGGGTATCATGACAGGAAATCAAATAATGGCTTTTTCTATCATTGGTCTCATGATGGTTGTTTTTATTTGGGATCGATTCCGTTATGATCTTGTCGCTCTTTGTACATTATTGGTTGCTTGCATTGTGGGGCTTGTTAGCCCAAAGGAGGCATTTAGCGGTTTTAGTAATGATATTGTTATTATTGTGGGGAGTGTGTTTGTTGTCAGTACGGCTGTATCGCGTTCTGGTATAATGGAATTTATGATCCAACGGATATGGCCAGATGTGAGATCAGTGCGTCTTCAATTGGCTTTTTTAGTTATTTGTGTAGTGTTTTTGTCAATGTTTGTTAAAAACATTGGTGCTTTGGCTATCATGCTTCCTATTGCTTTTCAGTTTGCGCGTCGTTCTCAGGTTTCCCCTTCTGTTTTTTTGATGCCCATGGCATTTGGTTCTTTATTGGGTGGTCTTATGACACAGATAGGAACTTCTCCTAATGTTGTTATTTCAGCTATACAAGAACGTTTAACGGGGTCTCCTTTTACCATGTTTGATTTTACCCCAGTTGGTGCGGCTGTTGCTACTGCTGGTGTATTATATTTGGTGTTTTTTTCTTGGCGTTTACCTGTACGTGTACGTTCAGGTGTATCGTTTGATGATGCTATTGATATTCGTAACTATGTTTCGGAAGTACATATTCCAACAAATTCACCTATTATAGGAAAAACGATAATGGACCTTGTTAAACCATCAGGTGGTGATGTCATGGTGGTTCAAGTTATCAGAAACAAAGTCTCTATTTCACCGTTGCCAGATTTTGTTTTGTCTGAAAACGATATTGTTTTGTTGGAAGGTTCGCATACGGGGCTAGATAGTGTGATGAATTCTGCTCGTTTGGAATTTTTCTCTGGTCGAACTATTCCTACGGGAGACAAGGACAGCGACGTTGATATTATTGAGGCAGTTGTTACGCATAATTCTCCTCTTATTGGTATCAGTGCAAAAGAGTTTTCGTATTTTGATCGCTATGATGTGAATTTTCTTGCGTTAAGTCGACAACATGAAAGGGTGCGGGGAAGGCTTGAGGATATTGTTTTCCATCTTGGAGATGTGATTGTTTTACAGGGACAAGAGAGGGTTATTCCAAATTTATTACGAGAACTGAAATGTTTACCCTTAGCAAAACGCAATATTGTGTTTGGCAATTTGCGTCATGGTTTTGTATCTTTAGCTATTCTCTTTATAGCGATCATTTGTACGGCTTTTCATATCGTACCCGTTTCCCTTTCTTTTTTCTCTGCTGCTACTGCCATGGTTATCTTTCGTGTCTTGCCAGCGCGTGATTTGTATCAAGCATTAGATGGCCAAATATTAGTTTTATTAGCAACTCTTATTCCAGTGAGTGAAGCACTAGAGAAGACAGGGTGTACGGATCTCATAGGTCAATGGCTGAGCCAATTGGCGGTATTTTTTCCACCCTCTGGCGCATTAGCGCTGATGTTGGTTACAGCCATGTTGGTAACGCCATTTTTGAATAATGCAGCGACAGTTATGATGGTAGCACCAATCGCGTCAAGTTTTGCTCATTCTCTCCATTATAAGCCTGAAGCTTTTCTGATGGCTGTTGCAATTGGTGCAGGGTGTGAGTTCCTCACGCCTATTGGACACCAAAGTAATATGCTCGTGATGGCGCCAGGGGGATATCGTTTTAGTGATTATCCACGCTTTGGTGCTCCGTTGGCGGTGTTGATAGTCATTGTTGCGGTTCCAATGCTCATGTGGATTTGGCCATTACAATAAAACATTTTTAGACACTATAAGTGACAGCCTCAAAAGGTTATCAATCGAGTGAAAATAAGTTAAAGAGAATATTTTTGCACAGAGTTTTACTTGAAGTTTGAATTTTAAATTGAGTTCTATCATGGAGTTTCGGCATTTCTTCCATTCTGGATAACAAAATTTGTTTATTTGGTTAAAAATATTTTCAATCATGGAAATAAAGCAATATTTCTTTATGAAAATTTTTTAATGGATTGCTTTTCCACTGAAATTCTACAATTGAGGGCTTTGAAAAGTGCAATAGGAGATTGTTGTTTTAAGATTTTAAAAGATGATTCTCGTATATAATATAACGAGGAGGAGATACGAACAGCTCTTGAGATTGTAGAGAGGCTTATATAATGGCCATGAGAAATGTGGTAACAGTTTAAAAAGGGATGTAAAACTATATTATGAACCAAAATGCGGTTCTATCGTTTTTGATTGATGGAGTTGCAAAAGTCCAAGTGGTTTGGATACACATTGATTTGAAATAAATAAGTTAGAAATTTTAAGTTTTTAGTTCATGAGGGCTACCATCTTTATGCATTTATGCGTAAAAGCACAAAAAGTGAATTTTTCCAAGGTATGATATATGTCGTATGATAGTTTTATTGCTGAAGTTAATGCAGAGGTTCGTCAGGAAAAAGCTCTTGCTTTTTGGAGACGTTATGGTTTTGCAATTATTATTGCAGTCGTTATTTTCATTTTGATGGTAGTGACTTATCAAATTTACCATCATGAACAAATAAAGAAAGCTGGTCATATTGGTGATGCATTTGTAAAAAGCCTTGATTTTGCGGATACACGTCATTTTGATGAAGCGATAAAGCAATTGGAAAATGTTAAAGTCTCTAACTTTGGGGGATATCCTTTTCTTGCTCGTTTGCGTGAGGCTTCTTTGTTCATGGAACAAGGGGATACTGTTAAATCAGTAGAAGCCTTTGATTCTGTTGCGGCTGATGAAAAAGCACCACAAATTTTGCGGAAAGTTGCAAAAATTCGTGCAGCTTATATTTTGGTTGATACAGGGACTTTGAATGAGGTCAAAAAGCGCGTTGAAGATATGGCAAATGATATTGATCCTATGCGTATGTCTGCAAGAGAGGCTTTGGGCTTAGCTGCGTATAAAGCCGATAAGGTAGAAGAAGCGGTTGATTATTTTAGGAAAATTTCTGCAGAAGGTGCTTTAGGATTAAAAGTAGCAGATCGGGCTCGTATGATGCTTGAGCTTATACAAGCAGAGGGCAAGGTGAGTAAGGAATAAATTTATGAGCCTTACCATTGCTATAGTTGGTCGCCCCAATGTTGGGAAGTCAACGCTCTTTAATCGTTTGGTTGGGCAAAAATTGGCTTTGGTTGATGATAAGCCAGGCGTTACACGTGATCGACGTGTTCATGCAGGAAAACTTCAAGATCTGCGTTTTGATGTGATTGATACAGCTGGGTTAGAAGAAGCGGGTGATTATACACTTGAAGGCCGTATGCGTTCCCATACAAAAGTTGCCATTGAGGAAGCCGATCTTATTTTATTTGTGTTTGATGCCAAAAGTGGAATAACGCCGAGTGATTTAAATTTTGCTTCATTGGTTCGCAAGTCAGGCAAACCGATAGTGCTTGTTGCCAATAAGTCTGAGTCAAAAGCAGCTACAGGGGGAGAGTATGAAGCGTGGTCATTAGGTTTGGGGGAGCCTTGTCCAATATCTGCTGAACATGGTTTAGGGCTTACAGATCTTCGTGATGCAATTGTAGATGCTGTTGGTCCGCAGCGCGCTTTTGAACACAAAAACGAACAAGAATATACTGCTGTACAGCCTGCATCCGTTGGTGATGATGTGGATGATTTGGAAGAGGGATTTGTTTACGATGAAAATAAACCCATTCGGATCGCAATTGCAGGGCGTCCAAATACAGGAAAATCGACGCTCATCAATAGCATGTTAAAACAAGATCGGTTGTTAACAGGACCAGAGGCAGGTCTTACACGTGATTCTATTTCTGTAGATTGGGAATGGAATGACTGTCATATTAAACTTTTTGATACTGCAGGTTTACGCCGAAAATCAAAAATACAAGAGAAATTAGAAAAACTTTCCGTTGCAGATACTTTACGTGCAATTCGTTTTGCAGAGGTGGTAGTGATCGTTTTTGATGCAACGGCACCGTTTGAAAAGCAGGATTTGCAAATTGCTGATCTTGTGATTCGTGAAGGGCGAGTTCCGCTTATTGCTTTTAATAAGTGGGATCTTGTTGAAAATAGTCAGGTGACATTGATTGATTTACATGAGAAATGTAGCCGCCTTCTTCCTCAGGTTCGTGGTTTAAGAGCTGTTCCTTTATCGGGCCAATATGGTCAAGGGATTGATAAACTGATGGAAAATATCATGATAATGCACCGTGTGTGGAATCGCCGTATTTCCACGGGACAACTGAATCGATGGCTTGAAACTGTTGTTGCGCATCATCCACCACCTGCAGTTTCCGGGCGTCGACTTAAGGTTAAATATATAACACAGATTAAGACACGTCCTCCTGGATTTGTGATTTCTTGTTCGCGACCACAGGTAATGCCTCAATCGTATTTACGTTACCTTTCCAATGGATTACGTGATGCGTTCGATATGCTTGGTGTACCAATTCGCATATCATTACGCGCATCTGATAATCCTTTTGCGGCACGTTTGAGAAAGAAATGATTCTTCTCTGTTTTTTAAGTGCATGAAGTCTATATTGAAGAACCAGTTTAAGAAAATAGACTTTTTCGTAAATGATTACGTTTTAATATTGAAAATGAACTGCTTTTTATCTCCAAAGAATGATGTTATTTTCAATAAAAGAAAAAACATTTTTTATTGAGCAATATATTGGTTTATAAAAATAATTTTAATCATTCTCTCTATTGAGTGAAATGAGTCATCATATGATGCTATTCTCTCGTTGCAATTTCTTGTAATCTAAAACAAAAAAGTCTTTTATTGATGCGTTATTGAAAGGAATAAATGTATGGATCAGGATTGTTTGAAGCAGAAGTCTCTTTAATAAAGCATTTTAATACAAGAGGAGTTACAACAATTGGGAATTAGAGAGTGTAATGATAGTGCGGGATAAAAAGAAGTTCTCATATCTATAATTATCAAGGAGAAAGCCGATTTGTGGCGGTTGTTTTCACAAAAAGTAGAAATATTTGCCATATCTAAAACATTTGAATGTAAAGAGAAAGACTTAAAAAGTTAATTACAAAGTGCTGTAGTGCTAGTATTTAAAATTTTGTTTATATAGGCTTCTTTGCATAACGGTAACGGAATTCATTACAGTTCTATGTCATACATTAAAAGATGTAGAAGACTCATCAATGTTATCTTTTATTTGTGAACAGGGATAAACGCTGTAAAAGAGGTTATTTTTTCAATATGTTTCTTGGTGTTTTGACACGAGAGCTTTATGGTTTGCTAAAGCTGAACAGCGATGTATTCTCTGTAGGTTGGAGTAATGATTTAAGAGTGCATAAGGGGTGAAGATTCCTAAAATGAAAAGACACGTTATTTATGGGATAAATTGTGATAGATTTCTTTTAGCGTCTTGACGAATAAATTCGAGAACAATATGATGCGCACGATTTTATAGATTAGCCTTTACTTTGCTTTTTGATTAAGGAGCCAATGATGGCAAAGGGGAATGAACCCATTGTGCCACTGCAGGAAACTGAAGCAGAAGGAAAAGGGCAAAAAGACTGTCTTCATTCAGAGGATTTGGAATGTCGAAGTAAGAAGTTAGATAGAGCTTTAATGCGTAAGAAAGCATTAAAGAAGCGCGAGTATGAAAATGAGGGGGAAGAGTCGCAAGGGAAGATAGCACATGCAATTAAGCTTTCGAGTGAGTTTCTTGCAAGTATTATTGTAGGTGTGGTTTTGGGAGTGGGGTTTGACAAGTTAGCAGGTTCATGGCCATGGGGGGTGGTACTTTTTCTTTTTCTTGGATTTGCTGCTGGTGTATTGAGTATTCTTCGGTCTGTGGGATATATTTCCTCCAGTCCATTAAGGCAAAGAGGCGTATTGCGCCAAGATAAAAGGTCCGATAAAGGGCTCGATAAATGAGGTTGAAGTGACATCACACGCTCCAGATCCTATCCATCAGTTTGAGATTTCACGACTGATTAAGATTTCCATAGGGAATATGGATTTGTCCTTTACGAATGTATCATTTTTTATAATAGCTACAGTTGTTGTAACTTCGGTTTTTCTCTTTGTTTCGTCATCAAGTCGTGGGTTAGTTCCAACACGGATGCAGTCTCTTTCAGAAATGGCCTATGAGTTTGTAGCAACAACTTTGCGGGAATCCGCTGGTGTGCAGGGGATGCAATTTTTCCCTTTAGTTTTTTCCTTGTTTACTTTTATTTTGGTTGCAAATTTTATTGGTCTTTTTCCCTATTTTTATACGATTACCTCTCAGATTATGATTACGTTTTCATTGGCTATGGTGGTAATTTTGACAGTCATTGGCTATGGTTTTTATAAGCATGGGATCAATTTTTTGAAACTGTTTGTTCCCAGTGGTGTGCCTGTTGTGGTTTTGCCTCTAGTTACGATGATTGAGATTATTTCTTTTCTTTCTCGTCCTATCAGTCTTTCACTTCGTCTTTTTGCTAATATGCTTGCTGGTCATATTACCCTCAAAGTATTTTCTGGTTTCGTTGTCTCAATGATTGGAGTAGGGGTTGTAGGTATTGGTGGTTCAATTTTGCCACTTATCATGACCGTAGCGATTACTGCTCTTGAATTTTTGGTAGCATTTCTTCAGGCATACGTCTTTACGGTTTTAACTTGTATGTATCTTAATGATGCAGTTCATCCAGGACATTAATAAAACTGGCGGTTTTACGTCGAATAGTGTAATTTCGCTTTAAAGGAGAATAATATGGAATTAGTGCTTGCAGCAAAATATATTGGTGCTGGTCTTGCTTGCTTTGGAATGGCGGGGACAGCTTTAGGCCTTGGAAATATTTTTGGTAGCTATCTTTCTGGTGCATTACGCAATCCATCGGCAGCAGATAGTCAGTTTGGCCGTCTTGTCTTTGGTTTTGCTGTGACAGAAGCTTTGGGCATTTTTTCATTGCTTATTGCTTTATTGCTTCTTTTCGGAGTTTAATCATCATCAAAAAGGGATACCTGTTTTCTGTATGAGAGGGAGGTATACTTTTTGTTTCTTAATGAGAAAAATGTTAGTCTATTGCCGTCGGTTTTAGGGGAAGTGAGTTGTTGAAGGATGAAAGAAGATGTTTGTTTCCAGTGCTTATGCACAAACCACTGACAAGCCGATAGAACATGTACAAAGTGTTGCAGAGCATGCAGATCGTGTGTTTCCGCCTTTTGATTTTGTGCATTTTGCTTCACATTTTTTTTGGTTGGCAATTTCTTTTGGGCTTTTTTATCTTTTCATCTCTCGTGTGATTGTGCCTCGTATTGGTGGTGTTATTGAAACACGCCGAGATCGAATCGCATCTGATTTAGATCAGGCGATGCGTATGAAGCAGGAAGCAGATACTGTAGTTGAAACTTACGAGCGGAAATTGGCAGAAGCGCGTTTACAGGCTCATGTTATAGCACAAGCAGCTGGTGAAGAGTTAAAAGAGAAGGCTGAGCTTGAACGAAAGGAAGTTGAAGAAAGTTTAGAAAAAAAGTTAACAGATGCTGAAAAACAGATCACAAAAATTCGGGATAAAGCTATGCAAAATGTTGGCTCTATCGCTGAAGAAGTAGCTCTTGAAATTGTAAAAAAGTTGACTGATGTTCATGTCAGCAAAGAATCTGTTCGTTCAGTTATTAAAGCTGCGGATTACTGAAGGATACAAGAATGACAGATACTTTTTGGGCGTTTGTTGGATTAATTCTTTTTTTGGTTCTTTTGGTTTATTTCAAAATTCCGCAGAAAGCTGTGCGTCATCTTGATGCGCGTGCAAAGCGTATTAAAGATGAGCTTGATGAAGCTCTTCGTCTTCGTGAAGAAGCGCAGGAAGTGCTTGCGGAATATCAGCGTAAACATGCGGAAGCAGAGAAGGATGCACAAGAGATTATTGCAGCGGCTAAGCATGAAGTTGCATCTATTATCGCCGAAGCTCGTACAAAAGCAGAAGAATATGTAAAAAACCGCAATAAATTAGCAGAGCAAAAAATTGCTCAAGCGGAAGCTAATGCGATACGCATGGTTTCTTCATCTGCTATTGAATTGGCCGTTTCTGCTGCTCGCACGCTTATCGCAAAAGAATTAGATTCTCATAAAGCGGATGAACTTATTAAAGAGTCTCTTTGTAAAGAATCTCTTAATAAAATGAAAGCATATCTTAATTAATAGCAGTTAAAGTGCTTAAAGAACCAGTTTTTTAGGAGAGTGGTTCCTTTTCAAAATTGAGTATTTCTTTCAACTTTGTCTTGCATGAGTAAGTATTTACTTATTTTGAAAAA
The DNA here is from genome assembly GCF_902825225.1 of Bartonella vinsonii subsp. berkhoffii ATCC 51672. Classification (GTDB taxonomy): domain Bacteria; phylum Pseudomonadota; class Alphaproteobacteria; order Rhizobiales; family Rhizobiaceae; genus Bartonella; species Bartonella berkhoffii. The sequence continues at coordinate 49,104 of NZ_CADEAK010000006.1, forward strand.
ACATCTCTCAAGCTTTTATATACTATCTGTGAAGGGTATCATGTAAGATATCATAGGATACGGCTATCTTACGCTTATGAAGGCATAAATCACTATTGTTATGTTATCACCTCAAAATGTTGGCATTTCTTTTGTCTTGAGACAATTCAAAACCTATTTTCTCAAATTTGAGCTGAAAGACTTGTATTGTTTTCGTTTTTCTCATTTAATATGTAAATGGATAAACTATTATTATAAACAAAATGGTTGTATTATAATAATTGATTCGATTTTTTGATTAGTTATTATAAAGTACCATTTACACGATAAATTCTGCAATAAAATCATCTCAAGCATCGTATGGAAATTTTTTCATAATGTTTTTAAAGGCTCAACGACCAGAACAATAAAAAGTAGAAAGATTCTCTTTTTATTATGTCAATTGATAGAGTGTTTATTTAAACTACAAGTTTTGAAAAATCTGCGACTGTTTCTGTAATGCTATGGATCTGTTTCAGAAGAGCGAGACGATTAGTGCGAATATCGGGATTTTTATCGTTCACTAATACTTTTTCGAAAAATATATCGATAAATTTTCCGAGTGGCGCTAGCGTATTGAGTGTGTATGAAAAATCTGTTGCATTGATGTGATCACGAACCTTACTTTCTATCTTCATAATTTCTTGATAGAGTTGTTTTTCTTCTGCTTCAATAAAGAGTTCAGAGTTAATTTTTTCTGCTATTATCGTGCCTTTTTTAAATTCATTCTCAAGAATATTTACAGTCCGTTTTACAGCGGCTAAAAAGTTGCTTCCATCACTTGTATTGATAAAGGCAATGAGTGCTTCAACACGACGGGCGATTAATAAAAGATCATCAGTATCTTTGTTTAAGATTGCATCAAGAGCGTCATGACGGGCTCCTTGTTCTTTTAGATAGATTTTCAGACGTTCATGAAAGAAAAGTAACAGATCTGATAAAATATGTTCTGTTTTTTTCAGAAATAAATTTTGTGATTGCGTATCTTCTCTTTGAGATGTTTCATATTGCATTTTTTGTTGTAAAAAAAGATTTGTTGCCAATTTAAACAATGGCATAAGATTAATTTTCCAGTCACGCAAAAGCACAAGCCTAATAATCCCCAATGCGGCTCGTCTTAATGCATAAGGGTCTTTGGAGCCGGTAGGTTTTTCATTAATAAGCCAAAAACCGACGAGCATATCAATTTTATCAGCGAGCGCAATTGTGATAGCAACAGGTTCTTGCGGAATACGATCTGTTGGTCCTAGAGGTTTATAATGGTCTTCAATTGCTTCAGCTATGCGAGGATCCTCTCCTTGAAGGAGGGCATATTTTCGTCCCATGAGTCCCTGCAGTTCAGGAAATTCTCCGACAACTTCTGTTTGCAAGTCAGCTTTTGCGAGTATTGCAGCACGTTTAGCTAAGAGAGGGTCTGCTTGCACTAAGGGGGCAATTTTTTGTGCTAAGGCAGCGATGCGTTCCACTCTTGTACCTTGTGTTCCTAATTTTGCATGGAAAGTTACATTTAAATGATCTAATCGCGCCATTCTCTGATCGAGAGGTTTTGTTAAATCAAGATCAAATTTCTTTGCAGAAGATTCTAAATCTTTGATATCGGGCAAATTTTGTTGGTCGGTTTGCCAAAAATAAAGCGCATCAGAAAGACGAGCACAGACAACTTTACTATTTCCTTTAGAAATTTCTTTGCCTTCATCGTTTGCAAGGATATTAGAAACAAGAATAAAATGATGAGAAAGTGTGATCTTTTCGCCTTGTTTGCGGGTTACAAAACATTTTTGATGAGCGCGAATGGTCAAACGAATAATTTCCGAAGGAATCTCAAGGAAAGATTTGTCAAAATTGCTCATAAGGACAACAGGCCATTCAACGAGTTCTGCAACTTCTTCTAAGAGGGCATTATCCTGAACCAGTTCTAAACCATTTGCAAAGCAAAGATTTTGTGCATCGGCCAAAATAATATTTTTTCGCCTTTCTGCATCGAGAATAACTTTATGGGCTTTAAGTTTAGTAATATAATCATCAAAGCGGCGGATTTGGAGAGGTTTTCCATCACTTAAAAAACGATGACCATAAGTTAGATTATTGCTTTTGAGAGAACCGACAGTAAAGGGGATAACGTGCGTTTCACCAATTTCGGGTCCGAAGATGCAAAGAATATTTTGTAAAGATCGAATCCATTTCAGTGCTCCGCTTTTTGCTGAATCTTCGCCCCAACGCATGGACTTCGGCCATGGAAAATTACGGATAATATTTGGTAAAATATCAGCTATAATTTCTTCTGCCTTTCTGCCTTTTTTGATGATTTTAGCGATATAAAAATCGCCTTTTTTACTATCATGTGCAATATTTGCTTCAGAAATATCATTTAGCCCCGTTGTGCGCAGAAAACCATCAATCACATGTTGTGGTGATTTTGTACTGGGGCCTCTACGTTCTTCATGGGTGTCTTTTGAGCATAGAGAAAGACCTCGTACGTCTAATGTTAATCGACGGGGTGTCCAATATTCCTGAGCAGCTTTATAGGTTAAATCTGCTTTTACAAGTTGATCCGTGAGACATTTTTTGAGGTCAGCAGCAGCTTTTCGTTGCATACGCGCCGGGATTTCTTCGCTGAAAAGTTCAAGAAGAAGATCAGACATGAGACTTTTCCTTTAGTGTGCTTTGCCCAGCTTCTGTGCGTAAGAACGCTTCTCCACAACGGCGTGCAAGATCGCGAACGCGAAGAATATAACTTTGTCGTTCAGTGACAGAAATAACGCCACGTGCTTGCAAGAGATTAAAGAGATGGCTCGCTTTAATACACTGGTCATAAGCTGGAAACACACACAGATGTAAGAGATTTTCTTTCTTTGGTTTTCCAGCTTCAAGGAGTGCAATGCATTCACATTCTGCATCGATAAAATGTTGGTGTAATAGTTTAGTGTCAGCAAATTCAAAATTATAATATGAATATTCTTGCTCTGCTTGTAAAAAAATATCTCCGTAACTTATTTTATTTTCGTCATCTAAACCATTAAAGTTAAGATCATAGACGTTATCCACACCTTGTATATACATTGCTAAACGTTCAAGCCCGTAGGTAAGTTCTCCTGAAACTGGAGCGCATTCAATGCCACAAACTTGCTGAAAATAAGTAAATTGAGAAATTTCCATTCCGTCACACCAACATTCCCATCCAAGTCCCCAAGCACCAAGCGTTGGACTTTCCCAATCATCCTCGACAAAGCGAATATCATGAAGCTTTGTATCAAGATCGATAGCCTGTAGCGACTTAATATAAAGCTCTTGTAAATTGGGAGGGGAAGGTTTGATAAGCACTTGAAATTGATAATAGTGCTGTAAACGATTTGGATTTTTACCATATCGTCCGTCTGTTGGACGTCTGGAAGGCTGGACGTAAGCGACTTTCCAAGGGCGCGGTCCTAGTGAACGCAATGTTGTGGACGGATGAAAAGTTCCCGCCCCAACTTCCATATCGTATGGTTGTAAAATTGCGCATCCATAATGAGCCCAATAATTTTGTAAAGTTAAGATAAGTCCTTGAAAAGAACGTTTGGGATTAAGATGTTCAGGCAGTTTCACGCTTTATACTCTTTTAATATTTAACTCATAGATAGCAACCAAAAGGACTTCATCTTCTATACGTGTCTATTGTCTCATAGGGTTATGGTCAAGCATCGTTATTTACTGTAAGCCATATTTTAGTTTTTTTTGGATTTTTAAGAAGTCTTTTGCTTCCCCATCAATTGCATGATTCCACTGAAATATTGCTTCACGTTTGCGCCCAACTTGCCAATAAGCATCGCCTAAATGATCATTCAATGTTGGATCTTCAGGTTGCAATCTGACAGCGTTTTCCAATATTTGAACAGCTTGCTTATATTGCTTAAGCTTGTAATAAGCCCATCCTAGAGAATCTAGGATATGACTATTTTGAGTTTGTAATGCAGAAGCTTTTTGCAGCATACGGAGCGATTCTTCAAGTTTTTCATCACGTTCAATAAGTGAATAGCCCAAGTAGTTAAGGACTTGTGGCTGATCAGGGAAAAATACAAGTGCTTTTCGCAAATCAATTTCAGCTTTTTGCCATTGCTGTAAACGCTCGAAAGCGATACCGCGCTGATAAAAAAGTTTCCAATCATCCTGTTGAAAATTTGTTATTTGCGCAATAGCACGATCCATAGTTTTAGCAGCTTCAGCAAATTTATTTTCTTGCATATAAAGAGCGGCTAACGTTATCACAATATGGCGATCTTGAGGGAATTTTTTCTTTAATGCGTGAAGTAATTTAATGGCTTCGTTATGCTTGTTGTTATTTGCAAGAATGAATGCAAGCCGCAGCTGCCCACCTTTATAATAAGGAGAGCTCGGTGATAAAGCTTGGTAAAGCTTAATGGCTTGATTAAGATCATTTAGTTTTGCAGAAATATTTGCTAGTTGAAACAGTGTTGCCTCATTTTGAGGAAATAAGGCAAAAGATAATTGTTTAAAAATACGTGCAATTTGTCCTGAATTTTTGTGGTTTAAGGCTGTTCCAAAGTTGTATAATACTTCACCCGCTCCTTGTTGGGGTGTTTTAACCAATCTTTCCAAGGAGGCACCTTTTTCAACTTTTTCTCGGATATTTTTAAGTATTTCGCGGCCTGGCAACATCTGTTCGCCGTGCTTGAGAGTCTGAAGAGCTTGATTGCGCATTTTATGACGCAATTGGAATGAGGCATAAGCTATGACAATACGTTCATAAGTATTGGGGGCGATGAGAATAGCTTGTCGGTTATTAAATGCTTGAGTGAAATATTTTTCTGCATCCTGTGTGTGTTTTGCTAGATCACTCATGAGTGCAAGATGGTAGCGTATAAAAAGACCATACCAAGCAGGTCCTTGGATTTTTTTAAGATCAGCGATTGCTTGAGATTCTTGTCCAGCCCCGAATGTAACCCAAGCGCCGATAAGTTCAGGTATTGGATTGTTTGCAGCGGGAGGTGCTTTTAATTGTAGAAAAAGTTTGGCATCTTGGTAGTTTTTTTTGATGAGATTTTCTATTGACAAGGTTAAGGAAACAAAGGGAGTTATAATACCTTGCTCTTTAAGTTTTTTTGCTTGTTGAACAGCTTCTTTGAAAGTTCCCACGGAGAGCATAGATTCAAAGAGTTCTTTTTGTGTTTCGATGTTATCAGGTTTATAAACAAGTGCTTGTTTAAAATAATTGATGGCAAGATCTGTTTTGTTTTCATAACTTGCAATTCTTCCAGCTAGATAAGCGCCTGTAAATGAGGTTGTATGAATTGTGGCGTTTATTTTGCTGTAGGTCGCTGATAGCATCAGTATTATACCCGCGATAAAGAGAGTAAAAAAGCGGGATACTGCTGCACTGCACATAGAGTTAATCCTTTTCAAGATAATCAATCGATTGTATAGGTTATAGATCATATCCGATTACTTTATTGAAAAATACTGTGATTCTTGCAAACAATCAGTTTACGCGCGCAATACAAAAATCAACAGTTTCAATGAGAGCATGGTAAGCAGGGTTTTTGTTTATTGAAGCAAGCGCATTGGTTGCACGCTTACCATAGATGCGTGCTTGCTCTATTGTATCTGTGAGGCTATCATATTTTTCTATTAAGTGTTGTGCATGTGTGAAAGCTTCATCATCGTTATTACCGTTTTCAAGAGCTTGTTTCCAAAATGCTTTTTCTACTGTATTACTCCGTGCATATGCGAGGATAACAGGCATTGTAATTTTGCCTTCTCTAAAATCATCCCCTATATTTTTTCCAAAATGTTGTGTAGCACCACCATAGTCCAGTGCATCATCAATCAATTGGAAAGCGAGACCTAGCAATGTTCCATACGCACGCAATGCAGAACGATCTTTCTCTTTATAACCCGCGATAATTGGTCCCACTTCAGCAGCAGCTGAAAAAAGTGCTGCTGTTTTTGCGTTGATAACTTTGAGGTAGTCTGAAGCACTTGTTTCTAGATTTTTTGCAGCAGAAAGTTGCATTACTTCTCCTTCAGCAATGATTGCAGCAGCATTTGCTAGGACAGAGAGCGCTTCTATAGAACCAACATCAACCATCATTTTAAAAGCTTGTCCTAAAAGAAAATCTCCAACAAGGACGCTTGCTTGATTTCCCCAGATCATTCGTGCAGTAGATTTTCCGCGTCGTAAATTACTTTCATCAATCACGTCGTCATGTAACAAAGTTGCCGTATGCATAAATTCAACAGCTGTTGCGAGTTTTATATGTCCATCACTTTGATAACCGAACATATGAGCGGAAGCTAATGTAATCATTGGGCGTAACCGCTTTCCACCTGATGAAATCAGATGATGGGAAATTTCAGGGATCATTTCAACCTCTGATTTTGCCATAGAGAGAATAAATTGATTTACACGCTCCATATCATGTTGGGTAAGGTTGATAAGGGATTGGAGAGATACTTGATTATTGCTTGTCTGATTTAATTTTGTGGCGACACTCAATATGTTTGCTCCTAGAAGTATTGCAATGGACAGATATGAATTCTATTTTTATTTGCTAGCATAAAGGGGGTTTTGTTTTGACTCAAGCTTTTGATGTCATTTTTAAGAGCAGAAGTTTTGAATGATATTGGCAAGGAATATTTTAAAAGCTTGTGTGAGGTTATTGTTATGAAGTTATGGGCAAAATTTAAAACAGCTTTTTAAACGACAATTGTATAAGGAAAAGTGCAATTCATAAAGATGAACATTAGGCTTGTAAATGAATGATATAACGAATCAGAGTGATGACACAATTGACAGTTTTCATCATGGAAAGTTTTATTTGGTGCAACCACGTAAATATGGTCATCGTTCTGGTATGGATGCTATGTTATTGGCCAGTTTAGTTCCCAATGATTTAAAGGGAAAGGTTGTTGATTTAGGTGCTGGTGCTGGTGCAGCAGGGTTGGCAGTTGCTTCGCGTTGTTTAGAGGTTCATGTTACATTGGTTGAGCGATCAGCTTTTATGGCATCTTACGCGCAAAAAACGCTTATGCTAAAACAAAATGAAAAGCTTTCTGAGCGAATTTGTTTATTAGAAGCAGATGTTACTTTGAAAGGTAAGAATCGCTTAAAAGCAGGATTGGCAGATAATTCTTTTGATTTTGCAATTATGAATCCACCTTTTAACAGTCCCACGGATCGCAAGACACCTGATAAACAAAAGTCTGAGGCACATGTTATGTCTGAAGAGATGTTTGATCATTGGTTGCGCAGTGCAGCAGCAATTGTTAAGCCCAGTGGATATTTAGGGTTAATTGCTCGTCCACAATCACTGACTGATATTTTGCGCGCTTTAGAAGGGCGCTTCGGTGGTGTTTGTATAATTCCTGTTCATGCACGCGCGAAAACAGCGGCAATTCGTCTTTTATTTTATGCAAAACGGGGAAGCAAAGCGGCTTTATCCATATTGCCGGCGTTGGTTATGCATGAGGGTGATGATCATGCTTTTTCACCGCGGGTTGATGCAATTAATAATGGATGTATAAGTTTGTGGGAACTTTTAAAATGATCTCTTGTGTTTTCCGGTTTATTGCTTAAATTCAGTTGAAAGCTTCGTTTTTAGGAGTTTAAACTTTGTATAAAGTTTTATTTCTAGTTGTAATGTGGGGGGTATTGCTTTTGGAGGTTACAGCGTTCTTCCTTTCTGTTGTCTTTTCTGATTTGGTTTGTCTTAAATTTATGAGGAGATTTTGTTTTGTTGGACGTTATTAAAAATCTTGTTCCACGTCGTTTTTGTTCTAGTAAACTTGAAATTCCTGTGGTGCGCCTTCATGGGGCAATTATGGATTCAGCGTCACCAATAGCACGGTCGCTTTCATTAGGCAGGTGTGCGAGTCTTTTGGAGAAGGCTTTTGCACATAAAAAAGCACCGGTTGTTGCACTTATTATTAGCTCTCCTGGAGGGTCTCCTGTGCAATCGCGTTTTATTTTTAAGCGTATCCGTGATTTGGCAGAGGAAAAAAATAAACAGGTTCTTGTCTTTATTGAAGATATAGCGGCGTCAGGTGGCTATATGATTGCTTGTGCAGGGGATGAGATTTTTGCTGATCCTTCTTCGATTATTGGTTCTATCGGTGTTGTTTCAGCATCCTTTGGTTTTCCTGAGCTTTTGAAGAAAATTGGTGTTGAACGACGTGTTTACACAGCAGGAAAGAACAAGGTTACCTTAGATCCTTTTCAGCCTGAAAAGAAGGCAGATATTGAGCATTTGAAATCTCTACAACTCGAAGTTCACCAAACTTTTATTGATTTGGTTAAAGAGCGACGTGCAGCGAAGTTATCAAATGATCCGAATATTTTTACAGGAATGTTTTGGAGCGGAAAGAAAAGCGTTGAACTTGGACTTATTGATGGATTGAATGATGTGCGTTCCATTATTAAGGAGCGGTTTGGGAATGATACCAAGCTTCGATTAATCACACCCTCAAAAAGCCTTTTAGGACCTAAAGTTCCTTCAGGAGTTGCTGCTCATGCGGTTTATACAGCGGTTGATAGTGCTTTGATGCTAGCAGAAGAGCGAGCACTTTGGCAACGTTATGGTTTGTGATGAGAAGTATCATTCGATAATGCTCAAAAAGTTAATCATTTTGCTTCAAAAGTGATTATGAGAAAGAGAAAGTATCAAATGATGCGAATGATTGCATTCAGTTTATTATGTATAACAGCTTTTTACATTTATCGTTTGTTAAAAAAACGAGTACAGAAGATGTTACAGGGTGGTTATTGTGGAGAATCTAAGCCAAATAGAAGGGAAAGGGGTACATTGGTAAAAGATCCCTGTACAGGTGAATATTACGTAAGATGATATCGGATGTGCAAGCTTCATTTAAAAGGCATTCTTCTATATTCACGCCTATTAAGTTGAATTTAGCTTTGCACGTTGTTGGGCAGCGCGCGGATGATTATCATTTAATAGAAAGTTTGGTTTATTTTAGTCTCAGTGGGGATCGTCTAGACTATGCGTCTTATGAAAGGGATCACTTTGTTTTAAAAGGTCCATTTGCCAATAAGCTTGTTTCTCTTTCAGATAATTTGGTTATTCGCGCACGTGATTTTATGTGCAAGACATTTCCCAAAAGTGCTCAACCGGCTTTTTTTCAACTTGTTAAGACGTTGCCTGTTGCTTCCGGTATTGGTGGTGGCTCAGGTAATGCTGCCGGTGTTATAAGCATATTGCGTCAACAGTGGAATCTTGATTGTTCTTGTGAAGACTTAGCAGAAATGAGCTTAGTTCTTGGTGCTGATGTACCAATGTGTCTTTTTGCATTGGAATATCAGCAGCCACTTTTTGTGCAAGGAATTGGCCAAGATATTATACGATTAAAAGAGACTTGCCCTCTTGCAATGGTGTTAGTGAATCATGGTCAACAGATTGAAACAAAAGCTGTTTTTAAGGCTTTGGAGGAGCATGATTATCCTTCCTTAAAGATTAATCCAGAATCTCTTAAAACAGTTTATTCATTGGTTGAGGCTTTACAAGAAACGCGTAATGATCTTTTTGTTCCTGCATTAAAAATTGCACCTCAATTAACACAAGTGTTATCTCTCTTAGATGAGAGTGGCTCTCTTTTTTCTCGTATGTCAGGGACGGGAGCAACTTGCTTTGGTATTTTTAAAGATCAGAAAGCAGCTCAAAAGGCAGCTCTCTTTATCAAATCGACACACCCAAGTTGGTTTGTAAAACCTATCGTGACTTTAGGAAAAATGTGAGAAATAAATTAAAGGTAAAAGATTTTTTTTGGGGGTAAAGATTCATCATGTGCAATAGAGAGATTACGAAAGGGCATAATTTTTTATTTTCCAGATCAAATTGTTACATGCTAAGATGATGTTTTAGGAGAAGTATCAGATAGCAGTGCGCAAGACTACGTAATTGAATTCTTTTTTTCTGATGCTTGTACAAGAGTTTATGAAGATGTTTGCTGATCTATTTTTATTGTAGAGCTTTTAGAAAAGAGGCTGTACGCAAAAATGGATATCTGCTCCATTATATTTGTGTTTATCAAAAATGTTTAATTTACCACTTCAGCCAAATTTTTCCTATGAACTGGATTTGCAGAGACAGGGTTTTTTTTATATAGCGGGTGTTGATGAAGTAGGACGTGGACCTCTCGCGGGGCCTGTTGTAACAGCAGCGGTCGTTTTGGATAAAGATCATATTCCTGAAGGGCTGAATGATTCAAAAAAGCTTTCTATTTTACAACGTGAAAAATTGTATGATGAAATTTTGCGAAATGCATTAGCGGTTTCATTTGCGAGTCTTTGTGCTCATACAATTGATCAGTCTAATATTAGAAAAGCGACTTTGGAAGCGATGCGTCGCTGTATTATAGGGCTAGCAATTCCAGTTCACTATGCACTGGTTGATGGACGTGATATTCCCTCTGAATTACCATGTCCAGCAGCTGCTTTGATTAAAGGTGATCAACGTTCGGTTTCAATTGCAGCGGCATCTATTATTGCCAAAGTAACACGGGATAGGATGATGGAATGTGCAGGACAGGTTTATAAAGATTATGGTCTAGAGAAGCACGTAGGTTATGCGACGTTAGCACATCGCGTAGCTCTTCATAAATATGGACCAGTTTTAGGATTACACCGATATAGTTTTTCACCAATCAAAGAAAACTATAGGAATGATGTGTCATGACAATTTTGCCTTTCAATAGTGTTTCAATAAAGGAAGCAGTTGCACTTCTTGAACAGGGAAGGCTAGTAGCGCTGCCGACAGAAACTGTCTACGGATTGGCGGGTGATGCAACCAATGGGAGGGCAGTCTCTTCTATTTTTTCTACAAAGAAGCGGCCACAATTTAATCCTCTGATTGCTCATGTAAGCGGCATCGAAATGGCGGAACACTACGTTGATATTGATGTTCTTTCACGTCGATTGATGGAGGTATTTTGGCCAGGCCCTTTGACATTTGTTTTACCTTTAAAAGTACATCATGATATTCATCCTTTAACCACTTCTGGTTTGAATACATTGGCTGTTCGTTTTCCAGATGGTTGTTTTGCGGAAATTGTACAAATTTTTGGTCGTCCTCTCGCTGCTCCGAGTGCGAATCAGTCTGGACGTCTTAGCCCGACTTCTGCTGAAGCTGTTTTAGAATCTTTAGGAAGATCTGTTCCTTTGATACTTGACGGAGGACCTTCTAAAATAGGACTTGAATCGACGATTATTAAGGTATGTGGTGAAAGACTTTATCTTTTACGTCCTGGAGGACTTGCGGCTGAAGAGATTGAAAAAATTGCGGGAAAATCGCTAAAACGAATAGATCAACGGGCTGCAATTGAGGCACCAGGGATGTTGAAATCGCATTATGCACCCAATGCCGCAATTCGTTTGAATGCACAAAAGGTGGAAAGCGGTGAAGCCCTTTTAGCATTTGGTCCCAAACGTATTATGGGTGTTGAAAATGCTGTTTCTATTTTAAATCTGAGTGAAAGTGGACAGTTGGAAGAAGCAGCCTCTCATTTATTTCAATATATAAAGCAATTGGATTCATGCAAAGTGAAATCTATTGCGGTAGAGTCTATTCCATCATATGGGTTGGGTGAGGCTATTAATGATCGTCTCATGCGTGCTGCGGCTCCAAGGGAGAAATGAAAATGGAGCAGGAAGTAATTGAAAGATTTAGAAGTATTGTTGGTGCGGCGCACGCGATAACAGATCAGGCGTTAATTGCACCTTATTTGCTTGAAGAACGCGGACTTTTTCACGGAAAAACGCCATTGCTTTTACGTCCGTCTTCTAATGCAGAGATATCGTCAATTATGCAGTTAGCCAGTCAAACACGCACACCAATTGTGCCGCAGGGAGGAAATACAGGTCTTGTGGGTGGTCAACAACCAGATGAGAGTGGGAAGGGCGTTCTTTTATCCATGGAAAGATTGAACAAGATAAGATGTATAAATCTTGAAGGTCATTTTGCTGTGGTAGAGGCTGGTGTTATTTTACAGGATTTACAGAAAAAAGCAGATGAATTAGGTCGTTTTTTTCCCCTCTCTTTGGCTTCAGAAGGTTCTTGCCAGATAGGGGGAAACCTTTCATCGAATGCTGGAGGGACAGCTGTTTTAGCTTATGGCAATATGCGTGAACTTTGTCTTGGCTTGGAAGTCGTTTTACCTGATGGCCGTATTTTGGATGATTTGCGTTTTGTAAAAAAAGACAATAGCGGTTATGATTTGAAAAATCTTTTTATTGGTGCAGAAGGTACTTTAGGCGTTATAACAGCGGCAGTTTTAAAGCTTTTTCCAAGACCAAAAGGAAAAGCAGTTGCTTTGGTGGGATTAAGTAATCCAGCGAAAGCTCTCGAGTTTTTATCTCTTGCTCAATGTTATGGAGGGGAGATGTTGACAGGCTTTGAGCTTATGGGACAACTGAGTTTGCAAATGGCTTTAAACTATAAGATGTGTGAGAGGTCTCCTCTTGAACATGAACATGAATGGTATGTATTGGTCAATATTTCATCATTACAAGGTGAGGGTGAGGCGCTATCAGTACTCAATATCATTTTAGAAGAATCTTTTAAAAATGGTGTGATAGAGGATGCAGTGATTGCGCAATCATTAAAGCAGCAAGATTTTTTGTGGCAATTGCGTGAAAGTATATCCTCTGCACAAAAGTTAGCAGGAGGGTCTATTAAGCACGATATTGCGGTGCCTCTTGCTGCTATTCCTGATTTTATCACTGAGGCAGCACGTATTGTTGAAGAGATTGCGCCGGGTGCGCGGGTGGTTTGTTTTGGGCACATGGGTGATGGAAATTTGCATTATAATGTGACCCAACCTGTGGGAGCTGATACTACAGTGTTTTTGCAGTTATGGTCACGAATGAATCATCATATTCATAATTTAGTGATGCACTATCAGGGTACTTTTTCTGCTGAGCATGGAATTGGTCAATTAAAGCGTGAAGAGCTTCGCACTTTCAAATCACCTGTTGCTTTAGATATTATGCAAGGGATTAAGAAAATGCTTGACCCTTTAGGGATTATGAATCCCAGAAAAATATTATAATTCAAAGAGAGATGAATTTTATCACGTGTTTTTGTTTAGATTTTAATAACCAAAAAAGAAACCAGTTGTTTTTTATTCAATCTTTTAATAATCCAATGGGAAAAAGCTGTTAAAGGGGGTATAGATTAAATAAATTGGGACACTATCTATGGCTAATCAATGCTTTAATCAGGCAAAAGCGGTGCTTGAATTTCGGTTAGATCCGTGCCATTTGCCACAAACAACGACATATTTCTCTTCAAAAACGGGCAATCAAATCGTTTGTTCGTTAAGTGAGCGCGGTGTTTTCTTTAAAACAGATATTCCCTCAAGCTTGTCACATTTAATACCATCTTATCACTTCAAAGGCATTGCAGCACGTACTGTAAAAACGCGTTCAGGAGAGAAAGCCGTTGCATTAGAGTTGTTTCATAAAGATAAGGAATCTTGCATTCCGCTTCTCGTTTCTAGAGATTTAAATAATGTTCTTCTGGATTGGCGATTATGGGCGGATATTTATGATCTTCCTATGCTGATGATTAATGAAGATCATCGCATTATGGTTGTTAAAGATCGTTCTGATTTACGTCGTTTTTTAGGGACAACACTGCATTCTAAACAAAAGCGCTTTTTACTTCGTTATAGCAATCCATTGGGTTTACGTTTGGTGATTGGGAATCGCGTTGCTCTACAGTAGTATTGATGTGCATTCAGTTTTTACTATTGTGCTGTCCTATGCGTTTATTTATGCTACATTCTGCATTTTATTGACTATAAATTAAAATTTTTGACAACTTAGGTTTGCAATAGGTGTTGATTGTATGAGACTTCTTCCCTGTGTGGTTAATAATACAAAACGCCTTTTTTAAAGCATTTAAGTCATGGTTTTAAGTAAAGCGGGAACATGCTTCTTGACAGTGAATGCTTCGTTTTTGCGTTTATCATGAAAGTATTAATAAGTGAGAACAGAAAATCTATGTTTTTTTCTATCCAAGGAAAATGACAGTATATAATACTTGTTTTCAAACTTTTGCAAGCAAAAGATGCGTTGTAAAAACTGGTAAGCAACTGAATTTTAAATCAATATAACAACAAGATAACTATGTGATTGGACTCATAACTTTATAAGCAGTTTTTTTGTTTTTCCTACTTTGTAATGGATATGAATAGCATATGTATATGTTTTATTTTTCAAGTAAAATTCAATATTTTAAAATGGCGAGAAATATAAAACAGTAAACAAATTTACGTATTATATTATCACGATATTATCACGGCCGAATTTAAATGATAAAAAAACTTCTCAAAAGATTTAACTTTCTCGTGCAACGGCTCGCCATCCGATATCACGGCGGACAAATCCTTCTGGCCAATCAATACAATCAACAGCTTCATAGGCACGTTTTTGAGCTTGCGTAACGGTTTCTCCTGTTGCCGTTATATTTAAAACGCGCCCACCATGAGCAATGAGTTGCCCATTGTGTAATGCTGTGCCAGCTTGAAAAACTTTCACATCAGGGTGAGTATTTACTTTATCAAGATTACGGATAACAGTACCTTTTTGAGGAGTATCTGGATAACCCTTGGCAGCCATAACAACAGTTAAAGCAGTTTTTTCAGACCATTGAAGGGGGGTATGTTCAAGCTTTCCTTGAGCTGCGGCAAGAAGAAGCGGAAGAATATCCTCTTTGAGACGCATCATTAAAACTTGACATTCAGGATCACCGAAACGTACGTTAAATTCAATGAGTTCAGGTCCTTTTTTCGTTATCATCAATCCAACAAAGAGGATACCTTTAAAGGGAGCTCCCATTGCATTCATGCTATAGAGAGTTGGTTCGACAATTTCTTTGAGAGTACGCTGAACCATTTCCTGTGTCATGATAGGGGCTGGTGAATAAGCTCCCATGCCACCAGTATTGGCTCCTGTATCACCGTTACCCACACGTTTATGATCTTGTGCAGATCCAAAGGGAAGAGCAGTTTTACCATCACAAAGACAAAAGAAGCTTACTTCTTCACCTTCAAGAAAAGATTCTACAACAATTTTTTTTTCTCCATTACCAAAGGCATTTTTGAAGCAAGAATCAACAGCGTTAAATGCTTCTTCCATAGTTGTTGCAACAACAACACCTTTACCAGCAGCTAAGGCATCGTCTTTAATAACAATAGGAATACCTTGTTGACGAATATAAGCTTTGGCTTTTACAGCATCATTAAAACATTGGTAGGATGCCGTAGGAATGTTATTCTTATGGCATAGATCCTTTGTAAAAGCTTTTGAACCTTCTAGCTGAGCAGCTTTTTGAGTCGGTCCAAAGACACATATATGAGCGTTATTAAGAGAGTCTGTTATACCAGAAACGAGAGGAGCTTCTGGTCCAACAACGACCAAGTCAATAAAATGGGTTTTACAAAAGTTAATAACGAGAGAGTGGTCATTAATGTTCAAAT
This sequence comes from Bartonella vinsonii subsp. berkhoffii ATCC 51672, assembly GCF_902825225.1. Taxonomy (GTDB): domain Bacteria; phylum Pseudomonadota; class Alphaproteobacteria; order Rhizobiales; family Rhizobiaceae; genus Bartonella; species Bartonella berkhoffii. The sequence continues at coordinate 64,611 of NZ_CADEAK010000006.1, forward strand.
CAATATTTTCACCCAGTTCCATTGTTGCAGGATTTCCAGGAGCACAATATAATTTTGTTAGCAGTGGTGATGCTGCTATTTTCCATGCCAAAGCGTGTTCTCGTCCACCTGAGCCGATAAGAAGGATGTTCATTGTTTGCTCCTATCATAGAAGATGATTAAATACATTTTCTTGTCATAAGAATGAAATACCTGTATCGCAAGACTAAAGGTAAAACTATTTGATGAAAAGAAATAAAAATATTGCACATATTCAATCTCCTGAGAAACAGGGGCGTGTTATGGATGCATCCTCCAAACAATGGGTTTATTATTTTCTACCGTCTTCTTTGTGGTTTTATGCTCAATTGGCGCGTTGGGATAGACCTATTGGGTGGCAGTTGTTGATGTGGCCTTGTTTTTGGTCAACAACAATGGCTTTTGTCTCTTATGAAATGCATAAATTGCCTTTTTTAACCATGCTCTTTCATTGGTTGTGGTATCTTTTTCTTTTTTTCCTAGGATCTATAGCTATGCGGGGTGCAGGGTGTACGTGGAACGATCTTATAGATCATAAAATTGATTCTCAGGTAGAAAGAACACGCTCTCGACCATTGCCAACAGGGCATGTGAGTCGGTTTCAAGCAAAAGTTTTTATATTGGCGCAATGTTTGGTTGGTTTAGGTGTTTTATCGCAATTTAATAGATACAGTTTTTTTCTAGGGATCTCATCACTGATAGCAGTTGCGGTATACCCTTTTATGAAACGTATAACATATTGGCCGCAGTTTTTTTTAGGTATTGCATTTAATTGGGGGGCATTAATGGGGTGGGCAGTTGTGTGTGGAAGTTTGAGTTGGGCACCCATTTCACTTTATGTAGGATCTATTTTATGGACGATAGGATATGATACAATTTATGCACATCAAGATAAGGAGGATGATGCTACTGTTGGTGTAGGTTCCACGGCACTTCTTTTTGGTAAAGGTACTAAGCGTGCTTTGGTATTTTTGTATAGTGGTTTTGTAGTTTTCGTCAGCCTAGCATTTTATTTAGCACAGGTTCCTCTCTTTAGCTTTTTAGGAGTTATTGTTGCAAGTATTCATATGTTTATTCAAATTAAAACGCTTGATGTAGATGACAATTCACAATGCTTAAAGCTTTTCAAATCGAATTCGTTTATTGGTTTTGTGGTTTTCGTTGGTTTAGTATGCGGTGGTATATGGATGATCATTTACCCAGCCGTTTAACAATAAGCTAAAAGAAGAATCATATGTATATGATTTTGGAAGTGGAGGGAATGAAAGTTTAAAGATGTTTTTAGTGATTAAAAATCTCTTGTTCTTTGCAATTTTTATAGACAATTTGCACTCTACGTAATTTTTTGTTTTTGTTCTCAGAACGCTTTTCCGTGTAAATGGTGGTCTTGTCAAATTTTACTTATTTCTTAAGGGAACTAAAAACAGACTTTAATGAGGATACCAAAATTACCCACTTTCATTCAAATTTTGTTCTGTTTTTAAAGTTTGAAGAATTAGGGATAAAGTTTTTGTTTTTGCCAATCGTCATGTTCGACAGAATCGCGTGTAAAAAGCAGGCGTTCATGTAAACGAAAGGGGCGATCACGCCAGAATTCGATAGAAAGGGGTTTAACACGAAATCCGGACCAATAAGGTGGGCGTGGAATATTTCCTACCGCATAACGCGTAGTATATTGAGCAATTGCTTTTTCTAAGACAAAACGGTTTTCTAATGGTCGAGATTGTTTAGATGCCCATGCACCAATTCGGCTACCCCGTGGTCGTGATTGGAAATATGCATCTGCTTCTTGAGGACTGACTTTTTCAACAATTCCCCGAATTCTAACCTGACGACGCAGCGATTTCCAATGAAAACATAAGGATGCTTTCATTGATTTTAAAATTTCTTGTCCTTTGCAACTTTCATAGTTGGTATAAAAGACGAATCCTTGAAGACTGTAATCTTTGAGAAGAACCATACGAACATTAGGCAAGCCCGTTTCATCAACTGTTGCGAGTGCCATAGCATTGGGATCATTTATTTCACGCACTGTTGCTTCTTCAAGCCATTTTGTAAAAAGTGCAAAAGGTTTTTGCATTTGCATAAAACCATCGTCTGTTTGTACTTTATCGTTCATAATAACTCCAAATGTCAGTGCGTATGAGTGATGCGCTCTTTAATTTACTGTGTTGCCAAGAAATAAAATGCTGTTTTTTCTTCTTAAAAAAAACAGTACTGCCATGTACTCTTATGGTATCTTAATCATTCTTGTTTTTAGTATAAATGCAATAAGTTATAAAATAAAATATCTCTTTTATCTGGTATTTTGGTTTCTTTATAGACATATAAAGAGAGAAAAAATCATTCTTGAGAGTAGTTTGATAAAGCTGTGAGAGAGATTAACAACATACCAGTTTTGATATTTTCAAAACGAAAAAATTGAAAAGAGGGCAATATGCGTGATCCGTACGCAATTCTGGGTGTGGCACGTACCGCAAAACCGCAAGAGATTAAATCGGCATTCAGAAAATTAGCAAAGAAATATCATCCAGACCACAATAAGGATGATGTGAAGGCTAAAGAAAAGTTTTCTGAAATTAATCAAGCTTATGAAATTATAGGTGATAAAGACAAAAAAGCCCAATTTGACCGCGGTGAGATTGATATGGAAGGAAAACCGCTTTATCAAGCTTATGGTGCTGGTGAAAACTTTGGCAATAGTAATAATCCTTTTTCAAGAGGGGAGAAAGGGTTTGATTTTGGTTCTTCGGGTGGTGCAGGTTTTGATGCAAGCGATATTTTTCGTGATTTGTTTGGTAGAGGAGGGAGCTTTTCAAATTCTAGACAATATACGCATTCTCAACAAGGTGCTCATGTTCGTGCCAATCTTGCCATAACATTAGAGCAGATGGTTGGAGCAGAAAAGGTGGAAGCTGTTTTTCCTAATGGAAAAAAGTTAAAAATTAAATTACCAGATTATGTTGAAGATGGACAAACTATTCGTTTAAAAGGTCAAGGAGAAGAGGCGCTTTTCGGGCAAGCAGGGGATGCGTTGATAACCATTCAGATTCAAAAACATCCTCGTTTTCGGGTTGAAGGAAGAGCGCTTCATCTTGATTTACCTGTTCCCCTTCAACATGCTGTTTTGGGAGCAAAAGAAGAAGTAGAGACTTTGGAAGGGCGTGTAGTTTTAACTCTTCCCGCTTGGTCAAGTTCTGATCGTGTTTTACGGTTGAAAGGAAAAGGGCTTCGTTTAAAAAACGGCACAAGAGACGATCTTTATGTGCATGTTCGTATCATGTTGCCAGAAGGTGGAGATGCTGCGTTAGAACAATTCTTGCAAATGCGAAAAGGTTAATTTTTGAATGAGATATAAAGCGTAGTTTTTGTTTTGATTTTAAACCAATTGCTTGAAGAAAAAGTTGACCTATGCCATAGGCAGATAAATAATATTCATTTTTAAGTAACAACAATGGGGCAATGCTAATGGCTAGAGGTAATGGTTTATTATACGGCAAGCGTGGTTTAATTTTGGGGTTGGCCAATAATCGCTCTATCGCTTGGGGAATAGCTAAAGCGGCATATAGCGCGGGGGCAGAACTTGCCTTTACCTATCAAGGTGAGGCGATGAAAAAGCGTGTTGAGCCTTTAGCTGAAGAAGTAAAGGGGTTTGTTTGTGGTCATTGCGATGTTTCTGACAGTGAATCGATTGATGCAGTCTTTAAAGTAATAGAGAAGAAATGGGGCAAACTCGATTTTCTAGTTCATGCTATCGGTTTTTCTGATAAAGATGAATTAAGCGGTCGTTATATTGATATTAGCGAATCAAATTTTATGATGACTATGAATATTTCCGTTTATTCCTTAACGGCTTTAGCCAAACGTGCAGAAAAATTAATGTCGGATGGCGGTTCGATTTTAACACTGAGCTATTATGGTGCAGAAAAGGTTGTTCCCAATTATAATGTGATGGGAATTGCAAAAGCGGCTCTTGAAGCCAGCGTGAAATATCTAGCAGTAGATTTAGGTCCACAGCATATTCGTGTTAATGCTATATCTGCTGGTCCAATTAAAACATTAGCTGCTTCTGGTATTGGTGATTTCCGTTATATTTTAAAATGGAATGAATATAACGCTCCATTACGTCGTACGGTGACAATTGAAGAAGTAGGTGATTCTGCTCTTTATTTTCTTTCAGATTTGTCTCGTTCTGTTACGGGTGAAGTGCATCATGTAGATTCAGGTTATAATGTCATAGGTATGAAAGCTGTTGATGCGCCAGACATTTCCGTCGTTAAAGAATAAAGTTTTGTTTATAAAGTTTGACTCAACAGCGGTGATTTGACCGAATTTAAAACGGCCAAGGGTATTTTTGAAGAGAGGTTGTTTTGTACAACGTAACAGAGGCTGTGGTTGCGTATATTTTGGCGGAGAAACGGGTCATTTTTTATGTCGCATAATACATTTGGTCATTTGTTTCGTGTAACGACATGGGGTGAAAGTCATGGCACTGCTCTTGGGTGTGTTATCGATGGTTGTCCTCCGGGAATTATTTTTACGCTTGCAGAGATCCAAACTTATCTTGATAAGCGCCGACCAGGACAAAGCAAATATACAACGCAGCGGCGGGAACCAGACCAAGTAGAAGTTCTTTCAGGCGTTGTTGTTCAGGATGATGGAACAACATTGATGACAACAGGGACTCCAATTTCCTTGTTGATTCAAAATACGGATCAGCGCTCGAAAGACTATGGCTCGATTGCCCATCAATATCGTCCTGGTCATGCAGATTATACTTATGATGTTAAATATGGCATCCGTGATTTTCGAGGTGGTGGGCGTGCTTCAGCGCGTGAAACGGCAGCACGTGTTGCGGCAGGTGCGATCGCACGTAAAATTGTTCCTGATTTGATTGTACGGGGAGCTGTTATAGCCATTGGTCCTCATACGATTAATCGTGAACGTTGGAATTGGTCAGAGATTAATAATAATCCTTTTTTTACACCTGATGCAGAGATGGTACAGGTTTTTAGTGATTATATAGATAAAGTGCGTAAAGAGGGATCATCTGTTGGAGCTGTTGTTGAGATTATTGCAGAAAATATTCCAGCAGGTTTAGGAGCACCTATTTATGCAAAACTTGATCAAGATATTGCTTCATTACTTATGTCGATTAATGCAGTAAAAGGTGTTGAAATAGGTGATGGTTTTGCAGCAGCGCGCCTGACAGGAGAAGAAAATGCAGATGAAATGCAGATGGGCAGTGACGGAAAGCCACTCTTTTTATCCAATCATGCAGGCGGTATTTTGGGTGGAATATCGAGTGGGCAGCCGATAATTGCACGTTTTGCTGTGAAGCCTACTTCATCAATTCTAACACCTCGTCGTTCAATTGATGTTGATGGTCATGATGTAAAAGTTATAACGAAGGGACGTCATGACCCCTGTGTTGGCATTCGTGCAGTTCCTGTTGGTGAAGCGATGGTTGCTTGTGCTATTGCTGACCATTATTTAAGACATCGCGGTCAGGTTGGGAGCTTTGAGAGGTAAATAATGGCATATGATGAGGACAAAATTGTTTCTGCACTTCAAGCTTTTGAACGTGGTGAAATTGTTGTGGTTACCGATGATGATGACCGTGAAAATGAAGGTGATTTAACGGTTGCTGCTACCCATTGTACAGAAGAAAAAATGGCATTTATCATTCGTCATACAACAGGTATTATTTGCGCTCCTCTGCCAAAAGAAGAAGCGCAACGGTTTAATCTTGTTCCTATGGTGCCAGATAATAATTCAGCGCATCGTACCCAGTTTACCGTTACTATTGATTTTAAACATGGAATAACAACGGGGATTTCGGCACATGACCGTACATTAGCAGTGCGTAATCTTGCGAATTCAAATGCTGGTCCGAATGATTTTGTTCGTCCAGGACATATTTTTCCTTTGATTGCGCATGAAGGAGGAGTTCTTATGCGTTCAGGACACACGGAGGCAGCTGTTGATTTATGTAAATTGGTTGGTTTGCCGCCAGTTGGTGTTATCGGTGAGTTGGTCAATGATGATGGAAGCGTTAAACATGGAGATGAGATTACAAAATTTGCACAAGATCATCGTTTGCATATCATAACGGTTGCAGATTTAATTGCTTATCGCCAGCGTAAGGAAATGTTGATCAGGCATGTTGGAGAAATGCATATTGAGACATCAGTAGGTCCCGCTATTGTTCAAAGTTATCAACTTCCTTGGGAAACAGTTCAGCATGTTGCAATTGTTTTTGGAGATATCCGTGATGGTATAGATATTCCTGTGCGTTTGTACCGTGAAAGCGTTATAAATGATGTTTTTTGTCAATCTTCAGATATTATGGCTATCATGCAACGTATGATGGAACGAGAAAAGCGTGGAGTGTTTGTTTATTTGCGTGAAGGATCTGTTGGTGTACAATCAGCTATAGGCATTCAGGAGCTGGTAAAAGAAGGTTCAGAAAGCCACATGCAGGCAATTAAACGCGAAGAAGAATGGCGCCAAATTGGTTTAGGATCACAAATTTTAAAACATTTGGGGATTCGTTCTGTTATTCTGTATGCTTCTAGAGAGCGCCATTATGTAGGTTTAGAAGGTTTTGGAATTCGTATATCTAGAACAGACATCTTGTGAGGATCGCATGAAACAAGAGATAAATAAGGGGGATATTACGGCTTTAAGTTTTGAAGAAGCACTGAAGCAACTTGAAGTGATTGTTGAGAATTTGGAACGCGGGGATATTCCTTTAGAACAATCAATAGATATTTATGAACGTGGTGAATCTCTCAAAAAACACTGCGAAAAACTTTTAAAAGTCGCTGAAGTTAAAGTTGAGAAAATTCAGCTTTCAGAGGGAGGATCTCCAGAAGGAGTAGAGTCTCTTGATTCTGAATAATAGTTAAGTAATTTGGGGATATTTATTGCAAGAGAGGTGAGCAGTGACTTAGTTTAAAGGGAAGGAATTTATCAGTTTCTTTTTTATGAAATAAGTGAGGAAATGGGGAAAAACCATAAATCATCACCAGTAGAGAACATTTTCCAGTAACAATATGCTAAATTATATATAGAGGAGGGGAGGAGGTATATTCTTACTATTTCACTCTCTTGATGCGATAATATTAAGGAGCTTTTTTTGTCTCAGGTCTTAACGCCATTGCTTGATCGTATTTGTGTACCGCATGATTTGCGGGCATTGCCTGAGTCTGATTTGGTAAAATTAGCTGATGAGTTGCGGACGGAAACAATTGATGCGGTTTCCGTAACAGGTGGTCATCTTGGTGCAGGACTTGGTGTTATTGAGCTCACAGTTGCATTGCATTATGTTTTTAATACACCTGAGGATAGGATTATTTGGGATGTTGGTCATCAAGCTTATCCGCATAAGATTTTAACAGGGCGTAGAGATAGAATTCGCACATTGCGCCAAGAGGGAGGGTTATCAGGTTTTACGAAGCGTTCAGAAAGTGTGTATGATCCATTTGGCGCTGGTCATTCTTCTACTTCTATTTCAGCTGGACTTGGTATGGCGGTAGTGAGTGCTTTAAAAGCAGAGGAAAAGCGGAATATCATTACTGTGATTGGTGATGGAGCTATGTCTGCTGGTATGGCTTATGAAGCGATGAATAATGCTGGTGCTTTGAATGCGCGTTTGATTGTTGTTCTTAATGATAATGATATGTCTATTGCACCACCTACAGGTGCTATGAGCGCGCATCTTGCACGATTGGTCTCTCGTCCTGCTTACCGTAGTTTGCGTGAACGGATCAAAGTACTAGGCGAAAAATTGCCCAAGTTCTTTTTAGATAAAGCACGTCTTTCAGAAGAATTTGCACGTGGTTTTTTGGTTGGGGGAACTTTATTTGAAGAGCTTGGTTTTTATTATGTTGGACCAATTGATGGACACAATTTAAAACATTTATTGCCTGTTTTGAAAAATGTTCGTGAATATCCTCATGGGCCAGTTTTAGTACATGTGGTGACGCATAAAGGAAAAGGCTATGCACCGGCAGAAGCGTCATCTGATAAATATCACGGTGTTAATCGTTTTGATATTGTAACAGGGAAACAGGTTAAAGCGCAAAGCAATGTTCTTTCTTATACTAAGGTGTTTTCTAAGGCTTTAATAGAAGAAGCTACGCATGATGATAAGATTGTGAGTATAACAGCAGCAATGCCGACGGGAACAGGACTTGATGCTTTTGCTGAAAAATTTCCTGAAAGAATGTTTGATGTTGGTATAGCTGAACAGCATGCGGTTACTTTTGCTGCTGGCATTGCTTGTGAGGGGTATAAGCCTTTTGTCGCGATTTATTCTACTTTTTTACAGCGCGCTTATGATCAGATTATCCATGATGTATCGATTCAAAAATTACCTGTGCGTTTTGCGATTGATCGAGCAGGCTTTGTGGGGGCAGATGGCGCAACGCATGCTGGTAGTTTTGATATTGTTTTTTTGACCACTCTTCCTGAATTTGTTGTGATGGCGCCGTCTGATGAAATCGAGTTGATGCATATGGTGCGTACTGCTGCAGCTTATGATCAAGGTCCACTTTCTTTTCGTTATCCGCGTGGTGAAGGTGTTGGCATGGATTTACCGCAGCGCGGTGAGTTGTTAGAGATTGGAAAAGGGCGTGTTCTGCGTGAAGGCAATAGGATAGCTTTAGTATGTTTTGGAACACGGATGTCAGAAGTGTTAAGAGCTGCTGATGCGTTGGTTGCGGAAGGTTTGTCGACAACGGTTGCAGATGCACGGTTTGCAAAGCCTTTGGATAAGGATTTGATGCGTTGTTTGGCACGTGAGCATGAAATATTAGTGACAATTGAAGAAGGTGCAATAGGCGGATTTGGAGCGCACTTATTACAATTTTTAGCGCAAGAAGGGCTTTTAGAGTATGGTTTAAAAGTCCGCACATTAAAACTTCCTGATGAATATTTAAACCATGGTTCACCAGAGAAAGTTCTTTCTCGTGTAGGACTTGATGCTGTTGGTATTGTTAACACGGTTTTTACTGCTTTAGGACGTAAGATTCGGACAGTGCAGAAATTTTGAGTATGAGATGGCTGTTAGGAAAAGGCTTGATGTTCTTTTAGTTGAAAAAAACTTTTTTATAACACGCTCACGAGCGCGTGATGCTATTATGCGCCAAACCGTTAAAGTTGATGGTACAGTAATTTTAAAAGCTGGGCAAATCATTTCTGATGATGCAGAGATTGTCGTTTGTGATCCAGCACAGAGTTATGTTTCACGTGCAGCGTTAAAATTGATTTGTGCACTTGATGCTTTTCCAATTATAACAGATCAAGTGATCGCCATTGATATTGGTGCATCAACAGGTGGTTTTACACAAGTTCTCTTAGAACGTGGAGCGGTTCATGTTATTGCGGTTGATGTTGGTCACCATCAATTGGATGCACGTTTATTGAACAATAGTGCAATAACCTTATTAGAAGGTTTAAATGTCAGAGATTTGAAACAAGAACATTTAGGCGGACGAGAAATTGATCTCATTGTTTCAGATGTCAGCTTTATTTCTCTTAAACTTGCATTACCTCCTGTTTTGTCTTTAGCCAAGAAGGGAGCTCAAGCTATGTTATTAGTAAAGCCTCAATTTGAAGTTGGTCGAAAAGCTCTTGGCAAGGGCGGAGTACTAAAAAATCCATTAATGGCGAAAGAAAGTGCTGAAAGACTTTTTGATTGGTTAAACATGCAAGGAGGGTGGAGTGCAAAAGGTTTGCTTCCTTCACCTATTGCAGGTGGTGATGGTAATTTAGAATATTTGTTGTTTGGAGAAAAACAAGATTGAATGGCAATGTCATAATAGACCATATGGGAATGAATGGTCATGGTATCGTCAAAACATTACATGGTTTGGTTTATGTTCCTTTTACTTTACCAGGAGAGTGTGCTGAAATCACCGTTCATGGAAAATATGCTACACTCAAAGCATTAAAGGGAAAATCACCAGAACGCATTGATGCTCTTTGTCGGCATTTTGGAGAATGTGGGGGGTGTGCACTCCAGCATTGGCATCCTGAGGTTTATCGCGAATGGAAACGACAATTGGTTTTTGATGCGCTTAAAGAGTATAGGCTTGATGTTGTTGTTTCTCCTTTAATCGAATGTAAGCCCTATAGCCGGCGGCGGATGACACTAACAGCATCCATGACACCACAAGGTTTGAGAGTCGGTTTTAATCGTCACTTCTCTCATGAGATTGTAGTTCTTGAGGAATGTCCAGTAAGCCGACCAGAGCTTATATCTAAGCTAGATGATATCAGGATCCTTTGTGCTTGTTTAAGCAATTATGCTAAACGATTTCATATCACAATCACACTTGTTGAAAATGGTTTTGATGTTGCTTTAAGTGGTTGTGCTGTACACAATGAGTCAATTCGTCAGAAAATGGTACATATAGCTCTTTCGTGTGGGATTACGCGTTTGTCTGTTGAAGGTGAAGTTTTGATTGAACAAGAAAAACCATTAATATACTTCGGAGATGTCTGTGTTGAATTTCCGGCTGGAGGCTTTCTCCAAGCAACTTTTGAAGCAGAAAATATGATGGGCGATATTATTTTAACTCATTTAAAAAAAGCAAAAAATGCTCTTGATTTATTTTCTGGGGTAGGAACATTTACATTGCGCATGGCTAAAAAAATGAACGTCCATGCAGTAGAAAACGACGAGCGAGCATTAGCAAATTTAGATTCCGCAGCACGTTTTGCAACGGGTTTAAAAACAGTAACTTGTGAAAAACGTGATCTTTTCCGCCGTCCACTTTCTGTGAAGGAACTTGAATGTTTTGAGTGTGTTGTTTTTGATCCTCCACGCGCTGGTGCAGAACAACAAGTCCGTGAATTGGCAAAAACAACAATATCTCGTGTCGTGGCGATTTCATGCAATCCTATTACATTTGCGCGTGATTTATCTCTTCTTGTAGCAGGTGATTATACAATAGAAAAAATCATACCAATTGATCAATTTTTATGGTCACCCCATGTTGAAATTGTTGCTCTTTTGAGCAAACGCAAAGCAAAGGCAAGTTGGAAGCTTTAGTCTCAATTAAAGAGTCTTTTTGAATCTTATTAAAAATGTTAAATGAGTTGATTGGGTATATTTTATGAAAGTGCTGTTCCACCAATTGTCATATTATTGATTCGCAAATGAGGTTGCCCAACGCCAACAGGAACGTTTTGTCCAGCTTTTCCGCACATGCCAATACCATTATCAAGTTTGCTATCATTGCCAATCATGGTAATATGTTTCATGGCATCTGGTCCGTTTCCGATAAGGGTTGCACCTTTAATAGGTGCTACAATTTTACCATTTTCTACTCTGTAAGCTTCAGTGCATTCAAAGACGAATTTTCCAGAAGTGATATCGACTTGTCCTCCACCAAATGAAACAGCGTAGATACCATTTTTTAATGAAGATAGAATTTCTTCAGGTGTTTTATCACCTCCTAGCATCATAGTATTGGTCATCCGCGGTATTGGCGCATGTGCATAAGATTCACGCCGTCCATTACCGGTTGGATGAACACCCATAAGACGGGCATTTAGTCTGTCTTGCATAAAACCGATAAGTTTTCCGTCTTCAATAAGAACGTTATATCCTGATGGGGTTCCTTCATCATCGACAGTGAGTGAGCCACGACACTGAGGAATTGTACCATCATCAACAACTGTCACACCTTTTGCAGCAACTTGTTGACCCAAAAGTCCAGCAAAAGCAGAGGTTTTTTTGCGGTTAAAGTCACTTTCCAAACCATGGCCTACGGCTTCATGAAGCATAACACCGGGCCATCCATTAGCGAGGACGACATCAAATGTTCCTGCTGGTGCTGCTTCTGCTTCTAAGTTTATGAGAGCCATACGTAAGGCTTCATCAGCAGCCTTTTTCCAGTTTTCTTCATGAATAAACTGGCTAAATGCTTGGCGTCCACCACATCCGTAGAAGCCATTTTCACGCCGATTGCCTTCAGCAGCAACTACAGATATAGAGAGTCGTACAAGAGGACGAATATCACGAATCAAATGACCATCTGCACGTAAAATTTCAATATGCTGGAGAGAACCGGAAAGAGAAACAGTCACTTGGTGCAACTTATCATTCTTTGCACGTAAATAGGCATCAATTTTTTGCAAAAGCGCACTTTTGTCTTCAAATGATGGAGTGTCAAGAGGATTAAGGGGTTGATAGAGTCTTTTGTTTGTCTGTTGAGGTGCTACACTATAAGGTCCTGTATGATTATTATAGGTAACAGCTTTAGCCGCTTCACTGGCACGTTTGAGTGCAGCAGCGGTTAATTCACTAGAATGCGCATATCCAGTAGCTTCTCCAGCAACAACGCGCAGACCAAATCCCATATCTTGATGAAATGAGCCATTTTTAAGCTGTCCATTATCAAATAAAAGCGTTTCACTTTCGGTATACTCAAGGTAAAGTTCACCATCATCAGCATGATGAAGTGTTTCTTGTACAAGTGATTGCACTTTAGATGAATCAATATCAAAATGGTCGATCAATGATTTCATAGTGATTATCCTATTTTCATGGAGAATTGGAAAACTTCCAGTTATCTTTTTTTAAAGCGGTAGAGTGCGTTATGAGACTTGAATTCTTAAATACGCATAAAGTTGTTAAGTTGGGAGATTTGCATAAGCATCACTAAGCCCTTTGAGGTCAATGATTCCTCCAACGGCTTGTTCAGGAGTTGTAAAAATAAAGTAGGTTACCATTTTCCCCTTAAAAAAGAGCTGTAATATGTCTTTTTTAAGGACAGCTTCAGCAACACAATTGTCACCAAGGCATCGGCGATATTCTAGTCTTCCCATATTTTTATCGTCAATTTTGAGACCAACACCAGGACGTAATTCCACGCGGATTGGAACAAAAACACGCATCAAAGCTCCTTGATCTTTAGGGAGTTTATAAAATGTAACGCGCAGAGTAATGTCATGACGATTTTGTGTGTGTACGTTTTGGACAACTTCACATTGCATGTTAGGTGTACCTGGTGGGAGAGAACAAACTTTTGTCCATGCACCATAGGTTTGTGGGGCGGGGACACTTTGTACATGAGAGGTTTGTACAAGGGCATGATGAGCAGAAACATTAGTGAGTGCACAAAGAAGAACACCAACAAAGAAAGTTTTTTTTAGCAATTTATGAAGTCCCACAGAAAACCCTAACCGTAGCTCTGTATAAAAAATGAATTCTCAAGATAGAATTGTAACATAAAACTATTGTCTCCCCAAATATATTAATCCATATGCACAAGATAAAATATATCATATAAGAGAAGGTTTTTAGCGTTGCTTTATGATGTTTGGTAGATGTATAGAGTATGCTTGTTATTTAAGAAATAATGTGTATTGAAAAAATGTCTTTTTGTTGCAAAGATCTTCGTCTGTTTTTAGAAGAGATATCATTTTCAAAAACATTGTGCTCTTAATTTGTTATTCGCATATGCTAATAAGCAGTGTTTGTTTGTAGATGACAGAAATAGAAAAGGTCTTTGAGTGGAATGTTGGTTTCAGAGGGATTATCAGCTGCAAGTGATAAATCAATCCCGCCAAAATCTGGTATTGGTGATTATATCACGCTCTTAAAACCACGGGTTATGTCCCTTGTTGTATTCACAGCTTTGGTTGGACTTGTGGTGTCACCAGCTCCTATTAATCCATTTTATGGTTTTTTGGCAATTTTTTGTATTGCTCTAGGGGGTGGTGGTGCAGGAGCACTTAATATGTGGTATGATGCTGATATTGATGCAGTGATGGAACGTACCAAAAATCGTCCCATTCCCACTGGTAAGATAAGCTCTCAGAAGGCGTTTATTTTTGGTATGGTTCTTTCTGTGCTTTCTGTGTTTCTTATGGGGAGCTTCATTAATTGGTTTGCAGCATTTTTTCTTGCCTTTACAATTTTCTTTTATGTCGTTATCTATACGATTTGGCTAAAGCGCATAACGCCACAGAACATTGTTATTGGTGGTGCATCTGGAGCCTTCCCACCAATGATTGGATGGGCTGTGACAACAGGTACAGTGAGTATTGAGAGTTTTTTATTATTTTTAATCATTTTTATGTGGACGCCACCACATTTTTGGTCTCTTTCTTTATTTTCATCTCTTGACTATGATGCAGCGGGCATTCCTATGATGCCTAATGTACGAGGCGAACATTCAACAAAAAAACAGATCTTATTTTATACTGTTCTTATGTCCATATGTGCTGTTGGGCCTTATGTTACTGGTTTTGCAGGAGTTTTTTATGGTATTTTTTCATCAATCTTAAGCGTTATTTTTATTTATTTTGCTTATCGTTTGTGGAAAGCTGACACACATAATACAACTTTTGTAATGGCAAAAAAAACGTTTTTCTTTTCGTTATTTTATTTGGCAGCTCTCTTTGGCACTCTTTTAATGGAAAATTTGATATTCTATCATCTTCTAGCATAGAGAAATGAGTGAGCGAACTTTAAAAAAAGCTTTGCCTAACGAAAATACGATGAAAAAGTGCTATATATTAGATGCTTTTACGAGGAAGGGTAGTATCTTACAGTGTTTTTCTTGACACCGTTTGTGTCATGCATAACAAGAGTTCGTTTAAAATTGTAGGAAAAGTTATAGATATTAAGGATGGTTTATGTCTCTACGTCCTCCTTTAACAATACGTCTTTGTGGTCCACGTGGATTTTGTGCAGGGGTTGATCGTGCTATTCAGATTGTTCTTCTTGCATTAAAAAAATATGGTGCTCCAGTGTATGTTCGTCATGAAATTGTACACAACCGCTATGTCGTTGAAGGATTGCAAAAACGGGGCGCTGTTTTTGTTGAAGAACTTGATGAGATTCCAGAAAAACACCACAACCAACCTGTCGTATTTTCTGCCCACGGTGTTCCAAAGTCTGTACCAGAAGAAGCCCGTCGCTATAATTTGTTTTATCTAAATGCAACATGTCCGTTAGTTTCTAAAGTTCATAAGCAAGTGATACGACATAAACGGCATGGTCGTCATGTTATATTAATTGGTCATTCTGGTCATCCCGAGGTAATAGGAACAATGGGGCAGCTTGAAAAAGGGGATGTGACATTAATTGAAACGATTGAGGATGCTTTATATTATCAACCTCATAATCCAGATAAATTAGGATTTGTGACGCAAACAACACTTTCTGTTGAAGATACTGCAGAGATTCTTGATGTGTTACAACAGCGTTTTCCTGCATTAGAAGCTCCGGCTGCTGAATCGATTTGTTATGCCACTACGAATCGACAAGCTGCTGTTAAGGCAGCGGCGTTGGGGAGCGATTTATTTTTAATTGTTGGAGCACCAAATTCTTCTAATTCACGACGTTTGGTAGAAGTTGCTGAAAGGTTTGGTGCTCAGCGGGCTGTTTTAGTTCAGAGGGTTGATGAAATTGATTTTGATCGTCTGGGAGCTCTTTCTGTTGTAAGTCTTTCAGCAGGAGCTTCTGCTCCTGAAATTATTATTGAAGAAATTGTTTCAGCTTTTCGTGAACGTTATGATGTTACAATAGAATTGGCTGAAATAGTGGTGGAAACGGAAATATTTTTGGTGAGTCGCGAATTACGTGATGTCACTTTAACGCCTCAAGATACGGCTTTTGTCAATGGTCGAGCTGAGATGCTGAAAAATGAAAATCAGGCTATGCCTCTAACGAAAGCAAAATAATGGCAGTTTATACAGATATTCATCCAAATGATTTGAAGGCATTTTTAACACGTTATTCGATAGGTTCACTTTTATCCTATCAAGGCATAGCGGAGGGGATCGAGAATTCTAATTTTATGTTGTATACAACAGAAGGGAGATTTGTTTTAACGCTTTATGAAAAACGTATTTCAAAAGATGATTTGCCCTTTTTTTGCGATCTTATGCAGCATTTAAGGGAGCGTGGAATTCCTTGCCCACAACCCGTCATACAAAATGATGGGACAACGATTGGTGAATTAGCAGGACGTCCTGCTGCTATTATTACTTTTCTGGAAGGAATGTGGATTCGTCAACCCAATATATGTCATTGTGGTGAAGTGGGATCGACTTTAGCACAATTGCATTTAGCAGGACAGGATTTTACACTGAGTCGTAAAAATACTCTTTCTGTTATGGGCTGGAAATTATTGTGGGAACATTGTCAAATGAGCAAAGATGCATTGTTAAAAGAGTTTGAACAAAAAATTAGTACGGAATTGTCTTTTTTACAGGAAAATTGGCCGTCAAATTTACCAACAGGTGTTATTCACGCTGATTTATTTAATGATAATGTGTTTTTTTTGGATCATCGTCTTTCTGGTATTATAGATTTCTATTTTGCTTGTAATGATTTTTGGGCTTATGATTTAGCTATCTGTTTGAATGCTTGGTGTTTTGAGCAAGATTACTCCTATAATCTTACCAAAGCACGCAAATTATTGGAAAATTATCAAAAAATAAGGCCATTGATGCCTTTAGAAATAAAGGCAATTATTTTATTGGCGCGTGGTGCTTCTTTACGTTTTTTACTCACACGTCTTTATGATTGGTTCAATACACCGCCAGAGAGCTTTGTCGTTAAGAAAGATCCATGGGAATATTGGCATAAGCTTTGTTTTTTCAGCAATGTAGATTCATTGAGTGAAGTGGGTTTTTGAGTTCTATGTTAAAACAATCCAAAGTCGTTGAAATTTATACAGATGGGGCTTGCTCTGGTAATCCTGGAGTAGGAGGATGGGGAGCAATTTTACGCTGGAATGGTCATGAACGTGAACTTTATGGTGGAAAAGAGCATACGACCAACAATCAAATGGAATTAATGGCAGCAATTCATGCATTAAAAGCGCTTAAAGAACCTTGTTTAGTCGATCTTTATACGGATTCAGTTTATGTACGCAATGGTATTTCTCTGTGGCTTGAAGGTTGGAAGAAAAATAATTGGCGTACGGCGTCAAAAAATCCTGTGAAAAATATGGAATTATGGCAGGCTCTTGACGATGTCTGTGCTCGCCATACTATTAGATGGCATTGGGTCAAAGGGCATGCAGGGCATCCAGAGAATGAGCGGGCAGACGCTCTTGCGCGGAAAGCAATTACTGAATATCGTGAAAACGGATGTTTTTAGAAAAAGCCCTTTTATTCAAGTCTTTCTCTTTTATCACGGAGTAGCAAGAGGGAGTGATTGTGGAGAGAGTGTAAATGTTCCACTTAAAGCATGACTTTTAAAAGAAACTGTATAAAAGACTGTATGGTTTCCTTCATCTGTTATGAAATAGATTGGAGCGCTAAAGAGTGTATAGTTTGCGTTCTCAGTTACTTTTTTTGCTGGTCCAATTTGCAGTTCTCCTCCATCTAAAAAGAGAGCGCGAGGGGTAATTTTATGTTTATTTTGTATTTTAATGAAGAGAGTGTTTTCCTTTTTTTCAGCATTTATTTGAAATGCATCATGCGTTGTACGAGGTAAAGTATCTTGAGCTTTCTTTAACAAAGATAAAGGAAGACGTTTGTTTTTTTGAACCGATGGAGAAAAATTAAAGGGAACAGTAAAGGGAAGACAGATTGTGTGACATAATCCAAGTGTTAAAGTGCCACTTAAATTTTTGCTTGAACCAGAAAGACTGAAGGGCAATACGACTTTATCTTTATAGCCTAATGACCAGTCATTTTCTGTTTCATAGAGCTCTGGTGTGGGATAAAAGATTTCATAAGAAACCTGTTGGTTGAAGGTAAAAAATGGTGCCATACCGGAATTACCAGGATTACGCCAGTAGGTTTTCCATTTTGGTTTGAGAACAATTTCAATAATACCCTCTCTTATTCCAGAAAGAGACGGTTCGGTAAGAGCTAATCTGATATGTCCACCATCTGATTCATACCAAGATGTTGCCAAAAGAGATGCGTTTTGTTTTGTGTGTGCTCTGACAGAGAAGTTAAGTAATTCTAAAATTATGAATATTAAGCTAAAAGTAACTAAAAATTTTTTATAAAGGGAAATTGCGATATCTTGTAACCTTATAAACATTGGAATTTTTTTCATTGGAGCTTTATCTTCCTATTGTACTCACTAAAGTGACTTTTAGCATATAAATTATGGAGAATAACAGATTGATGAAGCAGTGTAATGGCTTTTTGGGGGGACAGTTACTCATAGCAATGCCAGGGATGAATGACAAACGTTTTGTTCGTTCTGTTGTCTATGTTTGTGCGCATTCCGATGCAGGTGCTATGGGGATTATTCTCAATCAATTGCACCATATTGATTTTCCAGAGCTTTTGCTTCATCTTGGGGTGATCAAAACTGGTCAAAAAAAAGAACTTTCTGAACCGATAAAAAAGTTTCCAGTGCGTTATGGTGGGCCTGTTGATCCCTCACGAGGTTTTGTGTTGCATTCTGATGATTATGCGTGTAAAGAAACTGTTTCTATTGCAGATAAGGTCTGTTTCACAGCAACGATTGATATATTAAAAGCAATTAGTTGTGAACAAGGCCCACAGCATGCATTGATAGCATTAGGTTATGCTGGATGGAAAGCCGGACAACTCGAGGCAGAAATTTCTACGAATGGTTGGTTAATTAGCTCTACATCGCCTAGTTTTCTTTTTGAAAGCGATTTAAGTCGCAAATACGATGAAAGCTTAATCCGCATGGGAATCAATCCAACCTATCTCGCTTCTGAAATGGGGCATGCCTAGAGTCTAACTATTTGATTGTACACAATGTCCTATTCACTATATTTTGTTGTATAAGGGAAATGGTTCTGAATGAGAATGATTAATTCTTCGATGGCAATTGGTTTAGTCACAAGAGTGCTTTGAACATATTTGCATCCTTTTTGTCGTAGAAAGATAGCTTCTTTTTCATTTTCAACGCCTTCTGCGATAATTTGCAAATTAAGGTCAATTGCCATATGGATAATGGACTTGAGGACAAGCTTTTTCTTGAGAGAGTCGATTGAAATAAGCGAGCGATCCAATTTAACCATGTCGAATGGATAACGCACGAGATAAGCAAGTGACGAATACCCTGTTCCAAAATTATCGAGTGCAAGATTGATTCCAAGAGCTTTAATTTGTTCAAGAAAGTGTGCTGATTGTTCAGGATTTTGTCTTAAGACAAACTCGGATATTTCTATCATCAAGCCTCCTTTGTTGAGGGGGTTGCGAAGTAAAGCCGAGCGCAATTGATTGATAAAGCGCGGATGAATCATTTCTGTACTTGGCAAATTCATTGAAATAAAGAAAGATTGTTGAGAAAATTTTTCTTGTATATTTGTAAGATCAATAACAGCATGATCGATAATAAATTGCGCCAAATCCATGACGATTTTTTCATTTTCTACGATCTTAATAAAATCAGAGACATTTAAATTTCCGTATCTTGGATGATGCCATTCTATAATTGTTTCACAACCAATAATGTGTCCATCTGATAAATTAAGGATGGGATGGTAGAGGATTTTTATTTCATGACGTTTTATGGCAGTGTGAATATCTTTTCCCATAGTGTTATGTTCAATGCCTAACGTGCGAAAACTGGGGCTAAAAGGTTCAATATGGTTCCCACCCTTTTGTTTTGCACGGATCATCGCGAGTTCACTGTCATTTAAAATATCTTTAGCAGTTGCTCTATTTTCATTCCATGTGACCAATCCAATTGATGTTGAAAGCGTTATTTTTTTTTCTGTGAGTGAAATAGGTGCTGAGATCGTTTTATGCAAATGATCCGCAAATGCCGCAATTTTCTGTGGCTCCGTTTCACTGAGTAAAATGATTGCAAAACGATCCGCGGAAAGGCGTGATAAGGTATCTTGAAAGTTAATAAGCCGGCTCAAACGGCGTGCTATGATGAGCAGTACAGTATCACCAACAGCTATGCCTAATTTGCGATTAATTTGACGAAAATTATCAAAGTCAATCATAAAGACAGTTGGTCTAATTTTGATATTTGCTTTAGCTAAAGAAGTATAGTTTTGTAATCTATCGAAGAAAATTTGTTGGTTAGGAAGACCTGTTAAGCTGTCGTGAATGGCATCATACAATAAGCGTTCTTCGGATTTTTTGTGATTGGTAATATTGACAATGGTGCCAATGACACGCGTAATTTTTCCATCTTTTTGCATAGCAGGCCGTGCGCGAAGAGAAAACCAATGATAATAGCCACCACCGGAAGACAGTCGAAAAATTTGATCGATACGTCCCTTTTTATTTTTAAGAATGATATCCAATATGGCCTGAAAGCGCTCACGATCATCATGGTGCAAGGCTGAAATCCAATTGCTCATAGGACCGTTAAGTATATGGCTTTCAATACCAAAAAGAGTTGTCATATTGGGGTGTACAACAATGCGGTCACGCTCGACATTCCAGTCCCAAATAATATTTCCAGCACCCTTTGCTGCGAGCACTTGTTGTTCAAGGTCAGAAAATATTCCTTCATGGAAAGCATCATTGGAAAAAGTTTGTTGCATGACAGTAAAGCTGATAAGAAGGATAATGAGTACCAATCCCCCTGCTAATGCGGGTTGGATAATATCATTGTTTAAATATCCTGCTATGCAGGTATAAGCTCCAACACACCAGAAGCTAATGAGCAACCATGTTGGGATAAGCATAATGGCACGGTCATAGCTACGGATAGAAAAATAGCTGATTAAAATTATACCAAGTACAGCGGTGAGGCCAAAAGACATACGGGCAATGCCAGCTGCTCTGGTTGGATCATAAATAGCAAATGTCCCTAGACCACAAAGAGCAATGGTCCATATAATTGCACCATAACTGAAGTGATAATGCCAACGATTAAGACAGAGATAGGTAAAAAGGAAAATGAAGAGTGTAGCAGCAAGTGCTACCTCTGTAGCAGCACGCCAGATCGGTTGCGTTGTTAGGGTAATTGCAAAGAATTTATTTAAAAAGTTAAAGTCGATGCCAATATAAAAGAGTACTGCCCAAGCGATAGCTGCTGTTGCAGGAAAGAGTCCCGTTCCCCGAACGACAAAGAGAACAGTTAACAGGAGTGCTAAAAGACCTGATATACCAAGAAGAATACCATGATAAAGCGTATAAGAATTGATTGCATCTTTATAGGCTTCAGGTTGCCATAAATAGATTTGTGATAGATTTGCAGAGTTGAGCTCGGCAACAAATGTAATGACAGCACCAGGGTTCAGTGTAATACGAAAAATATCAGAGTTTGCACTAGGCTGGCGATCGAGAGAAAAACCTTCACTTGGAGTAATGGATTGAATTCGTGCTGATCCAAGGTCTGGCCAAAGAAATCCTGAATGCGCCATCCGATAATGAGGTGCCACGATAAAACGGTCAATTTGTTCATCTGTTGGATTTGCAAGAGAAAATACTGCCCAGTTTCCAGAAAAATTTTCACTTTTTGCTTGGACCTCAATGCGCCATACAATACCATCTGGTCCTGGTGCTGTGCTTGTTTGAAAGATAGAGTTATTGGTATGGTGAATTTCAATTGCCTTGGAAAGGTCAAGAGCGGCATCTTGAGAAGAAATTTTAACAGGCTCGATTGCCTGTGCTGACGTAAGGTGGATAAAAGAACTAACGATTATAATGAAAATGATGTTAATGATTTTACGCAAACTCTTCACAATGTCCCACTCTCAATATTTTAGGATGTTTCAGTTTTATTTAGATTTTCGAGAAAAAACGTCCACCTTTTATCATTTGTTCTACACAACAAACGATTATTATTTTTTTGAAAAGTTATACGATTTTATACAAAAATAAGTTAACCCCTCATTTGCTTCAGTGAAGCTTGAAGCTAATAGAATCCTATATTTTTGTAGGGCAAGATTACACCATGCATTTTCAGATTTCATAGATATACCCTTGCTTATCAAATACTCTATCACATGAAGTAGGAGTTGGGTAGTTGTGTACAGCGCTTTGATAAATATTTCCCAAACTTATTTAGTGAGAAGAACTTTTTTAGTAAATTTTATTATAAAATCTGTGCAAGTTATGATGTGACTGCTTTATAAAAAATGATATCTCCAACATGCACGAAAACATTTTGGGAAGTCTTTTTTAATCTTATTTCATTTTGTATGAAAGAATTGATGTTAAATCATCAAAATTCATGAGCGATCCAACAGAACCGACGGCGGCTAGTGTTGGAGTAGAATTGTTAAAAAGACGATGGGCTAAATCAGTTAATCTTGCAGGAGTAATGAGATCTAAGCGTTCCATTGTTTCAGATATTGGAATTGGACGACCATACAGAAGCATTTGACGAGCAATGAGATGTGCTTGACTAGATGGATTTTCCTGTGATATTGTAAGATTAGCGCGATATTGCGCTTGTGCACGTTGAAGTTCATGAGTGTGAATATTTTTGCTTGCCTTAGAAAGCTCATCAAGAATCACGGGAAGCAGTTCTTTTAGTCTTTTTTCTCCAGTGGCCGCATGAACTCCAAAAAGCCCAGTATCTGAAAACCCCCAATGAAAAGCATAAACAGAATAGCATAATCCACGTTTTTCTCTCACTTCTTGAAAGAGCCGTGATGACATACCACCGCCAAGAATAATGGAAAGAATTTGAGCAGCATAAAAGTCACGTGCATGATAAGCACGTCCTTCAAAACCAAGAATAACTTGTGTATCCATTAAATCGCGATATTCGCGAAAATCACCACCAACATAATTTGCAAGATTGGTGAGGGGTGCTGTTGCATGGGGACGAAAAGTGCTAAGGCGGCTTTCAACCTCTTGCAGAAAATTTTCATGTTGTACAGCTCCTGCTGCGACTACGATCATATGGTCTGCACTATATTGTTGCTTCATGAAATTGTGGAGATCAGCAGATGTAAATGATTGAATTGTTTTTGAGGTACCTAAAATAGAGCGTCCAAGCGATTGGTGACGAAAAGCTGTTTCAGTAAAGTGATCAAAAACAATATCATCAGGAACATCACGAACGGCACCAATTTCCTGAACAACCACTTGTTTTTCTCGTTCTAATTCATTTTCATCAAATTTTGAATACATCAAAATATCTGCTAAAATATCGATGGCAAGTGGCATATCGTTTTTGAGTACGCGTGCAAAATAAGCAGTTGTTTCAGTACTGGTCGTAGCATTAATTTCACCGCCAACATCTTCGATATCAGCAGCAATTTGAAAGGCCGTACGGTTTTCTGTTCCTTTGAAAGCCATATGTTCGAGAAGATGGGCTATGCCGTGTTGTGAGCAGCTTTCATTGCGAGAGCCAACCTTCACCCATATTCCGAGAGCGACACTCTCAATTTGTTGCATTGTATGCGTGGCGATAGTCAAACCATTACTAAGACGACTGATGTCTACACCCATGTGTTTATGACTCCATTAACAAGCCAAATACCTTATTAAAGGCATTGGAATATTGTTGATTTGACTCAATGCAGCTAACTTCAATAAGATGCACGTGATTTTAAAGAAATGTAATCTTTTACTATTTTTTCATTATTAGCAAGACTTATAAAATGTTCTTCGCGTTCCATTAAATTGTCTAGACAAGATGGACAGGGGACATTAAGTCCACAAGCACTTTTTATGGTGTCAGAAAATTTTGCAGGATGCGCAGTGGCAAGGACGATCATTGGAATATGTGGCTGCTTGTTTTCGCGCGCTACTTTAAGGGCAACAGCTGTATGTGGATCAGCAAGATAACCACTTTCTTTATAAACATGGTCAATCATTTGTGCTGTTTCAATTATACTACTTTTTCCAGCAGAAAAGAGAGAACAAATATTCTTAAGCTGTTTTTCATCAAGATGAAAATATCCTGATTTTCTCAAATTTTCCATCGCATTGCAAATCCATACTGGGTCACGTTCGCCACTTTCGAAGAGCAAACGTTCAAAATTAGAAGAGATTTGAATATCCATGGACGGTGACGTTGTGTGGGTTATCGGCCGTGTTTCATAAATACCGTTGGTTAATGTGCGTACGAGAATGTCATTATCATTCGTTGCAATGATCAGCTGTGCAATAGGTAATCCCATACGGGCTGCAACATACCCTGCAAAAATATCACCAAAATTTCCAGTAGGAACAGTAAATGAGACAGATCTATCAGGGGCACCGAGGGAGAGTGCAGATGAAAAATAGTAAACAATTTGCGCCATGATACGCGCCCAGTTTATAGAGTTAACACCTGAAAGCGCTCTTTTTTGTCGAAAATTATGGTCATTAAACATTGCTTTAATGAGAGCTTGGCAATCATCAAAATTTCCGTCAATGGCGATAGCATGAACATTACTGCTTTGATTGGTAGTCATTTGTCGTTGTTGAACAGGTGATACACGTCCTTGAGGGAATAAAATAAAAATATCTGAATGTTTTCTTCCAGCGAAGGCTTGTATAGCAGCACCACCAGTATCACCTGATGTAGCGGCAATGATTGTTGCTCGTTTGTTTTTTTGAGTGAGAACATAATCCATCAATCTAGCAAGAAACTGCATTGCAACATCTTTAAATGCCAAAGTAGGACCGTGAAAAAGTTCAAGGATAAATTCATTTTCTCCAGTTTGTTGTAACGGACAGATTGCAGGATGATGGAACGTGGCATAAGATTCAGCAATCATATTTTCAAAAGAGGTGTATTCGATTTCGTTATTCACAAAGGGCCAAAGAACTGTTTTAGCGATTGTCGTATAGGATTGTCCACGGAGTGCTCGTAATGTATTGGGTGATAATTGAGGGAATTTTTCTGGAAGATAAAGGCCACCATCATGCGCTAGAACCGTCATGATAGTTTCAGTAAAGCCTAACGTGGGGGCTTCACCTCTTGTGCTGATATATTTCATAAATTTTTTCTTTCATTTATTTTCAGTAAACTGATTAAATTCTATATTTCATGTTTTTAACAAGATTGAAATTATTATGAAATTATTAAATGTATGAAAGTTTATTTGCTTATGCTTGTAAATAATGAAAAATCAATGGCAGAAGAATAAATAATCTTAGCATTTTTAGATATTTTAATATAAAATATTGAATAATAAGAAAATTTTATTTTCTAAAAGCTTAAATCTTTTATTCATCCTTTTATAATTTATTTTGCTTTCTAAATACTTTGATCATTATACAAGATAATATTTCTTGAAGAGAGTTCAGCGCGTGCTTACTTTTTTCTTCAACCTTGTATAATCAAAACGCATATGACAATGAACCTCTGCAAAATGGCAATTATGTTCATGTTGGGGAATTTATGAGATAATTTCATGGTATTTCACGCGTAAGTTGTACATCGAAAGAGTGATTTGTTCAGTTTAAATTATCCGTTTTTATGCTAAGAGGTATTCTATTTTTGCTGCGCAGTATTATGCGTAATGAGAAAATTTATCCATAGAAAGCAAAAAAAAGCCTGCCTCAATTTTTTGAGGCAGGTTGGAAATTAAAAATGTTTTGGAATTATTTGGTTTTTTTAGTTATTTGAAGTTTACCTATTGCCCATCCGATTATTCCAGTAATTATGCCCAGAAAAGATCCAGTAAAGAATCCAAAACCTAAAGCCCCTAATGAAGTAAAGAACCCTAATGTAATAGGCTCAAAGACTTTTACAATTTTTTCTCCAGTGATAGTTTCATTTTCTGATCCATAATTTAAACTTGGAAGATAGAGAGCAACTGTATTGATTATTTTCTTCTTGTTTTTCTCTAAGACGGAAACAGAAATTTCCTCTTTTTGAGAGCAGTTTTTAAAATGATTTGCATGAACATTCACAATTTGTGAAAGAGAAAAAGCAATCGCTATTAAAACACTTAATACATGATTTTTAAATTTTACCATAATTTTACCTCAATTTTTTTATTTCAAGAAGAAAATGCATAGATAAGCTCGTCAATGCACAGAAGGACAGATACATCTAAAGCTGCTTTTACTCATGTCCGTATAGTTCACTCTGTATTTTATTTATAAAAATAAACACAATAAAATAAATCCAGAGTGCATCTGTAATTTGTATTTTGCATTGCAAATTTTATTCTACGAATTTCCAGTATTTGAATGGAAAATTGTCGAGTATCACCCTTATATTGAAGCTCTTATGATTCTAATTAACCATCCTAAGAATAGCCCCACAGCAGTTGATGCATATCCAATCGCTATTCCGAGACCGAACACCCCTATCGAGACAGGTTCAAGGACCTTTTCAACTTTTCCTTTAACAGCAGCCTCATTTTTTGCTCCATCATTTAAATTGAGAACATAGAGAGCAGCCATATGGGTTACCTTCTTTTTTGCCTGTTCTATGATAGAAGAATTTTCTTGTTGTGTGTTATTGCTCAAATGATTTGCATGAACATTTACGACTTGTGAAAGAATAAAAACAATCGCTATAAACATATTTAATATATAATTTTTAAAAATTTTTGTCATAAATTTACCTCAAATACTTTCTACCTTTTAATCATAGAAGACAAATATATCTGTATATAACTGAATAGAGGGAATAACACGTATTGTGTATATTAATAGTTACTTCATTATGTTATTAAGGAATTATTAAAAACATAATGAAGTTATCTATTATGTTCTTATAATAAATGGTTTTATTTGAACATTAATACTATTTCCTTTATCCATCCTATTATTGAGCTTACGATATTTAATCCATATCCAATAAACATAAACCCCAATCCTACTGTCATAGGATCAAGCACTTTTTCAACTTTTCCTTCGATGTTCGCTTCATTTATCGTTCCATAACTTATAGTTGGAACATAGCTGATAGTCGTCTTAACTGCTGTAGATGTTGCAGTTGTTACTTGTTCCAATACGCAATCAGTAACATCGTCGTTTTGAGAACTATTTTTCAAGTAATTTGCATGAGCACTTGCAATTTGTGAAATAAAAAAAGAAGCTACTATAAACATATTTAACATATAATTTTTAAATAATTTGACCATATTTTTTTACCTCAAATATTCTGTATTTTTTTCTTAATATGTAAGAGATAAGTGCATCTATAGATAATTAATAAATACAAATTGTACCTATAGATTGCAAAATCTGCATAAAAATACTTCATTATGAATTCATAGTCAAGAATAAAATATTTTCACTATGTATTTTTGTAATATATATAATATATTAAGTGGATTATATTTTATTTAATAAACTTATGTTCAAAAATTTACTAACGGTATTTATGTATAGAAAATGGTATAATTTAGTAAAATGCTTATTTTTTAATGATTTTGTAAGAGAGAGGCGAGCCATCAGGAGAAAAAAGCTTTCTGTACCGTTTTTGTGGTTTATATTTTAAGTTATTTTTGTGTCATAAGCTCGAGTACATAATGCGTCTTATGAGGAGAATTTAGTATTGAAACATAAATAACATAGCGGACAATAAAAAATCTTAGATTATCAGATATAAAAGAGATTTTATAATTTTTGTTTCAAAATATTGAGGAGATAAAATAATGGATGCTTTGTTTATTATTAAATATAGTATAAAAAACAGAGCTGAAAAATATGATATTGTAATATAATGTTTAACAATATTTTCTTTAATAAAATACTGTATTTATTTGTAGAATTTTATACAGAATGATATTTATTATAGCTCTGTACACTCTAAAGGCATCTTTGATTTCTGTAATTATATTAAAGAAAATAATATAGTTTATTCCTAATTGTATGAATTTTATATTTTGTTATGATACCAAGTAAGTGCAATAGTTTTTTTTAATAAGTAAATCCAATTGAGAAGAGATCAAGATTTCATAGATTATAACAATGCTACATACTTTAATTGTATATAGCCAATACTACTGTGTTTTAGCTTGTGTAGATATGCCTTCCGAGGACAAGCTACCTGAAAAAGTGCTCTTTAAGAGAGTTGAAATTGATAAATTTCTAAGAGTTTTTTTTATGATAAATCGCGCCATACTGCCATTGCTTCTAGGACTTCTAGTAAATGGGCGTGTTTGGTGATAACCGTTTCAGCACCAGCTTCTGCAAGGGCATGAGAGTGACCAAGGTAACTATGTGATCCTCCAGTAAAACCGATAACGCGCATGCCTGCTGCTGATGCTGCATGTACGCCATGAAGAGAATCCTCTATTACAATAGTATTTTGAGGTTCTACATGTAATTGTTGTGCGGCAAAAAGAAAAACATCAGGGGCGGGTTTAGTTTTTTTTGTTCCCACTTCAGGGGCAGAAAATATTTTATCTTTATCATTAAAAAGATCGTAAAGACCAACGGTAGAAAGCATCTCTTTTATATCTACACTCTTTGCATTAGAGCAAATACAGTACGGATAACGCGTTTGAATAATCTCTATTGCTTCTCTTATACCATCAATAGCGTGTAATTCAGTTGCTATTTTTTCTCGAAAAAGATTCGTCATTTGATCTATGAGATAAGCAGAAACTGGTTTTTCTGTTTCCTGTTCAACTTGTTTAAGAATATCGCGAAAAATAAGCCCAGCATAACGTTCACTCAATTCCTCAGGTGATATTTCATATCCTGTTTGTTTAAGTAATTGAGATCCAATTTTGGCTGCGAGATATTCAGAGTCTACTAAAACTCCATCACAATCAAAAATAACGAGATCTATCTGAGGCATGAGATATTCCTTTATATATATATATTATAGCTTGAAAACTTTCATGAAAATGCCATTGAGACGATTTTATTGCATAAGAACATGCTTTGAAAGTGATTCTTATTCATTATGATGAAATAAAGATATGGGAATGGTGCCTTGAAGAGAAGAAAAATAAGGATTTATCAGGATAGATTCTCTTTACTTTTCTTGAAATAGCAAAAACGTGTATCAATTTTGTGGAATTTTAACGATACGTTTACTCTATTTTGTAAATATGGAATTGTAATGCGGGCCTATAAACTATTTTGATTGATTATAGGACAAATTCAGTTCATTTCGTTGGGTTTTTCATGACAGTTATTCAGCTTCAAAAAGATTTTGTTCATACTCTTTCACGGATACCATGGCGCAATAAAATTTTCAAAGGGGATTGTGTTGCAGTATTGGAAAAACTTCCGAAACATTCAGTTGATGTGATTTTTGCTGATCCTCCTTATAATTTGCAGTTAGATGGTGCTTTATATCGTCCAGATCATTCGCTTGTTGATGCGGTTGATGATGCATGGGATCAGTTTGAAAGTTTTGCTGCTTATGATGCTTTTACGCGTGCATGGTTGCTTGCTTGTCGTCGTGTGTTGAAACCCAACGGGACGATTTGGGTTATAGGATCTTACCATAATATTTTTCGGGTGGGGACGGCTTTACAAGATTTAGGTTTTTGGATGCTGAATGATATCATTTGGCGTAAAAATAATCCTATGCCTAATTTTCGAGGGCGTCGCTTTCAAAATGCTCATGAAACGCTTATTTGGGCTGTTCGAGATCAAAAGGATAAAAAATATACATTTAATTATGATGCCTTAAAAGCTGCGAATGAAGATCTACAAATGCGTTCAGATTGGCTTTTCCCTTTGTGTACTGGCGCTGAACGTTTAAAAGATGATGCAGGGCGTAAATTACATCCAACACAAAAGCCACAGGCTTTATTAGCTCGTATTATTATGGCTTCTAGTAAGCCTGGTGACGTCATTCTTGACCCGTTTTTTGGTTCGGGGACGACAGGCGCTGTTGCAAAACTTTTGGGGCGTGATTTTGTGGGGATTGAACGTGAGCAAGACTATATTGATGCAGCATGTGAGAGGATTGCTGCGGTTAAACCTTTAGCTAAACCGGAATTAGCAATTTTGGATAGAAAGAAAGCAGAGCCGCGTGTAGCATTCAACAGTTTGCTTGAAGCAGGTTTGCTTCATCCTGGAGAGGTTCTTTATGACCGCAAGAAGCAAGTATCTGCTATTGTAAGGGCTGATGGTACAGTCATGCATGGTGGTGAAGCTGGTTCTATTCATGCAATGGGACGAAAGGCGCAAGCTTCACAAAGCTGTAATGGTTGGACCTTTTGGTATTATGAAGAAAACGGGCGCTTGAAACCCATAGATGATTTAAGAATGGTCATACGTACGCAGATATTAAAAACTGGTGTTGTATGAAGAACTAAGCTGGCTGCATCACTATTCTGTTAGCCAGTTTTAATGTTGCGCACTTAATATTTAGACGTTTTCTATTCACATATTCCCTCTGCTTGTGATGTGCAAACGAGGTTTTTTTTGATGATTCATCATAAAAAGCGGTTGAAATGAAAGCTACTGTATTCGAGGTTTCTATTCAAGCTATAAAATATGAATTATCATTATAAATCAATTTTTTATGAAAAAAACATTGTGCATTTAACTAAAAAAATTATTTTAACCGAAAAGAATGAGGAATTGCCACAGAAATGGCTTTTTTCATAACCGTAGGAAGAGCTTCTTCGGCAAGATGATGGATATCGCACCACCAGCCATTTTCATCATTCATTTTGTGCGTACTGTTAGTATAGTAAACGTTGAGTTTTAGAGAAAAGTGGGTAAAAACATGTGTAATTTGTCCTTTGAACTGCCAATTGGCGATAAAGGGAGCATTTTGGAGTCCATTGTCGTTGTTTGTTCCAATGTTGTTAGGGATTTGGGTCATTCCACCAAGAAGTTTTTTACCCTGTCGTTTTTCTAAATAAATTTGTTTGTTTTCATTCAGGACAACAAAAGCAACACCAGTTTTTGAAGGGCGTTCTTTTTTAGGAGCTTTGACAGGAAAAGACTCTGTTATTTTCATCTTTGCTGCTTTACACAAACTTTGAAGAGGGCAGAGATAACAAGATGGTTTACGTGGCGTACAAATAGTTGCTCCCAGATCCATCATCGCTTGAGCAAAGTCACCAGGGCGATTTAAAGGGGTAATTTTTTGTGTTTTTTCTCTGATTTCGGCTTTGGCTTTTGGCAATATTGAAGCGATAGCAAATAAGCGGGTTACCACGCGCTCAACATTACTGTCAACGACCGCTACAGGATGGTTAAAAGCAATGGCGGCAATAGCTGCAGCAGTATAATCTCCAATACCTGAAAGAGCTCGCAATGTTTTTACGGATTGTGGAAATTGTCCTCCGTAGTTTTCAACAAGCTGCTGTGCACAGTTTCTAAGATTGCGTGCACGTGAATAATAACCAAGTCCAGCCCATGCTTTCATGATATCTTCTTGGGAGGCTTTTGCTAAAGAAAAGAGATCAGGCCAAAGTTTCAGAAATTTTTGAAAATAAGGTTTCACGGTTTCGACAGTTGTTTGTTGAAGCATGATTTCAGAAAGCCAAACGCGATAGGGATCAGGGCGGATGCCTTGCGTTTGTTCTTCGGGAGTAATACGCCATGGCAAATGCCGGTGCTTTTGATCGTACCAAGAAAGGAGGCGCGAAGAAATTTCATGCATGATTGTTTTGAACCATAGGAAGATAGAAAATGCAAAAGAAAAAGCATTTATTTTACAATTCATATTTTACTTTTTCTTCTTTAATTATAAAAACTTTTGTTAAATGAGAATTGGATTTTGTTGATATTTGATGAGATATATGGGGGAATAGTTTTTGCAATGACAGAAACCGCTATAATTCAGGATATGACTGAATGATGATCTAGAAAAATGAGCAGAAAATTTAAAAAGCGCCATTTTTATTCTCTTTCTGAGACGGTATCCAAAATGCTTGATCCTGTTTTATATAAAAGGACAGGGCTTAATGTAGCATTGATAGAGCATTGGTCACAGATTGTAGGTCATGATATTGATGAACATACAATGCCACTTAAAATTATTTGGAAACGGCGGGCTAATCAAGATGAAATTTTCCAACCAGCAACACTTGTGGTGGCCTGTGAGGGATTTTCTGCTTTAAAATTGATGCATGAGACAGATGAATTGCTCCATAGAATTAATGTTTTTTTTGGTTATATTGCTATTGATCGCATCAAGATTGAACAAAGATCTATATCTGCTTTGAAAAATAATTTGCCAATAAAGGCAGATCCGAATGAAACAGAGAAAAAACGTATAAAAAAAATGCTTAAGGAGATTGAAGATGAAAGTTTACGTCAATCGCTTTATGAACTTGGTTGTTGCATTTTTGCAGAAAAAAATAATAAATAGAGAAAGCTGTTTTATACGTTCTTTTAGTGTATAAAGAAACTGTTGGATTCTTGTCTGTTAATAACAAAAGAAAAGTATTATTTATGATGAACTACCGTTCTTTTTTACCTTTTGCGATAGTTTTTCTCTTCATGGTTTCTGGACCAATCAATACGACTGTTGCTATCGCTAGTGGTACCAAACCAGTTTCAACTGTTGATATGGGTGAACTCCTTCAATCAGGCAAGGTTAAGGATAGATTTGAGGGGAAAGAGAATGCACCAGTAACAAT
Organism: Bartonella vinsonii subsp. berkhoffii ATCC 51672; assembly: GCF_902825225.1. Classification (GTDB taxonomy): domain Bacteria; phylum Pseudomonadota; class Alphaproteobacteria; order Rhizobiales; family Rhizobiaceae; genus Bartonella; species Bartonella berkhoffii. The sequence goes on from NZ_CADEAK010000006.1 coordinate 96,980, forward strand.
TGTTGAATATGCTTCATTGACATGTATTCATTGTGCACATTTTTATAATGATGTACTTCCACAAATTCGTAAAAAATATATCAAAACGGGAAAAGTAAGACTTATTTTCCGAGATTATGCTTTTGATCCGCGAGCGACGGCAGGCTTTATGTTAGCACGCTGTGCACCAGAAGATCGTTATTTCCCTATGATAGAGGTTTTATTTCAAAAACAGCAGGAGTGGGTTTGGGAGAAAGACGCTCTCACACCATTGAAAAAAATTGGCTTAATGGCTGGTTTTACGGATGAAAGTTTTACTGCTTGCCTGAAAAATCAGTCCATTTTAGATGAAGTGAATGCATCTTTTGAACGTGGTAAAGAGCTTGGTGTCACAGCAACACCTACCTTCTTTATTAATGGTAACAAGTATGAAGGTGTAATGTCAGTGGAATCCTTCTTTTCGGTGATTGATAGTTTTCTTAAAAACTAAATCTTCTTTCCAAGAGATGGGTATTGATTGTGGTCGTTTTTCTTTTGGGAAGATTGATTTTATGCATTTATAAAGCAATATTTTTTAGCCAATTTTGATCGAATATTGTTTTGATAATATTAGCTCGGATCAAATGATGTTTCGATGCTAATATGGGAGGATTTGTACTATGACAAAATGGGTTTACAGTTTTGGGGATGGCCATGCAGAGGGGAGTGCAAGTAAGCGCAATCTTCTTGGTGGTAAGGGGGCTAATTTGGCAGAAATGAGTAATCTTGGTTTGCCTGTCCCTCCAGGATTTACTCTTACAACAGAAGTTTGTAATTTTTATTACGCAAATGGTAAAACATATCCCGAAGAATTACAGGAAGCTGTTAAACAAGCGCTTAAACGCATTGGTGAACGAACAGGGCGCGAGTTTGGACATGAAAAAAGGCCACTTTTACTCTCTGTTCGTTCAGGTGCAAGAGTTTCTATGCCAGGAATGATGGATACAGTACTTAATCTTGGTATGAATGATGAAGCTGTAAAAGCAATTGCTTTACAAGCCAATAATGAACGCTTTGCTTACGACAGTTATCGCCGTTTTATCCAAATGTATTCTAACGTTGTTTTAGGTTTGGATCATACGTCTTTTGAAGAGATTCTTGATGAGGCAAAAGTGCGCAAGGGGTATGCTGTCGATACAGAAATGACAGCAGACGATTGGAAAGATGTTATTGTTTCTTATAAGGCATATGTTCAAGAACAGTTAGATAAACCTTTTCCGCAAGATCCTGAACAACAGTTGTGGGGGGCGATTGGAGCGGTTTTTTCAAGTTGGATGACAGCACGTGCAATTACTTATCGTCGTTTACATAATATTCCTGAAAGTTGGGGAACGGCAGTAAATGTACAGGCAATGGTATTTGGCAATATGGGGGAGGATTCGGCGACAGGTGTTGCTTTTACACGCAATCCCTCAACAGGAAAAAAAGAACTTTACGGTGAGTTTTTAGTGGATGCCCAAGGTGAGGATGTTGTAGCGGGGATTCGCACTCCCCAAAATATCACAGAAAATGCGCGTATTGTTGCGGGTTCAAATAAGCCATCTTTGGAAAAAATTATGCTGGAAGCTTTTTTGAAGCTATGTCAAATTGCGCAGAAGCTTGAACAGCATTATCGAGATATGCAAGATCTCGAATTCACGATTGAAAAAGGAAAATTGTGGATGTTGCAGACTCGTTCGGGAAAGCGGACGGTACGTGCTGCTTTAAAAATGGCAATAGAAATGGTTGAGGAGGGTTTGATAAGCCGTGAAGAGGCGGTAATGCGAATAGATGCCAAATCGCTTGACCAGCTTTTACATCCGACACTAGATCCCAAAGCAGCACGTTTTGTTGTTGCACGTGGTTTACCTGCTTCTCCTGGAGCGGCGACTGGAGAAATTGTTTTCACTTCGGAAGAAGCAGAAACTGCGTCAGCAGAGGGGCGCAAAGTTATTTTGGTGCGTGTAGAAACAAGCCCAGAGGATATTCATGGAATGCATGCTGCGCAAGGGATTTTAACGACGCGCGGTGGGATGACAAGTCATGCTGCTGTTGTAGCACGTGGTATGGGAAAGCCGTGTATTTCTGGTGCTGGCAATGTACGGATTGATTATAACACAAACACAATGTTTGCTTCAGGGCAGAATTTTAAAAAGGGCGATGTCATAACGATTGATGGTGGAAGTGGAGAAGTTTTGAAAGGGAAGGTTGCGATGTTGCAACCTGAGCTTTGTGGCGATTTTGCAAAATTGATGGAGTGGGCTGATGGGATGCGACGTATAAGAGTTCGCGCTAATGCTGAAACGCCCTCTGATGCAAGGATGGGGCGTTCCTTTGGGGCCGAAGGTATTGGGCTTTGCCGTACGGAACATATGTTTTTTTCTGGTGAACGTATTGTTGCCATGCGTGAAATGATTTTAAGTAATGATGAAAGCGGCCGTCGTAAAGCATTGGATAAACTTTTGCCCATGCAGCGTTCAGACTTTAGCGAATTATTTGAAATTATGTGTGGTTTGCCTGTTACTATCCGCTTGCTTGATCCGCCACTCCATGAATTTTTGCCAAAAACGGATGCAGAAATTCTTGAGGTTGCAACGGCTATGGGAGTATCGGTAGATGTGCTTTCTGAACGCGCGCAGCAGTTGCATGAATTTAACCCTATGCTTGGATTACGAGGCTGCCGTTTAGCTATTACATATCCTGAAATTGCACAAATGCAGGCGCGAGCCATCTTTGAAGCAGCGGCAGAAGCCGCTCAAAAATCTGGATCTCCTGTTATGCTTGAAATTATGGTACCGCTTGTTGCGCTGAAATCTGAACTTGATTTTGTCAAAGCGCGTATTGATCAGGTTGCTAATGAAGTGATGAAGGAAAAGGGAAGGAATATTCAGTACATGGTTGGAACCATGATTGAGCTTCCTAGAGCAGCTCTTCGGGCAGATGAAATTGCCGAGACAGCTGAATTTTTTTCATTTGGAACAAATGATCTGACACAAACCACTTTTGGAATTTCACGTGATGATGCGGCTCCTTTTTTAGCAACTTATTTTCAGAAAGGACTTTTAGAACAAGATCCTTTCGTATCAATTGACCGTAATGGAGTAGGCGAGCTTATTTCTATTGCGGCACAGCGTGGTCGTTCACAGCGTGGAAAAATTAAACTGGGCATTTGTGGTGAACACGGGGGCGATCCTGCTTCTATTGCATTATGTGAAGAAAATGATCTGGATTATGTGTCATGTTCTCCTTTTCGGGTGCCAATTGCCCGTTTAGCAGCAGCACAGGCTGCTATTGCAAAAAGAGCATAGAGATTTCAAGACAATTTTCATTATGAGGCAACTATTTTTTCATTTAGTCTATTTAGTAAGAGGCATATTTACTTTTTTGAATTTTTTACTCACACGCTTATTCTTTTTGTAACTTGTAAGAAAACGCTTTTTTAAATTCATGATAAAAGGAGTTGAAACAAGAGAATTTCTCTGTACTCAGAGTTTTTTAACTGGTAAGAACGACGAACTTTCTTTGTAAATCAATGTCTTAATTACAGCAGAATGAATACGTATTTTTCTTCACTAAAAGAAAAAAATTCTAGAATACATTCTAAGCTGTATAGGCGGGAGAAAGAGAGCTATGTCTTTGATGTATTTATAAGAAAAAGCATGAAGTGGAGGAATACATTCTCATCATGTTTTCAGTGTTTACTTTATAAAATAGAACTTGCCTTTAATTTAACAAACCAACTTCTCTCATTTTCATCAAAACGGTGTGATCAATTTTACCCGTTATGGGAAGATCAAACATTTTTTGAAACTGTTTTAAGGCATCTATTGTCTTTTGGTCTTCTATACCCGTAACAATAACCTCTTGATGACCAAAAATACGTAAAGCTTTTTGCACTTGTATAATGTCTGCAGGAGGCTCTAAAACAGTTTCTTTTGAGCGTGGCACAGCTTTTGTTTTTGTTGTTTCATTTGCCATTTCTATTTCACTACGTTTAATTAATACTGTAATTTCATCCGTTTCTGGATTGGGAAAAATATTATGTTGCATCCCGTGAATGGTTTGTTGTTTCCAAAGTGCTATAGCACGACGCATTTTAGGTCCCTCTATTCCATCTAAAGGACCATCATAAAACCCCAATTTTGCCAGTTTCTTTTGCATTTTTAATGTGTTTTCTGACAAAGCATGTGAAGATAAGTTTTTGTGTAGATGGCTTGGAAAATCTACAGAAGGATCACGAGAAATTGTGCTAAGTTTTGCTTCTTTTGCAGATAAAGGAGAGTTTTTTTCTCTATTTTGAGCAAATGTAAATTTCATGTTCATAAAAACATCTTGCTGCATTATCATTTGCGAAAATAAAGCATTAAATGAAACAAATCCAAAACTCATGATGAAAAGAAGCGAGCCAATGAAAAACAGAGCATTTTTTTGTGTATAGAAATAAAGTGTTTTTGCTATCCAAAAAAGAAACCGACAGCTTATAAGAAAAAATATTATAACAATACTACTATAGTGTTTACGCTTTTTTACGGTTTTTGTTCTGCGCGTCTTTCGTTTTTTTGCCATTATTTTTATTTTCAAGAGTAAATGTTTTTATACAGAAACGGATATAAATTATTTCCACTTTCAGTGAGAGGGAGAGAGTTTGATTTTGTTGTTCTTGTCTTTCAAATGATTAAAACCAACAAATTTGTCATGTAATCTATAAGCTGATAAATTAACAATAGTCTTTACCCGGTTTTCTTCGTTTTATATTCTACAGAATTTCTAGTCTGTATAGAAAAACTCTACCTATACAATACCGTTTTTACGCCTGAAACTATATCATCACGTATCATCATCTCAACTGAAAGTGCTACGTCATTTCCTCATTTTTTATTTTTTACGTATATATTTTCTAGTCTTTGCAATCAAATTGAAACAACATTGTATTTATCATGTTGCAGAACTGAGAAAATTATTATATCTTTTTCAAAGATCGTTTATGTACAGAAACCTGTATTTCAATACAATCTTGATGAGCATAATTTTTTCCCATATCACATATATTCTAGCATAAATCTATTTTACTAATATTCGATAAATTTCATAAAACTCAACAGAAGTGATTTTTAAAATATCTGCAAGAAAAGTGGTTGGCGGCTTAATTCTTATCATTTTACATCGTACTTTTTTATAAAGGGTATTATTAGGTATCGAAACCTCACTTATTGTCATGATTTGAGGTATCATGTTGTCTTTGTCTTTCACACTACATGTATGTTTATGATATGTCATGAGAGCGTAATCTCACAGACTTCAACGCTTTTATTTTTTCATTGTGCAAATTTGACGCTCATTTTTTCATGAAAAGCTCATGCGCTTTCGTTTTTATACAGCTGCATCATGTCTTATGACAACATAATGAATGCTGCACATCTGATAAACAAATGCTCAATTTTATAAAGGACTTATCTTATAAATTTTTTATAAAGAAGAAGAGTATAAACTGTTGCTTGTGTTTCATTTACAACTGCGGTGCATTAGTTGCTCATGATGCGTTTTTTGATCAAATTATTCTTTTTTTTGTTTTTTGTTTTTGTCATCATTTCATTTTTTATAGAAAAACCGAGGAATAATCATTCCTTTTCTCAAAAAGATCATGAGACAATAACGAGTGATGTGATTATTGCTTTTAAGGAAGCTTTAAGTGATTTAGGAACATTTTGTGATCGTAATATAGAAGCCTGCAAAGTAGGAAAGTCCTTTTTAAGCTCACTTGGCGAGCGTGCATATTATGGTGCAAGAGCAGCTTACGAATATTTTGGACGCATACTGGATGATAAGAATATGGCGACTTCTCCCAAAATTACGTCTAAAAGGGAGGCACAAGAGTCTACACAAAAACAGAAGTATACGACATTACCTTGAAATATTTTTTGAACGTTCATTATAGGTATTATGCTAATGACAAGAGTCATTATTTATCTGACAAGTAAATACATGTAAGATAATCATAAAAGAAAAACAGGACTGAGATTATGGCAGAAACGATTGAGAATATTATAGAAAACTTTTCTCTTTTGGATAATTGGGAAGATCGTTATCGTTATGTCATTGAACTTGGACATGAATTACCACCTTTTCCAGAAAGCGCTCGCAATGATGATCACAAAGTGCGGGGATGTGTTAGCCAAGTATGGCTTTTATCATCACGTGATAATACTTCGGATAATCCAATACTAACATTTCAAGGTGATTCTGATGCCCATATTGTGCGTGGACTTATTTACATTCTTCTTGCCTTTTATTCAGGAAAAAAAGCCTCTGAAATTCGCAATGCTGATGCGGAAGGTCTTTTTGAAACACTTGGTTTAAAGGAAAATCTTACACCACAACGGTCAAATGGTCTTAAATCGATGATTGAACGAATTCGTAAAGAAAGTTATGTATAAAATCAACATCTTATAAAAAACTCTCCCAAATCTCCTTAAAAAACGTTTTATATATACTGAAGGCGACCAGTTTTTTTAAAAGATGCTATTATTTTGCTTTCTTCCGTTTGCTTTTGCGCCCAAGTCCCATCTCTTTTGCCAAAGCTGAGCGTGCTTTTGCATAATTAGGTGCAACCATAGGATAAGAGCTGTCCAGTTGCCATTTTTCACGATATTCTTCTGGCAACATTCCATAATGTGTCATGAGATGACGCTTTAAAGATTTAAACTTTTTTCCATCTTCAAGGCAGATGAGATAATCTGGAAAGATTGAACGCTTTGGGTTCACTGCTGGCCTTTGCTTTTCAACTTCCACTTCTGTTAATTCTACATTCCCCGCTTTACGAAAAGCGGCATGAACATCAGCAATTAAACTTGGTATTTCGGTCGGTCGGATAGAATTGTTACTCACGTAGGCAGCAACAATATCCGCAACCAATATAATAACTAAATTGCTTTCAGTCTCTAAGACTGGATGATGTTCCATTCTTCTTTCCTTTAATTTAAAATCCAGTAATTTAAAATCGAGATACAGCACATATCCTCATGACATGAGATCCCATGCACATAGGCTTCATATTGTACAAAAATCTTTTTTGTCAATTCAATTATTCTATAAAATTGCTAAAACACAAAAAAATCAAATAAACACCTCTTTTTAGTCATAATATACAACAAGAAGAACCAACTTATTGACCTGTTAGAATATAGTTTTTTATATAAAATCTCATAAATAAAATATATTATAAATGTAAAAAATGATATAATATTAATCCATTTATTTTATAGAGATCATATAAATTAAAATATATCAAATAAGTTAATATTTTATTTTACATGTTTATTATTTATAATTTATTTATAAAATAATATTATTAAATATAAAATTAAATTATTTTTGTTTTTTAAATTTTAAAATACTTTTAATAAATTAAAATGTATTTATAATATTAGCCTATTAAATATATATTATACGATTAGCTATCAATATGGTACAGTATAATATTATTTATAAAAAATAATATCAAAATAACTACATATATTATTAAATTAGATTCTATTGTTTATATCCGAAAGTTAACTCTACTATTTGAAGGAAAATTAAATTTCGCTACAAAATAGCCTTATTTCTTAGCTCGTAATTTTTATAAAAGGGGCGCGTTATACACAAAAGACAATGCCTGTAATATAGATAAACAAAAGTACATGGCGTCATTGTAGAATAGAAACTATCACAGCTATATTTTTGCAAGTAAGCGAAATTTATAGATTTATGCACTTGCATAAACAATACGATTCTAACATATACGAAGTCATGAGTTTTTATTTAACATTAGGATCGTGCATGACACACTTTTCTGTGATTCCTCCAAAAGCATCTAAAATCATACATAAAAAAATATATCATGGTATTTGTCATAATGATCCCTATCATTGGCTACGTGCGTTTAATTGGCAAGATGTTTTTAAAAAACCTCATTGTCTTGACTTAAATATTCGATATCATCTCGACAATGAAAATGCTTATCAGGCTGCTCAAATGGCTGATACAAAGTCACTACAAGATTTGCTTTTTACTGAAATGAAAGGGCGAATCCAAGAGAATGACAGTTCTGTTCCTATAAAACATGGGCCTTTTGCTTATGGATTTTCTTATGTTACCGGAGGCCAACAACCACATTATTTCCGTACATCAAGGAATGGGGGAGAAAAAAACGTTTACCTTAATGGTGATGCTTTGGCTGAAGGAAAAGAATATTTTAATTTTGGTTCAGTTCAAGAATCTCCTGATCATACACATGTTGTTTGGACCTATGATGACAAAGGATCAGAATTTTATAAAGCTAAAATTCGTAATTTGGAAACATTGTCTGACTGTATGGATACCATTACTGACACATCAGGACAAATTGTATGGGATGCTAAATCTGAAGGTTTTTTCTATACGAAGATGGATGAAAATCATCGTCCTTCAGAGCTCTATTATCACCGATTAAACACCAATCAATCACAAGATAAGCTTATTTTTCGTGAAGATAATCCAGGATTTTTCTTACACGTAAGCGGTTCTAAACTTAATGATGTTATTTATATTAATATTCATGATCATGAAACATCAGAGGTTTGGTTGATTCCAGCTGAAGCGCCTCTCACTGTTCCCCAATGTGTACGAAAGCGGCAAAAAGGTATTGAATATTCACTTACAGAAGGTGGTGATGTTTTTTATATTCTAACCAATCTGGATAACGCAAAAGATTTTAAAATTATGGTAACGCCGTATGCATCTCCACAATCGGAAAATTGGTCTGAATTTGTGTCACATCAGCGTGGACATCTGATACTATCCCATGATGCTTATCAAGATTTTCTTATCTGGCTTGAGCATTTTGAAGGGCTGCCTCGTATAAAAATAATGGAGCGTACCACTAAAGAAATTCATTCCATTACTTTTACTGAGGAGGCTTATTCTTTAGGTTTACAAGGTGCTGCAGAATACGATAGTCAAACCATTCGCTTTTCCTATTCCTCTATGACAACACCTGATCAAGTGTTTGATTATGAAGTGAAAAATCGCAAACGGATGCTTTTAAAAACGCAAATCATTCCTTCTGGGCATAATAAAGATGAATATGTAACACGACGTATTACAGCGGTAGCAGATGATGGTGAAAAAATTCCTATTTCGCTTTTTTATCACAAAGCTACCGCTCTTAACGGTAGTGCACCTTGTTTGCTCTACGGTTATGGAGCCTATGGAATTTCTATTCCAGCCAGTTTCAATAGCAATGTACTTTCTTTGGTTAACAGAGGTTTTATTTATGCCATAGCCCATATTCGTGGAGGAAAAGAAAAAGGTGTTGAATGGTATGAGAAGGGAAAACACCTTTTTAAATACAATACATTTACAGATTTTATTGCTTGTGGGCGCTATCTTGTGAATAATAAATTCACTTCTCATGACCGTCTTATTGCCCAAGGTGGTTCAGCAGGAGGAATGTTAATGGGAGTTATTGCTAACATAGCTCCACAGGATTTTGCTGGAATTGTAGCAAATGTGCCTTTTGTTGATGTTTTAAACACTATGTTAGATGTTTCATTGCCCCTAACGCCTTTAGAATGGCCAGAATGGGGAAATCCTCTTGAATCAGAAGAAGACTATAATTTTATCGCTTCCTATTCTCCCTACGATAATGTCAAAGATCAAAAATATCCTCCTATGCTTGTGACGGCAGGATTAACAGATCCTCGTGTAACTTACTGGGAGCCTGCGAAATGGGTAGCAAAATTACGAGACTTGAAAACAGACGATAATGCAATTTTATTGCGCATTAATATGGACTCAGGTCATGCAGGTGCAGCGGGACGTTTTTCAAAGATAGAAGAAATTGCATATATCTATGCATATATTCTAAAAATAGTAGGAAAAAACTGTTGCTAGTTTAAACATCTGTCTTCTTTTAGAAAGGCTCCATCATGCATTAGTTTACGAAGCCTTTCACAAAAAACTATGCAAATCGCTTAAAGTCCACAATCTTCATAAAGCTTTAAAACATAATCCCAATTAATTAAATGGTCTATGAAAGCTTCGATATATTTCGGACGTGCATTGCGGTAATCAATGTAATAGGAATGTTCCCATACATCGATCCCCAGAATAGGTTGAGCATCATGAACTAAAGGATTTTCACCATTAGGTGTTTTCATAATTTCAAGCTTGCCATCTTTAACAGCAACCCATGCCCACCCAGAACCAAATTGGGCAGTAGCAGCAGCAATAAAATTAGTGCGGAATCTATCATAGCCACCCAGATCAGCCTCAACAGCTTTTGCAAGTTTTTCAGGAAGTTTTTGACCACCACCACCTTTTTTCATCCAATGCCAAAAATGGTTATGATTGTAATATTGCGCTGCGTTATTAAACAAACCAATATTTTTCCCAAAGCTTTTTTTAACAATATCTTCAAGGCTTTCATTTTCTAAGCCTAACTCTTTTACAAAATTATTAGTATTGGTCAGATAAGCGAGGTGATGCTTATCATGATGATATTCAAGCGTTTCACGTGACATATAGGGCGAAAGGGCGTCATAATCGTAAGGCAACGCGGCCAATTCAAAAGTCATTTGAAAATCTCCTCGATTCTATTTTGTTAAGCTCACTCCACAAACTTAATGTGCCATTTACTTCATCTAAAAGCAAATGTTGAATATCCGTTTGTATGAATTAATTCGGTGACCATCTTTTCGTAAAGGTCTTTTTAGGAGAGGTACACACGCAATCACTCAAAATACCACTATTTATATCAGTGTCTTTCGGAGGAAATTTTTATACCCATGCACGCACAAAAAATGCAATTATCTTTTTAAGTAAAAGTGGAAGAGAGAGTTATCAATAGCTTATTTTTTTATCTAAATGTTTTTAATTTTGCAAGATTTCACTTACCCTATTCCTAAAATGTGTTGTTACTTTAAGTGTTTGTAATGGAGTACGCGTGGGTATCTTTTGCACAAACCTTAGAAATATTTTATAATTCTCATTACAACTGATAGTTTATACATATTAACTAAAAATGGATTTATCTATGATAAACAATTGTGTTCATCGCGGGTTATTATTCTAATTTATGAATTAAGAGAGAGATGAATTATTGTACACTGAGTAAGCAAGAATGCGATTAATGAAGGTAAAAGACCATTAATATAAAAGTCTCTGTTTTCTGCTCTCATTTAAAGAGCTTAGATTTAAATGCATTAAGAGAAGAGAGTATTCTATGATAATTTTTAAATACATTGGTAATTATAAAATTTGCGTTTTGTGCTGTCATGAGATGAAAGATAGATAAAGAGTCGTTGCTTATGTTAAAAATGTAAACGGGCGCAAGTTTTCTGCTACAGTTTTGCAGAAATATAATACGCGTGAGATTTCAAAATTTTATAATAAAAAAGTAAAAGCTTTGATTTTCAGATATTGCGTACCTTCATAGGAATCGCTATAAGGTGCAAAAGTAGTCTTGATCGTGTTTTTTTGGGGTATAGCCAAGCGGTAAGGCACCGGTTTTTGGTACCGGCATTCCCTGGTTCGAATCCAGGTACCCCAGCCAATACTTAATTAAATCAATAGGTTATATAAAAATTCGGGATTTTTCATTCCGTTGATTCTTTTAACTTATTTTCCACCTATCCCTAACTTTTTATAGCTTATACTCAATCATTTTATCTGGATAACTGGATTTGCTAGCAGGGTACTTGACTATTATTGTTGTTAATCGTATAGTGATAGTATACGATAAGGGGCGGTAATGGCAATTGTGAGCTTCAAACATAAGGGCTTAAAATTATTTTATACAAAAGGTTCTACAAAAGCTATTCAATCAGATCACGTGAAAAAATTACGCGTTATCTTGACGGCTTTAACGAGTGCTACGATGCCTGAAATGTTGAAAGCGCCTGCCTTTAAAATGCATCCTCTTAAAGGTGAACTTACAGGATACTATTCTATATGGGTGAATGGAAATTGGCGTGTTACTTTTCGCTTTATAGGAACAGATGTGGAGCTTGTTGATTATCAAGATTACCATTGATGAAAGGAACTAAAACAAATGATGCATAACCCCGCACATCCGGGCGAAGTTCTAAAAGTAGCTTTCTTAGAAGAAATGGGGATAACAATACAAAAGTTAGCTGATCATCTCCATATGACAAGAGCTTCTCTATCAAGAGTGATTAACGGACATACCTCTATGAGTACCGAACTTGCAGTAAAATTAGAATTAGCTGGTTTTAGTAAAGCAAAATTTTGGCTGGATATGCAAACGAATTATAATTTATGGCAAACAATGCAACAGACACAACCACCTATTTCTCCTCTGGTTTCTGATGCACCTCAAATGCCGCATTAATTTCATTCATAATTTTGACGGGGCTTTGGTTTGTTTTTTAGCAGCCACTCATTGTTCTAACTTTTTTGAAGTTTTTTGATTGCTTCTATTGCAAGTCGTTTTCTGTCGGCTGTTTTGGTATAGAGGGATGCCATGTTATCTTCTGTCCAGCCAAAAAGCGCTTTCATTTGCGAAACTGTCGCACCTGCATTTGCTGCACGTGTTGCTGCTAATTTTCGCAATCCATGGGCTGATTTTTTAATACCTGCTACATTACAAGCTTTACGAAACAGGTTACCAAAACTTTCTTTGGTCAGTTTTTTACCTTCTTTACCGCAAATAAATGTTTCATCTCCAATAGGTCCAATTTTAAGTGTTTCTGCGAGTTCTGGCAAAATCGCGAGAAAAACATCTGTTTTAAATTGGCTCTTTTCTGTTTTTAAATGAATAATATTATCTGTTGTGATATCTTTCCAGCCGATACGAACGGCATCACCACGACGTAAACCTGTATATAAAAGGACGTCAATCCATACACGTTCATGCGTTCCTAATTTCCAGTGATGATAGTATTTCTCAATATCTTCTTCTAACCATGGTGCAAAATCTTCGGAGTTAAAAGATTTTGGTGGTTTTATATTAAAAGCAGGATTTCTATTTAAAAGAACGTTATCAACCGCCCAATTGAAAAGACCATTTAAAGCCGTTAAAAAGTGCCTAGCTGCGGCTGGGGTCTCTCGTCTTCTGTCTACGGCATCAAGGATATGTTGTTTTGTTATACTTTTATAAGCACGGTCGCCAATATGTTTAGAAACATTGTTTAGAATTCTATACTTAACTTTTTTAGTGGATTCTGATTGATTATGCCATTGCATGCTTTGTAAATACTGATGCAGCAACCAATCGAAAGATTCTTCTGTAAGTCTGGTTTGTTTTATTTTCTTGGATGGACCATTTTGCGCTTGTTGAATGGCAATCGTATAGTTGTCAACAAACTCTTGTGTCCCATAGGTTCCTTCAATTCGAAATCGTGGTCCATGACCAATACGCACATACCATATGGTTTTACCATGGCGTGTACGTTCACGAACAAGATGTGGTGGACGACATTTTGGCATGGCTAAAACTTTATATCGTCAACAGGGGGGCAAGATTTATTGGTGCTATATTCTTCTTGTTCATTTTCCAGCGGTGGAAAATCATCAATGCTATAAGTATTATCTGTCGTTTTGGGTGGAATGATTTTATTGATATGAATTAATAATTCTCCTGTAGGTTTGATTTTTATTAATTCACATCCTTGTTTTTTTGCTTCTCTTAAGGCGCGAGCAATAGCTGGTTGCGTGATAGTAAGTGGGCGGTGTCCCATATTGTTTCCCCTTAATTTTAGATGCAATTCACTTGTGGCGTGAATCACGCATTGGTTGAAAGTTGTTATGAGATGGTGGGGATGCTCGGGAGGAGAGAGCACCCCCATAAACTTCAAGCAGCTTTTGTCAAAATCTTTTTCATGTCTTGCTGTCTTTTTGTTCATTCTCATTTTTGAGATAAGTTAAAACTCCTAACATGACTTGTGGACTAGAGTAATCGATTTGCGGTGCTGCTACTTGCTGTTCTAATTGTTGCCACCGGTCAATGATTTTTGC
>NZ_CADEAK010000007.1 GCF_902825225.1 Bartonella vinsonii subsp. berkhoffii ATCC 51672
TTGCCATGGAAGAAAAGCTTCGTTTTGCTATTCGCGAGGGTGGTCGTACTGTTGGTGCTGGTATCGTTTCTAAGATCATTGAGTAAGGAATGGTTATGAAAAACGTCTTTGTTGTAAGAGGCGTTTTGCGTGACAAGGAAATAAAAGAGCATGAACAGTCAAAATATCCGCATTCGCTTGAAAGCATTTGACCACAGAATTCTTGATGCGTCGACACGTGAGATTGTGTCGACTGCTAAGCGTACTGGTGCAAATGTCCGTGGTCCTATTCCGCTGCCAACGCGGATTGAGAAGTTTACAGTCAATCGTGGGCCGCACATCGATAAGAAGAGTCGTGAGCAGTTTGAAATGCGTACGCATAAGCGTCTTCTTGATATTGTTGATCCAACACCGCAAACAGTGGATGCGCTTATGAAGCTCGATCTTTCTGCTGGTGTGGATGTAGAGATTAAGCTCTGAGGTTTGAGGACAGAAGGAACAGACCCGATGCGTTCAGGTGTAATAGCACAGAAGCTGGGCATGACCCGTATTTATAATGAAGCTGGTGAGCATGTGCCGGTAACAGTACTTCGTTTGGAGAATTGTCAAGTTATTGCTCAGCGTACAGTTAAGAAGAATGGTTATACTGCTGTTCAATTAGGTGTAGGCTTTGCCAAGGTTAAGAATACTACCCAAGCTCTTCGTGGGCATTTTGCTAAGGCTTCGGTTGAGCCAAAAGCCAAAATAGCGGAGTTTCGTGTAAGTCCCGACAATCTTCTTGATGTCGGTACTGAGATTACAGTGGAACACTTTGTTCCAGGGCAGAGGGTTGATGTGACAGGTACGAGTATCGGTAAAGGTTTTGCTGGTGTTATGAAGCGGCATAATTTTGGTGGACATCGTGCTTCTCATGGTAACTCAATCACGCATCGTGCTCATGGTTCGACAGGACAGTGTCAGGATCCGGGTAAGGTGTTTAAAGGTAAAAAAATGGCTGGCCATATGGGACAGGTCCGTGTAACAACACAGAATATTGAGGTTGTTTCTACGGATGTTGAACGTGGTTTGCTTTTAGTGCGTGGTGCCGTTTCTGGCTCTAAGGGTGCTTGGATTTTGGTGCGGGATGCCGTAAAAAGACGTCTTCCTGATAATGCACCTAAGCCTGCTGGTATTCGCCATCTTGCGAAAGAAAAAACAGAAATGGTTGCTCCAGTGATGGAAACCTCTGAAACTGAGGGAGCCGAATGATGGATCTTATAGTTAAAACCCTTGATGGTAATGAAGCTGGTAAGTTAAAGGTTTCTGAGGGTATTTTTGGTCTTGTTCCGCGTGAAGATATTTTGCAACGTGTCATTCGTTGGCAGCTTGCGCGTCGTCAGCAGGGAACGCATCAATCACAGGGGCGGTCTGATGTGTCACGAACAGGGGCAAAGATGTTTAAACAAAAGGGTACTGGGCGTGCTCGACATTCATCTGCTCGTGTACCGCAGTTTCGAGGTGGTGGTAAGGCGCATGGTCCCGTTTTTCGTAGTCATGCATGCGATCTTCCTAAAAAAGTTCGTGCACTCGGAGTGCGTCTTGCATTGTCAGCAAAATTAAAGGCAAATGATTTAATTGTTGTTGATGATCTGAGCGTTAAGGATGCTAAAACAAAAATGCTTGCTTCCAGTTTTTCTAAGCTTGGATTCAATAATGCTCTCTTAGTTGGTAGCAAAGAGATTGATGTTAATTTTTCTCGTGCAGCATCTAATATTCCTAATATTGATGTTTTACCAATTCAGGGGATTAATGTTTATGATATTTTGCGTCGCAGCAAACTTGTTTTATCAAAAGCAGCTGTCGAGGCTCTTGAGGAGCGTTTTAAATGACAGATCTTCGCCATTATGATATAATTATTAGTCCAGTTATTTCTGAAAAGTCGACTATGATTTCTGAGTATAATCAAGTTGCTTTTAATGTTGCGCCGAAAGCAACAAAGCCTGAAATCAAAACTGCTGTTGAAGCGCTCTTTAGCGTTAAAGTGAAAGCAGTTAACACGATAGTCCGCAAGGGTAAAGTGAAACGTTTCAAAGGCATTGTTGGTCGGCAGAGTGATGTCAAAAAAGCGATCGTAACATTGGCCAGTGGTCAGTCTATCGATGTTTCGACAGGTCTTTAAAGAGGCTCGGAGATAAGAATAATGGCACTTAAGTACTTTAATCCTACTACACCCGGGCAGCGTCAACTTGTTATTGTGGAACGTTCTTGTCTTTATAAAGGTAAGCCTGTAAAAACCTTGACTGAAGGTTTATCATCAAAAGGTGGGCGTAATAATCGTGGTCGAGTTACTGCTCGTTTTCAGGGTGGTGGCCATAAACGTAGCTATCGGTTTGTTGATTTTAAGCGTCTTAAACATGATATGACTGCAAAAGTTGAGCGTTTGGAATATGATCCAAATCGAACTGCCTTTATTGCATTAATTCGCTATGAAGATGGACAATTAGCTTATATTATTGCACCACAGCGTCTTGCTGTTGGCGATTCGATTATAGCTGGTTTAAATGTTGATGTTAAGCCAGGGAATGCTATGCCACTTGATAATATGCCGGTGGGTACAATTATTCATAATGTTGAAATGAAACCGGGCAAGGGTGGTCAGATTGCTCGTTCAGCTGGTACTTATGCGCAGTTGGTTGGACGAGATCAAGGCATGGCCATTCTTCGACTGAATTCTGGAGAGCAGCGTTTGGTTTCTAGCAGCTGTTTTGCAACTGTTGGTGCTGTTTCAAATCCTGATCATGGGAATATTAATGATGGTAAAGCAGGTCGGTCACGTTGGCGTGGTAAACGCCCACATGTTCGTGGTGTTGCTATGAATCCAGTCGATCATCCACATGGTGGTGGTGAAGGTCGTACTTCAGGAGGGCGTCATCCAGTGTCTCCTTGGGGTAAACCTACAAAAGGGAAGCGTACGCGCTCCAGTAAAGCCACTGATAAGTTTATTATGCGTACGCGTCATCAGCGCAAGAAATAAGAGAGGTAGTCTGAGGTGGTTCGTTCAGTTTGGAAAGGTCCGTTTGTTGACGGCTATCTTCTTGGAAAAGCAGAAAAGGTCCGTGCAAGTGGGCGCAATGAGGTTATTAAAATATGGAGTCGTCGCTCCACCATTTTACCGCAATTTGTTGGCTTAACTTTTGGTGTTTACAACGGCAATAAGCATATTCCTGTTTCTGTTTCTGAAGAGATGGTTGGGCATAAGTTTGGTGAGTTCGCTCCCACCCGGACTTATTATGGGCATGGTGCAGACAAGAAAGCGAAGAGGAAGTAGGAATGGGAAAAGCTAAAGTTCCGCGCCAGCTTAAGGATAATGAAGCAAAAGCTGTCACACGGACGATTCGTGTTAGTCCGCAAAAGCTTAATTTGGTTGCTGCGATGATTCGTGGTAAAAAAGTGAATATGGCACTAGCTGATTTAACATTTTCACGTAAACGTATTGCTAGAACGGTGAAAAAAACTCTTGAATCAGCGATTGCAAATGCAGAGAATAACCACGACCTTGATATTGATTCGCTCATTGTTGCAGAAGCCTATGTTGGTAAGTCGATAGTGATGAAGCGTTTCCATGTTCGTGGACGTGGGCGTGCTAGTCGGATTGAACGTCCGTTTTCGCATCTTACTATTATTGTTCGTGAAGTTACCGAAAAAGTGGAGGCCGCATAATGGGTCAGAAGATCAATCCAATAGGACTTCGTCTTGGAGTTAATCGGACCTGGGATTCTCGTTGGTATGCTGATAGTGGTGAGTATGGACGTCTTCTTCATGAGGATTTAAAGATTCGCTTATATGTGCTTGAAGAGTTGAAACAAGCAGCTATCTCTAAGGTTGTTATCGAGCGTCCTCATAAGAAATGTCGTGTAACAATTCATTCGGCGCGTCCGGGCTTGATTATTGGTAAAAAAGGTGCTGATATCGAAAAGCTTCGTCGTAAGCTTTCAGAAATGACAAATGCTGAGACGTCATTGAATATTGTGGAAATTCGTAAGCCGGAAATTGATGCTACGATTATTGCACAATCTATCGCTCAGCAATTGGAGCGTCGTGTTGCTTTTCGGCGTGCAATGAAGCGGGCAGTTCAATCAGCTATGCGTCTTGGAGCAGAGGGAATTCGTATCAACTGTTCTGGTCGTCTTGGTGGTGCTGAAATTGCTCGTATGGAGTGGTATCGTGAAGGTCGTGTTCCGCTTCATACCTTGCGTTCTGATATTGATTACGGTACAGCAGAAGCTAAGACTGCTTATGGTATTTGTGGTGTTAAGGTGTGGGTCTTTAAGGGTGAGATTCTCGAGCATGATCCGATGGCTTCAGAACGTCGTGCTACGGAGGCTGATCATTCTGGTTCTTCATCGAATCGTCGCCGCGAAAGTGCTTAGTTTTTGTGATTGAACTAGAATTTGGAGTAGAGAGCAATGTTGCAGCCAAAGCGCACTAAGTTCCGTAAACAGTTCAAAGGCCGTATTCACGGTGTTTCGAAAAGTGGTACCGATTTGAATTTCGGTGCTTACGGTTTGAAGGCTGTTGAGCCGGAAAGAATTACTGCCCGCCAAATTGAGGCAGCGCGTCGTGCCATTACGCGTTATATGAAACGTTCTGGTCGTGTGTGGATTCGTATTTTTCCGGATCTTCCTGTCACATCTAAACCAACTGAAGTTCGTATGGGTAAGGGTAAGGGAAGCGTTGATTATTGGGCTACACGTGTTGCGCCTGGACGTGTCATGTTTGAGCTTGATGGAGTTCCTGAAGATATAGCGCGTGAAGCATTAAGATTAGGTGCTGCAAAATTGCCTATTAAAACGCGTTTCGTAAAGCGTATTGCTGAATAAAAGAGGTTAAGCGATGAGAGCCACAGAATTACGGGCGCAAACGCTCGACCAAATGAAAGATGAATTGGCTAAGTTAAAGAAAGAGCAGTTTAATTTGCGCTTTCAGAAGGCAACAGGTCAATTAGAAAAGACTGCACGTGTTAGGCAGGTTCGTCGTGATATTGCGCGTGTTAAAACTTTTCTTCGTCAGAAGATAAACGAAAGTAAGGTTTAAGGAAACAAGAGATGCCTAAACGCATTTTGCAGGGTGTTGTCGTTAGTGACAAGAGCGATAAGACTGTCGTTGTTAAAGTGGAGCGCCGTTATTCTCATCCACTTCTTAAAAAGACTGTTCGGCAATCTAAAAAGTATAAGGCGCATGACGAGAACAACCAGTTCAAGATTGGGGATCAAATTTCTATACAGGAATCTAAACCAATTTCGAAAGATAAACGTTGGATTGTTGTTAAAAGCAGTGTAGCGTAGTTCATTAGGTTTATTGTTGTAAAATTTGACAGTGGATTTATTTCTACTGGTAAATTTAGGGCAATAGATTTATCGTTATTTAGCAGGCAAATCCGGGGTGTTAGAGACATGACCGGATATAAATGTTAAGAGAAGGTGGCCAGTCATGATTCAGATGCAAACAAACCTCGACGTTGCCGATAATTCCGGTGCTCGTCGTGTCATGTGCATCAAGGTGTTAGGCGGTTCAAAGCGAAAATATGCTTCGGTCGGCGACATTATTGTTGTTTCGGTTAAGGATGCTATTCCTCGTGGCCGTGTTAAAAAAGGTGATGTGATGAAAGCTGTAGTGGTTCGTACTGCTAAAGATATTCGTCGCGCAGATGGTAGTGTTATTCGTTTTGATGGGAATGCTGCTGTTTTAGTGGATAATAAGAAAGAGCCGATCGGTACACGTATCTTTGGACCAGTTCCTCGCGAACTTCGTGGTAGGAATCATATGAAGATCATTTCCCTCGCTCCTGAAGTCTTATAAGGAGTGTGTGTTATGCAAAAGATTCGAAAAGGTGATAAAGTCGTTGTTTTATCTGGTAAGGATAAAGGATGTAGTGGTGAAGTAATTAGGGTGAATCCAAAGGAGAATAAGGCTTTTGTTCGTGGTGTTAATATGATTAAACGTCATCAGCGTCAAACACAAAAGCAAGAAGCTGGAATTGTTTCTAAGGAAGCTCCGATTCATCTCTCTAATTTGGCGATTGCTGACCCTAAAGATGGTAAGCCTACGCGTGTAGGTTTTCGTATGAATGCAGATGGTAATAAAGTTCGTTTTGCCAAGCGTTCGGGAGAATTGATTAATGGCTGAGGAAAAACAAACGCCACGTATGAAGGTGCATTATTTTGAAGTGGTTCGTAAAATCCTTCAAGAGAAATTTCATTACAAAAATGTGATGCAAATTCCGCGGGTTGATAAAATTGTAATTAATATGGGGATTGGTGAAGCAACTGCCGATTCTAAGAAGCCTTCTATTGCCGCTGAGGATTTAGGATTAATAACAGGTCAGAAAGCTGTTGTTACCCGTGCGCGTAATTCTATTGCGACCTTTAAGGTTCGTGAAGATATGCCACTTGGCGCTAAAGTTACATTGCGTAAAGATCGTATGTTTGAGTTTTTGGATCGTCTTGTTACGATTGCGCTTCCGCGGGTTCGTGACTTTCGTGGTCTGAATCCAAAAAGCTTTGATGGTCGTGGCAATTTTGCTATGGGTATTAAAGAGCACATTGTGTTTCCAGAAATCAACTATGACAAAGTTGATCAAATTTGGGGCATGGATATTATCGTTTGTACGACAGCAAAAACGGATGATGAGGCACGTGAGTTGTTGCGTGCTTTTCATTTCCCTTTTCGTTCGTAACGGCAAACGTAGCGAGGTAAGATTATGGCCAAAATAAGTGCCGTTGAAAAGAATAAGCGTCGTGAATTGATGGTAAAGCGTTATGCTGCGCGTCGTGCACGCTTGAAAGCAATAGTTATGGATCAGAAGGTTTCTCTCGAAGAGCGTTTTAAAGCTTCTGTTCAATTGGCAGAGTTGCCACGTAATTCTGCAAAAGTTCGCGTCCGTAATCGCTGTAAGGTTTCAGGGCGTCCACGGGCTTATTATCGTAAATTAAAAATGTCGCGAATTGCATTGCGTGAACTTGGTTCAGTGGGCCATATTCCAGGCATTGTTAAGTCGAGTTGGTAAGAGGAGATTATTTAATGTCTATATCAGATCCTCTTGGTGATATGCTTACGCGTATTCGTAATGCACTTGGTCGTAAAAAAAATAAAGTGGTTACACCTGCCTCTAAGCTTCGTGCACGTGTTCTTGATGTTCTTCAGTCTGAAGGTTATATTCGCGGATATAATCAAATCGATTTGGGTGATGGGAAGTCTGAAATTGAAATCGAGTTGAAATATTTTGAAGGATTAGCAGCTATTCGTGAAGTTTCACGAGTTTCAAAACCTGGTCGCCGTGTCTATGTTTCTGCTAAGTCGCTTCCTCAAGTGGCAAATGGTCTTGGTATTTCCATTTTATCAACTCCTAAGGGAGTTATGGCGGATCATGAGGCGCGTGAACAAAATGTCGGTGGAGAGCTCCTTTGTCGTGTTTTCTAATCAGTGTTAAGAAAACAGAAAAAATGTAGGTTAGAACAATGTCTCGTATTGGTAAAAAGCCCATTTCAATTCCTTCTGGGGTTACCGCAACTGTTGAAGGACAGCTGGTTAAGGCAAAAGGTCCGAAAGGTGAACTGAGCTACGTCGTTAATGATGAAGTTTTAGTGAAGTTTGAGGAAAGTTTTATATCCGTTTCACCACGGGATCAGTCAAAAGATGCACGCTCTAAATGGGGTATGTCGCGTTCAATGATTGAAAATATTTTTTGTGGTGTGAAAGATGGTTTTGAAAAGCGATTAGAGATCAACGGGGTTGGTTATCGTGCTGCTTTGCAAGGTAAGGATGTTCAGCTATCGTTGGGTTTTTCTCACGATGTGATTTATAAAGTCCCATCTGGGATTACTGTAACGATTCCTAAACCTACAGAAATTGTGATTTCTGGAATTGATAAACAGCAAGTTGGGCAAGTTGCAGCAGAAATTCGCGAATATCGTAGGCCTGAGCCTTACAAAGGTAAAGGCATTAAACATGCAGATGAGCGCATCTTTCGTAAAGAAGGTAAGAAGAAGTAAGGATTTTGTATTATGGTTTCATCTAAGGACATTATCCAACGTCGTGCGCGGCGTGTGCGACGGAGAATCAAAATGGTTTCTAGTGATCGTCCGCGGCTTAGCATTTATCGTTCAAATCAGAATATCTATGCGCAAATTATTGATGATTTACGTGGGTGTACACTTGTTTCGGCATCTACACTTGAGGGAGATTTAAAAAAAGTGTTAAAAAGTGGTGCCGATAAAGAGGCGGCTTTTGCCGTTGGTAAGTTAATTGCTGAGCGTGCAAAGCAAGCTGGTGTGAATCAGGTGGTTTTCGACCGTGGGGCATATGTTTACCATGGAAGAGTAAAAGCTTTGGCTGAAGCTGCTCGTGAAGGTGGTTTGAGTTTCTAAAATGCCTTATTTTATTTAATAAGGTAGTGGGGCTGTTTCGTATGAGTTCCTCTGGTTTATGATGGAACTTTATTGGCGTGCTTCCGGAAAAGAAAAAGGAATGAGGAATGGCACAAAAAGAACGTGGTGAGCGAGAAGAACGTGAAAATGAATTGGTCGATAGACTTGTTCATATCAATCGTGTCGCTAAAGTTGTAAAGGGTGGTCGACGTTTTGGTTTTGCCGCTCTTGTTGTTGTTGGAGATCAAAAAGGTCGTGTGGGTTTTGGCCATGGTAAAGCACGTGAAGTGCCAGAGGCTGTGCGTAAAGCTACAGAAGCAGCAAAGCGTGGAATGATTTATGTTCCGCTTCGCTCTGGACGTACATTGCATCATGATCTTGAAGGTCGTCACGGGGCTGGTCGTGTTTTGTTGCGTTCAGCTTCTGCTGGTACTGGTATTATTGCGGGTGGACCGATGCGTGCTATTTTTGAAACTCTTGGTATGCAAGATGTTGTTGCAAAATCGTTGGGGTCATCCAATCCTTATAATATGGTGCGTGCAACATTTGATGCTTTAGCGCATCAAATGCATCCTAGAGATATTGCAGCTCAACGTGGTATCAAATATTCAACTTTACAGGCACGTCGTCGGCATTTAGTCGATGTGGAAGGGTAGTTTCTGAGATTATCAGAAAAGGAATTAGAAAATGGTTCAGAAAAAATCTCAGAGTGGCAAAACTGTGACGGTAGAACAAGTTGGAAGTCCGATTCGGAATTCGCAGATTCAGCGTGCAACTTTAAAGGGTCTTGGATTAAATAAAATACGGAGACGGCGTGTTTTAGAAGATACACTTTGTGTGCGAGGTATGATTGCTCGTGTTCGGCATCTTGTTCGCGTTATAGATGAAGATTAAAGATTGCGGGAGTATAAAATATGAAACTCAATGAACTGCATGATCGCGAAGGTGCAACAAGAGATCGTAAACGTGTTGGACGTGGTATTGGTTCGGGTACTGGTAAGACTGGAGGTCGTGGTGTAAAGGGACAGAAATCACGTTCTGGTGTTTCACTTAATGGTTTTGAAGGTGGGCAAATGCCTATCTATCGTCGTTTGCCGAAACGTGGATTTAGGAACTTTTTTGCCAAAACTTACAATGAAGTTTCACTGGGACGTATTCAGTTGGCAGTTGATGCAGGGAAATTGAATATTGAAAAACCTATTGATATTATTGCCTTGAAAGAAGCTGATATTATTCGTCGTGTGAAGGATGGGGTGCGTCTTCTTTCTGGTGGTGAATTAAAAGCAAAAATTATCGTTCATGTTTCTGGTGCTTCTGAAGCTGCTCGTGTTAAGGTTGAAAAAGCTGGGGGGCAGGTTACTTTTCTTGAATCTACTCGGTGAGCTTATTTTGATATGAATGATATTCTAGGCAAGTTTTTATGCTTCCTTTAGAGTATCTTTTATGGAGAGTTGTTTGAGTTCTGCATTTTTTTATGTATAACGATATGGGTTTTAAAAGTTATATTTCTGTGCTTTAAAGAACTGGAGTGTGGATGGGAGAGGTTTTATGGCATCAGCAGCAGAGCAATTTGCTTCCAATATAAACTTTAGCACTTTTTCACGTGCAACTGAATTGAAAAAGCGCATTTGGTTTACCCTCGCGGCTCTTCTTGTTTATCGCTTTGGTACTTATATTTCCCTCCCCGGTATCAATATCGATTCTTTACGGCAAACATTTGAACATCACGCATCAGGTGTTTTGGGATTGTTTAATATGTTTGCTGGAGGTGCTGTTAGCCGCATGGCAATTTTCGCATTGGGAATTATGCCTTATATATCGGCATCAATTATTGTGCAGTTGCTAACTTCAGTTATCCCTTCGTTGGAAACTCTTAAAAAAGAAGGGGAACTCGGTCGTAAGATTATTAATCAGTATACTCGTTATGTAACGGTAGTGTTGGCAATCCTGCAGGCATTTGGTATCGCGGTTGCACTTGAATCTGGTATAGGAACAGGACTCCAAATTGTTGTGGAGCCGGGTCTTATGTTCCGTATTTCTTCTGTCATTACGCTTGTTGGCGGGACAATGTTTCTGATGTGGCTTGGTGAGCAAATTACGTCACGAGGTGTCGGTAATGGGGTTTCTCTTATTATTTTCACAGGTATTGTTGCTAATCTTCCTTCCACTTTTGCTCAACTTTTGACTGCTCATAGTCAGGCTGATTTATCAACTTTTTTATTAATAGGAATCGTTTTTATTGCAGTTTTTGTTATCGGAGTTATTGTTTTTGTAGAGCGTGCGCAACGGCGAATTCTTATTCAGTATCCGAAACGGCAAGTTGGTAATCAAATTTTTCAAGGTGATATGTCACATCTTCCTTTAAAGTTGAATACCGCTGGTGTTATTCCACCAATTTTTGCTTCATCTTTATTGTTGTTGCCTGCAACTGTTAATAATTTTTCTGACAAAATGCCCCAATGGGTTCAAGCTATCTCGTATTCGCTTGGTCATGGACAGCCCCTTTATATGATTGTTTATGCATTTTTGATGGCATTTTTTTGCTTTTTTTATACGGCTATTGTGTTTAATCCAAGTGATACAGCTGATCAATTAAAAAAGCATTCTGGTTTTATTCCTGGAATTCGTCCTGGTGAACGTACAGCTGAATATATTGATTATGTTTTGACGCGCATTACTGTTGTAGGAGCAATTTATATTATTTTAGTTTGTTTGCTCCCTGAATTTATGATCTCTGCACTACAGGTTCCTTTTTATCTTGGGGGAACGTCCTTGTTGATTGTTGTTACTGTGACACTTGATACAGTTGCTCAAATTCAGGGATATCTTGTTGCACACCAATATGAAGGATTGATTAAAAAGTCAAAACTTCGTGGAGGTAGAAGGAATCGATGAGAGTTATTCTTTTAGGACCTCCTGGAGCAGGAAAAGGTACACAAGCTAAAATGTTAGCTGAGGAGTATCGTATCCCTCAGTTATCGACCGGTGACATGTTGCGTGAAGTTATTACCAGAAAAACGGAAGTTGGCAAAAAAGCTAAAGCTATTATGAGCTCTGGTGCTTTGGTTTCCGATGACATTGTGAATCAAATTGTATCAGATCGGATTGATGAAAGTGATTGTGCAAACGGTTTTGTCTTGGATGGATATCCACGCACTGTGGGACAGGCAGAAGCATTGCAACAGATTTTGCAATCAAAAAATATGCAGCTTAATGCTGTTATCGAGTTGCGTATTGATGAAGGTGCGTTGATTGAGCGAATGAAGAAGCGCGTTGAGGAAACAATAGCAGCCGGTGAGCAGGTCCGTTCAGATGATAACCCTATTGCATTTGCAAAGCGATTAGTGGAATATCGTGAAAAAACAGTTCCCTTATCAAAATTTTATTCAAAGAAGGGGTTATTGAAGATAGTTGATGGAATGGTTGATATTACTGAGGTGTCACGTGCAATTAGAGAGCTTCTTCAATAAGGATTTTTTTTAGAAATAAATGAAAAGTGTTGACTTTTTCTACAAAATCTATCAAAAGAACTTTAATTTATTTCAGTGAAGTAATGGGATTCGGAATATGTTTATGCCGGATCGTTTTTTCTATAAGGTACATCAGGTATTTTATGGCTAATCGTCAATATAACCAAGGAGAATAGGCGTGGCTCGTATCGCTGGCGTCAATATCCCGACAAATAAGCGTGTAGTTATTGCGCTTCAGTATATCCACGGGATTGGACCAAAATTTGCCCAAGAAATTACTAAAAAGGTTGATATCCCCATGGGGCGTCGTGTGCATGAGCTTTCAGATGCAGAGGTATTGCAAATTCGCGAGGCGATAGATCAAGGCTATCAAGTTGAAGGGGATCTTCGCCGTGAGGTTGCTATGAATGTTAAGCGTTTGATGGACCTTGGTTGCTATCGTGGTTTGCGTCATCGCCGTTCTTTGCCTGTTCGTGGGCAGCGTACACATACGAATGCACGCACACGTAAGGGGCCAGCTAAGGCAATCGCTGGTAAGAAAAAATAAAATTCTTTTTTGAATAAAGGCTTTTATTTTTTTGGTATTCTGTTTCTTATTGAGTTTTTTTGATAAGAAAAAGAAGGTGGAGCTGCTGGTGTTACGGCAGTGAAGAGATCGTTGAAAGGAAGATTATGGCAAAGGAAGCCACACGTGTTCGTCGTCGTGAGCGCAAAAATATTTCATCAGGTGTTGTTCATATCAATTCAACATTTAACAATACAATGATTACGATTACTGATGTCCAAGGAAATGCCATTGCATGGTCGTCTGCTGGTGCTCAGGGGTTTAAAGGTTCGCGTAAATCTACACCTTTTGCTGCTCAGGTGGCTGCAGAAGATTGTGCTAGAAAAGCGCAGGAGCATGGTATGCGTTCGTTAGAAGTTGAGGTTTGTGGTCCTGGATCGGGGCGTGAGTCCGCTTTGCGTGCATTACAGTCTGTTGGTTTTGTTATTACTTCCATTCGTGATGTAACACCAATTCCTCATAATGGATGTCGTCCGCGAAAAAGACGGCGTGTTTAATTGGGTGTTTTTTTGTTGTCAGAGCTTTCTCTGATGTTCACATTGGCCGTTACGATTGAATGGTAGCGGAACTAAAGAACGGGAATAAAAATATGATCCAGAAAAACTGGCAGGAACTGATTAAACCCAATAAGGTTGAGTTTTGTGTACATGATAATCCAAATACTTTAAGCGTGATTGCGGAACCTCTTGAACGTGGTTTTGGCTTAACGTTAGGGAATGCACTTCGTCGTGTGTTATTGTCATCACTTCGTGGTGCTGCGATTACTGCTGTGCAGATTGATGGTGTGTTACATGAATTTTCGTCAATTCCAGGTGTTCGTGAAGATGTGACAGATATTATTCTTAATATCAAAGAAATTGCACTTCGTATGGAAGAAGAGGGACCTAAACGTGTTGTCATTTGTAAAGAGGGTCCTGGTGTTGTAAAAGCTGGAGATATCAATACTGTTGGAGATATGGAAATTCTGAATCCAGAGCATGTTATTTGCACTCTTGATGAAGATGCTGAGATTCGTATGGAATTTATTGTCAATACAGGGAAAGGTTATGTTCCTTCTGATCGTAATTGTGTTGATGATGCACGAATAGGTCTTATTCCAGTTGACAGTCTTTATTCACCAATTCGTAAAGTATCTTATAAAGTAGAGAATACGCGTGAAGGTCAAGTGCTGGATTATGATAAGTTAACGCTCACTATTGAAACGAATGGTGCTGTTAATGGAGAAGATGCGGTTGCTTTTGCCGCACGTATTCTTCAGGACCAATTATCATTATTTGTTAATTTTGAGGAACCGCAGAAGGAAGTTATTGAAGAAGCTGATTCGGAGCTTGCTTTTAATCCTGCACTTCTCAAGAAAGTCGATGAGTTAGAACTTTCGGTCCGTTCTGCAAATTGTCTTAAAAATGATAATATTGTCTATATTGGTGATCTTATCCAAAAAACAGAAGCTGAAATGCTTCGGACACCGAATTTTGGACGGAAGTCGTTAAACGAGATTAAAGAAGTTTTGGCATGTATGGGATTGCATCTTGGTATGGAAATTTCTGCATGGCCGCCCGAAAATATTGGTGATCTTGCTAAACGTTATGAAGATCAGTATTAAAATTTAAAATTTGAAATTTAAGGAGAAGACTCATGCGCCATAGTAAGTCAGGTCGCAAGTTGAACCGGACTGTCAGTCACCGTAAAGCGATGTTTGCTAACATGGCGGTTTCGCTGATTGAGCATGAGCAGATTGTGACGACCCTTCCAAAGGCTAAAGAAATTCGTCCGATTGTTGAAAAGCTCGTTACACTCGGTAAGCGTGGAGGTTTGCATGCACGTCGGCAAGCAATTGCAGCGCTTCGTGATTCCGGTAAAGTTGCAAAATTGTTCGATACACTTGCGTCGCGTTATGCATCGCGCAAAGGTGGGTATTTGCGTATTATGAAAGCAGGGTTTCGTGCCGGTGATAATGCACCCATGGCTGTTATAGAGTTTGTTGATCGGGATGTTGATGCGAAGGGCGCTGTAGATCGTGTACGCACGGAAAGTGCTGCAAATGAAAAAGAAGCTTCTTCATAAAGATAATATATTTTCTTTCTGTTAAGTTTTAAAGAGCCGCCTTTTAAGGGCGGTTTTTGTATGAGTCTTTCTGAATTTGTTTTTCTTAAAGAATAAATACAGGATGAAGATTATAAAATATTGAATTATTTTGTTTTTATAATATTTACTGTTCAAATAGTTGTTTTTCTTCTTTATTGTAAATATTAATAAAAACTCTTAACTTATTGAGAATGAGAGGAATCCTTATCTTATTAATATATAAGAGTGGTTTATTTTTTTAGGAGTGCGTTATGAAGTATTCTCTTTTGATGGGGCTTTTTTTTGCTATTATGACACAGACATCTTTTCGTTACGCGTGTGCTCAAATTCCTCAAACACAAAAAGAAATCACTCTTTCATTTGCTCCTTTAGTTAAAAAGACTATTCCGTCTGTTGTAAATATTTATGCAGCGCGACAAATCAGAGCGCGTTCACCTTTTGAAGGAGATCCATTTTTTGAGCAATTTTTTGGTCGCTTCCAAAATAATCGTCCCTTGCGTAGACAATCATCATTGGGGTCAGGGGTGATTGTTGATGCACATGGTTTGATTGTTACCAATTACCACGTTATTAAGGATGCAGATGAAATTAAAGTTGCTCTTTCTGATGGACGAGAGTTTGAAAGTAAGGTTAAGTTAAGAGATGAGGAAACAGATATTGCTGTTCTTGAAATTGATGCAAAAGGTGCACAATTTCCTATTCTTTCTTTGGGAGATTCTGATGCCGTTGAAGTTGGTGATCTTGTCTTAGCAATTGGGAATCCTTTTGGTGTTGGTCAAACAGTTACAAGTGGTATTGTTTCAGCGCAAGCACGTACACGGGTTGGTATTTCTGATTTTGACTTTTTTATTCAAACAGATGCTGCTATTAATCCAGGGAATTCTGGTGGAGCTTTAATTGATATGAAAGGGCAGTTGATCGGGATTAATACGGCTATCTATTCGCGTTCAGGTGGTTCTGTAGGGATTGGTTTTGCTATTCCATCAAATCTTGTAAAAGTGATGCTTGATACTGTTAAACGTGGTGGAAAATATTTTGTACCACCTTATATTGGTGTATCTTTTCAAAATGTTACACCTGATATTGCCGGTGGTTTAGGTTTAGAACGCCCCTATGGTGCTCTTATTATTGAAGTTATCAAAAATAGTCCTGCTGGGAAAGCTGGTCTGAAGGTAGGTGATGTTATTTTGAGTGTGCAGGGAGTGCGTGTTGATAGTCCAGATGGTCTTGGATATCGTTTGATGACAGCTGGTATTGGAGATAATCTTGTTTTAGAATATTTACGAAGTGGAAGGATTTTAAAAACACAAATAACTGTTTCATCAATACCGGAATCTGCATTTTTGAAATCCGAAAAAATTATTGGTGAAAGCCCTCTTGCTGGTGCTGAAATATTGGATTTAACACCACAAAATAGTCGACGTTTTCGTCTTCCTCTCTCTGCACGAGGTGTTGTGATTTCCAATCTTGATGAAATGAGCAATGCTGCTGGAATTTTTCGCCCAGGAGATATCTTGCGTGTTGTTAATGGCCATAAGATCCAAACAGTTGGTCAGTTGAAAAAGATTTTGATGCAAGGCCACCCAAATATTTGGCAATTAGAATATGAACGTGATGGTATGTATATTCGCCAGTTTATTCGCTGAGGTTTTTTTTGAATAAAGATTTTTTTACTTCGTCTTTTGATCACCAAGTTCATAAAAAACAACCACTTGCAGAAAGAATGCGTCCTCATTCTCTTCATGATGTTATAGGACAAAATCATTTGGTTGGAGAAAAGGGATTGCTTTCACGTATGCTGGAAGCCGGTTCAATGCATTCTATGATTTTTTGGGGACCTCCAGGGACAGGAAAAACAACGGTTGCACGCTTGTTAGCCATTGAAACAAATTTCGCTTTTGAGCAAATTTCTGCTATTTTTACTGGGGTTTCTGAACTTAAAAAAATTTTTGAAGGTGCTCAGGCTCGTTTTATGTCTGGAGTCCAGACGCTTTTGTTCGTCGACGAAATTCATCGATTTAATCGTGCGCAGCAGGATAGTTTTCTTCCTGTTATGGAAGATGGTACTATTATCCTTATAGGGGCAACAACGGAAAATCCTTCATTTGAACTTAATGCAGCGCTTCTTTCTCGTGCACGTGTTTTGACATTTCTTTCACATGACAATGAAAGTTTGCGTATGCTCTTGAAACGTGCAGAGGAAGTGGAAGGAAAACTTCTTCCTTTGGATGATGAGGCCAGAGATGTTTTGATCGGGATGTCTGATGGTGATGCACGAGCAGCGTTAACATTGGCAGAGGAAGTTTGGTGTACGTCGCAACCAGGGGAGATATTTGATGCTGTTGCGTTACAAAAAATCATTCAACGTCGTGCTCCAATTTATGATAAAGGGCGAGAAGGTCACTATAATCTCATTTCAGCATTGCATAAATCCGTTCGTGGATCTGATCCTGATGCTGCACTTTATTACTTAGCACGCATGTTTGATGCTGGTGAAGATCCTCTCTATATTGGGCGAAGATTGGTGCGTATGGCTGTTGAAGATGTTGGTTTGGCAGATCCGCAAGCTCTTGTCGTTTGTAATGCTGCTAAGGATGCTTATGATTATTTGGGATCACCAGAGGGAGAGTTAGCTTTGGCGCAAGCATGTCTTTATGTTGCGACTGCACCAAAATCAAATGCAATATATCTCGCGTATAAAGCAGCACTGCATTGTGTACGTAAAAACGGTTCTTTGCCTCCCCCTAAACACATCCTTAATGCGCCTACAAAATTTATGAAGGAAGAAGGGTATGGACATGGTTATCGTTATGATCATGATGAACCAGATGCTTTTTCAGGACAGGAATATTTTCCTGAAAAACTTGGGCGTCAGAGCTATTATAAACCACGAGAGCGTGGTTTTGAACGTGAGATTGCGAAGCGTCTTGAGTGGTGGAAGAAATTGCGCCAAAAACGGGCTCATCAGAAATAAAATTTAAATTGTTTCTTTTCTAGAGCAGAGATATAACTATACTAGGCTTTCCCCTTTATATGGGGGATTATGTTATAACATAAAGAATACGCCTTCTTTTTCTTATGGGGATGATATATTGGAGATACAATGTGAGAATGCAAATGGAAATAGTCTGTGAAAATCTCAATTCAAGACTTTAGTTAAGCTAAAATAACAGTGTACACTGAACACTGGATTATTGTGAATCGATTAAGGATATTATCGTGGATAAAGCAAAAGCTCTGGATGCAGCTCTCTCACAAATTGAACGTTCTTTCGGGAAGGGCTCAATTATGCGACTTGGGCAAAAAGAGCAGGTTGTTGAAATTGAAACAATCCCAACGGGCTCATTATCTTTGGATATTGCTTTAGGTATTGGTGGATTACCGAAGGGGCGTATTGTTGAGATTTATGGACCAGAGAGTTCTGGAAAGACAACATTGGCTCTTCATGCTATTGCTGAGGCACAGAAAAATGGTGGAGTTTGTGCTTTTATTGATGCAGAGCATGCGCTTGATCCTATTTATGCGCGTAAGCTTGGTGTTGATTTAGAAAATTTGTTTATTTCTCAACCAGATACTGGTGAGCAGGCATTGGAAATTACAGAGACACTTGTTCGTTCTGGTGCAGTTGATGTGCTTGTTGTTGATTCTGTAGCAGCTTTGACACCGCGTGCAGAAATTGATGGGGAAATGGGTGATGCTTTACCTGGGCTACAAGCGCGCTTGATGAGTAAAGCTTTGCGAAAACTGACAGCATCCATTTTTCGTTCTAACTGTATGGTAGTCTTTATTAATCAAATTCGCATGAAAATTGGTGTAATGTTTGGTTCTCCCGAAACAACAACAGGTGGGAATGCATTAAAGTTTTATGCTTCTGTGCGTTTAGATATTCGTCGTATTGGATCTATTAAAGATAGGGATGCAATCGTTGGTAATCAGACGCGCGTTAAAGTAGTGAAAAATAAACTGGCCCCTCCATTTAAACAGGTTGAGTTTGATATTATTTATGGTGAAGGCATCTCCAAAGTAGGCGAATTGATTGATTTGGGTGTTAAAGTTGGGATTGTAGAAAAATCTGGTGCATGGTTTTCTTATAATTCTCAGCGTTTAGGACAGGGGCGTGAGAATGCAAAGCAGTTTTTACGTGAACATGCAGAAATAGCTACAGAAATTGAAACAGCTTTGCGCCAAAATGCAGGTTTAATTGCGATTGAATTGTTAGAAAATGTAGGGTCAGAAAATATAGAAAGCGATGACATAATTTAAGTGTGATTTCTTTATGAGAAATTTTTTCTGTTTTTGTTTGTTAGAGTTTTAAAGTATAAGATCGCTTATTCTCCAACTTTTTTGAATAAACATTCCACTTTTTGATTAAATAAACTCTAAGAGTGCTAAAGGGGATATTTAATGAAGGAAGGGGATGCTTTTATAGTTTTGTGCTGTACTCTGCAGGTGTCAATATGAATAGCGTTAATAGCATACGGTCAACTTTCCTAGATTATTTTCATCTTAATGGGCATAAAGTTCTTCCTTCAAGCCCACTTGTTCCGCGCAACGACCCTACACTCATGTTTACAAATGCAGGAATGGTGCAGTTTAAAAATGTTTTTACGGGACTTGAACAGCGCTCTTATAAACAAGCAGCAACAGCACAAAAGTGTGTTCGTGCAGGTGGAAAGCATAATGATCTTGATAATGTTGGTTATACAGCACGCCATCATACATTTTTTGAAATGTTGGGGAATTTTTCTTTTGGTGATTATTTCAAAGAAGAAGCCATTTTTTTATCTTGGAATCTTTTAACAAAGGAATTTCGTCTTCCAAAAGAGAAATTGTTAGTGACAGTTTATCATAGTGATGATGTTGCTGCTGAATTATGGCGTAAAATTTCAGGTCTTCCGGATGAAAGAATTGTTCGTATTGCGACAGCTGATAATTTTTGGGCAATGGGGGATACAGGTCCTTGCGGTCCTTGTTCGGAGATTTTTTATGATCATGGTGATAAAATCTGGGGAGGACCACCTGGAAGTATAGAAGAAGATGGTGATCGTTTTATTGAGATTTGGAATCTTGTCTTCATGCAGTACGAACAGGTGGGTAAGGAAGAGCGTGTTGAATTGCCTCATCCTTCTATTGATACAGGCATGGGATTAGAACGCATTGCCGCTGTCTTACAGGGGGTTCATAATAATTATGACATTGATCTTTTTCGTGCATTAATACATGCTTCACAAGAGATAACAGGCGTTAAGGCAAGGGATGATTTTATTGTAAGCCATCGCGTGATTGCTGATCATCTTCGCTCATGTGGATTTTTGATTGCTGATGGTGTTCTCCCTTCCAATGAAGGAAGGGGATATGTTTTACGTCGTATTATGCGTCGTGCTATGCGTCATGCTCATCTTCTTGGCACTAAAGAACCCTTGATGTGGCGTCTTTTACCCGCTTTAATTCATGAAATGGGGCAAGCTTATCCTGAATTGGTACGTGCTGAATCTTTGATTTCAGAAATTTTAAAGTTAGAAGAAGTCCGTTTTCGTAAAACTCTTGAAAGAGGACTCGGTTTGTTGAATGAAGCAAGTACCAATCTTAAAGAAGGGGATTGTTTTAATGGTGAAATTGCTTTTAAACTTTATGACACATATGGTTTTCCGCTCGATTTGACGCAAGATGCTCTTCGGTGTCGTGGGATATCCGTTGATGTTGATGCTTTTGAGAAAGCAATGGAACGTCAGAAAGCAGAAGCGCGTGCCAATTGGTCTGGGTCTGGTGAAACGGTAATAGAAAAGATCTGGTTTTCTGTTCGTGAGAAAGTAGGAACCACAGAATTTTTAGGTTATGAAACAGAAAAAGCTGAAGGTATTCTTACAGCTCTTGTTCATGATGGTCATATTGTTGATCATATTTCTTCAGGGCAGAAAGCTGTTTTTGTTGTAAATCAAACACCTTTTTATGGCGAGTCCGGTGGGCAGATTGGTGATAGTGGTATCATTTCTGGTGAAAATTTTGTTTTTGAGGTGCATGATACTCAAAAAAAAGCTGATGGTGTTTTTGTTCATATTGGAGAAGTGAAGTCTGGGCAGGCAAAAACGTCTGATTGTGTAGAACTCATTGTTGATTCTGTTCGTCGTAAGAAAATTCGTGCGAACCATTCTGCTACCCATTTATTACACGAAGCTTTACGTCAAACATTGGGGGAGCATGTTACACAAAAGGGCTCTTTTGTGTCGCCGGATCGGTTGCGTTTTGATTTTTCCCATCCAAAACCCATTTCTTCAGAAGAATTGAAAACAATAGAAGATTTAGCAAATGATATTGTTTTACAAAATAGTGAGGTAACAACACGTCTCATGCTTGTGGATGATGCAATTTCTGAAGGGGCAATGGCGTTATTCGGTGAAAAATATGGTGATGAAGTACGCGTTGTTTCTATGGGAAACCAGCTTGAGCAGACAGGGTTAAAAAAGAATTGGTCAATTGAGCTTTGTGGTGGGACACATGTAGAGAGAACAGGGGATATTGGTTTGATTCATATCGTTTCTGAAAGCTCTGTAGCAGCAGGGGTTCGTCGTATTGAAGCTTTGACGGGTACAGCAGCGCGTCTTTATCTGAATCGCCAAGATGAAAGAATTTGCCGAATTTCTGGTCTTTTAAAAACTATTCCTGCTGATGCGGAAGAGCGTGTTAGCAAATTGCTCTCTGAGTATAATAGACTTTCACAAGGATTTATTGAATTACGTAAGAAAGTTGCTTTTCATCGTGAGGATGAGGCTATGACAGATAATGATATTACCGTCATCAATGGTGTTTCTTTTATGGGGCGTGTTGTGAGAAGTATTCTCCCAAAGGATCTTAAGGCGTTAGCGGATTCTGGAAAAAAACAAATTGGATCTGGGATAGTTGCTTTTATCTCTGTTTCAGAGGATGGCAAGGGGAGAGCTGTTGTTGGTGTGACTGATGATTTAACGCATAAATTGAATGCTGTTGATTTGGTGCGTATTCTTTCAGGTGTTCTTGGTGGTCAAGGTGGTGGTGGACGTCCTGATATGGCGCAGGCTGGTGGTCCTGAAGGGAAAAAGGCTACTGATGCACTTGCAGCGCTAAAAGATTTCCTTGAAAAATAATTTCTGATTTCTTCTTTGTATTTCTCAGCGTCTCTCTCTAGAGAAGAATTTTTTAGTTGAAACGGGATGTTTACTGAAAGAAGAAAAGCTCATTTTATGATGCTATAGCTTCGTGCAAGGAAATTACATTTTGATCATCCTCTTTTATCGTTGATTGATTGAATGGTAAACTACCAGTTTGTAAGAATTGATAGAAGCGGCCACCCTTATCGATCAATTCTTGAAAGCTTCCTTTTTCAATTAAGTGACCATGTTCTAGAAACAGCACAACATCAGCATTCCGTATTGTTGAAAGGCGATGTGCTATAATGAAAGTGGTACGATTGTGACTTATGCAATCAAGAGCATCTTTTACACGCGCTTCTGTTTCGACATCAAGAGCGCTTGTTGCTTCGTCTAAAATAAGAATAGGTGCATTTTTTAAAACAGCGCGCGCGATTGCTAATCGTTGCCTTTCTCCACCTGATAATTGGGTTCCTCGCTCGCCAACCATTGTGTCATAACAATCAGTTTTTTTTAGAATAAAATCATGGGTGGCGGCTATTTTTGCTGCTTCATAAAGTTCCTCATCTGTTGCGTTCGCTCTTCCTATTGAGATATTGTTGTAAATACTGCGGTTGAAAAGGCTTGCGTCTTGAAACACTGTCGCTAAAGATTTGCGTAAGGATTTTCGATTAACAGAGCGTATATTTATTCCGTCGATAGAGATATGTCCAAATGTTCGGTCATATACACGCTGCAACAAATTGATTAATGTGGTTTTTCCAGCACCTGTTGGTCCTATAATAGCTACAGTTTGTCCTGTTTTTCACTTCAAAGGAAATATCAAAAATACCTTGAGAAGAATTTGGGAATTTATAGGTAACATGATGAAATTCTATTGCTCCCTTAACATTCGGAAGAGAAGGGAGATTTGCAGGTTCATTGATATGAAAGGTTGCGTCTTCCATTACAAAGAATTTTTGTAATTTTGCTTGTGAGGATACGGTTAAATTAATAAAATTGCTCATTTGATCTAGACGGCTGATCATTAATTGTGCAAATCCGATAAAAGCAACAACTTCACCTATGCGTAATTGACCTTTTGCTACAAAAAAAGCTCCAAGAAGAAGGACACAAACGATTGAAATGATTGAAGCCATTCTGTTTAAGCCACTTGCAAGAACCCACCAATTGAGAACAGGATTTTGTGCTTTAAGAAGGTTGTTTGTATGTTGATGTAATATGGAAGTTTCTTCTTTTATTCGGTTATAACTTTGTACAATGGAAACGTTGGAGATTGAATCGCTAATATGTTTAAAAACATTATGATGATAGCATTCTACAGCGGGTTGTCCGTCTTTTGTTTTACGCATGACTAAACGTGCAATCAATACGTAGATGATGGCAAGTACAACCAAGACTGTTGAAAGACGCCAATTCATGTTAAAGGCTGTAGGAATGAGAACGAGTAACGCAACAAGAGTTGAAAGATGTTGACGCATAAAATCAAGCCATATGGTTGACATAGAATCTACAGCGCGCAAAAGTAATATGAAGAGCATTAGACGTTCCACGCTGTTGATGCCAAATGAGGGGCATGGCGATGATACGCTCAAAGGATTCAGTTAAAACAGCTAAGCGGCGTCTATGTGCTAAGCGATCAGCACTGCGGGCAACAAGAATATAAGCAATAATATGAGAAATACCAAAGCATACCCAAATCGTAAGGGTAGGGATAATAGCTAATTTTCTGCGATGGAGTCAATGACGCGTCCAAATAAAATAGGTTCTGCGATGGTAATAATAGCCAATATAACATTAGCAGTACAGATTAAAATAGATGTCTTTTTTTCTTTGTTTAGATAGTTGAGAATACGAGCATATGTTTTGAAAAGGACACAGATAATTATCTCCAATTAGCTTGCAAGCGTAAAGGTTACGATTTGTAATCGTTACACTTTGAGCTAATAAAATTTGAACAGTAAGAAAATGCAATTTTGGATACTTATTGTAATATGGTGTGATAAAGCCGTCGGTGGATTTTTGTATTTATAAAGATAGGGTGCAAAATTGGTAAATGAAATTATATTATTTAGGAAACTTTTATGGCAGGCGTAGAAATAAAAAAGATTGAGTCAGATGAAAATGGAATGCGCTTAGATCGCTGGTTTAAAGTGCATTATCCAGGACTTGGATTTGGATATTTACAAAAATTGCTGCGTTCTGGTCAAATACGGGTTGATGGTAGGCGTGTTAAAGCCGATACGCGCCTTCTCATAGGGCAATCTGTTCGTGTACCACCTTTACCTGTTGATGATAAGGAAAGCTTTCTTGTAACGGATAAAACACTTCGTGGACAGGATGATGGGACCGTTTTGAAAAAAATGCTGCTTTATGAAGATGCAAAAGTTTTTGTTTTTAACAAACCTGCGGGATTAGCTGTACAAGGAGGCTCTGGTTTAACACGTCATGTGGATGTTATGCTTGAGGTATGGCGCAATAAAAAAGGGGAAAAACCACGTTTGGTTCATCGTCTTGATCGTGAAACATCAGGTGTGCTTATTGTTGCGCGGTCAAGAGGAGCTGCTCAGGCTTTAACGGCTGCTTTTAGAACACGGGAGACGAAAAAGACTTATTGGGCATTGGTTCGGGGAGTTCCTAAAAAAAATCAGGATAAAATTTCAACATGGATGGTTAAGGAAAACACTGCACAAGGTGATAAAATGCGCGTTTGTGAACACGGAGAACCAGATTCTAGCCATGCAGTTTCTTATTATCGTGTTTTAGATACAAGAGGGAGAACACTTTCATGGCTTGAAATGGAACCCTACACAGGTAGAACACATCAGCTACGTGTACATGCCGCCCATATAGATCACCCTATCATTGGTGATCCAAAATATTTTTTTTCTGATAGCAATTGGAAGTTACCAGGAGGAATTCAAAACCGTCTTCATCTTCATGCACGTCGTATTCGTATTCCTCATCCTTCAGGAGGGATATTAGATATTGTCGCGCCTTTACCACCTCATATGGTACAAAGTTTTAATCTTTTGGCTTTTAATGAGAATGATGGTGAGACAGAATAAGAGAAAATTTTTACAATTTGTTCTGTTTGATTTGGCAAATTTTGTATAAAGATTGAAGAAGGTATAGCATCTGTTATGAAAAGAGCTTTTGATAAATTACCGTTATTCAGGACTTGTATTTTTTAGTTATAAATTTGCTGATATCTTTTACAAATTCTCTTATCTACAGTTTTTTATCATCGTTTAACCAAAAACGACCAGTTTCATATAAACCATCATTTTTACTGTAACCTAATCTTTAAATTTTTTTAATTCAGCACTAACAGGGTATGAATAATCTATAAGAAATGAATATTGTAAAAATTGACTTACTTCGTTAATGATTATCTTCAGGCGATTAAAGATCGGGTCTAAGGCTTTTTAATCCAGTGGACAAACACGAATAATATGGCCGTCGGGATCTTTGATTAGGAAGGTACGTCCAAATATGTCATATAGGGTTCCTTCAAGACATTTATCTTAACGGTGGTTTGCTCTTGCCATTCTGCATAGAGCTTATCTATGTCCTCTCCATGAGGCAACATAATGCCAATTTCGGAAAAACAAGGTACATTTTCCTCAGGCACACCGCCCCCAGATCAGATAGCAAAGAGTGCATCACCCGAAGAAGCAAATGCAACATAGCGTGGCGAGACGAATACAGGCTCTTTCTTGAAGATGAATTTGTAAAAAGCGGTAGAATACTCTACGTTTGATACATATACCAACTGTAGGTTTGGGATAACAGGATAAGTAGGGATATGACTCAGGAATTCTCCAATGATTTAACAGCTGTTGCCTGACATGATATACCTTATTAGAGACGATTACAACAAGAGTTTGTGATGCTTCCGTTCGCGGTGTGCTCTATTTATCCTATTATGCCCTAAAACATGGTCGTTTAGAGCGGTGATATAAGACACAGGAAAACTTTATACAGAAGGAATATGTTAGACGAAGAGTGGGGTACCTTTGTCGCTGTTTTTAGGTAAAGTGAGATGGTGAGTAAAATGCATTGCTTTATAGTTTTTTGGGTGGTGAACGTTTTTTTTCTTTAACATTCTGCTAGAAATGTTTTTTAAGCTGTTAATGCGTGATATACCACTATTGTAGGTAAATAATTTGCAAAGTAATGAACCTGTTCATCTTCACCATCAAATTCAATAGAATTCAATTTTTAAAAGAAGACAAATATTAAAAAATTGCTCTCATTGTTCTTGCTCAATATAAGAATAAGGCATTTACCATTGTCTTGTTTGTAAAAGGGACATGAAATATAGTCTTAAATCAGATTAATGCTGGTAAGATTTTTCTTTCTTTTAGGGTGGGAAGAAGGTCAATAAAAATATCAGAGGTCAACAATATGCGTGAAATTTTGAATCATTTTGATATGCCATTGAATAGAAATCATTCTGTTGAGAAAATTCAAAAACTTTCATGTTCGCCACTTCCCAAACGATTTTATAAAGAAGTAAAAGTTTTGTGTGAAGAAAGAGGCTTTTCTGTATTTTTGGATGGATGTCCGGTGAAAACACCGGCAAAGCGCTTTTTTATCGTGCCAACAGAAGCTTTTGCTATGTTAGTGGCAGAGGAATTTGAAAGCCAAAAGCAAGTTATTGATCCAGCAAAAATGCCGATTACACGTCTTGTTAACACTGTTATTGATGGCATAGCTGATGATATGCAGAGTGTTTTTGAAGATTTATTGCGTTTTGTTGCATCCGATATGATCTTTTATCGTGCACAAACACCAAAAGAATTGGTACAGAGACAATGTGAACAGTGGGATCCTTTATTGGATTGGGCAGAAGAAAAACTTGGTGCACGTTTTCATTTGACAGAAGGGTTTATGCATGTTGAACAACCACGAGAAGCTATTCAAGCGGTAAGCAGTTATTTGCGTAAAGTTGAGTCTCCTTATATGCTTGCTGCACTTCACGTCATGACAACTTTAACAGGATCAGCTCTTATTGCTCTTGCTGTTTTTGCTAAGAAAATTAATACAGATTATGCTTGGAATATTGCCCATTTAGATGAAGATTGGATGATGGAGCAATGGGGTAGCGATGAAGAAGCAATAGCGCGTCGTGCTCATAAGAAAATTGAATTTAATGCTGCTGCTACAATCATTACAACTTGTGTTTAAAGTTAAATTCCCTTTTATTTTACGTAGAGCTTTTTCTTCATCAGAGTATTTTTGTGATTTTCTGGTGATTTACTTTTATTTTTTCAAGTCCAGGAAATGCTTCACTGGTTATGTTTAAGATTGTCTCATCATTACCACGGATAAAATACCACTGGTTATTGTCAAAAAGCGCAATAACTTCAGTTTGAATAGAGCATCTTTTTCCAGCATTTGTTGTCGTTATAAACTCCACAGGTATAACAAAATAAGGAATACCATTATCAAGTTTTCCTTCACGTTTTTGTTTTTGGTCGATGTGGATGCTCTCAATTTTATAATTTTTTGCCAATCGTTCTATTTGGCTTTTCATGATTTGTTGGAATTGTGATTTACTAAGATTTTTTTTGGCAGTTAAAATGTTGATGATTTGGGGAGGGATAGCATTGAAGATGGCATTGGCATCGCCATTTTGAATTGCTTTGCTGTAAGCAAAAGCTGCTTTTTCAAGATCTACAAGTTTTTGATTTGCAACTGTATAATTCTGAATTGTTGGAAGAATAAAAGCAATACATAAAAGGATGGGGAAAAGAAAACGAATTTTCAGCATTAGAAGCCTTTTAAATTGATTTGAATGGATTCCAATTAAACTTATAAAGGAAAAGTACATAAGTAAAAAGCCGCCTATGCTCTTATATAAGAAGGATATCCACAAAAATGGAGGCGTTAGCCTCCATTTTTAAATCAAAAAGAATATTCTATTATTCTTAAACAGAATAGTACATATCAAACTCGACAGGATGAGGCGTTGTTTCGTAGCGCAAAACCTCTTGCATTTTTACTTGGATGAAGGAATTAATCTGATCATCATCAAAAACGTCGCCGGCTTTAAGAAAACTACGATCTTTATCAAGTGCTTCAAGCGCTTCACGTAGACTTCCTGAGACTGTGGGGATTTCTTTACGTTCTTTTAAGGGAAGATCGTAAAGATCTTTATCCATAGCATGTCCAGGATGAATTTTATTTTTAATACCATCAAGACCAGCCATTAAGAGGGCTGCAAATGCTAGATAGGGATTTGCTGTTGGATCTGGAAAACGCACTTCTACGCGTTTTGAATTTGGCGAAGAACTCATCGGAATACGGCAAGATGCAGAACGGTTACGTGCAGAATAAGCAAGAAGGACAGGCGCTTCATAACCAGGAACTAAACGCTTATAGGAGTTTGTGGATGGATTAGTAAAGGCGTTGAGTGCTTTTGCATGCTTAATAACACCACCGATAAAAAATAAGCATGTTTCTGATAGTCCAGCATATTCATTTCCCGCAAAAATTGGTTTACCATCTTTCCAAATAGATATGTGAACATGCATGCCTGAGCCGTTATCACCAAAAACAGGTTTTGGCATGAAAGTTGCTGTTTTTCCATAGCTATTTGCTATTTGGTGCACAACATATTTAAAAATTTGCA
The DNA here is from genome assembly GCF_902825225.1 of Bartonella vinsonii subsp. berkhoffii ATCC 51672. Taxonomy (GTDB): domain Bacteria; phylum Pseudomonadota; class Alphaproteobacteria; order Rhizobiales; family Rhizobiaceae; genus Bartonella; species Bartonella berkhoffii. The sequence continues at coordinate 28,269 of NZ_CADEAK010000007.1, forward strand.
TCTTGTCGGCTTCGCGAACGAGCGTATCAAAGCGAATACCCAATTCATGCTGTCCTGCTGCTACTTCGTGATGGTGCTTCTCAACGCGGACTCCCATATCTTTGAGTGCTGTGAGCATTTCAGAGCGCATATCTTGGCAAGAATCGATAGGAGGAACTGGAAGATATCCTCCCTTCATTCGTGGGCGATGGCCAAGGTTGCCTACCTCATATTCCGTATCATCATTGGAGGGTAATTCACTTGAATCGAGCTTAAATCCTGTGTTGTAAGGATCTGTCTTATAGCGTACATCATCAAAGATAAAAAATTCTGCTTCTGGACCGACATTGATTGTATCTCCGATACCTAGAGATTTCATATAGACTTCAGCCCTCTTGGCGATAGAACGAGGATCTCTGCGATAAAACTCTCCAGAAACAGGATCGAGCACATCACAAAATATGACCAAAGTAGATTGAGCAAAAAAAGGATCTATATGCGCCGTTTCGGGATCTGGCATTAAAACCATGTCAGATTCATTGATTGTTTTCCAGCCGGAAATTGAAGAACCATCGAACATAACGCCATCGCTAAATGTATCTTCACTGATTTCTGCGATATCCATTGTAACGTGATGCAGCTTTCCTCGTGGATCGGTAAAACGCAAATCGATAAAACGGATTTCGTTATCTGCAATCTGTTTGATAATATCTGAGGCGGTTGTCATATTCAATTTCCTTATGTGGGATTGAGGTGGATAAAAGAGATAAAAATTTGATTATTATTTGTTAAAGGGCATCAATTCCGGATTCATCAGTGTCGATACGAATGGCATCATCAATGGAAAAAACAAATATTTTTCCATCTCCGATATGTTTTGTTTGAGCCGCTTTACGTATTGCATCAACGGTTTGTTCCAACTTTTCATCGGCAACAACAATTTCAATCTTTACTTTAGGTAGAAAATCGACAACATATTTAGCACCGCGATAAAGTTCTGTATGCTCTTTTTGTCGGCCAAAACCTTTGGCTTCTGTTACTGTAATACCATGTAATCCAATTTTTTGAAGCGCTTCTTTCACTTCATCAAGTTTGAAAGGTTTTATAATAGCTTCAACTTTTTTCATGCTGAAATTATCTCCAACGTTATTTTGTCTTTTTAGACTACATCACATTATATTGGCAACTGTGAGATGACCAACAGATACTTTGTGCACAAAAAGGCAAAAGTTATATGATTCAATATTTTTTGCAAAGTTCCTCTTATGCCATAAAATGAAATGCTATTGTTCTTTGAGTAAGATCTTACAAGTTTTTTAGAATAAAAAATAATACAATGAATTAAGGGATATTTGGGAATAAGGGTTTTTTAGTTTTCTTTTTTCTTATTGCGCTATACCAATTTTCTATTCTACTTTAGGAAGAATTATATAAAGGTCGGCGCAGTAAAATTTCTTTCAAAAATTTTCCCGTGTAGGAAGCGGGAACTTGAATAATATCTTCAGGACGCCCAACCGCCACAACTTCACCACCACGATCCCCGCCTTCTGGTCCTAAATCAATAATCCAGTCGGCTGTTTTTATAACTTCAAGATTATGTTCTATGACTACAACTGTATTGCCTTGCTCGACGAGTTCATGCAGCACTTCAAGGAGTTTAGAAATATCATGGAAATGCAAACCTGTTGTTGGTTCATCCAAAATATAGAGTGTACGCCCCGTTGTTTTGCGTGAAAGTTCTTTCGCAAGTTTTACACGTTGGGCTTCACCACCGGAAAGTGTTGTGGCTTGTTGTCCTACTTTGATATAGCCAAGACCAACTTTAATGAGAGTCTTCATTTTGTTGTGGATGCTGGGAACAGCTTGGAAAAATTCTTCAGCTTTTTCGATTGTCATATCCAAAATATCGGCGATGGACTTTTTTTTAAATTTTACTTCCAACGTTTCTCTATTATAACGTTTTCCTTGGCAAACATCACAAGTAACGTAAACGTCAGGTAAAAAATGCATTTCAATTTTGATGACTCCATCTCCTTGACATGCTTCACAGCGTCCTCCCTTAATATTGAATGAAAAGCGTCCTGCTTGATAGCCACGCGCTTTTGATTCTGGAAGTTCAGCAAACCACTCACGGATTGGGGTAAATGCACCTGTATAGGTTGCTGGATTTGAACGTGGAGTGCGTCCAATAGGCGCTTGATTGATCTCAATGACTTTATCAAGAAACTCTAATCCTTCAATTTTGTCATAGCTTGCTGGGCTATGATGACTTCCCATGATAGAGTGTGATGCAGCTTTGAAAAGAGTTTCAATAAGAAATGTTGATTTGCCACCGCCTGAAACTCCAGTAACACATGTGAAGGTTCCAAGAGGGATATCAGCACGAATATTTTTCAGGTTATTGCCTCGTGCACCAATAATTTTCAGTGTTTTTGATTTTGATATTTTGCGTCGTTGAACAGGCACTGGAACAGCTATTTTCCCTGAGAGGTATTGACCTGTGAGAGAGGAGGCGTTTTCTATAATTTCTTGCGGTGTACCTTGTGCTATGATCTCTCCCCCATGAACACCTGCGGCAGGGCCCATATCGACTACATGGTCTGCAGTAAGGATAGCATCTTCATCATGTTCTACAACAATAACGGTATTGCCAAGATTACGCAGATGGTGCAGCATTTTCAGAAGGCGTTCATTATCGCGTTGGTGTAGACCAATAGATGGCTCATCTAAAATATAAAGGACTCCTGTAAGACCAGAACCAATTTGAGAAGCTAACCGAATACGTTGGCTTTCTCCCCCTGAAAGGGTGCTTGAACTTCGAGATAAGGTGAGATATTCGAGTCCTACATGATTTAAAAAAGCAAGGCGTTCACGAATTTCTTTTAAAATACGTACTGCGATGTTTCGTTGTTTTTCAGTGAGATATTGGTGAATATTGGCAAACCAATCATCTACTTTTAGGATAGAAAGTTCTGATATTTGTCCAATATGCATTCCATGGATTTTGACAGCGAGCGCCTCTGGTTTTAGCCGATAACCATGACAAGCTGGACAGGGTGTGGAAGACATATAACGCTCAATTTCTTCACGTGACCACGTAGAATCGGTTTCTTTCCATCTTCTCTCCATATTGGGGATGATTCCTTCAAAAGATTGAGTCGTTTTATGCGAACCGGAATCATTTTTATAAATAAAGGAGATTTCTTTGCTTTTTGTACCATAGAGAATGGCGTGTTGCGCCTCACTTGAAAGGACACACCATTTATCTGTTAGTTTAAATTCGTAAACTTTCCCCAATGCCTCTAAGATTTGGCTATAATAGAGTGAAGACAATTTAGACCAAGGAGCAATTGCACCATCCTTTAACGTAAGATTTTTATTTGGCACGATTTTTATCGGGTCTACAGCCTTTTTAATGCCAAGCCCATCGCAAAGAGGACAAGCGCCAAAAGGATTATTGAATGAAAAGAGACGCGGTTCAATTTCAGGGATAGAAAATCCAGTGATGGGGCAGGAAAATTTTTCTGAAAAGATAAGCCGTTTGTGTGTTTCATTTTTCGATTTATGAGCAGACTCTTTTGTGGTTTCTTTTTGTGCTAAGGGGTGGTCAGCCATTTCAGCAACTGCAAGCCCATTTGCTAACCGTAGACAGGTCTCTATACTGTCCGCTAGGCGAGAGGTGATGTCATTATGGACAACAATGCGGTCCACCACGACATCTATGTCATGTTTATATTTTTTATCAAGAGGAGGAATATCAGGAATTTCATAGAATATTCCATCAACTTTGGCGCGCTGAAATCCTTTTTTTAAAAGCTCCATGAGCTCTTTTTTATATTCTCCCTTTCGTCCTCGGACAAGAGGTGCCATAATGAAAATCCGCGTACCTTCTGGTAAGGACATAATTTGATCAACCATTTGGCTTACCGTTTGGCTTTCAATAGGAAGTCCTGTAGCTGGAGAATGAGGGACACCAATACGTGCAAAGAGAAGACGCATATAATCATGAATTTCAGTAACAGTTCCTACTGTTGAACGAGGATTACGGCTTGTTGTTTTTTGTTCAATAGATATCGCTGGAGAAAGACCATCTATTCGGTCGACGTCTGGTTTTTGCATGACTTCCAAAAATTGACGTGCGTAGGCAGAAAGACTTTCAACATAGCGGCGTTGACCTTCAGCGTAAATCGTATCAAAAGCTAAAGATGATTTCCCTGATCCAGAGAGTCCGGTGATAACAATCAGCTTGTCACGAGGGAGATCGAGGTCAATATTTTTAAGGTTATGTTCACGTGCACCGCGAATGGATATGTATTTTTGATGAGCCATATTTTATCCTTGGCATATGTAACAAAATTAATCCCTAACGTAGAATAAAACTGTTTTCTAGAATTACAACGTTTAACAGGGATAAAGAGTACAAGTTTTGTGAAAAGAAAAATATAAAAAAACAGCTTTTTATTCTCTGATGACGGAATAAACTATGCGTGATTATGATCTTTTGTTATAATTGTACGATATGACATTTTAGAAGAGGTAGCAAAATCCACATTGAAGGTCAATTGCAGAGATGCAAATGATAAGGTCAAGAAAGTAATGACCGCTATATAATAAAGGTTGTTTACAAGTTAAAATTTTGGAGTTTATGCGATGGCTGGTAGCCTTAATAAAGTTATTTTGATTGGTAATCTTGGTGCAGATCCTGAAATTCGCCGTTTGAATTCTGGCGATCAAGTGGCAAATCTGCGTATTGCTACTTCAGAAAGTTGGCGCGATCGTAATACAAATGAGCGTAAAGAGCGCACAGAATGGCATAGTATCGTTATTTTTAATGAAAATCTTATCAAGGTTGTGGAGCAATATTTAAAAAAAGGCAGCAAGATTTATATTGAAGGTCAATTACAAACACGCAAATGGCAAGATCAAAATGGCAATGATCGTTATACAACAGAGATTGTTTTGCAAAAATACCGTGGTGAATTGCAAATGCTTGATGGGCGTGGAGCTGCTGGTGGAGAGCATATGCAAGGAGCCAATCAGTCGAGTGGTAGTTATGAGAGTGGTGGTTTTGGTAACAATAATTCAGATCAGAGGGATGGTTTTGGTCAAAATAATAATCAAGTAAGAGAAGATTTTTCGCACAAATTAGATGATGATATTCCTTTTTGATTCTCCTTGGTAATATTCTTCTTTTTTCTTTTTAGTTGTTTTTTTAATTCACAAAAGTCAATCTTGTTTATTTTATTATGTATTTTGAATACATATAAATAACATGTTGAAAATAATTGTTAAATTTCTTCCTTTGTTGTGGATGAGAAATTAGCATTTTGATGTTTTTTTCGATATAAAAGAGCAAAGTGATTCTTTATTGAAAGTCTTGAAGCTGTGACCGATCTTACTCCACACCCAGAACGTGATGTGCTGGCCGGTATTGAGCCCATCAGCATTGTTGATGAAATGCAACGCTCTTATCTCGATTATGCGATGAGCGTGATTGTTTCACGTGCACTTCCCGATGTCCGTGATGGACTCAAGCCCGTTCATCGGCGTATTCTTCATGCCATGAATGAGATGGGGCTTTCTTTTAACAAGTCTTATCGAAAATCTGCGGGTGTCGTTGGTGAGGTTATGGGAAAATTCCATCCTCATGGTGATGCTTCAATTTATGATGCGTTGGTGCGTATGGCACAGGACTTTTCTTTGCGAAATCCATTGATTGATGGCCAAGGAAATTTTGGTTCTGTTGATGGTGATCCGCCTGCGGCGATGCGCTATACAGAATGTCGTTTAGAAAAAGTTTCTGAAGAGCTTTTAGCGGATATTGATAAAGATACCGTTGATTTTCAGGATAATTATGACGGACGTGAGCATGAACCCGTAGTTCTACCAGCGCGTTTCCCTAATCTTTTGGTTAATGGGTCAGGTGGTATTGCTGTGGGTATGGCAACTAATATTCCGCCCCATAATCTTGGTGAAGTCGTTGATGCTTGTATCGCCTTGATTGATCATCCGGATATTACGCTTGATGAGATCATTCAAATTATTCCTGGTCCTGATTTTCCTACAGGCGGTATTATTCTTGGCCATTCGGGTATTCGTTTGGCTTATGAAACAGGGCGCGGTCCAATTGTTATGCGTGCTAAAGTTGATATTGAAGAAATTCGTAATGGTCGACAAGCAATTATTGTCAGTGAAATACCTTATCAAGTTAATAAAGCAACAATGATTGAAAAAATGGCCGAATTGGTACGTGATAAACGTATTGAGGGAATTTCCGATTTGCGTGACGAGTCTGATCGTGATGGGTATCGCATTGTTATTGAGCTTAAGAAGGATGCTGTTGCAGAGATCGTTTTGAACCAATTATATCGTTATACGCCGCTGCAAACTTCTTTCGGTTGTAATATGGTTGCGTTGAACGGAGGAAAACCTGAACAAATGACGTTGCTTGATATGCTTCGCGCATTTGTTTCTTTCCGAGAAGACGTCGTAAGTCGACGAACAAAATATCTTTTGCGTAAAGCGCGTGAGCGTGCTCATGTTTTGGTTGGTCTTGCAATTGCTGTTGCCAATATTGATGAAATTATAGCACTTATTCGCAAAGCTCCTGATCCACAAACAGCACGTGCACAGTTAATGAAGCGGCGCTGGCCAGCTTTTGATGTGGCACCTTTGATTAAACTTATTGATGATCCCCGTCATGTTATTCATCAGAATGGTACTTATAATTTATCTGAAGAGCAGGCGCGTGCTATTTTGGAGTTGCGTTTGCAGAGGTTGACTGCGCTTGGGCGAGATGAAATTGCTGATGAATTGAATAAAATTGGCGTGGATATCACCGATTACCTTGATATTTTGGCATCTCGTTCACGTATTATGGGGATTGTGAAGGATGAACTGAGATCCCTTCGTGAGGAGTTTGCAACGCCTCGACGCACAGTATTTGGTTTTGGTAGCGCTGAAATGGATAGCGAGGATCTTATCGCTCCAGAAGATATGGTGGTCACAGTTAGTCATAGTGGCTACATTAAGCGCGTTCCTCTCAATACATACCGTGCGCAACGCCGTGGTGGTAAGGGGCGTTCTGGTATGTCTACGAAGGATGAAGATTTTGTAACGCGTTTGTTTGTGGTTAATACACATACACCCGTTCTTTTTTTTTCATCGCGTGGAATTGTTTATAAGGAAAAAGTTTGGCGTTTGCCACTTGGTACGCCGCAATCGCGTGGACGCGCTCTGATTAATCTACTTCCCTTGCAACAAGGTGAGCGCATAACAACTATTATGCCTTTACCAGAAGATGAAGCAAGTTGGAGTGCATTGGATATTATGTTCGTAACAACACGTGGAACTGTGCGTCGTAATAAATTATCCGATTTTGTTCAGGTTAATCGTAATGGCAAAATTGCAATGAAACTTGATGAAGAAGGAGATGAAATTCTTTCAGTTGAAACCTGTACAGAACATGATGATGTTGTTTTAACAACGGCTAATGGACAATGTATTCGTTTTCCAGTTGTTGAGGTTCGTGTTTTTGCAGGGCGTAATTCTGTAGGAGTGCGTGGTATCAATTTGGCTAATGGTGATAAGGTCATTTCGATGACAATCTTAGAACATGTTGAAACCACCTCGATTGAACGTTCTGCTTACGTTAAACGCGTGATTAATGAACGGCGTGCTGCTGGTGTTGATGCTGAAGATATTGTAACTCTTGATGAAGAAGATGGAGGAGCAGAAACAGAGTTGACAGAAGAGCGCTATGCAGAACTTAACGCCCGCGAACAAATGCTTTTAACAGTGAGTGAATTTGGTTATGGAAAGCGATCTTCTTCATACGAATTCCGGATTTCAGGACGTGGTGGAAAAGGAATTCGTGCAACAGATCCTTCTAAAACAGCTGAAATTGGTAAATTAGTGGCAGCTTTTCCAGTGAAGGCGCAAGATCAAATTATGTTGGTATCAGATGGGGGACAGCTTATTCGTGTTCCGGTTGATGGAATTCGTATAGCTGGTCGTTCAACAAAAGGCGTAACGATTTTCAATACAGCTGAAGGCGAGAAAGTCGTATCGGTTGAACGTATTTCTGAATCTGAAGATGATGATAACCCATTAGATGATGAAGCTGGAAAACATTCTGATAGAGTTGATGTGAGTACGGAGAAATCATTCTAAAGGGTTTGGAGTAAAACAATGAAAATTGCTCTTTATGCGGGTTCCTTCGATCCTTTTACAAATGGTCATCTTGATATTTTACAAGCCGGTCTTGTTTTGGTTGACAAAGTGATTGTGGCTATAGGTGTACAGGCTAATAAAAAATCACTTTTTAGTTTTGAAGAGCGTGTTGATTTAATTATTGAAGCAGGAAAAGATTTGTTAAATGTAGGTCCTGATCGGTTGCAGGTTATTTCGTTTGATACGCTTTTGGTTAATAAGGCTCGTGAAATGAGTGCTTCATTGTTTATTCGTGGATTACGTGATGGTACGGATCTTGATTATGAAATGCAAATGGCAGGGATGAATAGTATCATGGCTCCTGAATTGCAAACTGTTTTTTTACCAGCAAGTCTTTCTGGACGTGCAATCACTTCTACGTTGGTACGCCAGATTGCCTCTATGGGTGGGGATATAGACCCCTTTGTACCTTCAAATGTTGCTAGAGCTTTGCGCTTAAAATTTCAATCTTCACAGGAGCGTGATTGTGTATCTTAGATTTTTTGCTGTTTTGACATGTCTTTTTTGCTTTTTTTCATTGAATGCTATAGCTGACGTTTCTCACACAGCTGGTGATTCTGATATTCTTGTCTTATCTCTTAAAAATGGAGATGTGGTTATTCGTCTTCGTCCTGATCTTGCACCAAGACATGTTGTACAAATCAAAAAGTTAACAAAGGGAGGTGCTTATAATAATGTTGTCTTTCACCGTGTTATTCCAGGTTTTATGGCACAGACTGGTGATGTGCAGTTTGGAAAAAAGGGGAGTGCAGATTTTGATGTAAAACGCGTTGGTACTGGAGCTTCAAATTATCCTAATATTCCAGCGGAGTTTTCAAAGCAGCCCTTTAAACGTGGTACTGTTGGGATGGCACGTGCACAAGATCCAAATTCTGCCAATTCTCAATTCTTTATTTGTTTTGATGATGCTTCTTTTTTAAATGGTCAGTATACTGTTGTTGGAGAGGTCATAAAAGGAATGGACGTTGTCGATAAAATTAAAAAAGGCACTTCAAGTAATAATGGATCTGTAAAAGATCCTGATGTTATTAATACTGCCACTTTACAAGCTGATAAATAAATCAAAGGAGTTTAGCTGTATGGCCGAGATTAAAGATTTAGAGAACACCTTAATTCTTGAAACAACAAAGGGCAGAGTCGTTATTGGACTTTTTGCTGATTTAGCCCCTTTTCACGTTGCGCGTATTAAAGAGCTTGTGCGTGAAGGTGCTTATGATAATGTTATTTTTCATCGTGTTATTGAAGGGTTTATGGCTCAAACGGGGGATGTGCAATTTGGAAAAAAGAATGGTGCAGAGTTCAATTTGTCACGTGCCGGTATGGGAGGGTCAGCGAAGCCTAATTTGACGGCAGAGTTTTCAAATCTTTCTCATAAGCGTGGCATAGTTTCTATGGCACGGAGCCAGAATCCAAATTCTGCTAATTCACAGTTTTTTATTTGCTTTGCGGATGCTCCTTGGCTTGACCGTCAATATTCCATATGGGGACAAGTTGTTGAAGGTATGGAAAATGTCGATAAAATTAAGCGTGGTGAGCCTGTTATAGAACCTGATACAATCATTAAAGCTGCAATTGCTGCCGATGTGAAGGAATCGTGATATCGGTTTTAACTTTAAGAGCATCAAGTAAAAATAGCGCTGTCTTTTTGTTTTCTTAAACAGGGTGAAGGTTCATTGTTATGGTTTGAATGCATAACAGTATGCTATTGTATACGTTTGTTTTCTGCACCAAGTTTTATTTATAAATTGCATAGATTTATGGCATGTTGTTTGTCGTTGTTTCTCATAGGTTTTTTATGCTCGAATTTGGTACCTCGTAGTTCGATTGCTTATTCATAACGACAGGCGTGAATAACCAATTTAACTTATGTTATTAAGTCTTATGGGATTCATTGCTTCTTACAGTTGTTTTACATTTGATGTTTGTTGGTCTGTGTCTTATATTTTTGTGTAAGTATAATTGGGGGAATACTTATTTAGTGTCATACTTTGCATTGCGGCTTATTTCTGTATTCAAAATATTAAGAAATTCCTTTTATAGGAAGCCAAATTTTCTAGGAATTATTGGTGATAAAAGCATGTGAAAATGAGATCGTTGTTGGTGGAAAGAACGGCTTTAAAATTCTGATAGGCGAGTATATCTTGTTCAATATATCGGTTATTTTGTGAAATAAGTCTGTTGCTTTATTTATGATGATTATTTGATAACAAAATTGCATTTACGCTATTTAATTTTTTTATGCTGGTTACAATATTAGGCGAATCAGAAATCAATCCATAAAGTTTGTGACGGTACCATAAGGAAAGTTATAGCTTTTCTTTCTATGGTGCTATGAGTTTGTAGAATCAAAAAGACGAGAGTGATGATAAAGACATTTCATTATAGAAAAATTGCTCAAGATGGTTGTGCGCGTCGTGGTGAAATTATAACGGGTCGTAGATGTATTCGTACACCTGCCTTTATGCCAGTTGGGACAGCAGGGACTGTTAAAGCTATGTATATGGATCAGATACGTGCTCTTGGTGCAGATATCATTTTAGGCAATACTTACCATTTAATGTTGCGTCCGGGAGCAGAGCGTGTCGCTCGTTTAGGAGGTCTACATGAGTTTTCGCGTTGGTCTGGGCCTATTCTAACCGATTCTGGTGGATTTCAAGTTATGTCATTGGCGGGAATTCGTAAAATTACAGAACAAGGTGTTATTTTTCGCTCTTACATAAATGGTGCGTACTATGAAATGAGTCCTGAGCGTTCTATCGAAATTCAAGGGCTCCTTAATGCAGATATCCAAATGCAATTGGATCAATGTATTGCACTTCCTGCAAGTGAAAAAGAAATAGAAGCTGCTATGGAACTTTCATTGCGGTGGGCACAGCGCTGTAAAACAGCTTTTGGTGATCAGCCAGACAAAGCACTGTTTGGGATTGTTCAGGGTGGTGATAATATGAAATTACGTGAACATTCTGCTCAAGCTTTAAAAGAGATGGATTTGAAAGGCTATGCTATTGGAGGGCTTGCTGTTGGCGAACCGCAGAATGTTATGACAGCTGTGCTAGATGCTACTTGTCCGATTTTGCCAGAGGATAAGCCACGTTATCTCATGGGGGTGGGAACGCCTGATGATATTTTACAAAGTGTTGCCCGTGGTATTGATATGTTTGATTGTGTTATGCCAACACGTGCAGGACGCCATGGTTTAGCTTTTACACGTTTTGGAAGAATTAATTTGCGTAATGCGCGTTATGCAGAGGATCCACATCCTTTAGATCCACAGTCGCTTTGTCCTGCTGCATGTGATTATAGTTGTGCTTATTTGCACCATTTGATCAGATCTGGCGAATCTCTTGGTGGCATGTTGTTAACTTGGAATAATCTCTATTATTATCAACAACTTATGCAAGGGATTCGTGATGCCATTGAAGAAGGATGTTATACAGATTTTTGTGCTGAAACACGTGCTTTGTGGAAGCAAGGCCGTTAAAGCGCTTGATTGTAAAGTATAGCTTTTGCTTTTATTAAATTGCTTAATTTATTTTCATCAAGAGCTTTTACTAAAAACAAAGTTCAAATGTTTTTTAAAAACGTAAAATTATACTGAACTAAAGAGGAATATGCAATTTTATGGGTCTCTATTTTTTTTGTAACTGTAAGAGTAAACAGAAACTGTTACTCCGGTACGCGCTACCTGATCCGGAGAAAAACAGTTTGTTTCTGTTTCTGGTGACTATTTAGATCAACAATGTTAATGAGGAGTTATCGGACCCTTAAAGAAGTATGAAAATTGCATTTTTATAGGATAATTTGTATTTTTTTCGTTAAATAGTGAAACTCTCACAAAAGTTGTCTCATGTAGGAGTAGATAAGACTGTAATTTGATCTCAATTGAAGGTTTAGAGAACACAAACGATTGATACTTTAAAGTGCGAATCTTATTTTTGCTAGTAACGGTATTTTTATAAATGAAGTTTCATTTAAATGATAAAATATTGTAAATTCTTCCATGCTGTTTAAAAAATCTATGACAAAGAAAATGAAAACTGTTGATATTTTCATTTTCTTTTTAAAAGATGTTTTAATGTTTCATTGAGAAATGCTTAGGCATAGACAGAGGAAGATTTTGAACTCATTTAGGGCCATATTACAGATTTTGCGATGAAGGTATCACTCAATGATGACAATGAGGAATTCTCATGGAAAAACATTCTTGCTCTAAGAATTGATTTGAGAACACGGTGTTTAGCAACTTTAGCTTTTGCAGTGGGAGGTTTTTCTATTGGTACTGCAGAGTTTGTTGCCATGGGTTTACAGCTGGAGATGGCACGAAGCTCGTCTGTTGATATTCCTACAGCTGGTCAATATATTTTGCTTATGCATTGGGCATTGTGATTGGAGCACCTCTTTTAGCTGTTGCAACAGCTCAGTTATCACGTAAAACTGTGTTGATAGGATTAATGTTTTTTTATGCGCTAGCAAATATTGCAAGTGCTCTTTTTTCTGATTTTAGCATATTGGTAGCATTGCCGTTTATCAGTGGTCTTCCACATGGTGTCTATTTCGGTCTTGCAACTATGGTTGCTGCTTCTATGGTAGAAACGCATGAACGTTCCAAAGCTGTTGGATATGTTATGCTTGGTTTAACAATTGCAACCGTTTTGGGAGCACCAGGAGCGACTTGGATTGGACAACTTGTTGGTTGGCAGATTGCTTTTGTGCTTGTAGGTGCTCTTGCTTTATTGTGTTGTTTGCTTATTTGGAAATTTTTGCCTTCTCTGGTTTGGAGATGCAAAAAACAAATCCTCTGCGCGAACTTGATGCATTAAAACAAAGGCAGGTATGGTTTCTTTTGATGATGGTTTCAGTTTGAGCATCAAGATTATTTTCTGTTTTCACTTATATTAAGTCAACATTAATGCATATTTCTGGTGTTTAGCTTGATTTTGTAACATTTATTATGCCGTTAGTTGGATTAGGGATGGTGGTTGGAAATTTTTTAGGACCTAAATTTGCTGTTAAAGTTGGAACTTCGCTAATGATATTTTTTGCTATGCTTTGGAGTACATTCGTTTTTTTTCTTTTTATCTCATACTCCTTTAACAGCAGCATTAGGATACTTTTTTGTTGGCACTTCTTTCGCAGCTATGCCTTCTATACAAACAAAGATTATGGATGTTGCTCTCCATGGACAGATTTTAGCAGGAGCGTTAATGCAATCTGCTTTTAATATTGCTAACGCTCTTGGAGCAGAATCTGGAGCATGGGTTTTGAAATGGGGCTATAGTTATGAATATACTGCTGTTCTTGGGGGTATCTTAACTCTATGTGGTTTACTGATTTTTTGTTTCTTATGATATTTGGAAAAGCGTAACTAATATTGCTTTTTTCTCTTGAGAGAAAAAATATCTTTTCGTTTATTTAGTTATTTGATTGTCCTGTTGGGTTTTTAAATATGTTATAAGAAACACGTAGAGCAAGCGGAATGCCAAGACAAAATAAAAGACTGATGAGTACTGCAAGAAGAGTTTTTGCGGCTAAAATCATTCCTACTATTCCTCCAGGATTTAAAAGACCCGAAAAATTGGTAATTGTTCCTGCAAGGGTTGCACTTAATGCTGCTGAAAATAGCTGTACAGAGGTAATGGATTCGCTAGCGCGTAGGGCATCTTCATTATTTGCACATTGTAAGATCCGAGTTAATAAATGCGGCCATGCTATACCAGCGCTCATCCCTATAGCAAACAATGCTAAGCAAATGATAACGATATGTCCAGATGTGGAATCTGTTATTGGAACGAGCCATAAAAGACCGCTTATACCCAAAAGACTTAATATGGGGGAGTATACAATGATGCTATGAATTTTTTTGCATTTACACCAGCACTTGATAAGGAACCACATGTCCATCCGAAGCTCATGAGTGACGCTATATAACCAGCAATAAGTGGTGCTTGTCCATGAAGCTCTTGAAGAAAAAGTGGAAAATAAAGCTCTATACTATATACCACAGTCGTCATAACAAGTATCAAAGCATAAATAGAAAAAAACTCAGAAGAGAAGGAAAAGGATTTATGCGGCAACATGCGGTGAAGTGTGGATGATTCGATTTTTGCTAGCACAAAGAGAAGACTCAATCCGATAACTAATCCACCAATTTGCGTAATGGTGGTATTTATAGCTCCACCAGCAGAAATGATTATAATCAAAAAGATGAGTATGAAGAGTTGTAGAAGAGGAAGTGGGGATGATGGAACAGTGTTTTCATTTTCTTTTGGTAAAACTTTAAGGGCGATGAGCAAGAAGATTATAGCTAAGACACCGATAACCCAAAAGGATGCTCTCCATATACCATAGTGTACAGAAATACCACCGATAGCTGGTCCTAATAAGGTTGATATTCCCCACATTCCTGAAATAGTACTCAATGCATATGACCATACAGGTGGACTGAGAACAATACGAACCATAGAATAGGATAAGGATAGTAAAGAACCGCTTCCGAAGCCTTGAATAAAACGTCCTATTAAAAATAATGGCATAGTCGAAGCTATGGCGCACATGAAGGTACCAACGGTAAAAATACAGCCAGAAATCAAATACGCTTTGCGAGGGCCTATTTTCTCTAATATTTTCGTTGCAAGCGAAGTACCAAGGAGTGATGCTGTAATAAAGACGGTTGCTGCCCAAGAATAACAAAGCTCCCCGCCAATATCACTCATAAGAGAAGGCAAAATAGTAATAACAACATAAATGTTGGTGGCGTGTAATACAACACCACCCGTAAACGTTAAAAAACGAATACCATTTTTACCCAATAAAAGCGCAGACCAGTTTTGTTTGTTCACTGTTTTTGCTATTTAGTAAAGAGTTGACCTCCTTTATTTATAAGACAGTTATTTAAATTTGCCAAGAGAAGATTCAAAGCTCTCCTTTCGCAGAGCTTTGAGATTTAAATGAAGTGATAACTAATTATTCATTGCTTGTCTAAGATTTTCATTAATTTTATCGAGGAAATCTGTTGTAGAAAGCCATTTTTGTTTCGGTCCAATTAAAAGTGCGAGATCTTTGGTCATAAAGCCTTCTTCAACAGTTTTAATACAAATTTCTTCTAATGTTTTGGCAAAGTTTTTTAATTTCTCATTATTATCCAGTTTAGCACGGTGTGCTAGTCCTCGTGTCCATGCAAAAATAGATGCAATAGAATTTGTTGATGTCTCTTCACCTTTTTGATGCTGACGGTAATGACGTGTTACTGTACCATGTGCTGCTTCGGCTTCAACAATTTTACCGTCTGGTGTCATGAGAACAGATGTCATAAGACCAAGGGAACCAAAGCCTTGAGCAACAATATCAGACTGGACATCACCATCATAGTTTTTACATGCCCATACATAGCCACCTGACCATTTAAGTGCAGAAGCAACCATATCGTCAATAAGGCGATGTTCGTAATATAATTTATGATTTTCAAATTCAGTTTTAAATTCTGCATCAAATATTTCTTGAAAGATGTCTTTAAAACGACCATCGTAAGTTTTCAAAATGGTATTTTTTGTTGAAAGATAGACTGGAACATTTCGTTGTAGCCCATAATTAAAAGATGCTCTGGCAAAATCACAAATTGATTCATCAAGGTTGTACATAGCCATAGCAACCCCTGCGCTTGGAGCATCAAAGACATCATGTTTGATAATTTGATTGTCCTCTCCGACAAATTTAATACTTAATTTTCCTTTGCTAGGAAATTTGAAATCCGTTGCTTTATATTGATCACCAAAAGCGTGCCGTCCAATAATAATTGGTTTTGTCCAGTTAGGAACGAGGCGTGGGACATTTTTACAAATAATAGGTTCACGAAAAATAACGCCCCCTAAGATATTACGGATCGTGCCATTGGGTGATTTCCACATTTTTTTAAGGTTAAATTCTTTAACCCGCGCTTCATCTGGTGTGATGGTTGCACATTTTATACCAACCCCATATTTTTTGATAGCATTGGCAGAATCAATAGTTACCTGATCATCGGTTGCATCTCGATTTACAACGGAAAGATCGTAATATTTAAGCTCAATATCAAGATAGGGATGGATCAATTTATCTTTGATATATTTCCAGATTATACGAGTCATTTCATCCCCATCGATTTCAACAACGGGGTTTTCCACTTTGATCTTTGCCATGAGAAATCCTTTTTATTTAAATGATATTATTTTTTATAGCATTTTCAAGTTTATGATGAAAAGTAAAAACAAGGATGATAGAATGTAACCATTAAAACATATATTATCAATATGTTAAGAATTATTACTAAACTGATTCATTAAAAAGATAATATTATTTCTTTCGTATAATTATTGTATAGTTGATAAAAAGCTGATGCAAGAGAAGGATTAAGTGAAATTTACTACAAAATGTAGAGAATTTTATTTTTTGTAAGATGTTTGATTTAATTATTTGATAAATTTATATTATTATGGTGTTCGCTACGATTTTTAGAGATATTATGTTCGAGAAATAAATTGAATGTGATAGACAAGGAGCCATAATCAAAAAGGGGAGGCATAAACCGAGTCTTGAATCAGCCCCTTAGAGTAGTCTTGGACATTGTTTTTAAAGCTCTTCTGGGAACTCAATAGAGTTTTATAAAGAATAAAAGCTGCATTTGCTAGAAAATACAGTTTATGTATTAGTATGCCTTACAAATTTTAAATATTACGAAACAACACTATCCCATAGATCTATATTTAATCCATTTTCTTTTTCTTACAAGCATAAGTGATGTAGCATTCTCTTGGAAGAAAAATCACTCACATAGAAATATCGGCAATTCTCTCCACAGGACAATTATGAAAATCCTATTCCCTAACCTTTATTCACGCATCCCGAATCTTAAAAAAACATATATTAAATCAATGAGTTATATGAGATAAAAAAGGACCTGGTACGCCCAAGGGGAATTGAACCCCTGTTTCCGCCGTGAAAGGGCGGCGTCCTAACCTCTAGACGATGGGCGCGAACCAATGATGAGGCTTATAGAGAGGATCTTTTTACTTCGCAAGTCCTCTGCGTAATTTTTTTTAAAAAAACATATTTTATTGCATTATTTTGGATATGTTATTGTCACTCTTGGCTGGATTATTTTATTCTCTAGAGTTATATGTGAAAAAATAGAGAGCATAATTCATAAGTGATAATTTTTTTATGTTAGCACCGTGATAATCAAATGATATTTTTCGTACTTACTTTTTTGAGAAATAAAAAAATAATTAAATCAGTATGTTAAATGGTTTTGAGTTTTTCTATTGTTGTTTTTCTGGAATATATGCTTGGTGTTTTACTTGTTCAAAGGTCCTCTATGAAGGAGAATAATCATCTAAGATTTTCGGAAAAACCAAAAGCGATTATAAACCACAAGCGACTATAGAGCAATTATTCTGAAATAAAACAATAAACATATCATTAATAAGCTAAAAAATGATACGAATCATATAAGATTGTTTTTGCAATTAGATATAGTTTTCTTATCGTTTAATAAAATGTTTGCCATCAAAATGAAAAAAATATTGCAACAAATCCAAAGTAAAACGGAATTTAATAATCATTTTTTCATATACTTATTTAAGCTTTACTCTTTGTAGTAGTGGTTTAAGAAGGATATTACTCTTCAAAAGAGATAAATTTTGTATTCTGAGAGATTTTGATTGAATGAGCAGTTTTGTTGTAAAAGAGGACAAATTGAGTTGAATAGAGTAGGGGATTTCTTTAGATTATATTTGATTATATGCATCGGTTTCATTGGATTTGCACATAATAAATTTTTTTCAAAAAGAGGGATAAGCAGTTAGATAATGGCAGAAGCTTTAAGAGTTGGCATTGCGGGCCTTGGTACGGTTGGTACTTCAGTTATAAGAATTCTGCGTGAAAAAGCGAGTAGTTTAGCTTACCAATGTGGACGATCAATCGAAATTGTTGCTGTTAGTGCACGTGATAGAAACCGTAAGCGTGGAATTGATCTGAGTGATATAAAATGGTTCGATTCACCAGAGGAGTTGGCTTCTTCTGATGAGATTGATGTTTTTGTGGAATTAATTGGAGGTGAATTAGATGTTGTACATCAAGCTGTTAAGAAGGCGCTTGAGGTGGGGCATCATGTTGTTACTGCCAATAAAGCACTTCTTGCACGACACGGGGTAGCACTTGCTGTGAGTGCAGAAAAAAAAGGCGTTTTTTTTCATTTTGAAGCTGCTGTTGCTGGGGGAATTCCTGTCATCAAAGCGATGAGAGAATCACTTTGCGGTAGCCGTATATCGCGAATTTATGGTATTCTCAATGGAACCTGCAACTATATATTAACACGTATGTTTAATGAGGGCCTTTCATTTAAAGATTGTTTGACGGATGCACAGAGACTTGGTTATGCTGAAGCTGATCCAACTTTTGATATTGGGGGAAATGATACCGCTCATAAATTGGCTTTATTGACAAGTTTAGCATTCGGAACAGCCATTTCGTTAGATGATGTTTATGTTGAAGGAATTAGTAATATTTCGCAGATTGATATCCGTGCAGCTGATGAATTGGGTTATCGGATTAAGCTTTTAGGGGTCGCATTAGAAACCGATTCCGGAATTGAGCAACGTGTTCATCCAACAATGGTACCAACATCATCGATGATTGCACAGATTCATGGTGTGACAAATGCCCTTTCTATTCAAAGTGATTTATTAGGTGAATTGCTCTTTTCTGGTCCTGGTGCTGGAGGAGCGGCAACAGCATCAGCGGTTATTGGTGATTTGGCTGATATAGCGAAAGCACATACTGGTTTTCAGTATGCACCTGTTTTAAGAAATCCAGCATTGGGGCTTGCTCCTCATAAAAAAGCACGTATTTCGCATCATACTGGTGGGTATTTTATTCGTTTGAATGTTCATGATCGTGCTGGTGTTTTTGCTGCAGTAGCACAGCATATGGCTGATAACCACATTTCATTAGAGTCGATTGTTCAAAAAACTTTTGTAGAAAGCCAGATTGTAAAAACAATTATTTTAATAACGCATGAAACAACGGAGGTGAATGTACGAAAAGCGCTTGCAGCAATTGAAAAAGATGGTCATCTTGTTGCAAAATCTCAATTCATTCGTATTGAACCTATGGCATAGAATTGAGAGGTTGTTTAATGATAAAGAAAAAATGTGAGTGTTTTTTTCTTTTGTGGAGAGTTTTTATCTTTACCAAAAGCTTTCTTCTTAATGTTTAACAATAAATGCTAATGCTTTTTTTAATACTCATTCGGTAGGATTTTTTATATGCCCGCATCTCAGAAAAATTTAAATGGACTTGATCGTATTCTAACACTTGAATTGGTACGTGTCACTGAGCGTGCTGCTGTTGCAGCTGCACGTTGGTGTGGACGGGGTGATGAAAAGGCTGCTGATCAGGCTGCTGTGGATGCAATGCGTCAGGAGCTTAATCGGTTGCCTATTGATGGTACAGTGGTGATTGGTGAAGGGGAACGCGATGAAGCTCCTATGCTTTATATTGGAGAGAAAGTAGGACTTCAAGAGGGGACAGCGATTGATATTGCACTTGATCCACTTGAGGGAACGACAATTTGTGCTAAAAATCTTGCTAATTCTTTAGCTGTGGTTGCAATTGCTGAAAGAGGTAATTTACTTTACGCTCCTGACGTCTATATGAAAAAAATTGCTGTTGGTCCTGGTTATCCCAAGGGAATTGTTGATATAGATGCTTTGCCTGCTGATAATATTCATGCCCTTTCAAAAGCTAAAGGGGTAGCTGTAAATCAGGTAACTGTTTGTATTATGGATCGGCCTCGTCATGAAAAACTGATTGGGGAAGTGCGTGCAACGGGAGCATCAATTCGTTTAATTGGTGATGGAGATGTCGCGGCTGTTATTGATACAACAGATCCAGATGAAACGGGTATTGATATCTACATGGGGATTGGTGGAGCACCAGAGGGTGTGTTAGCTGCTGCAGCTTTGCGTTGTATTGGTGGGCAGATGCAAGGTCGTTTGCTGCTTGATACAGAAGAAAAAATCGCGCGTGCAGCAAAAATGGGAATTGATGACCCCAATAAAGTTTATACAATCGAAGAAATGGCAAAAGGGGATGTGTTATTTTCTGCAACAGGTGTAACGGATGGCAATATGCTTTCAGGTGTTAAATTTACGCCTCGTTATATTCAAACAGAAACACTTGTGATGCGTTCACATACCGGTACAATCCGTCATATTAAAGCGCAGCATAGAGATTATTCAAAATTTGATTAAAATAATGCTTTCTTTTTAGCGGTATCTGTTAAGAAAGTGAAAAAGTATCATTTGGGGAGAGATTGTGCTTCCATAAAAACGCTAAGAGATGTTTTCATGGAAGCATTGATAGAGTGATTTGTAGAAATATCTTCTTATTGTTATGAGAGCTGCACAGTGTGTACCCAGCCATTTTTATCTTCTATATTGCCTTTTTGAAGGTCAACAAGTTGTGTGCGAAGCTGTCTTGTAATTTCACCAATTGTTTCATTTCCGATAATGACTTCGCCATTTTTGTATTTAAAACGGCCGATTGATGTAATAACGGCTGCTGTACCACAAGCAAAGACTTCCTTAAGATGACCATTTTGTACATCTTCTTTGAGCGATTCAAAAGAATAAGGACGCTCTTCTATCGTTAGCCCCATTTGTTGGGCCAATTGTAAAATTGAATGGCGTGTTATTCCCGGAAGAATGGTGCCACTCAGTGCAGGTGTTACAAGTGTATTATTTGCCATAATAAAGCAAACATTCATGCCGCCAAGTTCTTCAATCCATTTATGTTCAATCATATCAAGGAAAAGCACTTGGCTACAATTATTTTGTACTGCGCTGCTTTGTGCAAGTAAGCCTGCTGCATAGTTGCCACCACACTTGGCAGCACCTGTGCCTCCTGGACCAGCACGGCTATAATCTGTTTCAATCCATACGCTAACAGATTTTTCTTCTCCTTTGAAATATGATTCAACTGGAGAGGCTATGATACAAAAAAGATATTCTTTAGAAGGGCGAACGCCTAAAAAGCTTTCATTGCCAAACATGAATGGACGTATGTAGAGGCTCGCATTGGGAAGTCCTGAAACCCATTTTTGATCAATTTTTACCAACTGATTAATTGCATCTAAAAAAATCTCCTTCGGTAATTCTGGCATAGCTAAACGCTTCGCTGATTCTATAAAACGTTGTGCATTGGCTTCAGGGCGGAATAACAAAATACGCCCATCTTTTGCGAGATATGCTTTTAAACCTTCAAAAATTTCTTGCGCATAATGCAAAACGGTACTTGCTGGGCTAATCTCTAAGGGTTTATATTGAGAAATAACAGCGTTATGCCAACCTTTATCTTCAGTCCATTGGATGGTACACATGTGGTCTGTAAAAAATTGACCAAAACCAGGACTTTTTAGAATTTCTTCACGTTTCTGATCTGGCAGAGGTGATGGATGTTTTTCTATTTTAAACGGAAGCGATGATGTAAGGGATTTCATAACTAAGACCTTTTAGGGTATACTTTGTTTCTGTGTAGTTTTTATTATAAGAAAAATAAAATAGTTTTATTACAACTTTTTTTTATTTTTAGCAAAACATTCATGTTAATGTTTCAGCATAGAATTAAAAGAAAAGACTCTTAAGAGATATTTTTGTTTTTATGTTTCTTTTTGTCAATTTTATCAAGTTATCGGGAACCTTTAGGAATATTTATCGTTTTCCAAAAGTAAGTATCTGAATAATTTCATATATGTATATTTTGTAACTTAAAGGTAGGGGAATTGAGAAAAGGAATTCACTATGATTGATAGAAATTACCACACATATGACAAGCGTATAGCTGCTGAAAAAAAAGAGCGCGAACAGCTTAATTCAATTGGTAGAGGTATCCTTGCTATTCTTCTTGGAGTTTTTATTATTTGGTTTGTTTTTGGCTTTTTAGGATCTTTTTTTGAAAAAAAACCTGAATATATATCACATTATAGTACGACAGAATCAAATCAAACGATAACAAGCCCTAGAAAAGATTTAAATTCGACATCTCCAATACCTTATATCTATAAAAATACAACGTCCTCTTTCCCCCATGAGTAATTCCTCAGATAAAAAATTTCATGAGGCAGAGATTAAGATATAAAGTTTTTTCAAATATATAAGCTTAAAAAATTGAGGCGATTTTAATTCCTGAAATTAATCAATAAACCAAATCATCAGTATTAAAATAAATCATGCAGCCGTTATTAAAGCGGCTGCATGATTTATTTAGCGTGTGATAAAACAATTTCCCCCAGAGCTTTTGATGTCTTCACAGAGGCTTACAGCGTCATTCCGATTTTGCGTCTGTATACGAACACGATAATAGGTTCCTTTACCTGGTATGAGTGCAGATTGAATATTTAAAGGACGAGTGCCAATAAGGAATCCAAATCTAGACTTTATGTTTTTCAAAGAATCTTTGGCTAGCGCATGGGTTGGTTGGGATGCAAGCTGTACGTAATAACTTTCTGTATTTTGTGTGACTATTCGGTTTGGTGAAGTGGTGCGAGAATCAGCATGCCGTTGTCTTTCTGAATTTCTTTCTGCATATGAAGGAACAGGTATAACTTTTTCTTCAATCTTAGAGGGAGAAGTGCTTTCAGCTATTATTTTATCAATAGCACTCGTGAAATTATGTTCTGTTTCTTTATTATTATTTATATCGGAATCCTGAGAAGAAACAGGCGAAAAATCTTGAGATTGATCTGTAGTGGTTTGATCAGTTGTTTCTTCGGGCTCGTCAGTAGCTTTTCTCTCTGTTTCACGCATTGGTGCCAGTACAACTGTGCCATCTTGGTTTACAATAACAGTTTGCACTTCTCGTGTTGGAATGGTGTGATTGATAGCTTCTGTTACTGCATCTTCAACATCAGATTCATGAAGTGAAGAGGATGAAAAACTTGTAGTTTCTTGTTGGTTTAATTCTGTTAAGTCTTCAGGTTGTTCAGAATTATCAATAAGCGATTGCTGTGTATTTTCTTGTTTTTCATTTTGTTCAGTTGTTTGTTTATAAATATCTAAATTATGTGCAACGTCATTCTTTGTTTCTGTTGTTTCTTGTTTAAATTTGAAAGGTGTATTGTCAGCGTGGATAATGGGCACATTTCCATTTTTTTGTGATGGCATAAAGAAATGAGAATAACTGAAGAAACCCATTGTTACTAAGATGAGAAGAACAATAGTTTTAGTAAGCGTTTTACCAACAATAGAACTTTTTATGGAAGGGGAAGGTGATGCATGCGTGGGGATTTCATCTATACCTTTGTATAATGCATTCTCTGTAGAAAAGGAGGAGTTGTATCCTATATTGTTGGTAGGAGCATAGTTGGCATTTTGATCTTGTGAATTTGTATATGCATCTTCTTTTGGAATATCCATGGTTTGATGAAAGATTTCATTGAAGACTTCACTTTGCTGTTGTTGTCGCGAAAAATTTTCTGCTGAAACATTTCCTACATTGAATATATCAGCAAATTCTTCTTTTAAATCATCAGTCGGTACATCATATTCTGGGGCTTCATACGGGACTTCAGGAACCATAATGGGCCCAGTTTTTTCTACGATTTCCTCTGCAAATTTATAAGTATCAACATTTGGAGGAGGAGTATCCCTGTGCGTATAGTTATGAGCAAAAAAGCTTTCTCTTTGTTGTGTGCTAAGAGGTTCTGATGAGGGGTGCATATCATTTAAATTATTTTGATACGACACTTCTTTATTATTTTGCTTGGAGTTATTTTCAGCGCTGTTGATATATTGGTTTTGAGCGTCACGATATTCTGGAGTTGTTCCAGTATAAGCTTCTTGTTTTGCGGATTCCTTTTCATAAAACTGTGGATAATCGGCAGTATAATGCTCCTGTGAAAAGCCTTCTAAATAAGACTGTTTGTCCATTTGTGTTGAATTGAAAGATGACGGAAAGCCACTTATTGTTTCATTTTTTGCAATATCTTTTTTCTCTGGAATAAGGTCAGAAGATGAGGAAAATACGTTCGTATCCATAGAGGAGGAGACATTATTGTAATATTCTGTAGGCCAATCCTCTTGATCCGCTGAAACTTTATATGGGTGGTTTATGGGAGTGTCGTGAAAGCTTTGATTGTCATCATAATTTTGCTTTATAGGAGTATTTCTTTGTTGCGAGATTGTTTGTGGAAAAGGGCTAGTTTTTTCAATGGGTTCTGGTGTGATTTCTCTATTATCGTGTTTATCCATTTCATCGAAAAAGAAATTTTCTGATTGTGCGTTAAAATGACTTTTTTCAAAAAAAGGATTAGCACTGATGGGGGGAGTTTTCTTTTGAGATGATTGATTCTTTGGGATAGGTAATGGAGAAAGTTCATCTAAAATTTGCTCTTCATCATGATTCAGAGCTGAAGAGTGTGGCTCTTCAGACGAAAAGTTGTTTTGTTCTGATTTGTTGAAAAAAGGTGTCGGTCCAGCATTTGATGTTGGTTCATTTGGCAAGTCATTTGTTAAATTATTTTCAAACTCTGCTTCTAGAAAGGACAAATCAAAGTCATCTTCATAGGATGAAGCTTTAGGAGCGTGAGGTATCGATTGATCAGTCTGTAAAGAAGATTGATCATTTTGATGTCCGCTTTGTTTATTCGGATTAAAAATGCGCGTAAGCCTCTCTAAAGGATCCTTGTGTTCATGATCTTGTTTTATTTCGTGCGAATTTTTGCGATCGTTATCGCTCATAGCTTTTCTCACATGATGATTTGCATCTGCATGCAATAAATGGTTCATTTAAATTTGTTGTATTTTAAAATTACAAACTTCCCCCTTTTGCGACAAGGATATATGAAAAATATCAACAAACTACCCATTTTATGTATTTATAGAACTTTTTCAACGCATTTCTGTTGGTGCTTCGACTCCTACAATTGTAAGCCCTGATGATAAAATATTCATGATAGCTTGTATCAAGCCCAATCTGGCAAGTGTGAGGTCTTTATCATCAGGCTGGATGAAACGTAAAGCAAGATTACCGCTCCCTTTATTCCAATGAGCATG
This sequence comes from Bartonella vinsonii subsp. berkhoffii ATCC 51672, assembly GCF_902825225.1. Taxonomy (GTDB): domain Bacteria; phylum Pseudomonadota; class Alphaproteobacteria; order Rhizobiales; family Rhizobiaceae; genus Bartonella; species Bartonella berkhoffii. Next base: position 53,567 of record NZ_CADEAK010000007.1, read on the forward strand.
AAAGCTGGAAGCAAGGTCATAGAGATAAAATGCTAATCGATGTGGCTCTTTATGAATTACGGCTTGTTCAATGATACGTGGGTATTCACAAAGTTTGCGTATGAGGGATATTTCATTATCGTCTATTAATCGGTTGAGGTATGCAATCATTATATCATTTGAAAGATTTTCAATATGCAGGGCTTCTTGTGCTTGACGAAAAACAGAGTGACAACGTGCATTTGCATATTGTACGTAAAAGATGGGGTTATCTTTTGATTGCTCTGTTACTTTGGCAAAATCGAAATCAAGTGGTGCTTCGCACTTGCGGTATAGCATCATAAAACGCACTGGATCACGGCCAACTTCCTCTACAACATCCCGTAGAGTCACAAATGATCCTGCTCTTTTCGACATGCGCACAGGTTGTCCGTTGCGAAAGAGCTTTACAAGTTGACATAAGAAAACACTCAATTTGGCTTTATCACCAGAAATTGCTTTTGCCATGGCTTCTAAACGTTTTACATAACCAGCATGATCAGCACCTAGAATATAAATCATTTCATCAAAATGACGATTAAATTTATCGCGAAAATAAGCAACATCCGCCGCAAAATAAGTATAAGAACCGTCAGATTTAACTAAAACACGGTCTTGATCATCTCCAACATCCGTTGAGCGGAACAAAGTTTGTTCGGTTGCTTCCCAGTCTTCTGTATTTTGCCCTTTTGGCGGTGGGAGCTTTCCTTTGTAGATATAACCACTTAAAGTGAGATCATTAATTGTATTACGAATAGCGCGCGCATTATCTGCATAAAGCATCCGCTCAGAGAAAAAGACATCATGATAAATATTAAGAGCTGCCAAATCTTTTCGAATCATTGTCATCATGGCATGAATTGCACGCTCTTTCACGATAGATAAAACTTCATCTTTATCCATAGTGAGTAATTGGTCACCAAATTCTTGAACAAGCGCTTGACCCAATGGTATTAGGTATTCCCCTGGATATAGCCCTTCTGGAATTGCATGAATTTTTTGGCAGAGAGCTTCACGGTAGCGTAACAATACGGAGTGGGCAAGCACTTCGATTTGTTTTCCAGCATCATTAATGTAGTATTCTTTCGTAATATTATATCCGACGAATTGCAACAAATTACAGAGAACATCTCCAACAACAGCTCCTCGGCAATGTCCTACATGCATTGGTCCTGTTGGATTTGCTGATACATACTCAACATTGATACGCTTTCCTTGTCCCATTGGAATACGACCGTAAGAGGTGCCTAATTCAAGAATGGATTTTATAGCATTTTGCCAAAATCGTTTTGTAAGTGTGATGTTGATAAATCCAGGTCCGGCAACATGAATACAGTCTATAGAGGGCTCATCTTTGAGAAGTTCTATGATCTTCTCTGCAAGCTCACGTGGATTAAGGCCTATAGACTTTGCAAGTACCATAGCCGCGTTGGTTGATAAATGGCCATGTGAAGAATCACGGGGGGGATCTACAGTAATTTTTGATAAATCTAGATCTTCTCCATTCTTCCCTTTTATATCAGATAATTCGAGTATTTTTTTAATTTTTTTCTCGAAGTTTTTAAAGACATTCATATTCAATTTCCATTATGTATTCAAAAGCAATTAAACGAAATTATCTGCATGGTCAAATAAACGGTGATATTCACGTAGAGCATAGTGATCAGTCATACCTGACAAAAAATCAGCAATGAGACGTGCTAACTCGTGATTTGTTAGGTGCGTTGTTTTGCTGTACCAACTTTCAGGCATGACTTCTGGTTTCTGATGATAACAGTCGAATAATTTTTGTACAATGCATTTTGCTGCATTACGACGATTGAGAACTTGTTCATGGTAATAAAGATTTTCAAAGAGAAAATCTTTTAGTTCTTTTTCGTAGACTGCCATTGCAGGAGAAAAGCTCACAATGGTTTGTTTTGCTTGGTGAATATCGTTTATGCTTGTTGGTGCAATGTGTACTAAATTTTTTTGTGATTGCTTAATAACATCCTCAACCATGATTGTTATCTGTTTGCGTACGAGTTCGTAGCCGCGCCGAGTTTGATCAAGTTGTGGATATTCTTTTTTTATATCTTCTAATAATGCTGCGGTGAGTGAAACTTGTTCGAATTGATCAATTGCTAAAAATTGTGAACGTAAACCATCATCAATATCATGCGCATTATAAGCGATATCATCAGAAATAGCCGCGCATTGTGCTTCTAGTCCAGCGAAGCAATCGAGTTCAAGATCTTGCTTTGCATTGTATTGTAGAATATCGATCGGGACCTCTTTTTTGTTCGCATAAGGACCGAAAAGAGGACCGTTATGTTTCACAAGTCCTTCGAGTGTTTCCCAAGTAAGGTTAAGCCCATCAAAATTTGCATAGCGTTGTTCTAGCTTCGTGACGATGCGTAATGCTTGTGCATTATGGTCAAAACCACCATAATGTGCCATTGCTTCATTAAGGGCATCTTCTCCCGCATGGCCGAAAGGTGTGTGCCCAAAGTCATGAACAAGGGCAATGGCTTCAGCAAGATCTTCATCAAGATAGAGCGCACGGGCTAATGTGCGTGCAATTTGAGAAACTTCTATTGAATGCGTCAGTCGTGTACGATAATGATCACTCTCATCAGCAATAAAGACTTGTGTTTTATGTTTGAGGCGTCGAAATGCATTAGAATGAATAATACGGTCTCTATCTCGTTGAAAAGGTGATCGTATAGGACTCATCGTTTCATGGAATAATCTACCACGGCTTGTTTGTGGATTGGCACTATAGGGCGCTCGAGCGTGGTAATTAAAATTAATATCGTTTATGTCCATTGCAAGCTGTCCATTCTCATCCTAAATTGAGAGAGGCTTATAGTTTATTTAATAAACTTCTCTTTTGCTGGGATACTCTTTCTTGATAGTTTAATGCAAGGATATATAAAATGGGTGTGAATATTTCAGATGTTGCGGCTAAGCGGATTGCTCAGATACTTTTGAGTGAACCTGATAAAATAGGGTTACGTATTTCCGTTGAAGGCGGTGGGTGTTCTGGTTTTTCTTATAAATATAGTTTGGTTTCTGAAATGAGTGAAGATGACCTCGTTTTAAAAAAAGATGGGGCAATTGTCCTTATTGATTCACTATCGCTTCCCTTCATGGTAGGAGCTGAAATTGATTTTGTTGATGATCTTATGGGACAGTCTTTTCAAATTCATAATCCTAATGCCGTTTCATCGTGTGGTTGCGGTGTGAGTTTTTCAATTTAGAGTGACGGCTTTAGTGATATTGTTTCTTGAAAAAATGTTCACTTTGGTCAACAATGTGAAAATGGGTATTCTTACAAAAATATTGCGCCGGTGGTTGTGGTTATGTGTGGCGCTTACTTTATTGATTTGGAATCATTGTGTCTTTTCTGAAGAAGGGAGAGAGCAGGATTATCACCAAAAAAATTTCACAAGTTTTCCTTCATACTCTCAAGATTTGGAAAAAGATTCTGAAAAAGAAAATTTGATTTCTAAACCCCAACTTATTTTGCATGCTCGGTTAACAAACAGCAATGAAAATATTACGAAAGGGCTTATATGGCGGGTTTATATACCTATCCTAGGAATTGATAATAAATTACCATTGGCTGAAATTTATGAGGGAGGAAGCGCACGTTTTGATTTAGATCCAGGAAGTTATCTTGTACATGTCTCATTTGGTCATGTGAGTGCGATGCACCATATAACTTTAGAAAGTGGGCAGAAACTTGTTAAAAAATTTAATCTTAATGCTGGTGGTGTTATTTTAAATGCTACACTGCTAAACGGTATGATCAATGAAAAGGAATTGCGTTTTACTATCTATGAAGATGAAAAAGAAAACGATGATACCGGTGTGATTTTATCCAATATTAAACCTCAGTCAATTGTGCGTTTGAAAGCTGGCAACTATCATGTTGCGTCTCATTATGGATCCATTAATGCTATTGTTCGTTCCGATATCCAAGTAGATGCAGGTAAAATTACTGAGGTAACTCTTGAACATCAGGCAGCTCAGATTGTCTTAAAGTTGGTCCGGCAAGAAGGAGGAGAAGCACTAGCAGATACAAGTTGGTCTCTTACCAATGATTCTGGTGATATCATTTATGAAACAGTTGGCGCCTATGCTTCACTTGTGTTAGCTGAGGGAGAGTATATTGCGATCGCTAAAAATAAAGATAAAATTTATCAAAAAATTTTTTCAGTTGTTTCTGGCCATGATGAAGATATAAGTGTGATTGCAGATACACAAAATATGCAACAAATTGATGAAGAAATGGATTGATGCTTATGAAGCGGCATAAATCATCATTAAAAGTGGATAGAGTGTTTTGGTTGTAGAAATTTCAACAGTTAGTGTGTTTTTTGCTGGTGCTTTATCTTTTTTATCACCGTGTGTTTTGCCTTTAGTCCCTCCTTATTTGTGTTATATGGCAGGTATTGGTATTGATGATTTGCGTTCCCAAAAGCATGAGGGAAAAGTATTTATACGGCGAGGGCTGTTATCTTCTATTCTTGCTTTTGTGTTGGGTTTTACAACCGTTTTTGTTGCTTTAGGTGCGAGTGCAAGTACAGTTGGCAAGTTCATCGGTTATTATCGTGATTGGTTTGCAATTGCTGCTGGAATTACCATTATTATTTTTGGTTTAAATTTTCTGGGTCTTTTCAAAATTGCTTTTTTATTTCGTGAAGCGCGGTTTCAAACTCATAAAGTGCCTACTGGTCCTTTAGGAGCCTATGTTATTGGTTTAACTTTTGCATTTGGTTGGACACCTTGTATTGGTCCAATTTTAGGACCTGTTATAACGCTTGCGGGAACAAAAGAAACTGTAGGTGAGGGAGCACTCCTTTTAGGGATTTATGCGCTGGGTCTTGGTGTGCCTTTTGTGTTAGCAGCTTTATTTTCAAGTAATTTTATGAGATTTTTAGGTGCTTTTCGTATTCATTTAGGAAAAGTTGAAAAAATGATTGGTATTTTTTTGATCATTACAGGTATTTTATTTTTAACAGGCTCTATGCAGAATCTTTCCTTTTGGCTTTTGGAAAAATATCCTTTGTTGAGTGATATTGAAGCGATTCGTTGGCATGATATTGTCAGTTTTTTTGGATTTTCTCGTTAGTTTTATGTGTTTTTATGGTTAGAAATTGTCTTTCTATTGTTCTTGCAGCAGGTGAGGGGACGCGTATGAAGTCGTCTCTTCCTAAAGTATTGCATAAAATTGCTGGATTACCTCTTATATGCCATGTTCTCAAACAAATAGAATTGGCAGGCATTTCACGATTAGCAGTTGTTGTAGGGCTTGGTGCTGAAGATGTCACTGAAATTGTTCAATCATTTGTAAAAAATGCAATGATTTTTGAACAAAAAGAACGTTTAGGAACGGCTCATGCGGCTCTTTGCGCTCGTCCAGTTTTGCAAAAAGGGGCGGATGATGTTCTTATTGTTTTTGGTGACACGCCTTTGGTTGAGCAAGATTCATTGCTAAAAATTCGTGCGCAGCTTGCTGAGGGAGCTGATGTTGTTGTTGCTGGTTTTTATGCTTCAGATCCAACAGGTTATGGGCGTCTTCTTGAGAAAAATAGTAAAGTTATCGCGATTGTAGAAGAAAAAGATGCAAGTGATGAAGAGAGAAAAATTTCTTTTTGTAATGGTGGAATAATGGCCATTAATGGCAAGCATGCACTTTCTCTTTTAGAGAAGGTTGATAATCATAATTTGAAGCAAGAATATTATTTAACGGATATTGTTTCTATTGCGGCACGTGAAGGATTAGATGTTCGAGTTGTTGAAGTACCTTTTGACAATTTTATAGGAATTAATAACTGTTTGGAGCTTTCTGATGCTGATGCTGTGTGGCAAAAGCGCAAAGCACACGCTCTCATGTTGTCTGGTGTTACGATCCTTAAACCAGAAACTGTTTATTTTTCTTATGATACAGAAATTGAACCAGATGTCGTCATCGAGCCAAATGTTTATTTTGGGCTAGGAGTAAAAGTACATTCTGGTTCTGTTATTCATGCATTTAGTTATTTAACAGGAGCGGTGGTTGGTGCGAATGCAAGGATTGGTCCTTACGCACGTTTGCGTCCTGGAACAGAGTTAGCACGATCTGTGAAGGTTGGAAACTTTTGTGAAATTAAACAAGCAAAAGTAGGAGAGGCTACTAAAATTAATCATTTAAGTTATATCGGTAATGCAGAAATTGGTGCAGCGAGCAATATTGGAGCTGGTACGATTACGTGCAATTATGATGGATTTCATAAATATAAAACTGAGATTGGTGATAATGCTTTTATTGGTTCTAATTCAGCACTTATTGCTCCCTTAATTATTGGAAAAAGTTCTTATATTGCTTCAGGAAGCGTTATCACTGAAAATGTACCTATAAACAGTATAGCTTTTGGGCGTGCACGACAGGTTATAAAAGAGGATTGTGCAGCAAGATTGCGTGCACGTTTGTCAGCAAAAAAACAGAAAAAGTGATCAGATTCAGTTTATTTTTTTACTTTATGATAATCTCACAATTGGGAGACTTATTTTTAAGTATTGTTATGTTACATATTTGAGTTATGTGGTGATTTAAGGCTTTAAATAAAGGCTTATTGGATTGTTTTATGGAATACTCTAAATTTAGGATGTGAGTTGGAGCTTTTAATGTGCGGTATTATCGGAATTCTCGGCAATAAGTGTGTTACATCCTCTTTGGTTGATGGTTTGAGGCGTCTTGAATATAGAGGCTATGATTCATCTGGTATAGCGACAGTGCATAATGGACGCCTTTACCGTATGCGTGCTGAAGGAAAACTCTTTCACTTAGAAGAAAAGTTAAAAAAGACACCTCTAGAAGGAAATTTAGGAATTGGTCATACACGCTGGGCTACACATGGAGTTGCTGTGGAACGGAATGCGCATCCTCATGTAACGGAACGACTTGCGATTGTTCATAACGGTATTATTGAAAATTTTGTAGAATTGCAAAAGGAACTCATTGAAGATGGTTATATCTTTGAAACAGAGACGGATACAGAGGTTATTGCCCATTTAATTACCCGTGCACTAAAAAATGGTCTTTCTCCGCAAGAAGCAATGCGCACAAGTTGGAAAAGGTTGAAAGGCGCCTTTGCTATTGCTGTTATTTTTCAAGGTGAAGATAACCTTATGATTGCTGTTCGTTCTGGTCCACCTTTGGTGATTGGTTATGGAAAAGATGAATTTTTTGTAGGATCGGATGCCATCGCTTTAGCTTCATTTACAGATCGTATTAGTTATATGGAAGATGGTGATTTGGCTGTTCTGACACGGGAAGCTGTAACAATTTACGATGCCAATAACAAATTGGCAAAACGTCCTATTACAACATTATTTGAAGGAGCTTTATTGGTTTCTAAAGGGAATCATCGTCATTTCATGCACAAGGAAATGTTTGAACAACCTGAAGTGATTTCTCATAATTTAGCGCATTATCTTGATCTTGGAAATCATACGGTTCGCTCATTTGAGAATTTGATTGATTGGAAAAATATTAATCGAATATTTTTTGCAAGCTGTGGAACAGCTTATTATTCAACTTTAGTTGCACGTTATTGGTTTGAGAGTTTTGCTGCTTTAAGTGTTGATAATGATGTGGCTTCTGAATTTCGTTATCGTGAACCTCCTATCACAGCTGATGTCTTGCCGATATTTGTTTCTCAATCTGGTGAAACAGCTGATACATTGGCATCTTTGCGTTATTGTCGTGAGAATGGTATGAAAACAGCAACAATTGTCAATGTTGAGCAATCGACAATGGCAAGAGAAGCTGATTTTATTCTCCCAACATTAGCAGGTCCAGAAATTGGTGTTGCCTCAACAAAAGCTTTTACTTGTCAGTTGGCAACGCTTGCTGCAATGGCGCTTAGTGCTGCTAAGCAACGTGGGTTTATTGCAGAGAAAGCAGAACATCAATTTGTTCAACAATTGGCAGAAGTGCCGCGGATTTTAAACGAGGTTCTAAAGTTAGATGATAAGATTGAACAGATTTGTCGTCATCTCGTAAGTGTAAAAAGTGTTCTTTATCTCGGACGGGGGACTTCTTACCCCATTGCTTTGGAGGGAGCACTTAAATTGAAAGAGCTTTCTTATATTCACGCTGAAGGTTATGCTGCAGGAGAGTTAAAACATGGGCCGATTGCACTGGTGGATGAGACAATTCCAGTGATTGTTGTAGCACCTTATGATCGGTGGTTTGAAAAAACTTTTTTTAATATGCAAGAAGTGGCAGCACGCAATGGTCGTATTATTTTAATCACTAATAAAAAAGGGGCAGAAGCAGTTCATTTTGATACCTTATCAACTGTTATTTTGCCCGATATTCCAGAATTTATTGCGCCCATTATTTATGCTTTACCCATTCAATTAATTGCCTATCATACAGCTGTTTTATTGGGAACAGACGTTGATCAGCCCCGTAACTTGGCAAAATCAGTCACTGTTGAGTAAAATTTTTTGAGGGTTTTATTGAAAAATAATAAGAGATAAAAATTTATAAAAGCATTTTCACAATAGTATCTTGTGAAGCTTTTCATTTTTATTTAATTGCTTTTTTCTTGTTATCCTGCGCGTAATAGACGTGTAGCATCATCACGTCCGAAAAGATAAAGGAGCAAACGGAGCGTTTTTCCTCGTTCTGAAGAGAGGGTAGGATCACGTTGTAAAAATAAACGTGCATCTTTTCTTGCCATTGATAAAAGATCACTATGTACTGCAAGGTTTGCTATGCGGAACTCAGGCATACCAGATTGACGTGTTCCTAAAAGCTCCCCTTCTCCTCGTAAACGCCAGTCTTCTTCTGCAATTTTAAAGCCATCTTCTGTATTGCGTATGATATTAAGACGTTCTGCAGCATTTTTTGTGAGTGGATCTTTATAGAGTAAAATACAGGAAGACTTTTTTTCTCCCCGTCCAACACGTCCACGCAATTGGTGCAATTGTGAAAGACCAAAATGCTCCGCATGTTCTATGATAATGATGGAAACATCAGGAATATCTACTCCGACTTCAATAACCGTGGTTGCAACTAAAATACAGATATCTCCACATTTAAAAGATGCCATTGCGGACTCTTTTTCAACTGTAGACATTTTTCCATGTATCATACCAACACGTGCTCCAAATCGTTCATGGAGAATAGCAAAACGACTCTCAATGGAAGTGAGATCAAGAGTTGATGATTCTTCTACTAAAGGACAAATCCAATAGAGTTTTTCACCTTTTTCTAAGGCAACAGCAATGCGTTTTATGAGTTCATCAATACGTTTTAAAGAAAGTGTTGCTGTTGTAATTGGTTGTCGTCCTATTGGTTTTTCGGTAATTTTAGAAACATCCATATCACCAAAAGCGGTCAAGACGAGTGTGCGTGGAATAGGGGTAGCGGTCATTACCAGCATATCAGGTTTATGGCCTTTTGCTGTAAGGGCAAGACGTTGATGCACACCAAAACGATGCTGTTCATCGATAATGGCTAAAGTAAGATTATGATAGGTGACGGTATTTTGTATAAGAGCATGGGTTCCGATAATAAGAGAAGCTTGGCCTGATAAAATATTATTTAAAATATTTGTGCGTGATTTTCCTTTTTCTCGTCCTGTTAAAAGAACTGTTTGTAGCCCGATCCTTTCAGCAAGAGGCGCAATTGTAGCAAAGTGTTGCCTAGCAAGAACTTCTGTAGGAGCCATTAAAGCGGATTGTCCTAAATTTTCAGCAACTTGTGCCATTGCCATCAGTGCAACAACAGTTTTTCCTGCTCCTACATCACCTTGGAGAAGTCTTAGCATTGGTTCTGGTGAAGCAAGATCATTTGCAATATCTTGTATTGCTTTTGTTTGTCCAGTTGTCAGTTGAAAGGGGAGGGCTTTCAGCAATTTTTGAATGTAAGTTCCTGTTGATGGTTGAGAAGCGCCAGAAAGAGATTTGGTTTTTAAACGCATTAGGCCAAGAGCTAATTGAGAAGCGAGTAATTCATCATAGGCAAGACGTTTGCGTGCAGTACTTTCTAAGGTTAAATCATCAGGGTCTACGGGTGCATGGATGCGGCGTAAAGAAACAGAAAAAGAAGAAAAGTTTTGTTGCTTTTTGACGCTTTCTTCTATCCATTCTGGTAAGAGAGGGATGTAATCTAAAGCGTTTTGTATTGCACGTCTTAGTGTTTTTCCTGATAGTCCGGCGGTAGAGGGGTAAATGGGTTCAATGAAGGGAATTTGATTTGGTTGTTCGCTTGGTACGATATGATCGGGATGTACCATTGAAAGTTGACCATTAAACAGTTCAACTTTTCCTGATACAATAACTTTTTTTCCTTCAGGTAGTTGTTTTTTGAGCCAAGAATTTTGGGCACGAAAAAAAACTAAGTTTATTTTTCCTGTTGGATCATGCGCAATAACTCGATAGGGCAAGCGGTTATGGCCAACGGGTGGTGGTTGATGCTGATCAATAACAATTTCCAGAGTAGTGGTGCTCCCTTCTTGTGTGCAGGCAATGCTGGGACGCATTCTACGGTCTATAACGGAATGGGGCATTAATTGTAGCAGATCAATAAGGGTAGGGTCACGTTGTATTGGATTAATGTTTAAGACTTTGGCTAGTAAGCCATAGACCTTCGGTGTAACCCCAGAAAGAGTGCGGATAGAATTAAAAAGAGGTGTAATAAGGCTTGGAGGCATAAGGAAATTTAGCCTGCTCTTTTCATTTTTTCTAGTGTTTTAAAAGGCTTTTTGGGGATAAGTTATATACGTGAAATTTTCTTTCTTTATACTTTGCATTTTAAGAAAAAAATTCAATATTTAAAGGTACATAATAAAAAGAGTACAAAAATAGAGTGTCAATAATATTCTATCATTTTCTCCTTTTTGTTTTTGTGTGTTTATTTGCTGTGAATAGAGATATTTTCTTCATGGAAGTCTTCTGTAAATATCAATAAAACTGGAATGTCTTGGCTTCATATGCAGAGTAATGTTTTTATAGATTTAAGAGCATAATCATTTAGAGTATTTTGTTATGATTAAGACAAATAAGGATTGCAATTTGGTATTTATTTTGCAGTGGGAAATTTGAGAGTGGCAGAAGATAAAAATACAATACGAGAGATAAAAAAATCTCTTCCTCGCTTTATTCATTTGAGAGTGCACTCTGCTTATTCGCTGCTTGAAGGGGCTTTAAAAATTCCGCAAATTATTCAACATGCGATTTCGGATCAAACGCCAGCAGTTGCTATCACTGATACGAATAATTTATTTGGTGCGTTGGAGTTTTCACAATATTGTTTTTCGCATGGGATACAGCCTATTATTGGCTGTCAGCTTACCGTTGATTTTGGTGATGAAAATGATAATTCGCGTTTTGCTAAATGGCACCATCCTTCTGATTTGTGTTCTCTTGTTTTGTTAGCGGCTAGTGAGATCGGTTATGCTCATTTGGTTCGTCTTGTTAGTCGTGCCTATCTTGATAAGTGTGATACTGAACCTCCTCATATTAAAGCTGATTGGTTATCGTCACACAGTGAAGGAATCATCGCTTTAACAGGTGGTAAGGGAGGTCCACTTAATTTTTCTTTGGCAGAAGGAAGAAAAGAACGTGCTGTTGAACGTTTAATTTCTTTAAAAAATCTTTTTGGTGATCGTCTTTATGTGGAATTACAGCGGCATGGCTCTTTTGATCGACAAGTAGAAGCTGCACTTATTGAGTTGGCTTACGCACATGAAATTCCTCTTGTTGCAACCAATGACGCTTTTTTTCTGAAGAGAGAAGGCTATGAAGCACATGATGCACTGATGGCGGTTGCAGAAGGACAAATTGTCTCTAATCCAGATCGTAAACGTGTAACACCGGATCATTATTTGAAGTCACAAGATGAAATGGTTGCACTGTTTTCTGATCTTCCAGAAGCTCTGGAGAACAGCGTTGAAATTGCCTTGCGTTGTCATACGGCCACACCCATTCGAAAACCAATTTTGCCTCGTTTTATAGAGCAGTCTGTTGATTCAAACTTTGCTTTAGAAGTAGAAGATCGTGAATTATTAAATCAAGCCAAGGCGGGTTTAAAAATGCGCCTTGAGACAATTGGATTGGCCGAAGGATATACTGTTGCAGATTATGAGCAGCGGCTTGACTATGAAGTTTCCGTTATTACGCGTATGCAATTTTCTGGCTACTTTCTTATCGTTTCAGATTTCATAAAATGGGCGAAGGCGCATGATATCCCTGTTGGACCGGGACGTGGTTCTGGTGCTGGTTCACTTGTTGCTTATGCTTTGACTATTACCGATGTTGATCCATTGCGTTTTTCTCTTCTCTTTGAACGTTTTCTGAATCCAGATCGTGTTTCTATGCCAGATTTTGATATCGATTTTTGTCAAGAGCGGCGCGAAGAAGTTATTCAATATGTTCAAAAAAAATATGGACGTGATCAAGTTGCACAAATTATTACATTTGGTAAGTTACAAGCACGTGCGGTGCTGCGTGATGTTGGGCGTGTTTTAGAAGTTCCTTATCGTCAAGTGGATTATCTTACAAAATTAGTTCCTGCTACACCTGGGAGCCAAGTTGAATTGGCTGATGCTATCAAGGATGAGCCTAAATTTGAGGAAGAAAAGAAAAAAGATCCGGTTGTGGGACGCGTGTTAGATATAGCACTTCAGCTGGAGGGGCTTTATCGTCATGCATCAACTCATGCAGCAGGGATTGTCATTGGTGATCGGCCACTTTCAGAACTTGTTCCTATGTATCGTGATCCTCGTTCCGATATGCCTGTTACACAATTTAACATGAAATATGTTGAACAGGCTGGGCTGGTAAAATTTGATTTTCTTGGATTAAAAACGCTTACTGTTTTGAAAATGGCGGTAGATTTTGTCGCACGAAAGGGTATTCAAATAGATTTGTCGAATATCTCTCTGAATGATGAAGCAACCTATGCTATGATGGCACGTGGTGAAACGGTTGGCGTGTTTCAAGTGGAAAGTTCCGGTATGCGTAAGGCATTAATTGGGATGAAGCCAGATCGTATTGAAGATATTATTGCTCTTGTGGCGCTTTATCGTCCTGGTCCAATGGAGAATATTCCAACCTATAACGCGCGCAAACATGGGGAAGAAGAAATTGCTTCTATTCATCCGAAGATAGATCATCTGATTCAAGAGACACAAGGTGTTATTGTGTATCAAGAACAGGTCATGCAAATTGCTCAAGTGCTTGCTGGTTATTCGCTTGGGGAGGCGGATTTATTACGTAGGGCTATGGGCAAAAAAATTCATAAAGAAATGCAACAACAACGTACGCGCTTTGTAGAGGGAGCTGTTGCTGGTGGTGTTGATAAGGATCAAGCTGATATTATTTTTGATCTTTTAGCAAAATTTGCAGATTATGGTTTTAATAAATCGCATGCCGCTGCTTATGCGATTGTTTCTTACCAAACAGCTTATATGAAAGCACATCATCCAGTTGAGTTTTTAGCTGCTTCAATGACGTATGATATGACAAATACGGATAAATTAAATGATTTTCGGCGTGAAGCATTACGATTGGGTATTAAAGTGATTGCACCTTGTTTGCAAACATCACATCGGTTTTTTGAAGTTGGTGATAACTGTATTTATTATTCTCTTGCTGCCATTAAAGGTGTGGGAGAAGCGGTCGTCGATCATATTGTAGCTTGCCGTGGAAATAAACCTTTTAAGGATATAGAAGATTTTTGTGAGCGTATTGATCCCCGTATTGTTAATAAGCGTGCAATGGAAAGTTTGATTTGTGCTGGCGCCTTTGATTGCTTTCATATTGCACGTGAGATTTTATTGGAAAGTCTTGGAACTCTTCATGCACGTGCACTTCGTATTCTTGATAATCATTCTAGTGGACAGATTGATATATTTGGGATGACGGATGGGTTAAAAGAGCCTTTGATTTTATCGCAAACAGCTCCTTGGTTACCAGATGAAAAACTTTATCGAGAGTTTCAAGTAATAGGTTTTTACTTTTCTGCTCATCCTTTGGATGAGTATCAGGATATTCTTGCTAAAAAACGCGTACAAACTTGGATTAATTTTGCTAATGCTGTCAAAGGAGGAGCAGAAGCTGCTAGGCTTGCTGGAACTGTCGTAGCAAAACAAGTACGTAAAACAAAATCTGGTAAGAAAATGGGGATTATTCATTTTTCTGATACGAGTGGTCAGTATGAGACAGTTCTCTTTTCCGAGGGACTTTCGGATTATGAGGAGATTCTAGAGCCAGGGAAATCTTTTATCATTACAGTGAGTGCAGAAAATCGCTCTGAGGGCATCAGTTTGCGACTTGAGACAGTTCAATCTTTGGAAAATGAGGACTTACAACGTCATAAAATGATGCGCCTTTTTATCAAAACAGTTGATATGCTTCCGCAAATTGAGCAGAATCTAAATCTTGGTGGAAATGGGGAAGTGGGACTTATTCTCATTCAAGAGGATGGATTACGTGAAGTCGAAATTACGCTTCCAAAACGATACAAGGTTAATTCACGTGTGGCGAATGCTATGAAAGTGATACAAGGTGTTGTCAATGTGGAATTGGTTTAAAGCAAGAGTTATGAAGTAACGGCTTATTTTGAAGCGTGTTCTTGCTTTATCAGTGGCTTAAAACTTTGCTTTGAATTGGATTGTAAGTTTTAAAAGGTTTTATTGCGCTATGATGCATTTCTTATGTAACGAAATCAAAAAGACATCTCATTTTATTTCCGTTAAGTTCATAGCATCATACATATAAAGCCAATTAAGGCTAGACATGATATTCTCTGGTGTGCGAATTTTCATGATGAAATTACGTGCAATTGCTAGAGAACCCGTTGCATGATAAGCTATTTTATTAAAGTCTCCACGTTTTTTTACTGCTGTAATTCTGGGCATGCGTATTTTTTCGTAAAGCGAAAGAGCTTTCGTTAATGAAAGGTCTTTAAGCGAAAGCACTTCTGCTAATGTGGCTGCATCTTCGATTGCCATAGCAGCACCTTGCGCTGCAAAGGGTAAGGCTGCGTGCGCACAGTCTCCAACAAATACTTGTCTTTCTAAACCTAAAAAACGGTTCTGTTTCATTTGAAAGAGGGGCCAATAGGTCCATTCATCGATATGGTCAAAGACTTGCAAAATTTGCGAATTCCAACCTTTAAAAAGAGATTTCAAATTTTCTTTATTTCCTTTGTGTGTCCATCCTTTTTTTGAAATTTTTCCATGCGTAATGGCGACAAAATTAAACACGTTTGCTGATGATTGAATGGGATAGACAACAAGATGGTTTTGGGGTCCCATCCAAGCGGTAATTGTCTTCACATTTTGTAATAAAGAACAAAAGCTTTTAGGAAGATTATCAAATTCTGTTGTTGCACGCCAAGCAATAAAGCCACTGAAACTTGCTATTTCACGAAAAGGAGCTAATTGCCGTAATGTGGACCAAACACCATCACAGCCGATAAGAAGTGGTGTTGAACAAAACTGATGTTGTTGTGGCTCAGTTGATACATCTGTCTTTCTTGTTTTTATATGAATGCTATTAGGAGCCGTTTGGGTAGAGGATACAACAGTTTCGCCTGTTTTATATTTGACCAAAGGATTTTCCATGACAACGTTGTATAAAACTTTTTGTAAATCTGCACGATGAATCGTGATATACGGAGCACTCCAATTTTTGTCCGATAAATTGATGAGATTAGCACGCAGTCGCACTTTTAAAGAAATTCCATCTCTCAACTCAAGAAAAAGTGGTGTTGTACCTTTTTCAAGAAGCTTGCTGAGAATTCCCCAATGTGCAAGGATACGGGTTGCATTGGGGGTAAGCTGAATACCAGCACCTACAGCATCAAGCTGTGTACACTTTTCGATAAGTGTCGTTGCAATTCCTTTATGGGCGAGAGCCAGAGCAGTACTTAAACCAGCAATACCTCCTCCAACAATGATTGGTGATTGATCCATGTGTTTCCTTCATATTGAAAGAGCAGAGGATGCACTATAATGAATTGTTTGGGTGATATAAACATCCTGTGGGGTTTGTTTGATTGTATGATAGTGAGGGAACATAGCGATAAAGTGTTGAACAATAAGGACAAATTTTTTCATCCATTGATCCCATATCGATAAAAATATGGGGATGATCGAATGGTTGTGTCGCACCTACGCACATAAATTCTTTTACACCAATTTCGATGGTTTTATATCCAAGATCATTCTGAAAATGGGGAATGTTGTGATCGGCCATAAACAAGCTCCGAATAAATTGCATAAATTAGGTATGATTTCGATCTTCTCTTTTCTATACATGAGTTTGTAATAAAGCTTAGAATAATGCAAGGAGCTTTTTAAGATAAACCAAAGTTCTTTTTGTTATACAGACCCATTACCGTGTTTTGAACATTTGGAAAGGGAAGAGAGTTCCAAGGGTTTTGAAATATGAAATGCCTATAAATAAGGAAATTTATTCATTAATATGTTATTATTACGGTAACAGATCATAAAGCGTTTTATGAGATATTTATCCATAAGAATTTTAGAGAATAAAAAGGAAGCTTAGCGAGAGTCTATGAAACAGAGGGTGACAGATCAGATTTCTCTATCGGATATAACAATGAAAAATCCGATGCGGTTTGTTAATAGAGAATTTTCATGGCTACAATTTAATATGCGTGTATTGATGGAAGCAGCTAATCCAAAACATCCTTTACTAGAACGGCTACAATTTCTTTCGATTTCAGCAGCTAATCTTGATGAATTTTTTATGGTTCGTGTTGCTGGTCTTGCTGCTCAAATTCGTGATAAGGTTACAGTGTGTAGTGCGGATGGGCGTACACCACGGGAGCAACTTGATTTTGTGTTAGCTGAGACTTCACATTTGCAAGCGCGCCAACTAAAAGAGTTGAGAGTTTTACGTTACGAATTAAAACAGAATGATATTGAAATTATTTGTCCTGAGGGGCTTTCGGAAATTGAAAAATCATGGCTTGAAAAATATTTTCTTGATATAATTTATCCTGTTCTAAAACCTTTATCTGTTGATTCTACACATTCTTTTCCATTCGTTCCTAATTTAGGGCTTTCACTTGCTCTTCGATTATCTCGATGTGCTGATCAAAACTCATTCATAGTTGTGCTGCCTGTTCCAACGACTTTAAAGCGTTTTATTCTTCTTCCTCAAGAAAGCAGTAATTTTCGTTTTATTGCGTCTGAAGATGTTATGAGCCTTTTTATGCGTTATGTATTTCCTGATTTTAAAGTTGATGGAATTGGTACATTTAGGGTAATTCGTGATAGTGATATTGAAGTAGAAGAAGAGGCAGAAGACCTTGTTCATTTTTTTGAAATGGCTCTTAAAAAGCGCCGTCGCGGGCAGGTTATTCGCATTGAATTTGACGCAAAAATGCCCAAAAATTTACGTCAATTTATAACGAAAAGTCTTTCTGTTCCTGATAATTGTATCAGTGTTCTCGATGGATTTTTGGCACTTAATATGCTGTCAGAGATTGTGTCTATTCCACGTGATGATCTAAAATTTATTCCTTATAATCCTCGCTTTCCTGAATGTATATGTGAGCATAATGGTGATTGTTTTGCGGCTATTCGTAAAAATGATATCGTGATTCATCATCCTTATGAATCATTTGATGTTGTTGTGCAATTTTTACGTCAAGCTGCTCGTGATCCTGATGTTTTGGAAATCAAACAAACGCTTTATCGTACATCAAATGATAGCCCCATTGTTAGTGCTTTGATTGAGGCTGCTGAACAAGGAAAAGCGGTCACTGCTTTGGTAGAGCTTAAAGCACGTTTTGATGAGGAAGCTAATATTCGTTGGGCGCGTGATCTTGAGCGTGCAGGTGTGCGTGTTTTTTTTGGTTTTATTGCTTTAAAAACACATGCTAAAATGTCACTCATTGTAAGACGTGAAGGAAAACGTCTTTGCTCTTACGTCCATCTTGGAACTGGAAATTATCATCCAGTTAATGCTAAAGTTTATACCGATCTTTCTTTTTTTACCACTGATGATGCTATTGGTCATGATGTTTCGTTGTTGTTCAATTATATTGCTCAATATGAACGCCCAAATAAAACAATGAAGATTGCTTTTTCACCCTTAACATTGCGTAGTCGTATTCTGAAACACATTGAAGAAGAAATTACCAATGCAAAACAGGGGCGGTTTGCTGCTATTTGGATGAAAGTGAATGCATTGGTTGATCCTGAAATTATTGATGCTTTATATAGAGCTAGTCAAGCGGGTGTACAGGTTGATTTGGTGGTGCGTGGCATATGTTGTTTGCGTCCTCATATTCCAAGAATTTCAGATAATATTCGTGCAAAATCGATTGTAGGGCGTTTTCTTGAACATAGTCGTATTTTTTGTTTTGGTAATGGTCAAGATTTACCGAATGAGAACGCTGTTGTTTATTTAGGATCGGCTGACATGATGCCTCGTAATTTGGATTATCGGATTGAAATATTGATTCCAGTTTTGAATAAAACGGTTCGTAAGCAGATTCTTTTACAAATAATGCTGGCTAATATTATTGATAATCAACAAAGCTTTGATATACTAAATGATGGGACCTCAAGGCGTATAACACCGCAAAGAGGTGAAAGACAGTTTAATGCGCAGGAGTATTTTATGGCCAAAGCAGGTCTTTGGGGATGGGAGAAATCTTTTGAGTCTTCTGCTTCACGTTTGGTTGCGTTGCATCGGCAGCGAGCCGAAATACATAAAGACTGAAATCCAATGACATATAAAGATGCTCAGGGTCGGCTAAAAGGATGTAAGCCTGTTGCTGTGATCGATATTGGTTCAAACTCTGTTCGGCTTGTTATTTATGAGGGACTTGTTCGTTCACCAACAGTTTTATTTAATGAAAAAGTTCTCTGTGGTCTTGGTCAAGGTGTTGCAAAAACTGGTTTTTTAGAAGAGAAATCAATGCAAATGACATTGCGAACACTGAAACGGTTTCGTACGCTTTGTCAGCAGATTGGAGCAGATGATGTCTATACAATAGCAACAGCCGCAGCACGAGAAGCAAAAAATGGATTAGCATTTATTCAAAATGCCGAAAATGTCTTGCAAAATAAAATAGATCTTCTTTCAGGAACTGAAGAGGCGCTTTATTCAGCATATGGAGTTATTTCTACTTTTTACCAGCCAAAGGGGATCTCTGGAGATCTTGGTGGTGGAAGTCTTGAACTTATTGATATTGATTACCCTCATATGGGTGAGGGGATAACTCTGCCTTTAGGTGGTTTACAGCTACAGTATATGTCCAATCATGATATTGCTGTTGCTACAAAAATTGCTCATGAGCATTTTAGTAAATCTGCTGTTATTCGTAAAAGCATGGCACGTTGTTTTTATGCAGTAGGAGGAACTTGGCGTAATTTAGCAAAACTTCATATGGCAACCAAACATTATCGGCTACCTGTTATGCATGGCTATGAAGTTGATGCAGTTGAAATGGAAGATTTCCTGCGTTTTGTCGTGCGTGACAGTATCGATAATATGAAAGGAATTTCAGCTGTTTCAAAAAATCGCCGTCAGCTGTTATCTTATGGGGCGATTGTTCTTATTGAGCTTATTCAATGTATGAGATTTGAAAAGATTATCTTTTCTGGTGCTGGAGTTCGTGAAGGCTTTCTTTATTCACGGTTGCCGCAAGAGATTCGTCTTTCAGATCCTCTCATTGCAGCATGCACTGAAATGGCCATTCTACGGGCGCGTTCACCAAAGCAGGCAGAAGAACTCATTAATTTTACTACCAATGCTTTTGAGGTTTTTGGAATTTCAGAGACTGAAGATGAATATCGTTACCGTAAGGCTGCTTGTCTTCTTGCGGATATTGGTTGGCGTATCCATCCAGATTATCGGGGGAATGAAGCGGCGCATCAGATAGCTCTGGGATCTTATCCGGGAATTTCTCATGAGGGACGTGTTTATGCTGCGCTCGCTGTTTTTTTTCGTAATACAAGTTTGCTCGTTGATGAAGAATCTCTTCCTATTTTTCAATTAGCAACGAAGAACATAATTGAGAAAGCACGCATTCTCGGTGAAACTATGCGGATTGCTCACCTTTTTAGTGCTTCTACTGCAGGCATTTTACCCTATTTATCGTGGTATAAAAAAACAGATCATGTTGTTTTGCACATTCCCAAGCGTTATACTGATTTATTAGGAGAACGCCCTCTCGCTCGGTTAAAGAAATTATCAAAAATAGTAAAACTGCCTCTTTCTTTTGAAACATCCTGATTTTTACTGTATTATCACGTATTTTGATTGCTCTGCAGCATCATCTTTTAGTTGTTGAGCGATATGTGTGATAATGCATTCATTTTTATACTCAATAAGGTAAATCCCATCCTTAGAAGACTTTTATAGCAATTCTCTGAATACAAATAGCTCATTTTTGTAAATCAAAACTGTTTGGTGCTTATTTTTCCATTGTTAAAATAAAACCCTATCTGACCTTTGAGCATTTGTTCAGCTTTTTGACCAAATATTTCATAGCGCCAACCATTCATAGCGGGAATATTTTTCTTTTTACATCCATGGGCGATTTTTTCTAAGTCATTGGAAGTTGCAATAATTTTTGGTGCAATACCGTTTTCATTTGCAACAAGTTTTAATAACACTTTGAGAAGATCGACAACGGCATTCGATGTTTCATTCAGTGGATTATATTTAGGAAGAGCGGGTACAGTAGCAAGATCAACTTCTAAACCTTCGTGGACAGCTTTTATTAACGTTTGTGCGATGGAGAATTTATTCCAATTTTTATTCAAGCTACGCAAACGTTTCAAAGCAGCTTCATCTTTTGGTTGTTGGATGGCGATTTCAATAAGACATTCGTCTTTCATGATGTGACGACGTGGGATATTATATCTTCGTGCTTTGCGTTCACGCCAAGCTGCTATTTTTTGTAATACGGCAAGTTCACGCTGTTTTTGTACTTTGCCTTTTACTCTTTTCCATGCTTCATCTTCAGGCATATCATAGGTTTTTGGTGCTAACAGTACCGCTATTTCATCATCCATCCAATGGGTACGTTTGTTTTTTTCTAACTGCTTTTTTAATAAGAGATAAACGTCTCTTAGATAGGTCACATCAGCAAGCGCATAGAGCAGTTGTTTTTCGGAGAGAGGACGGTAACTCCAATCTGTAAAACGGGATGATTTATCAATGTGATGACCTGTGCAGCGTTGTACAATTTGATCATAGGAGATAGAATCACCAAATCCACAAATTGATCCTGCTATTTGTGTGTCAAAGAGAGGATAGGGAATGATTCCTCCAAGATGATAAATAGTTTCGATGTCTTGACGTGCAGCATGAAAAACTTTGATGATTTTTTTATCTACCATGAGATCAAAAAATGCTTGTAGATTTATATCTTGTGCTATTGGGTCAATGAGTATTGTGACATCTGGTGATGCAAGTTGAATTAAACACAATTGAGGCCAAAAGGTCGTTTCACGGATAAATTCAGTATCTACTGTTACAAAATCTGAGTTACGTAGAGCAGCAATGGCAATTTCAAGATCTGTTGTTTGTGTAATAAGATTCATCATTCTATTATAGCTAGATAAATTAAATTTGTCTTTTATTGACTTTTTTTTTGAGTCTTTATTCTCATATCTTGACAAATGGTTGTTAAAAAGCGTTTGTAACGCATGTGGAATTATAATCAAAGGCAAAAACTATGCATCGTTATCGCAGTCATCATTGCGCTGCTCTTCGTAAATGTGATGTAGGAACAAAAGTTCGTCTTTCGGGATGGGTTCATCGTGTCCGTGATCATGGAGGAATCCTTTTTGTAGACTTGCGTGATCATTTTGGAATCACACAGATTGTTGCTGATCCTGCTTCGCCAGCTTTTAAAATTATCGAAAAAGTGCGTTCTGAGTGGGTTATTCGTGTAGATGGGGAAGTGTGTGCACGTTCTGATGAAGTCATTAATAGCTCTCTTCCAACAGGAGAGATTGAAATTTTTGCGAAAGAAGTGGAAATCCTTTCAAAGTCTGAAGAGTTGCCTTTACCCGTTTTTGGCGAACCTGATTATCCAGAAGATATTCGATTAAAATATCGTTTTCTTGATTTACGTCGAGAAACTATGCACAAAAATATTATGCGGCGTACTGAAATTATTGCTGCTCTTAGACGATCCATGCAAGAGAATGGTTTTACAGAGTTTATGACACCACTTCTGACAGCATCATCACCGGAAGGGGCGCGCGATTTTTTAGTTCCAAGCCGTATTCATCAAGGAAAATTTTATGCATTGCCGCAAGCACCTCAACAATACAAACAATTGTTGATGATGTCAGGTTTTGATCGTTATTTTCAAATTGCTCCCTGTTTTAGAGATGAAGATCCGCGGGCTGATCGTCTCCCTGGAGAGTTTTATCAATTAGATGTTGAAATGAGTTTTGTAGAACAGGAAGATGTTTTTGTGACAATGGAACCTATTATGCGTTCTCTTTTTGAAGAGTTTGCAAATGGAAAGCCTGTAACACAAAGCTTTCCTCGTATTTCCTATGATGAAGCAATACGAAAATATGGTTCGGATAAGCCAGATTTACGTAATCCAATCATTATGGAAGATGTTTCTCAGCATTTTTATGATTCTGGTTTCAAAGTTTTTGCTCAAATTTTAGCGAATGATAAAAATGCGCAAGTTTGGGCTATTCCGGCTAAAACGGGTGGAAGCCGTGCTTTTTGTGATCGTATGAATGGATGGGCACAAGATGAGGGGCAACCAGGGCTCGGTTATATTTTCTGGCGTGAAGAAGAAGGAAAGTTTGTAGGTGCTGGTCCTATTGCCAAAAATATTGGTGAGCAAAGGACTGAAGCACTCCGTATGCAGCTTGGATTTGAAAGTGGTGATGCCTGTTTTTTTGTGGCTGGAAATCCAAAGAAATTTGCATCTTTTGCAGGAGCAGCGCGTATACGTGTAGGGGAAGAATTAGATCTAGTTGATAGGGATTGTTTTTCTTTAGCGTGGATTGTTGATTTTCCATTTTTTGAATGGAATGAAGAGGAAAAAAAGCTCGATTTTGCACACAACCCTTTTTCTATGCCTCAGGGTGGGGAAAACGCTCTTGAAAGTCAAGACCCTCTTACTCTTAAAGCTTTTCAATATGATCTTGTTTGCAATGGTTATGAGATTGCATCAGGTGGAATTCGTAATCATTCACCAGAAATGATGCTTAAAGTTTTTAATCTTGCTGGTCTTTCTAAAGAAGTCGTAGAAGATCGCTTTGGTGCTCTTTATCGTGCATTCCATTATGGAGCACCACCCCATGGTGGTATGGCGGCGGGTGTTGATCGTATTATTATGCTTTTGCAAGGTGTTAAAAATTTACGTGAGGTTGCTTTATTTCCTATGAATCAGCAAGCACTTGATCTTTTAATGAATGCTCCATCTGATATTTCTCCTGCACAATTGCGTGATTTAGGGATACGAGTTGCCCCTGTTTCGAAAAATGGTTCATAAATTGATTATGAGTTGTTGCCATTTTTCTCTATCAGTGAAGCTTTAATGCCTTTAAATGAACATCAGTATATATGTTATTTATAAAAAGCTTAGGCCTTATTTGAGTTTTTAACGTTGTAGAAAAGAATTGACGTGTCCTTAGTGTTTATAAGAATAATGCGCTGTTGTTAAATATCGCCTTATTCTAAGGGTTTATTTTATGAATTTTTAAGATGCTCTATAAAATATCATTTTATATTCATTATTGCCTGAGAAATTAGATTATTAATACGTAATCAGATTTTCAGGAAAAGATATCCGTATCAATAATCTTTTTGAAATATTCACACTAAAAATACCAGCAAGGGTAAATTGTTCTTATTAAAAATGTAATGCTTTTGGCTATTTTAGAGCCGCTAAACTTAAATTGGCAAGAGCATTTTTTTTAGATTTTCTGTTTATTCTAAAAGTGACAATCGCTAGATTTAATGATGAATGTGTTTTCTCATCTTTTTGTTTTGTTTGTTGTTTATATTATCTCTTAAAGGCGGTGTTTTATTATTTTTTCAAAAAGGTTTTGAATTAAGACATTAAGTATTTTGTTATCTTATTTGGTTAAAGTGTAAAGCACGCGTATGAATTTTTCAAATTGATATAATTTTCTGTTCATGTTTTAATCACAAGGTTTATTTTTATACAGTCGATTTTTAATAAAAATAATTGGCTTATGAAAAATTGTATCGAAGAAATCTTATAGAATAATTGCTCGTTATTTTAGGAATTGTTGTCCTCATATTATGTCTGATAAAATAAATTTACCTTTTGATAAAGAACATATTGAGCCAATAGAATTACGTTCTGCTTTACAGGAGCGTTATTTGGCTTATGCGCTTTCTACTATTACACACCGTGCATTGCCAGATGTGCGTGATGGTTTGAAACCTGTGCATCGGCGTATTGTTCATGCTATGCGTTTACTCAAACTGAATCCAGGGCAATCCTATGCAAAATGTGCACGGATTGTCGGGGATGTAATGGGAAAATTTCATCCGCATGGTGATGCATCTATTTATGATGCATTAGTGCGCTTAGCGCAGAGTTTCGCTGTTCGTTATCCACTGATTGATGGACAAGGAAATTTTGGTAATATTGATGGTGATAATGCTGCTGCTATGCGGTATACAGAAGCACGCATGACTGAAGTGGCTGCCTTGCTGCTTGAGGGAATTAATGAAAATGCTATTGATTTCCGTTTAACCTATAATGAGGAAGATGAAGAGCCTGTTGTGTTACCAGGAGCTTTTCCTAATCTTTTAGCGAATGGTTCATCAGGTATCGCTGTTGGTATGGCGACATCTATTCCACCTCATAATGTTGCTGAGCTCTGTGATGCAGCACTCCATTTGATTGCACATCCCGATGGAAATGATGCGGAATTAAATCAATTTGTGCTTGGTCCTGATTTTCCAACAGGTGGTATTTTAGTTGAGCCTAAAAAGAGTATTGAGGAATCTTATCGTTCAGGGCGCGGGTTCTTTCGATTGCGTTCACGTTGGCATCAGGAAACTGGTAGCCGTGGTTCTTATGTGATTGTTGTTACTGAAATTCCTTATCAGGTTCAAAAGTCACGCCTTATTGAAAAAACAGCTGAGTTACTCCTTGCACGACGATTACCAATGCTTGAAGATATTCAGGATGAATCGGCGGAAGATATCCGTATCGTGCTTGTTCCCAAAAATCGTACTGTTAATCCTGCGCTCCTTATGGAGTCTCTTTTTAAATTAACGGATTTTGAAGTAAGATTTCCTCTTAATCTTAATGTTTTGTCTTTAGGAAAAATACCCAATGTTCTTTCTTTGCGTGAAAGTTTGCAGCAATGGCTCCAACATCGTCAAGAAGTGCTTGTTCGCCGTTCTCATTATCGGCTTGATCAAATTGATTGCCGATTAGAAATTCTCCACGGCTATCTTGTCGCATATTTGAATCTTGATGAGGTGATCCAGATTATTCGTGAAGAGGATGAACCGAAAAAGCAGCTCATCAACCGTTTTGAATTAACAGAAAATCAAGCGGAAGCTATTCTTAATATGCGTTTGCGTTCTTTACGTAAACTTGAGGAATTTGAAATTCGTAAGGAATTTGAAGCGCTGAAAACTGAAAAAGAACAACTGCAGAATTTGTTAGCTTCTCGTACAAAACAATGGAAAATAATTTCAGAGGAAATCATAAAAGTTCGTAAAACTTTTGCTCCTGATACTCTCTTAGGAAAAAGGCGGACGACATTTGAAGAAGCACCAAAGCATGATATTGATGATATTCATCAGGCAATGATTGAAAAAGAGCCGGTCACTATTGTTATTTCTGAAAAGGGATGGATGCGTGCTTTGAAGGGACATTTGAGTGATTACAAAGCACTTTCTTTTAAAGAAGGAGATTCTTTAAAGATAGCATTTCCGGCATTTACTACAGATAAAATTGTGCTGCTAAGTACTGGTGGAAAGTTTTTTTCTATTGCTGCGAATAGTTTGCCTGGGGGACGGGGGCATGGTGAACCCATTCGTATTTTAGTGGATATGGATGATGAGCATGATCTTCTGACAGCTTTTGTGCATA
This sequence comes from Bartonella vinsonii subsp. berkhoffii ATCC 51672, assembly GCF_902825225.1. GTDB lineage: Bacteria > Pseudomonadota > Alphaproteobacteria > Rhizobiales > Rhizobiaceae > Bartonella > Bartonella berkhoffii. The sequence continues at coordinate 79,689 of NZ_CADEAK010000007.1, forward strand.
ATGCGCAGGAAAAACTTCTTTTAGTTTCATCTCATGGAAATGGTTTTATTGTATCTGAGGCGCAAGTCATTGCTAATACACGAAAAGGCAAGCAGGTTATGAATGTGAAGTTCCCTGATAAAGTGAGGCTTTGTGTTCCGGTAAGAGGTGATCATGTTGCAGTGGTTGGAGAAAACCGCAAGATGCTTGTTTTTTCTATTGAACAAATACCAGAAATGAGTCGCGGTAAAGGTGTTCGTTTGCAACGTTACAAAGAGGGGGGCATTGTTGATGCTAAAACTTTTAATTTATCAGAAGGCTTAAGTTGGCAAGATACAGCTGAGCGCAGTTTTCATCGTCAAGCTGATGATCTCATTGAGTGGATGGGAACTCGTGCTGGAGGGGGGTGTTTGGTTCCAAAAGGCTTCCCAAAATCAGGGAAGTTTAGCAATTAAATTATAAAGGTGTAAAGGGGAAATGCTGTGTGGTTTTGTTACCATGAGAGGTATTTTTAATCTTTTCAGAGTAGTGTTTATTCATGGGAATGATTGCTATATTGCCTAAAAAGACGCCCACGCTCCGCCCATAAGACAAAAAGTATGGCGACGAGGCTAAGAAAGAAAAAACCTGCCGAATTGGGGATGGTTGTTTCATTAAATTGCTGTGCAATAAAAAAGCCAAGGCCAGTTGCAATAGATGTTTGAAGAAAACCAGAGATAGAAGATGCTGTTCCTGCAATTTCCCCTACAGATTCAAGAGCGAGTGTATTGAAATTGGCCATCATGCCGCCGCAAGCAAACATCAGTATACAAAACAACAGCATGTATAAAGGAAAAGAGATAATACCATCTGTTAAGATGGAACTAATAAACCAGATGCATGAAGTAGCACAAAATAGCAAAAGCATAGTATGTGCGATACGTCGCATTCCAAGGCGTCCAACCAGCTGAGAATTAAAGAACGAAGATAAAGCTTGAAAAGCCGCGCCGATAGCAAACGCAATTGGAAACCAGAGACCTAGATTATAAATCCCTTCATATGTCTGCTGCGATGTATTAACAGCGGTAAAAATACAGCCTAAAATAATGGAAGTTGCCAGTGTGTAGCAAAGTGTTGTGCGATTGGTGATAACAATCCATAAGTTATGTTTGATCGAAGAAAAGGAAAGAGAGCGTTGTCTATAAAGAGTTTCAGGCAAGCGCAATTGAATCCAAATCATAAGTCCAAAACCAATAATTGCCATGAATATAAAAATAAATTGCCAGTTCCCAAATAGTAAAAAAGCTTGTCCTGTTGCGGGTCCAACCATTGGTGCAATAAGGAAAACCATCATAACGATAGACATAACTTCTGCCATTTTTCTACCACTATAGAGATCACGTACAACAGAAACTGTGAGCACGCGCATAGCAGCTCCTCCCATACCTTGTAAGGCACGCAAAATCAGGAGTATAGAAAAATTGGATACAAAGACACAACCAATTGCTGTAAATGAATATAAAGCAAGAGCAATAAGAATAATCTTACGGCGTCCATAACGGTCACTTATGGGACCGAAGAGTATTTGTGTGATGCCATAGCTAATAAGATAACCGGAAATGATATAATGTTGATCATTTTCATTCATAACATGTAAACTATTCAAAATATCGGGCATGGCTGGCAGCATAATATCAACAGCTATAGAATTAATAGCCATGAGCGCACCAATAAGAATAACAAATTCTTTATAACCAATTTTTTGTTTAATTGCGTCACTATGCTTCTGTTCGTCGATTGAATATGACATATGGCATCCTTGAAATAAAATTTCGACTGAACGCAGCTCTATAAAAGACTGAATACAATGAAAGATATCTATGACTTAGGAGATATCTACGGTTTGTTGCAGGGAATGTTCTTTTCTTTTAGAAATTCTTGCAATTCATTATTTTGAAACATTTCTTTAACAATATCACAGCCACCAATAAATTCACCTTTGATATAGAGTTGCGGAATTGTTGGCCAATTTGAATAATCTTTGATTCCTTGACGCAATTCGTCAGAAGTTAAGATATTAATTCCTTTATAATCTAATCCTAAATAATCAAGGATTTGAACAACCTGTCCTGAAAATCCACATTGTGGAGCATCAGGCGTTCCTTTCATGAATAAAATGACATCATTCTTTTTAATTTCGTTGTCAATAAAATCATGAACAGTGCTCATTTCTCTTCCTCGATATTGTAGATTTTTGTGAATGTATGTGTATGTTCGTACTATTTTCTAATCTTATTGAGTGAATGAATGCAAGAAGAAATTTTGGATTATTTTGGAATATGCGTTTGCAACATTAAAGCATGTAGGTCATTTCCCATATTGCCTTTAAGAGCATCATAGACCATTTTGTGTTGCTCGACACGGCTTTTACCACGAAAACTTTCGGAAATAACTTCTGCGGCGTAGTGTTCTCCATCGCCAGCAAGATCACGAATTGTCACAGTTGCATCGGGAATACCCTCGCGAATAAGTGTTTCAATTGCAAGAGCACTCATTGCCATGATTATCCTCCTTTATTGGTTTTTAGTAAGATGTAGCATATAGTCCAAGAAAGATGAAAAACTCTTTATTTCTCACCCATAAATTGTGGAAACCAACTCTCATAAGCTTGTGTGAGTTTGTCTACTGAAAGTGTTAATATTCCCTCTATGTTGAGCAAATTACCTTCAACTATACCAAGCTCTGTTAAAGAAACTGCGCTTACTTGTGCAAGTTCTTTAAGGTCGTTGAGGGCATGGGGTCTGACGGCTAAGAGATAACGTCCTTGGTCTTCTCCAAAAAGCTCTGCATGAGGAGGAAATGTGTTGCTTAATTTGGCTTTAACACCTTTACCTACTTTAATGACCATTTCTGCAAGTGCAATGGCTAATCCCCCATCAGAAATGTCATGAGCGGCATGAACAAAACCACGATGAATGACATCTCGAACAAATTCTCCATGTTTTTTTTCAAGCTGTAAATCTACATAAGGTGGTGCGCCTGTCTCAATCTTCAAAATGTTACGCGCGTAGATTGATTGTCCTAGATGAGAGCCGCAAGCTCCAATCAAAACAATATGATCTCCATTTTGCATACCATTGATTGTTGCCATTTTAGACCAGTCGTCAAGAAGTCCTACACCAGCGATTGTTGGTGTAGGAAGAATGGCTTCTCCATTGGTTTCATTATAAAGAGAAACATTGCCTGAAACGATAGGGAATTCGAGGACTTTACAAGCTTCACTTATACCTTTAATGGCGAATACCAATTGTCCCATAATTTCAGGTTTTTCAGGATTACCAAAATTGAGATTATCTGTGGCAGCAAGTGGTATTGCACCTGTCGTAGTGATATTTCGCCAGCATTCTGCAACGGCTTGTTTCCCTCCTTCATAAGGGTCTGCTTCACAATAGCGAGGCGTCACATCAGAAGAAAAAGCAAGAGCGCGTTTGTCGTTATTGCTTATGCGAATGACACCTGCATCACCACCTGGACGAACAAGAGTATTTCCTTGAATAAGTGTATCATATTGTTCATAAACCCACCGCCGTGAACTTTGATTTGCAGAATTTAATAGTGTGAGGAGTGCATCACCAAGATTTTCAACCCTTTTGACTTCTTCTACTTTAAGAGCCACTTTTTTTACAGGTTCACTCCAAGGGCGATCGTAAACAGGAGCTTCATTGCCAAGTTCTTTGATTGGAAGATTAACAACTTCTTCCCCTTGGTGGTATACACGGAAACGCAAATCATCTGTTGTTTTTCCAATAATGGAAAAGTGAAGACCCCACTTATGAAAAATTGCCGCTGCTTGTTTTTCTCCTTCTGGTTTAAGTACCATGAGCATGCGTTCTTGGCTTTCAGAGAGCATCATTTCATAGGCTGTCATGTTTTCTTCACGAACAGGCACTTTATCAAGATTAAGCTGTATTCCTAAATTTCCTTTTGCTCCCATTTCAACTGCAGAGGATGTGAGTCCTGCTGCACCCATATCTTGAATAGCAACAACAGCTCCAAGTTCCATAAGCTCTAAGCAAGCTTCAAGAAGACACTTTTCTGTAAAAGGGTCACCTACTTGAACGGTTGGGCGTTTTTCATCAATTGAATCATCAAATTCGGCTGAAGCCATTGTTGCTGCACCAACGCCATCACGTCCTGTTTTTGCTCCAAGATACACAACAGGAAGTCCTACTCCTTGCGCTTTAGAATAAAAAAGAGAGTCTGTCTTTGCAATACCAGCAACAAAAGCGTTAACAAGGATATTGCTATTATAACGCTCGTCAAAATTGACTTCTCCGCCAACAGTTGGAACGCCAAAAGCATTACTATAGCCACCAATTCCAGAAACAACACCAGAAACAAGATGACGTGTTCGGGGATGATCAGGAGATCCAAAGCGCAATGCATTCATCGTTGCAACAGGGCGGGCGCCCATTGTAAAGACATCACGCAAAATACCTCCTACACCTGTTGCTGCACCTTGATAAGGTTCAATATAGGAGGGATGGTTATGGCTTTCCATTTTGAAAACGACGCATTGACCTTCACCAATATCAACAACACCAGCATTTTCACCAGGTCCTTGAATGACACATTTTCCTTCTGTTGGAAGAGTTTTAAGCCATTTTTTAGATGATTTATAGGAACAATGTTCGTTCCACATTGCAGAAAAAATTCCAAGTTCAGTAAATGTTGGCTCTCTTCCAATAAGGGTTAGAATATGTTGATATTCATCATTTTTTAGACCATGTTGTGCAATCAATTCTGGTGTAATGGCGATGTTATTGCAAAGATTCATGAGTATTTCATTCCGTTAAACTAATCAAAATTTAGTATTCTTGTTGCTTCTAATCCAGCTTCTTAGTTCACTTATTTTGTTGTTTGATGACGAGATCATTAATGAACTATAAGCCAAAATTTTATTCGTTTGCTTTTTGAATTTAATGAAAGGGATTTATTTTCAGTGTCCAGAAAATATCTTTCATGATTTCAGGTGAAGAAATTTATTTGGTAAGATTATTTTCATTTCATAGTTTCTATGCCGTTTGGGATTGAGCAGTGCAAAAGGAATCTAAGGAGCTTTCAAAACTGTTAGTATGATCACCTATTTGCCCATTCTAAAACACTTTGGAAAAGCAAACGACCATCTGTACCACCATGTGCGGATTCGATAAAATTTTCAGGATGAGGCATCATACCAAGAATATTGCCAGCTTTATTGATGATACCAGCAATATCATGAATCGAACCATTAGGATTTGTATTTTCTGCATAACGAAAAACAATTTGCCCATTGTCTTTCATTTGTTTTAATGTTTCATTGTCGACAAAATAATTTCCGTCGTGGTGAGCAACAGGACAACGAATGATTTGCTCTTTAGAATAATATCGAGAAAACCTTGAGTTGGCGTTCACAACTTCAAGTTTTATTTCACGACAAACAAATTTTAATGAAGCATTACGCATTAAAGTACCAGGCAATAATCCAGCTTCCAATAAAATTTGAAATCCATTACATATACCGATTATCGTAACACCTTTTTGTGCTTTTTCACGAACGGCTTGCAAAACTGGTGTTCGTGCACCAATAGCACCACATCTTAAGTAATCACCATAAGAAAAACCACCAGGAATTACAATGACATCTACCTCTGGAATCGTGGTATCTGTTTGCCAAATTTTAAAGGGCTCAATTCCTGTTATATGATGTAACGCTGCAACCATATCCCGATCACGATTAAGTCCAGGTAATTGAATGATAGCAGTTTTCATGAAGAGATCCACTTAAAGAAGTTCTATAGTATAATTTTCAATAATAGTATTCGCTAATAACTCTTCACACATCTGTTCAAGTTTTTGCTTTGCTGTTTCAGTAGGTTGATCGTCCAGCACAATATCAAAAATCTTTCCTTGACGAATGGAGTGAATTCCTTTGAAAGCTAAACTTTTTAAAGCACCAACAATTGCTTCTCCTTGTGGATCAAGGACGCTGTTTTTTAAAGTCACTGTAACGCGTGCTTTCATTTCTTATTTCCTGTTGCTAGAATCTCTCTCTTTTGAAGAGGTATACTGAATCCATATAAGAAAGGTAACATGATGCTACCTTTTTGTTTATTTTACCAAAACGGGACCACTTGGTCGTGGAGGCTCATTTTCATTGATGATACCAAGACGTTTTGCAACCTCTTGATAAGCATTAATGAGTCCCCCCATATCGCGCCGAAAACGATCTTTATCCATTTTTTCTTGTGTTTGCATATCCCATAATCGGGCAGAATCAGGGGAGATTTCATCAGCAAGAACAATGCGCATTGTTTCATCTTCCCACAAGCGACCAAATTCCATTTTAAAATCAATCAATTGGATGTTAACGCCTGCAAAAAGTCCAGAAAGGAAGTCATTAATACGAATCGAAAGTTGCATAATATCTTCGATCTCTTGCGGTACAGCCCATCCAAAGGCAGTGATATGTTCTTCAGTTACCATTGGATCATCAAGAGAATCATTTTTGTAATAAAACTCAATGATGGATTGCGAAAGAGGCATTCCTTCTTCTAGTCCCAAACGCTTAGAAAGAGAACCAGCAGCAACATTACGAACAACAATCTCCAACGGAATAATTTCTACGGCCTTAATGAGTTGTTCGCGCATATTTATACGCTTGATAAAATGTGTTGGGATACTCAAACGGCTAAGATGGCTAAAGATATGTTCTGAAATGCGGTTATTTAAAACCCCTTTTCCGTCGATAACTTCATGCTTTTTTGCATTAAAGGCAGTTGCGTCATCTTTAAAAAATTGAATATAGGTCCCTGGTTCAGGTCCTTCATATAAAATTTTGGCCTTGCCTTCATAAATACGGTGGCGACGATTCATTATGATTCTCTATTGATTTGAGAGGTCTTAAATAACACGAATAAACAATACTATCCTAATTGGTAAAAATTCTCAATCATTGCTATAACACTTCTTACAATTTTTGTCATTGAGGCTTTACCAAAGAGAAATGAAACCCATAAAGGGTGAAGAAGATTACTTCTCTTAAAATCAGATTTTTGCAAGAAAATGGGAGAGAACCATAAGCCCTTCCGGCCAAGGACCATGCCCAGATTCTGCATTAATATGCCCAGATTGACCAGCATCAACAAAGAGTGCTCCCCAATTATTGGCAAGATTCTCTGCTACTGAAAATTCACAAAACGTATCGTTCTGGCTGGCTATGACAACAGAAGGGAAAGATAATTTTTGGCAGTGATAGGGACCAAACGTCATTAAATGTTTAGGACGTATTTTTTCATTGGTTATATCTGGAGGTGCAACAAAAAAGGCACCACGAACTTTTTCTGCGTTTTGTAGCGTTGCATGAATAGCTATGGGAACTCCTAATGAGTGAGCAATAATGACAACAGGTTTTTGAGCTTGTGCAATGGCGATTTTAACTTCATGAACCCATTCTTCACAAACAGGTTTTGACCATTGGGTCTGTTGAACACGGCGGGCTGTAGACAGTTTCTTTTCCCATCGTGTTTGCCAATGATCAGGACCAGATCCTTTGTAGCCAGGAACAATAAGAATATCGAGTTGATTTGCTTTCATGATATTGTTTCCTTCTTACAACAGATTTTGTATTATATTGGAAACAATATGTTTGTTCCCCGATGTTTGTTCTTTGTATGCATTTTTTGTCACTCTCCAAAAATGCGTTTAAAAATTGTGTTGATATGTTTGGTGTGGTAAGAAAGGTCGAATTTTTCACGCAGTTCTGCTTCACTTAAAGCTTTTGTTACATCTTTGTCATTGAGCAATTCTTCTAAGAAATCTTTTCCTTGTTCCCAAACCTTCATCGCATTTCGTTGTACAATCCGATAGGAATCTTCACGGCTTAGTCCAGCTTGCGTGAGCGCTAAAAGTACGCGTTGTGAGTGAACGAGCCCACGAAATTTATTGAGATTTTTTTGCATATTTTCTGGATAGACAATCAAATTTTCAATGACCGATGTGAGACGCATAAGAGCAAAATCAAGTGTAATGGTAGCATCAGGGCCAATATAACGCTCAACAGATGAATGAGAAATATCACGTTCATGCCAAAGTGCTACATTTTCCATGGCAGGTATTGCAAATGCACGTACCATACGTGCTAACCCAGTTAAATTTTCTGTTAAAACTGGATTGCGTTTATGGGGCATAGCAGATGAGCCTTTTTGTCCAGGTGAGAAATGCTCTTCTGCTTCAAGGACTTCTGTACGTTGTAGATGGCGTATTTCGATGGCTAATCTTTCAATAGATGAAGCAATAACACCAAGTGTTGCAAAGAACATGGCGTGACGGTCGCGTGGTATAACTTGGGTGGAAACGGGTTCAGCTCGCATTCCCAATGCTTGTGCTACATGTTCTTCAACACGCGGATCAATATTAGCAAAAGTTCCGACAGCTCCTGAAATAGCACAGGTAGAAATTTCTTCGCGTGCTGCAAGGAGGCGTTTGCGACAACGGAAAAATTCAGCGTATGCAAGAGCAAATTTAATCCCAAATGTTGTTGGTTCAGCATGAATGCCATGACTTCGCCCAATGGTAATGGTCTCTTTATGTTCAAAAGCACGTTTTTTTAATGCTTCAAGAAGTTGATCTATATCTTTTAGTAAAAGATCGCTGGCACGCATCAATTGAATATTAAGCGTTGTATCTAGAACATCTGATGATGTCATACCTTGGTGGATAAAACGTGCTTCTGGTCCAACAAATTCAGCTAAGTGAGTGAGAAATGCTATAACATCATGCTTGGTGATCGCTTCAATTTCATTAATGCGGTTGATATCAAATTCGGCGGCTGCCCCTTTTTCCCAAATGATTTTTGCTGCTTCTTTTGGAATGATCCCTAGCTCAGCTAAAGCATCACAAGCATGTGCTTCAATTTCAAACCAAATACGATATTTGGTTTGAGGTGACCAAATAGAAACCATTTCAGAACGAGAGTAACGTGTTATCATAATTTTTCCTTTATTGTGAGAGAGTGGCTGCTTGGCGCAATGCGTGAATACGGGTTTTGTAAAGTTCTTTGTTTCCATTTTTATAAATTGCAGAGCCTGCAACAAAGACATTTGCACCAGCTTTTGCAGCTATCCCAATTGTATCAACAGTGATACCACCATCGACTTCAAGATCAATAGGTTTTTTAGCAATCATGCTTTTAACACGTTTGATTTTATCTTTCATTTCTGAGATAAAGTTTTGTCCACCAAAACCAGGATTAACAGTCATAATGAGAATAAGATCTAATTGATCAAGCAAATATTCAAGCACATGTTCTGGTGTACTTGGGTTAATTGCAATTCCTGCTTTTTTTCCATTTTCTTTTATTTTTTGGAGTGAACGATGAAGATGGGGGCTTGCTTCAGCGTGAATGGTTATAATATCAGCACCCGCTTTCGCAAAAGCTTCAAGATAAAAATCGACTGGTGCAATCATTAAATGAACATCAAATATTGCGTTGGTTAATGGACGTAGTGCCTTGACGATATCAGGACCAAAAGTAATATTAGGAACAAAATGGCCATCCATAATATCAAGATGGAGCCAATCTGCCCCCGCAGCAACAACATCCAATACTTCTTGGCCAAGTTTGGAAAAATCAGAAGCCAAGAGTGAAGGTGAAATGAGATGAGAATGGGGCATTAAGATCTCCTTGATTGGCTTATTGGCTGTTTCTATCATGTAGTTCTGTATACTAAAATGTCTTTTGTGTTATATGATGTAAAAGAAAAAATACGTTTAATAGACCGTTTTATGGAAAGATTGTTTGAGATTTTAAAACTGTACTTAAGTGAAAGATATGTCAAACCATACAACACATTTAATGCCTAAACTTCAACATAATATTACTGTTTCTTCGCAAGAATATCGAGATGCTATGAGCCATTTTGCAGGAGCTGTACATATTGTGACAACAAATGGAATTCATGGAAAGCGCGGGGTAACAGTTTCAGCCTGTTGTTCTTTATCTGATGATCCTCCAACAATCCTTGTTTGCCTCAGACGACATAATCCTAAGAATCAGTGGTTTATAAAGAATGGAAACTTTTGTGTGAATAGTTTGGCAGGAAAGCATCGTTTCTTAGCAGATATTTTTTCTAGGCGTTGTAATTATGCACAAAATGAACCTTTTGGTAGAGAAAAATGGGGTACTTTGCAAACAGGTGCTCCTAGTCTTTCAGATGCTTTAGCGTCTTTTGATTGCCGTTTAATTTGTTGGCATGAACATGCAACGCATTGTGTTTTGATTGGTGAGGTTGTTGCAATTCACTCTAATCAAGAAAAAGACGCTTTGATATATTTGAATCGTGGATATCATACTCTTCTTTTGTAAGGATTTTAATTTGCATTTTGAGATGAATTTTGTTGGTAAGCTTGAGGTTGCACTTAATCAAATGGGTAAGGATTATTTCACATGACACTGAATATTTAAATTTCTCTCTTTATATAGACTTGCCGGCATAACGAAAAAAAGGGAGATTCCTGACAAAAGTTATGCCAAGAAAATACATGTTCTACAAAGAAGCGGCTAAAAAATGATAACTTTAAACATATTTGTAGGTTGTTATAAAAAAGCATTTTACTCTTGTGTTGATCATTGTTGAACAATATATAGACCACACTTACCATATGTGGAGATTTTTATGGCATGAGCGAAGAGATTGATAGTCAATATCGCCCTAGTGAAGATGAGCCTTTCATGAATGAGCGGCAAAAGGCATATTTTCGTGCTAAATTAGTTTCTTGGAAGAATGATATATTAAAAGAAGCGCGTGAGACTTTAGAAAATTTGCAAGAAGAGAATATTGGTCAACCTGATATGACTGATAGAGCCTCTTGCGAAACTGATCGTACAATCGAATTGCGTGCTCGTGATCGTCAGAGAAAACTTATCGCAAAAATAGAAGCTGCTCTGGAGCGTATTGATAATGGAACTTACGGTTTTTGTGAAGAAACTGGGGAACCGATTAGTATAAAGCGTCTTGAGGCGCGGCCGATTGCAGTTTTATCGTTGGAAGCACAAGAGCGCCACGAGCGACGGGAAAAAGTTTATCGTGATGATTAAGGTGGATTGCGGTGATTGACAAATGAATTGCATGGTATGGGAATTTTGTATTTTATTTTTTTTGAGTAGGGATAAATAGAGAGGGCTCTTGCCGCCCTTCAATTTCCGCAGTGATCGCTGAATCTTCAACATTTTGATTCATAAAAACTGTGGAGCTTTTGTCTTTCCTGTGTTCTCTTTTTCCCGAAGAAGATCTTTTTTCTGTAAGGCCAAATTGGGGGAGGACTTCTGTTGGTGTTAATGTTGGCTGTGTTTCTCTTTTTTGTATGATGGATGTGCTGTTAGTATTGGATTCTACAACAACATCTGTTAGCCCGCCGATAAGGAGCAAATGCTCTTTATCATCACACCGTACCAAAACGAGACGACGTGTGCGATCAAGAGCAATTGTCTCACATAGAGTTAATCGCGATGGATGCTTTTTTTTGTGGAAACTGAATTTTTTTCTCTTTAAACCGCGTAAAAACAAGAGGATTGCAGCAATAGCTGTTATTGTTATTATGAAAAATATAAAACTTACGGTTATGTTAGCCGCTGATGCGCCTATTTGGTTTGATAACCAGACATACATAGAATTCCTCCCATTTTAGAACGGAAATATTATTTTTATTGATATAGGTTCGTAAATATACCCCTAAAAGGTTTACTTATTAAGAGAAGAAAAGATCTTTTTAACATTGAGTGATTTTTCTGAGAAAGATATTATCATGGCCTATACTTCATAACAATGATTATGGAGAGCATTTGTGGCATAAGAAACAGCTATGATCAAGGCAAAGTGACATGAATAAAGGTTTTGAAAAGAGTAAGAAATCATCGTCTTTTTCTGTATATCGAAGAAGTATGATTCTTGGTATTTTTTTAATATTAACGTTTCTATTCATTATAGCACTTCTCAGTTTTTTTTATCCGCTGAGTCCTTTACAAAAGATGGAATTGGCATCTTTTTTTGTTTTGGCGTTTATAGGGGCTGCTGCACTTGTTCTGAGTGGAATGGGGGTTTTGAGATATCATGTGGCACAGTTGCATGATGCGTTTGATCTTGCTATCTTTAATAATACTGATGATGCAATTATAGTCTCTGATTTATCAGGTTTTGTTTATTATTCTAATCAAAGTTATCAAAAAATTCTTACCTATAAGCCTGAGTCTTCTTGCTATGTGGTTATTGCTGATCTTCCAGAAGCTGGTGCACTTGCGTATCGCTTAAAGGTCGCGGCATGTAGTAATCTTGCAGCACAAGAAGAGTTCAGAGTGGAGCAGTCGATTTTTTCCCATTCTACACATAAAAAACCTTTTTGGTATAACATTTCTGTTCAACCGATCACAAAGCACAGCAAAAAGTTTTTATTTTGGCGTATTGTTGATATTTCGCATTTACAGGAAAATCGTGAAGTTTTTTTCTCGAATCTTCAAGAAGCGATCAATCATTTAGATCAAACTCCTGTCGGTTTTTTATCCGTTAACACACAGGGGATGATTTTATATGCAAATGCGATTTTTGCTGAATGGTTTGCAATTGATTTGGCAAATTTTTCTGTTGGTCAATATAGTTTTGATCAGTTATTTGATGGTGGTGGAACCAATAGCACATGGAATGATATTTGTTTGCAAAGCAATAAATATCAAAGTTCAGGTTACTCTTTGCCGTATACGTTTTCGTTAGCTTTAAATTCAGAGACTTCTCCTAAAAAGATATTGAATTGTTTTATGTGTGCTTCTTCATTCTTAGAGGATGAAGCCGTTTATCGTATTGTGATGATCCCACAGCAAATAGAAAAGAGAGAAAACGATCATCAATTTAAATTACCTCATGCATTAGTAGAGTATTTTGATGCGAGTCCATTTGCAATAGCAGTGGTCAATCAAAAAGGACACTTTATTCACATCAATAATGTCTTTTCATCACTCATGGGATGTATAGACGGAACTCTTAACCTTTATGATGTTATCTCTCATCGTGATTGTGCACAGTTAGAGCGTGCATTTCAGAAAATTATGACAAATAAAGACTGTACAGTTTCGATAGAAACCGTTTTAGAAAATAATGAGGAACGTCATTTGCGTCTTCATGTTATGCCTGTAAAGCCGTATTATGATGATGTCTTACGAGATTTCATCATTGTCTCTGTTGTAGAAACAACAGAGCAAAAAACACTTGAAGATAAAATGGTGCAAAGCCAAAAGATGCAAGCTGTTGGTCAATTGGCTGGTGGTATTGCTCATGATTTTAATAATGTTTTAACAGCAATTTTGATGTCATGCGATTTGCTTTTAAATACACATCGCAGTTCTGATCCTGCACATGCTGATCTTATCAATATCAAAAATAATGCTAATCGTGCAGCAGCACTTGTGCAGCAATTATTAGCTTTTTCTAGAAAACAAACACTTCGCCCTGTAAAGGTTGATTTTACAGAATTTTTATCAGATATTCGCAATCTTATTTTACCCCTGTTAGGGAATAATATTCAGTTAAAGATTATTCATGGAAGAGATTTGTGGAGCGTTGAAGTCGATCAAGCGTCTTTCCAGCGTGTTATTATGAATTTGGTTATTAATGCGCGTGATGCTATGCTCGATGGAGGTATTGTTACGATTGCGACAAACAATATTACAAAACAACAAAGTGCTGAATTTGATCATGTTGGTTTTGGAATTGGTGAGTATGTGCAATTAACTATTTCAGATACAGGAACTGGTATATCATCTGCGATACAAGAAAAAATGTTTGAACCATTTTTTACAACAAAAGAAGTTGGAAAGGGAACTGGGCTCGGTTTATCCATGGTTTATGGAATTATCAAACAGACAGGTGGTTATATTTATTGTGAGAGTAAAGAAAGGGAAGGAGCAACATTTCATATTTTTCTTCCCCGCTATATTCCTCCTCATAATATAGAGGTTTTCCCACAGATTGAAAAAGGTGAAGAGCAAGAAAAAAATACTGACTTAACAGGATCTGCGACCGTTTTATTGGTTGAAGATGAAGATGCTGTCAGAACGGGTGGGGTGAGAGCACTTCAAATGAGAGGCTATACTGTTTTAGAGGCTGCCAGTGGAGTGGAAGCACTCAATATTCTTGACGAAAATAAGGGCACTGTTGATCTTATTGTTTCCGATGTGGTGATGCCAGAAATGGATGGACCGACTTTACTGAAGGAAGTGCGCAAAAGCTATCCTGATATCAAGTTTATTTTTGTTTCTGGATACGCAAAAGATGCTTTTGCTAAAAATCTTCCACAAGATGCGGTATTTGGTTTTTTATCTAAACCATTTACACTCAAGCAGTTAGCTTTAACAGTTAAAGAAACACTTGCACAATGAAATGAAAAATTATGTAAGAGAGAAATTGTTTGTCTTAAGTTTTTTAGTTGAAAAGTTGGAGTATTTTGGACAGATCAACATAGAACTTTCTAAAAATAGAGAGCAGGATAAGTAAAAGTAGTTTGGGAATTGATAGTCAGAAATTTTTAAAAATCATTACACATTCTAAAAAAATATTTGTCAGATAATAGATTCTGTTATGACAAAACTTTATAAGTGAGGAAGAGGTAAATTGGGAGTGCAATATTAAAAACCGGTGATTGACATACTCAAAAGGATAAAAGTTGTTGTTAAATATCTCTCATTTTTTCACTTCCTTCAATAAAGGCTTTTAAGGCTTCAGGATAAAGTTTATGTTCTGCTTTAAGAACTCTCTGCGCTAAGCTCTCAGCAGTATCGTTTGGACAGACTGGAACAGCCGCTTGAGCAAGAATCTTTCCTGCATCCATATCTTCTGTAACAAGATGAACAGTGCAACCAGTGATTTTAACGCCTGCTTCTAAAGCCCTTTCATGGGTATTTAAACCTTTAAATGAAGGTAAAAGGGAAGGGTGAATGTTTAAAATTCGTTCTTCATAAAGTTTTACAAAATGCGATGAGATAAGGCGCATATATCCTGCAAAGCACAGTAGATCTGGTTTATATTGGGATAAAATCGCCAAGATAGCTTCTTCGTGTGCTTCTTTTGTTGGGTAACTTTTACGATCAATGATATGCGTAGGAAAGTTATTGTTGCGCGCCTTTTCAATACCGGCAGCATGAGGATTATCGCAAATAACTGCGATGATTTCGGCGGGGTATTCCTTTTGTTGGCTGGCTTTGGCAAGAGCAACCATATTAGATCCGTTGCCGGAAATAAAAACAATTATTTTTTTTTTCATAAGTGAAGTCCCCCTTTATAGAGTATTCCTTTGTCTTGGCGTTTTGTTAAAACGCCAAGGAGGGTAACCGTTTCTCCTTGCATTTCGAGCATTTGCGTAATTTTTTCAACTGCCTGTTGTGCTACAATGATCACCATGCCAATGCCGCAATTGAATGTTCGTAGCATTTCTGTTTCCTCTATTTTGCTTTGTTTGGCAATCCAAGAAAAGACTGATGGAACATGGATAGCAGAAAGATTAATTTCAGCGCAGAGAGAAGATGGAAGCACACGAGGAATGTTTTCAGGAAAGCCTCCACCTGTGATGTGAGCAAGAGCTTTGATTCCTTTATAGTTTCGTATGATGGGCAGGAGTGATTTTACATAAATGCATGTTGGTGTGAGCAATGCTGTACCAAGACTGATTTGAGGATTGAAAGGAGCAGAGTCTTCCCATTTTAAATTACTTTGTTGGATGATTCGTCTTACGAGAGAAAAGCCGTTGGAATGAACTCCAGATGCGTTAAGGCCTAAAATAACGTCTCCTTCTGTAAGATCTTTTGAAGGGAGTAATGCGCTGCGTTCGCATGCTCCTACAGCAAAGCCCGCTAAATCATAATCTCCTTCTGCATACATATCTGGCATTTCTGCCGTTTCTCCTCCAATAAGGGCAGCACCTGCTTGTTTGCATCCTTCTGCAATTCCAGAAACAATTGCTGCACCCTGTTCAGGATCAAGCTTACCAGTTGCAAAATAATCGAGGAAAAAGAGAGGTTCGGCACCTTGTACAAGTAAATCATTGACACACATGGCAACGAGATCAATCCCTACAGTGTCATGGATACCTACTTCAATGGCAATTTTTAATTTTGTTCCTACACCATCATTGGCTGCTACGAGAATGGGATCTGTGAAGCCTGCTGCTTTTAAATCGAAAAGTCCACCAAAACCGCCAATTTCAGCATCTGCTCCTGCTCGTTTTGTTGAGCGTATGAAGGGTTTAATTTTTTCTACTATGGCGTTACCCATATCGATATTTACACCGGCTTTTGCATAGGTAAGACCACATTTGGATTTATCATTTATAATATCTTGATTGTTCATTGGAACCTTCCTTATGGAAAATCAGGTTTTGAAGTTATGCAATGCCATGATAGAGTTATCTCTGCAAGAGATATTAATTTACTCTTTAAGAAAATATGCAACCCTGCTTGAGACCCATGTTGAGGAAGTTTATAATCTTTGTGAAGCGTTTTTTTAGGATATTTTATGAGCAAGATATCAGATAAGCACGGACAGTCTTCTTGGAAGCTTATGAAGAAGAAAGTGAATGAAAATCAATCCCGTGACCATTATAAAACTTATGTACCAGCTTATACTCAAGTTCCGTTACCGAATAATATGAAAAAACAAATTTTTTTCTGGCTTGGTACGCTGGTTTTTTTCATTCTTTTTATGTTTGTTTTTGGATCTATTTTGCTTCCTTTTGTCGCTGGGATTGTATTGGCTTACTTTCTTAATCCTATTGTGCAATTACTTGAAAAATGTGGGATTCGTCGTGTTTTTGGCACTATTCTCATTACCTTATTTATTGTTGTTGTTTTTGTTGCTTCTTTAATCATTTTAATTCCTATTATCAGTTGGCAAATACAACAATTTATGAGTGATGGTTTACCCATTTATATTAATCGTATTCAAACTTTTTTTGTTGAGCATGATTTTGATTGGGTCAGGCACTATTTTGGGAGTGATCCAAATGAATTACAAAGTAACATTAAAGGGCTTTTGGGAAAAAGTTCTGATTTTATTACATCTCTTTTGAATTCACTTTTGAAGTCAGGAAAATCGATCGTTAATCTCGTTAGCCTTTTTATTGTGGCACCCGTTGTGGCATTTTACATGTTATTAGATTGGCCGCGTATGGTTGCAGCAGTTGATTCGTTGATACCGCGCGATCATCTTGAAACCGTTCGCAGTATTTTTCATGAAATAGATCGAGCTATTGCTGGCTTTGTTCGTGGACAAGGGACAGTTTGTTTAATATTGGGAGGATATTATGCTATTGCTCTGACGATTACGGGACTCAATTTTGGTCTTTTGATTGGTATGTTTATTGGTCTTATCAGCTTTATTCCTTACATTGGTACAATGAGTGGTTTTGTGCTCTCTGTTGGTGTTGCATGGGTCCAGTTTTATCCAAACAATTGGGGATGGATCGTCGTTATCATAGTTCTTTTCTTAATTGGTCAATTTATTGAAGGTTCTATTCTGCAGCCAAAACTTGTGGGTTCATCAGTGGGGCTCCATCCAGTCTGGTTAATGTTTGCACTTTTTGCATTTTCTTCACTCTTTGGTTTTACTGGCATGCTTGTTGCTGTTCCTGCAGCAGCAGCTGTTGGTGTTTTAGTTCGTTTTGCTCTTCATACTTACCTTAATTCTCAGATGTATTCGCGAAGTGGAAATTCGGAGACGCTAGAATGAAGAGGTATGAAATACAATTACCCTTAAATTTTTCTTATAATTCAACTTTCCAATTTGATGATTTGGTCGTAACGGAAAGCAATCGTATGGCTTTTCAGCTTATTGATCATTGGCCAAACTGGGTTTTACCTATCGCAATTTTGGTTGGAGAAGAGGGATCTGGAAAAACCCATTTTTCTAGCTTATGGGCGCAAAAAGCTAAAGCTTTAGTTCTTCCTCGCAATGAAATTGATCAAGCTATTGCTATGGCTTCTTCAGGAAGATCTTTTTTAATTGAGGATATTGATACGGGTGAAATCAATGAGACAGGGCTTTTCCACTTAATTAATAGCGTTAAGCAAGCAAATCTTGATGCATGTCAAGCTACTTTGTTGATAACTGCACGTACAGTACCTTCCGTGTGGAATTTAAAATTAAATGATTTAAAGAGCCGTCTTAATTCGGTGATGTTGGTTGAAATTAATCAACCTGATGATGCATTGTTAACAACTGTCGCTTTTAAACTTTTTTCTGATAGACAGATCATTGTCCATCCAGACACTGTTTACTATCTTGTAAGCCGTTGTGAGCGTTCTTTATTTTCATTGAAGCGTGTTATCGATTCTGTTGATCAATTAGCATTACAAAGGAAAAGAAAAATAACGCGTGCTGTTATTGGTGAAGTTCTTAATAGGCAAATACAATAAATGCTTTTTTAGCACAGTTCAAATTATCGAATAAAAAATGCTTGTGTTCTGTTGTTATTATAGTACGAGAGAGGAATGCTGTTATTTCCGTTTTCAGTTTTTGAGGACTTCCTGGAGGTGAAGAAACAGTAATTTTTATGGATTTCTTTTTCGCATGATGCATTTCTTTTATAATGCACTTTATACATTATTCAAATGGTTTATGGAGAAGTTGTAGCTTCGTTTTTTGGGGGGCTACTATTTCCTTATTTTTGCTTATTGAATGCGTCATTTAGCAGAAAAAGCTTTAAAAAAATTTTTCTTGTAAAGAAAAACAACAAAATTTAAAAAAAAATGTGTTTTTCTCTTGCACTTCTGTTGTGAAAATTTTAGGGAATATGCATCATAAATGTAAAATGGCGGAGCGTAGCGCAGCCTGGTAGCGCACCTGATTTGGGATCAGGGGGTCGTAGGTTCGAATCCTATCGCTCCGACCATGTTTTTTTTATATAGGAGA
The DNA here is from genome assembly GCF_902825225.1 of Bartonella vinsonii subsp. berkhoffii ATCC 51672. GTDB lineage: Bacteria > Pseudomonadota > Alphaproteobacteria > Rhizobiales > Rhizobiaceae > Bartonella > Bartonella berkhoffii. The sequence goes on from NZ_CADEAK010000007.1 coordinate 98,633, forward strand.
ATAGTCCAATTGAATGTGTGATGAGGGATTATTATTCAAGCGTTGGATATTCTGAAGGAAGATAACCATGATCGCACGTATTTATAGTCCTGCGAAGACGGCGATGCAGTCAGGTAAGAGAAATACTGGTTTTTGGATTTTACAATATGAGCCGTTGCAGGCAAAAATGCTTGAACCTTTTATGGGATATACGGCGACATCTGACATGAATAATCAGGTGAGAATTCATTTTAATAAGAAGGAAGAGGCAATTGCTTTTGCGCATAAGAATGCTATTCCTTATCGTATAGAAAAGAGACATAGATCGATTCGACGTGCTGTTTCTTATTCTGATAATTTTCGCAGTGATAGACAGCTATCTTGGACACATTGAGTTAAGAATGCTCTTTTGAATTGAGGAAATGATCAGTTGGTCCCGTAGCTCAGCTGGATAGAGCAACGGCCTTCTAAGCCGTGGGTCACAGGTTCGAATCCTGTCGGGATCACCATTTTTAAGTAAAATTAATAGATTATTCAAAAGTTCGGGAATTTTGATTACATTGATTCTTTTAACTTATTTTCAGTCTATCCCGAACCTTTTTGAAGCTTTTTCATTGTTTCTATTTCTGGTTGTTTTCTCTATGTTTCTTTTTGTAGAGAAAGATATTGCGCTATCTTCAGTTTAATTAAGAACTCGCTTTCATTTTTGAAGCTGTAGCGCCAGCATTATCTTTATACTTACTGTTTCTTTTTTTAATTTTTATGTACTGTTTTTAATCTCTGCTGCATTGCAGTTTTATATCAGACAGTTTTGGCAAAAAATCCAGTAGGAATGAAAAAATTATCAAGAAAAATCTCTTATCTTAAGAGATAACAGTACTCTTGAGAAAAGAAGCAGATGTTTGTCGTAAAATCATTACAACTAAATCTTTTGATTCGTTAGGCTGTGGAATCATAGACATGTTTGTAAGATTATTGAATAGTTCTTCATAATAGGATTTAGAAGTATTCAAAAATTTTTTAAAAGTGATTAGAGAAAGGGAAAGCAAAAAAATACCCCGCTGTAGAGGCATAATTCGAAATCCTATTCCCACACTTTTATTCACGCATCCCTCACTTTAAAAAATACATTTAGAATCAGTAAATTACGTGAAGTTTAAAAGCGCATGGTGGGCGTGACAGGGATTGAACCTGTGACCCCTACGATGTCAACGTAGTGCTCTCCCGCTGAGCTACACGCCCATTCAATGACGTTGCATACACCACATAGAATTACAAACGTCAATGCCTAATTTAGTTTTCTCTTTAATTAGGCGTGAATATCTTAGAAAAATGTTCTCTTAAGCAGCTATAAGTATTTTTTCAACCTCATTAACGAGCTCACGCAAGTGAAATGGTTTAGAAAGTACTTTTGCGTCAGGGGGAGCATCACTATTTGAATTGAGTGCAACTGCTGCAAAGCCTGTAATGAACATTACTCGTAAATCAGGATCAATTTCAGTCGCGCGTCGTGCCAGTTCAATTCCATCCATTTCTGGCATCACAATATCAGTCAGGAGAAGGGAAAAGGGTTCTTCTTGTAAACGTTCATATGCGCTAGCACCATTATCGAAATCGGCAACTTCGTAGCCTGCACGTTCTAAGGCTTTTGCTAGAAAGCGACGCATATCGTTATCATCTTCTGCGAGCAGGATTCGTTTCATGATTATGTTCCAATAGCTCCATTCATCAGAGTTTTTTGCCACATCAATTATACAATAGAGAGTATTTATAAAAAAGATGATAAAATCCTCATAATTGAAATGAATAGCAAAATGGTTAATTCTTACATTTTGTCAAGAATACAGCATATTAGTTGTGAGTTCGTTAAATTCGAAATGTATGTGACATTGAAAGAAAGAAGTTAAGTGCGATTAATCGTAATTTGTATTTCTTTTTTTCATTTTGGTTAGAGCTCCTATAAGAGTATTCACTTGAGAGACTATCTTAGGAAATCAGAGGGATATTATATTCATTCACTCTTTTTGAATATATACGGGAAGGTAGAGTTTATGGCTATTTGTTTTCTGTATTTTTACGGATGTACATTGTAAATGTACAGAGTTTGTTTCTAGAGTATTAGCTTTAAATGGATAAAAATCATCATCTCTCTATACTATAACATAAGAATAAAATTTTTAATAACATACTAGAAATAAAATCTTAATATGTTTTAAGAGCTACATGATATTATCTTAACATAAAACTCTTAAATTTGACAATATTATAAGTAAAGATCTCACTTTGAGTTTTTTTATAGCATTCATGAAGTTTTGCGAAAAGATTTTTTATATAAAAAGCAATTTCTCTTTATCCATTAAATTATGGTTTTATTAAAAAAGATGACTTTCATTGGGAATAAATGCATCAAATGCAGCCCAAAATTGTTTTTTGTAGTCTTCTTCATGCATGATTGTATCAAGGTTAGCACCTGTGATGGTAATACACTCTGTCAAACGTATCTGTTGACATAATTGTTGCACTTCAATGTTGTTCGCAATATTGTTTTGATTGGCGAGAATAAACAGTGTTGGGATTTGTAAATGCCCAAGAAATATATTTTTTTTCATAGAATCAATGGCATTAAGTACTGATGTCATCCATTGGGATGTTGGATTCTTGATAAAGGGAAAAGGAGTGTTGTAAGTGCGCTCCAATTGTCTATTTTTTTGTTGTGTTTGTTTGAGTTTTTTCCCACCTTTAGCCGGTAAGAATCCAAGACCTATATCAGTAAGAAGCTGTGTTAATTTATGTTGAAAACCATTCGTTTTATTGCCAAATGGAGCAAAAAGGGGAGAAACACAGAGCATTCTCTTAAACTGATGATTAATGAGATCCAGCCCGCTAAGGGCAATCAATCCACCTATACCATAGGTTAACATGTAGTAAGGTGATGGACAATTAGGATAAACAACATTTTTAAGAAATTCATCTAAGTCATTAATATTATTATTAATATCAAAATAATGATATCTGCTTTGTTTTTTTGTATTAGAAGGTGATTTTTTTCCACCAAACCAGTCAAATATTGCTGTATGAAAGCAGCGTTTAGAAATTTCATTCATTGGTAAAAAATATTCTTCTAAAGAATCCGCATACCTTTCGAGAATAACGACTGTTCCTTTGGATTTTCTTATTTCAGGATGCGTTATCGCAAAACGAATTTCGCGATCAATAGCGGTTTTAAGGGAGTTATTCCAGATATGAGGAGGAATGGAATTCCAGTTTGTGCAATAAATAGGTGTTTCCAATTGACAACTTTTATAGTGTATTTTGCGACTTAGTGCAAAGTGAAATAATGAAAGGATCGCTCTTTATATCATGATAAAGAAGGGTTAAGAAACAGTTATGTTGCTTTTTTTGTATTTTTTACGAATTCAAGCACAAAAGAGTTGACATAGAGCAGAGCAATTACCAGATAATTAATGTGGTCGCCACTCTGGGGCCGCTGGTTCACGAGCAAGTTTGCTCTTTGGAACTTTGTGAGCCAATTTCATTATAGTCGCTCTAAAGGAGGGCAATGTTATGCGTCAAGTAGATTTTTCACCATTTTATCGTTCAACGGTAGGTTTTGACCATCTTTTTAACTGGTTTGATTCTAGAACAAAACCAGACGATATTTCTTCATATCCACCATATAATATTGAGCGTTTAACTGAAGATTCTTATAGAGTTTCTATGGCTGTTGCTGGTTTTTCTCAAGATGAAATTGATATAGAAACGCATTGTAATCAGCTAATCATTAAGGGTGAGAGAAAACCTGATAACGATGACGAAGAGCGAGAATTCCTTTATCGAGGGATTGCTTCGCGTGCTTTTGAACGGCGTTTTCATTTGGCTGATCATGTTAAGGTTATTGGAGCAGAGCTTTGTGATGGACTTCTTCATATTCAGCTTAAAAGAGAAATGCCGGCTGAGCTAAAGCCAAAAAAGATAGCTGTACAGACATTATCATCTGCTATGAAAAATGATAATAATAACCATAATATGCGTAAAGCGAGTTTAGAAGCTTAAAAAACAGAATAATAATCAATTCTTTTAATATAGCAGGCTAACGCGAGGCTTTTGTCTCGCGTTTTCTTATCCTTTCTATTAAAAGAAAAACTATGTAGATAAAAACTCTTTCTTCCCAATTTATGATAATACTCTATTGGATCAGAATCAAGCGGGCATTGAAGATCTAGGCGATGCTATCAATCATCTCTCCAACCATATGGCGGCAAAAGCCAGTGAAGTGTCTGATTTTACCAATCGTGCCACCGGTGCGGCAACCATGTTTAAACTCACCGCACGGGAAACAGCGGCTTTTGGCACGGCAATGATTTCTGCGGGGATTGTCCCTGAAAGTGCAGCACGTGGTTTTAATGCTATGAGTGCCCGCATTCAGGCAGGGGGCAAACATATTGAAGATGCTTTTGCCAATATCGGTCTTTCACGCCAAAAATTCATGGAAGATTTGGATAAAGATGCTACCGGTACTTTGGTGCGCTTTTTTGATGTTTTAGCCAAATCAGAACAGGGCATGCGTTCTCTGATTGCCATTGCTGGGCGCGATTTTACAGGTGATTTTGCCAAATTGGTTGGTAATCCAGAATTGTTAGGGCAAGCTTTAGAATATGTGAAAGATCCGCAAGTCTTTAAAGGCTCTGTAGAGCAAGAGGCGGACAAATGTAGTTTGACACTAGGTTTTATACTAAGTGGGAAGAGGTGGGATTAGGTAGGAATACGTGGTAATTTATTGTTTTTATGGATATTTTTTACCATTAAATGCGCGTTTTATCAAAATCTATTTTGACACCTAGAATTGCAAAAAAGAGCGAAAATCAGAAAAAAGTGCGTTTCAAAAGTAAAAATGAGAGAAAGCTTTGAAAGGTCTTTGAAAATGCTTTGAAAAATTTTAAAAAGTCTGTGAAAGCCCAGAAAACCGCCTTTTAAGCCCTTTTGAAAAAAATGAAACAAAAAGTGAAACCAGCTCAAAAATCAGCCAAAAATGACCAAAAAAGCAAAAAAGATTTTCATCTATTGATGATTATCTATTTTTAGAGGTAATATATACTTATTAATCAAATGGTTATATTATTTTTTTAATGTAAAAAGATTTTCATATTGATTTTTCATATTAAAGGGGCATTAAGCCGTATCTTGTGTAGTTTCTAGATGTACTCTTTCAGCCTCTATTTGACGCTTTAAATGCAATTTTAGAAGAGGCAAAGTAAGTTCCACTTCTTCACTGTCGTTTATGTTTTGAACAAGCTCTTGCAACTTTTTATAAAGCTCTGCCGCTAATTCCGCTATCTCTTCAGGGGGGAGTTTTATTTTTGCATCGCGATAGGTTGTATAAGCCACGCGGCCGAGCTTTTTCATGAGCCCAGCAGGAATGGTAGGTGGAGAGATATTGAAAGCCCGAGCCATCATCATGTCTATAAACATCGCATCTTCACCAGTTAAAAGCCAATTCAGGTTCACTCCAAATTTTTCCTTATATGCTGATAAAACTGTTGCGTCTGGAGTTCTGTCACCGCGTTCGTAATTTCCGAGTCCCTGAATACTGATACCAATTTTAAGAGAAAATATATCACGAGATAAGCCCACAAGCTTTCTAACTTCTGTGAGTCGTTTTGCTAATGCGGTTTTGGGCTCATTTTTTTGTCGTTTCATATTACAAATGTTTACAAATGGGGTTGACTAATATCCCATTTGTAGATATACCTCATATTACCGTCTGTTAAAAAAGACAGTTATTACACAAAGAACCCCACAAAAGACGGATGGTTGCAGCATCCGTTTGAAGCAGGAGCGAAAGTTATGACTCTCACACAAACATGGGATCGCCATAGTATTTTAGCCGAGCTACGCCGCCGTAATATGACCTTGGCGGAGCTCGCGAAAGCTTATCAAATACCGTCATCCAGTGTCAAAAACATTTGGACACGGCCTAATGAGAAAGCCGAACGTGCCATAGCCGATTTTATCGGTTTGCCCGTCGAGCAGGTTTTTAGCGACCGCTACCCCAAAAGTCGCCGTCGTATTTTCAAAGCAGCAAAACATGCCAATACGGTTTCGATAAAGCATTCCGCTTTGCGTGGTAACGCTGCTTAAACTTCGTTACACGGCTTTGCGTTTTTGCGCATTTGCCATGAATTTAAATACCATAAGATAATAAGGTTTATCAATGTCTAAAGATCAATACGAAATGGGCAAGATAAATTGCAGAGAGTTGCGTCGTCAGGCAGCCGTTTGGAAGGGTTGGTTTTGGCGATTAGGTGGTGAGCATATTGTTTTTATAGGGGGTGGTTATGGTTGCTGCTTGTAATTTATGGACCCCAGATGTCAGAAGCGATATCGTTAATCCTTATTCAGAAGTTGAACGTTTACAGGTGATGCTTTCCTGTTCTTTTAAGGCCGTGAGTAGTGGATTTAAGCATCTGCCGATCCGGTATATTATTGACCCTCCGCATGGCTTATTTGATGCAGCATTAGCACGGCAGATTGTTATTCATATCTTGCATTATCAGTTTGAGGTGCCACGGCGGCGTATTGTTGCCATACAGGCACGGCAGCGGACTTCTATTTCTCTGTCTCTGCAGGTGATTAACCGGCGGTTAATGGAACCTGTTTTTGCCAAAGCTTACCAAAAATGGGCAGGGCGTGCGATGGATTTGTTTTTAAAAGAGATCAGAAAGGCGGCGGCGTGATGGCACAGTTTCAAAAGCTTTCTCTTGCTATGATTGTTGTGCCGGAGCGCATTCGCCCTGTGGATGATGAGCATGCCAAGGCACTTGCGCAATCGATGGCGCGGGAGGGATTGATGAATCCGATTACGGTGCGCCATACCCCCAATGCTAAAGAGGGTAATTATACGCTTATTGCTGGTGCGCATCGGCTTCGTGCTGCTGAGCTTTTGGGCTATAGTGACATTGATGCGGTTGTGGTGCAGGCTGATAAGGACAATGCCGCGCTTTTAGAAGTTGCAGAAAACCTGTTTCGCAATGAATTGTCTGTTATTGACCGTGCCTTGTTTGTCCAGACTTACCGCGAATTGTGGGAAAAGAAGTATGGGGAGATTAAGATTGGTCGGAATAAAAAATCAAAGGTGCAAGTTGCGCCAATTGCTCTAAAGGACAGCAATACATCTTCAGATCACAATGAAATCGCGTGTGAAGGGGATGGAAAATCAAACGGTCAAGTTGACCGTTTGATCGGCGGTGATGGACATTTAGAGAAATTGGATCAAGTTGATCCTATTTTTTATACGAGTGAAGAAAGTGGCGCCAAAGGGATAACTTTGTGCTTTTCTAAACATGTAGCGGACCGTATTGGTTTGTCTCAAGTTTCAGTAAAACGTCTTAACAGCATTGCCCAGCATTTACAGCCGGAGTTGCGGGCGGTTTTGCGAGGGACCGCCTTGGCAGATAATCAAGCGCAATTGTTAAAGTTGGCGAAGATGGAGCCGGTTGCGCAACGGCGGGTTGCGGTTGCTTTGCAACAGAATGAGGGGGATTTACGGCGGGCTGTTGATTTGGTCAATGGCATTAATATAAGCCCACAAATCAATGAACAGGAACGGATTTTTGCTCAGTTATTAGGGGTGTGGCAGAGAGCAGATGCGCAGACAAAGGCGCGGTTTTGTGATTATCTTGCAAGAGAACGGGGGGAGGTGGTGTCATGAAGATGCATGGTTGCGGGCAGCTTGATTTTTTTCAACAGTCGGTTTTTCCCTGCCGCGAACCGGTTGCGCAGATTGATTTAGGGCGGTTTCGCTCACACATGAAGCGTGCTATGGCGCGGGCTTTACGCGAATGCCGGGTTGAACGCAGTGTGATTGCTGAACGTATGGCGCATTATTTGGGCATTGGTTGTTTGAGTAAGGCGAGTTTGGATGCTTATGTTGCGGAGAGTAAGCAGGTGGATATTTCTCTGCCGCGTTTTAAAGCCTTTGTGCGGGCGACGGAAGCCTTTTGGCTTTGGGATGAGGTGGTGCGTGAAGATGGTTTGTTGTTGTTGCAAGGGGATGAAGCGCGCTTGGCAGAGATTGCTAGGCTTCAACAGGAACAGCGGGAGATTGCGGCACGGTTAAAGGTTATGCGTGCGACACCTGTGAGAATTAGACGGGGGCAGCCATGAAAGAATGGTTTAGTATCGCCGAATTGGCTGAGGCTCATTTGCCAGGGTTGCCGAAAACAAAAATTGGTCTCAACAATCTTGCGCTTAAGAAATGGCGTTTGAATACACAATTGTTTCGCCAAACATTAGGCAAAACTAAGCCGGTTTGGGAGTATCACATTTCTTTATTGCCGGAGGGGGCACGGGCGGCATTGTTGGTGCGATTTGGAGTGGGTGTTGATGCGAAACAGATGCAAGGGGAGCAAAAGACAAGCATTTGGGTGCGTTATGAGGGGCTTTCAAAGGCGCATAAAAGGCGCTGTGAAGAGCGTTTAAAGGCGCTTTGTTTTATGGATGATTTGCTCCATGGCGGTCTTGGCGTGCATGATGCGGCAACAAGCACTGCGGTGCACTTTGGTGTGAGCCGGATGTCGCTGTTTAATTGGCGGCAGATGGTGGAGGGATATGCGCGCCCTGATTGGTTGGCAGCGCTAGCGCCTTGTTATGGTGAGGAGAATGTTTCGCAATTTGCGCTTTGTCATGAGGAAGCTTGGGAGGTTCTCTGTTCGGATTATTTACGTCCCTCTAAACCAGCATTTTCGGCGTGTTATCGGCGGATGGTTTCGGTTGCGCAGGAGCGGGGTTGGGCGCCAATACCCTCAGAGCGGGCTTTGCGGCGTCGTTTTAATAAGGAGATTTCCAAAGCGGTTGTGGTTTTGGCGCGTGAGGGAGAAGAAAAGGCAAAAAAGCTTTATCCGGCACAACGGCGTGATCGCTCATGTCTGCATGCTTTGCAAGCGGTGAATATGGATGGACATAAGCTAGATGTTTTTGTGCGTGTGCCTTGGGCAGAGAAGCCTGTGCGGCTTTATTTGATTGCCATTCAAGATCTTTATTCGGGCAAGATTTTATCGTGGCGCTTGTCTGATGCCGAGACTTGGGAAATCGTGCGTTTGGTGATTGGGGATATGGTGGAGGCTTATGGAATACCGGAGCGAATGACTTTGGATAATGGGCGCGCTTTTACCAGCAAATGGATTTCTGGGGGTGTGCAAAACCGCTTTCGTTTTAAGATTAAGCCGGATGATCCGCAAGGGCTTTTGACGAGTTTGGGTGTGCAATTGCAATGGACGACCCCTTATAGCGGGCAGTCTAAACCGATTGAGAGAGCATGGCGTGATTTAGCAGAAGCGATTTCGAAGCATCCTTTTTGTGCGGGGGCATATACGGGCAATAAACCAGATGCCAAGCCTGAAGATTATGGTAAGCGCGCGATAGAATTTGAAGCGTTTAAAGCCCATGTTGGCGCGCAGATTATAGCGCATAATGGGCAAGCGGGGCGCAAGGCACTTAACTGTGCGGGGCGTAGTTTTGATGAGACCTTTACTGAGAGTTTAAAAGCCGATGGGACGATTGTTCGGCAAGCAACGGCGGCACAACGGGCTTTATGGCTTTTAACATCTGAAGGATTGCGTGCGCAAAAGGGGACGGGAGAGATCCATTTTTATGGCAATCGTTATTGGGCGCGGGCATTGAATGAGCATGCGGGGCAGAAGGTGATTGTACGCTTTGATCCGGATCATTTGCATCAGGATTTGCGGGTTTATGATTTGCATAATCGGTTGATTTGTCTAGCACCATGCCTTTGCGATGTTGGTTTTTACGACCAGCGGGCGGCACGTCTCAATGGGCGTTTGCGTAAAGAGTATGTGAAGGCTGTTAAAGCAGAAAAGCAGTTAGCGGCAAAGCTTGCGCCTGATCACTTGGCAGATGTTTATGGGCGCCTTGAGAAAAAGGATGAAGCGTTCAAATCTAAGCTTTCGATAAAGCCAAAGGTTACGAGATTGGTTCCAAACAATGTGGGCAATTTAGCTTTGCAAGCAAAGGAGGACGAGGCTTTGGGGGAAGAAGAATTTAGCCATCATTTGCATAAAGCTTTGAGAAAACTTTCAGCGTCTGATGAGGGGCGTGAAGTGATAAAGTTTCCCAAGCAATAGAATAAGGAACTAGGAAAAGGAGAGGGGGGATTTAAGGGGACTGGTTGAGGTCCATGTGCGGGGTTGAAGAATGAACAAAGAAAGGGGGGAGAAGTCTTATCCATTTCAATTTTCAAATCAATACAATTAAATTTTCAGGTGCCTTTGCTGATCGGGTGAGGAGTATCAAGTGATTTAAGTTTCCCCTTTGAGTGAAGAAGGAGCAGGGGGGAGATTGTCGGGAGCCGGTTGAGTATCGCGTACGGCTTGAAAAATAACAGGAATGGGTAGGTGGGAGCCTACCCATTCAAGAGTCTAAAATCAATACGAGAGGGAGATTATAGATGAAACACGCGATAAATGCAACGGTCGATAAAAATCCTTGGGCGCGACCTAAAATCCAGCCTAATGGAACAGCACAAAACCGCAGCAGTGATGATATTGCCTTATGGAATGCACTTGTGGATTCGGTGAGAGCTATCGCAAAAATGCATGATTGGACGAAGGCGGAAGTGGCGCGACGCATAGGCATGCCGGATGGAACATTTTCGCAATGGTATGCGGGCAGTTATGCGGGGCAATTGGGCAAGCAGAATGCAAAAGTTCAACAGTGGGTAGAGGCTTTAAAGGAAACGGCGGGGTTTTTGGAGAAGATCCCTGAAAAGCCGGCCTTTCAGAGGAATCGCATTGCCAGTGAGATCATTGATACTTTAACGCTGGCACAAAGCACGGGTGATATGGTGATGATTACGCTTGATGCGGGCAGTGGCAAGACGGAAACCTGCCGCCATTACCGTGCGACCCGTCCGCATGTTTATCTGGTGACAGCAAGCCCGCATACGCGCAGTGTTCATGGTATTTTGAATGATATGGCAGCAGAATTGGAAGTGGTGGAATATAATCCCACCCGTTTAACCCGTGCGATTGGCAAGAGGTTAGAGCGGGTAGGTGGTGGGACGT
>NZ_CADEAK010000008.1 GCF_902825225.1 Bartonella vinsonii subsp. berkhoffii ATCC 51672
TAATCCCTACCGTGGTGCACGGTTTAACTCTTTCAAACTTGAAGGGTTCTTAAAGCTGATTTACCGGCGTTTATCAAATGTGACCATTGAACATTTAGACTGGTTTGATTTTATTAGGCGTTATGACTGGCCAATGACCTTGTTTTACCTTGATCCACCTTATTTTGGCGTTGAGAATTGCTATGGCAAAGATTTGTTTAAGCGAGAGGATTACCAGAAAATGTCCACACTGCTTGCCCAATTAAAGGGAAAGTTTGTTCTGTCTCTTAATGATGTGCCAGAGATCCGATCAACCTTTAGCCAATTTAAACGAAAAGAGGTGAATACATCTTATACATGTGGTTCAAATAATCCGATGCCCGCTCAAGAGCTGATCATCTCAAATTGCGATCTTTAGGAAAAGAAAAAAAATTCATGAAAGGGGGCTTTAAATGACCTTTGAAAGGTCTTTGAAGACCCTTTGAGAACCCTTTGAAAAAATGAAAATCCTTTGAAAAGGAGGTCATTTTTACAAAATATGATGCGAATGAGACAAAATTTGCTGGTCTCTGCATGCATATCTTACAGATTTTAGCTGTCAAATAATGGGATTGATGGAAAAGATGAAGCATCTCAAATTGCGATTCCTGAGCAGAGCAAAATAAGGCTCATAAAAGCAACTCTAAATGATCCTTCAAAACCTCTTTGAAAAAAATAAATTGGTACAAAACCTACTGTCAAATTATACAAAACCTGCTGGCAAGCTACAGGCAAGCTACAGCTGGCAAGCTACAATCTCTGGAAAAAAGTGGTCGGAGCGGCGGGATTCGAACCCACGACCCCTTGACCCCCAGTCAAGTGCGCTACCAGGCTGCGCTACGCTCCGAACTGTATAGAACGACTAAACGACTGCTTCTTTAAAGGCAAGAGAAAAATAAAGAGAATAAAATCTAAAATGCTTTTGCACTTTTAAAGAAAATTTATGGAATAAAAATTTTTCCGCTTCAATGTTTCTTTATTTATTGAAGAGCTAATTATGTTGCTAAGTCTGTTTATTTTTTGAAAAATGAGAATAATAAAAATAATACCTTTTAAAGTTTTTTATTTGTCTATCGGCAATTTTCAAAAAAGGCGAGCGTTTTTATCAGTATATGAAGAGATACATGACATTGGAAAATGTTTTCTTTTTTAATAGCAATAAGAATGCCACGTGCATTTGTTGCATTCGTAGTTACTTTGTTTATGATTTTTGTAAAAATGCTTTTTTGCATAATGTCACAAGCGCAATAAAAGAGAAATTTTAGGACTGACAGTCATAAATTAAAGTCATTGGATATGAGGATTTTATCTCGATAAGAAAAGATCAAAACATTTTAATTTATATCTTGTTGTTTTATTTCTAAGCTACTAAATAAATATCGTAAATAAAACACATTTCGAAATGTTTGTTGAGCAAGAAAAGAGTAAGTGATGAGCCGTTTTCCGGTAATAAATTTGACCCAATCTGCAGTAAATCGTGTTAAGGCGATTATGGATGAAAAAGGTGCACGTGGCATTCTTATTAGTATCAAAAAAGGTGGATGTGCGGGGATGGAATATACAATTACTCTTGTAAAGGAAGAGGGGTTGGATGCAGATGTTGTTGAAGTTAATGGCGCACGTGTTTTTATAGCACATGATGCAGTATTATTTTTATTAGGGACACAAGTGGATTACGAAGCAACGACACTTCGTTCCGGTTTTGTCTTTAAGAATCCTAATCAAGTTTCAGCATGTGGATGTGGTGAATCGGTAGAACTCCGTCCTATATCACAAAATCAGTTAAATAAAACAGATAAAGCCAATTAAGCTTAATACGATTCTATTGAATAATTTGATGATTTCTTGATTTTTATGGTTGATGAAATCTGATATTTTCCCTGTTTTTTACTTTTCGCTTTACTCCAAAGATCTTCCGTTTCGTTCAAAGATACATCAGCTAGTGTTTTAGATTGAGTGGAGAGACTTTCTTCAATATAGGTAAAACGATTGCGAAATTTTGCGTTTGTTTTTTTTTAATGCTTTTTGTGAATCAATATTCAAGTGGCGTGCAAGATTAAGCAAGGTGAAATAAAGGTTACCGAACTCTGCTTCTATATCTGACGTTTTATGATCTTTAATGGCTTCTTTGAGTTCATTGAATTCTTCTTCAATTTTTGCAAAAAAAATCATGATTTTTATGCCAACAAAAACCCTCTTTGGCCGCGGCTTTTTGTAAAGCGAGTGCTTTTTGCTCTGCTGGCTGGATTTTTTTTACTTTTGCAAGAATGCTTGTTATAGGATCGTTTGTTAAGCTTGCTTCTTTGCAGCATTTTCTCTGTTCAGCCTGTTCTCTTTTTTTGATATTTTCCCATTCTTCTGCGACAAAACCACGTTTTTTTGCTCTATATTTCCAAAAACATGAGGATGGCGGCGAATCATTTTTGCGGTAATTGCGTAAACAACATCCTCAAAAGAAAAACGACCTTCTTCTTGCGCAATTATAGCATGATAGACGATTTGTAAAAGAAGATCACCGAGTTCGTCGCAAATATCTGTCCAGTTTTTTCGTTCAATGGCATCGATAACTTCGTAAACTTCTTCAAGCATATAGGGTATGAGGGATTCAAATGTTTGTTTTATATTCCAAATACATCCGTTCTCACGGTTTCGTAATGCTGAAACGATTGCGATAAGATCACTGATCTCTTTTGATGCGTTCATTTATGCTTTTCCTATAAAGCTATGAATATGTCAATTATCCCAACGTCTGTGTAGCCACGTCCATTGTCCGGGATATTCACGTACCCAACTTTCAACAATATCGTTTAATTTTTGCGTGGAAGCAGCTATATCAATCTCATTTTTTTCATCAAGTGGAAGTTTTATAGATTCATACAACTCTAAACGATGACGTCCTCCAGCTAGCCGGATACAACGTGCTGGATAGATATCACAATCATATTGTCGCGCGAGTTTTATAATTAAGGGATTTGTTTTAAGTGGCCTATTGAAAAATGTTCCTAAAATACCTCGACGAAACTTTTGATCAACGAGCATGCCAACATTTTTACCTTCTGCTAACTTGGCTGCTAGTGCCCAAGCTGCCCCAGCTTTAGATGGCACGAGATGTCCCATAGAAGTTTGTCTGGCTTTAAGGACTCGTTTTGCTATATAGGGATTATTGGGGGGACGAAAAAGCACTGTAACATTCAGTCCAAAACTTTGGGCACATATAGGAAGGAGTTCGAAATTTCCGCTATGAGCTGTGAAAAAAATATGCGGTTTTTTTTCATTTTTTAATCGCTGAAATATCTCAGCACCTTTAACTTCAATAAGACCAGGTTGGTCCGCATGAGGATCAAAATCAAAAATTTTATCAAGAAAAATATATTCGGCTACGAACAGCCCTATATTTTCCCACATTTCTATTGCAATTGTATGCAGCTCTTCTTTTGTTTTTTCTGGATACGCAGCCTTAAGGTTTGCAAGCGCGATTTGATGACGATGGATAAGAGGACCAAATGTTTTTGCTAACCAAGAAAAGAAAGAAAGTCCAATGTTGCTAGGAAAATATTTTAAAATAAATAAAGAACCAATGAGAAAATATCCCCATAACAAATAAAATAATTTTTTTGCTATAATTTTAATACGATACATAAAAATTTTAATATAAAAATTCATCATAAATTAATCGATTTTAAGAATAATTTTACCGAAAATATCACGGCTTTCCATGCGTTTTAAAGCTGTATCAATTTCATCAAATTCAACAATTGTATCAATGACAGGATGAACAAAACCTTTTGCCATTTTCCACATGGCGTTTTGCATGTTTTCTATACGACAGCCAAATGAACCAAATATCTTAAGTTGTTGTTGGAATAACTGCATAAGATTTAATGGTGCTGTCACTCCAGAAGTTGAACCACAAGTTACTAAGCGTGCTCCTCGTTTCATACACAACAGAGAACCGCTCCATGTATCGGCTCCTACGTGTTCAAAGACAACATCAACACCTTTTTTTTGCGTTAATTTGCGGACAACGCCTTCAAATCGGTCTTTGCGATAATTAATAACATGATCTGCCCCAAGAGATTGTGCTTTTGCAATTTTTTCATCTGAACCTACAGTTGTGATAACTGTGCATCCCATGTGTTTTGCGAGTTGAATGGCTGCTGAACCGATACCAGAACCACCTGCTTGTATCAGTATTGTTTCTCCTACTTGTAGTTTTGCATTATCAAAAAGCATATGTTCTACAGTGCCGAAAGTAATGGGAGCAACAGCTGCTTGCAGTTCATCACATTCTGGTGGAGCAGGGACCAAGAGGCGTGCTGATAAATTGACAAGTTCACAGGCAAATCCATCAAGATGAAAACCGTAGACGCCTTTCACTTGACTACAGAGATTATCACGCCCTTCACGACAAGCTTGGCATATTCCACAGGTTTGCGCACCATAAAGGGAAACAATTTGGCCGAGGCGTAAATTTTTAACATGACTCCCTAGTTGCGTAACTTCACCGGAAGCTTCTGCGCCAATGATGAGTGGTATTTTTCTTTTAGCAAAGGCCATACCACGCCAGCCCCATACATCAATATGATTGAGAGCAACAGCTTTTATACGTACTGTTACCTCATCGGGATTAGGTGGTGGTGGTGGAGAAATGTTGGTGATTTCAAGCTGACGTTCATTTAATAGTTGCAGTGCACGCATTATTATCCCCCTTAACGTATATGGCTATTAGATTACGCGTTACTAAGTTTGATGAGTATGAATAAAGTTTATCCTTTATATGCTGTGATAACAAGACTTGTATTTTGGCCACCGAATCCAAAAGAGTTTGATAAAACTGCATTGACACGTGCTTTACGGCTATGGTTAGGAACAACGTCTAAAGGAATAGCAGGATCAGGATCATCATAATTAATTGTAGGAGGAAGTATCCCCGATTGAATAGTTAAAAGAGAAAAAACAGCTTCGATGGCGCCAGCAGCAGTTAATGTGTGTCCAATCATTGATTTATTAGAAGAAACAGGAATATGTTTTAAAATATTACCGAAGACTGTTGATAGTGCGAGGTATTCCATCTTTTCATTTTCAGGAGTTGAGGTTCCATGGGCATTAATGTAGTCAATTTCATTGGTGATTATCTTTGCATCATCTAAAGCTTTACGAATGGATTCAATTGCTGGAGATGCATCGGGCTTTGAACGCGTACGATGGAAATCATCGGCTGTTTCTCCACAGCCAGCTAAAATTCCTAAAACTATGGCATTACGATCTAATGCGCTTTTAAGAGATTCAAGAACAAGAGCACCTGATCCTTCTGCCATAACAAAACCATCTCTATCACGGCTAAAGGGTTTTGCTGCTTTTTCTGCAGGATCATTATGGGATGAAAGAGCAGATAATAACGAAAAGCGGATGAGAGATTCTGCTGAAACAGAACCATCTGTAGCAATTGCGAGTGCACGATTTGTTTCTCCCCGTCGAATAGCTTCAACACCTAATTGAATTGCTGTTGCACCAGATGCGCAAGCGGTTGAAAGTGTAATTGGAAGTCCCTTTGTTCCAAATTTTTTTTGAAGATTTGCTGCAATTGCACCAAATTGTGTGCTTTCAAAGAATGTTTCGTGAAGGTTATGGCTGCAGACTTCAAGAAGATGCGCATAGGAAGGCTCACCATTAAATGCTTCCTCTTGATCAAGAGTAAAACGTGCTGTCCACTCTAGCTCAACAGGAGGAGCTGCTAAAAAGAGTGGACCATTAAAATTCGTTTTATCAAGAGCGGCTTGCGCTAAAGCTTCTTTTGCTGCGAGATCTGCAAGTTTTTCAGAAAGAGCTGAAGCACCAAGCGTACTTTCTTTAAGAAAATCAACTGTTCCAGCGATACGTGTGTTTAATCCTTCAACAGGAAAGCGTGTGATTTTATGAATGCCGCTCACACCACTTGTTAATTTTTGCCAATTTTCATGTTTGCCTTGTCCCAGTGATGTTACAATTCCTGCTCCAGTTATTGCCACAAATGGACGCCCAAAATGATCATTATATTTCACTATGGAAATCTCCCTCAAACAGCAGTTAGGCGGGCTACACCTTCAGCTCTTTTTATACCAATAGTCGTAACAAATGCTTCACATACTTCTTTTAGAAAAGGCTTTTCAGAAGCACTTAATGCTGGAAAACTGCGTTTTTTTTCAATAACAAGAGCAGCAAGTGCAAGTGCTAAAGGAAATTGCGCTTCCCGCATATAACCAAATAATGTTGTAATTCCGCGGTAAAAAATATCAGAATTTTCAAGAGCATTTTGTTCTGCTTCTGTCACTTCATGAAATCCTGAAGCAGCAGAAATAGCTAAAGCAGATTTTGCTTTGGTTGTTTTCAACATTGATACAATTGATTCTTGAAGGGAGACTTTTGTTCTGTCTGTTTGATCTGTGATGATCTGCTTAATTTCAGCATAAGCACGTGCATTACGTTTTTTTGCATGTGCTTCACTTTCAAGAACGAGAAAGATACCACCAGAACCAGTTATAACACCGCCACCAGAATATTTTTTACGTTCCCACACTGGTGCCCACCCATCTCGCATTAAGAGGTTACCAAGTTCATGGGCTAACAACATATCATAGCCCTGTGCATTATAGGAGCCTCCCACCAATACATGTGTACTTTGCCCTGATCGAATACGCGCTGCAGCAATTTGAATTGCAGAAAGTCCACTGCCTTCTTCTCCCATAAAGGTGCGAGAAGAGCCGGTAACTTTATGAACAATTGAAATATTGCCAGCCAAAAGATTTGACAGTTGTGCTAAAAACAAAGTGGGACGAAGTTCAGTCGAAAGGACTGAATTTAATATGGAAGCAGGATCGGCAGCTGTGCGTGCTTTAGAAAGAATTTGTGTATCAACGACAATATCGCGCTCTCCTCCGCTTGCTGCGACAATCATATCCATTGTTGATGTTAATTGTTCATTATTTTTCATGCCTGCATCATGAAGAGCAAGGCCTGCTGCATAGGTACCAAGGCGTTGCCACGTGCCCATTTGCCGTTGATCACTTTTTTTGGGAATTTGTAAACTCCAATCAATTTCAGGCAATTTATGAACCGTGTAGGGTGAAAAGGTTGTACAATCAAGATTTGGTGTAACTGGGGGATTATTCAAGAGATCCCAATGATGACCAACGCCTTCACCAAGAGAGCTTATAAGTCCTATACCAGTAATGAAGACAGCGTGATCATGCATGGTAAAAAAAAATTATTCCGCCTGTTTTATGGCGACGAGTTCGTCAATTTTTGCACAAAGATTTTTGAGAACAAAATATTCTTCAGTAGCAATTGCACCTTCGTTAATTTCTTGTGTCCACTGCTCTAGTGGAACTTTAATCCCAAAAGCTTTATCAATAGCAAAAACAATATCAAGAAAATCAAGGCTATCGATTCCCAAATCATCAATTGTATGGCTTTCAGGTGTGATTGTGCTGCGATCAATTTCACTGATTTCTGCGATAATATCAGCAACTTTATCAAACGTAGAGGACAATGTAGGATTCCTTATTATAGAGTTGATAAATTCAAATATATTTATTATTCTTTTTTTAGCCTTTTTTCCCTTTTAAAAAAAGACTTAGAATATAATTATCTTTCTATAGAGTAAACAAATTTACAGTTCATGAAATGATATACTTAGAGGCTGTAAAAAATTTTAAAATTTTATTTTAAATTTACTTATTTTTATTTATCTTATGATGGATTTTTTCCTATTGGCTGCGAGAACTGCAAGAGCTGTCATATTAACGACTCCTCGTGAAGTGACTGAAGGTGTCAGGATATGTACAGGACGTGAGGCGCCGATTAAAATAGGTCCAACATGAAGTGCATTGGTAAGATTTTTTATGAGATTGAGTGTTATATTCGCCGCATCAAGTGTTGGAAAGACAAGCAAATTAGCTTCATCTTTGAGGCGTGAATCAGGAAAAACACGATCACGAAAAACTTTAGAAAGTGCTGCATCACCGTGCATTTCTCCATCAGCTTCTAAATTTGGATATAGTTTAGCAAGAATTTCGGTTGCACGGCGCATTTTACGCGCACTTTCTGTATTTTTTGAGCCAAAGTTTGAGTGTGATAATAATGCTGCTTTTGGAGTTATACCAAACGCTTCAATTTCTTGTGCTGCTAGTACCGTCATTTCTGCTATTTCTTCTGCAGAAGGATCTTCATTGACGTAAGTATCTGTTAGAAAAAGGGTCCGACGTGGAGAAATAAGTAAACTCACAGCAGAAAAATGACGAACGTTTGAATCAAGTCCAATGACCTGCTCAATTAATTCAAGATGACGTTCAAAACGCCCTTCTAAACCGCAAATCATTGCATCAGCTTCTTCACGCATTACAGCGAGGGCTGCAATTGCTGTTGTTGATGTTCTTACAATTGTTTTTGCTACATCGGGTGAAACACCACGTCTTCCTGTGTAACGAAGAAATAAATGAACATAATCACGAAAACGTGGATCATCTTCTGGATTTGTAAGTTCAAAATCTATGCCTGGGCGAATTCTTAAACCAAAGCGCTTTAGTCTCGCCTCCACCACATGGGGACGTCCAATGAGGATAGGTATTGCAGTTTGTTCTTCAAGAACAATTTGTGCTGCACGAAGTATGCGTTCATCTTCACCATTCGCATAAATCACACGTTTACGTTTTGCTGTTTTTGCAGCAGCAAAAACGGGTTTCATCATTAAACCAGAACGGAACACAAATCGGTTAAGAATATCATGATAGGCTTCCATATCTTCAATGGGACGAATTGCAACACCAGTATCCATTGCTGCTTTAGCAACAGCAGGAGCAATACGCAGTATTAAACGTGGATCAAAGGGAGAGGGAATCAGATAGTCTGGACCAAAACTGGGTGGTTTTTTGGAGTATGCACGTGCTGCAATATCTGAAGTTTCTTCGCGGGCGAGAGCTGCAATCGCGTGAACTGCAGCCATTTTCATTTCTTCATTAATTGCGCTAGCACCAACATCTAATGCACCACGAAAGATATAGGGAAAACAAAGAACATTATTGACCTGATTGGGATAATCAGAGCGCCCTGTGCAAATCATTGCATCTGGCCGCACGGAATGTGCTTCTTCTGGCATAATTTCTGGTGTTGGATTAGCGAGTGCTAAAATTAATGGATTTGAAGCCATTTTTTTCAGATATTCAGGTTTTAAAACACCCCCTGCTGAAACACCTAGAAAAACATCGGCATTATCAATAATTTCGGATAAAGTTCGTGCCTCAGTTTCTTGGGCATAATTGATTTTCCAACGATCCATAAGGGCTGTGCGACCTTTATAAACCACTCCTTCTAAGTCGCTAAGCCAAATATTTTCAACTTTTGCTCCAAGGCGAACTAAAAGGTTAATACAAGCTAAAGCCGCGGCACCAGCACCTGAGGTAACTATTTTTGCATTTTCAATTTTTTTCCCAGCAAGATTTAAAGCATTTAATATAGCTGCAGAAACAATAATAGCAGTTCCATGTTGGTCATCATGGAAAACTGGAATATTCATTCGAGAACGAAGTTTTTCTTCGATTTCAAAACATTCAGGAGCTTTAATATCTTCAAGATTAATACCACCAAATGTAGGTTCTAAGGCAGATACAGTGTCTACCATTTGTTCAATATTGGGTGCATCAATTTCAATATCAAAAACATCAATATTCGCAAATTTTTTAAATAAAACGGCTTTTCCTTCCATAACGGGCTTTGAGGCGAGGGGACCAATATTTCCTAGTCCAAGAACAGCAGTTCCATTTGATATAACAGCAACTAAATTAGAACGAGAAGTATATTGTGCAGCAAGATTTGGATCTTTATGAATTGCAAGACATGGTGCAGCAACACCTGGAGAATAAGCAAGAGCTAGGTCACGCTGATTATCAAGAGGTGTTGTCGCTTGTATTTCCAACTTTCCGGGTTTTGGATGTTGGTGATAAAAAAGTGCGGCACTGTCAAGTTCAACTTTTTGTGAACTGAAATTACTCTTTCGTTCTATAGACATTTTTATGATATCCAAGTTAGTATATGTTTATGTGAGATGTTTCATCTATGATAAATTTTATCTACTGGTAGCTCTCTTTTCTCTGAATAAAAAATGCACAAGAAAACTCTTCTGGAGCATTAAAGCAGTTTGATATTTTTTTATTTGTGCCCCTTAAAGATTGCATTGATAACAGCACGATTAATCTTTTTTCCTTAACAAAAATTTGCGGAAGTGTGTTATTTAAAAAGACGAGTATAATATTATTGATGCTTACATTATCAAGCAGTTATTTTTTTTGCAATGCTGGCAAAAAAAACAGAAGAGAATTTATTCATTTAACCTAGTTTTTATAAACTCCAGCTTTATTCATACTTATAGTGAGTGATAATTCATAAACCATTATTTTAAAATTCTAAACTGCTTTGTATCATTTTAATGAGCACTAATGGAATGAGTCTATGCATGTAGGTAGAAAAATATGTGTATTTTAACGAATAAAGCTTTGGTTGGAAAATTTATCAATTGAGTGCTTTATAGAGAGTTTGTTTCTACAATAGGTCTAAATTTGTATAAGAGGTATAAAGCAGGGGAATACTTATCCTTATTTTTGGGGGTACGTTATTGGTCATTAATATTGTTTAGGATACCAATCATCTATCCAACTTTTACAAAATGCTACATTTGCAAGTAGTGCATTATATGACGATAAATCCATAAATACAAAAAGTGGAAAAAATATTTTTCCACTTTTATGGTTGTCTATTGGATACGACCACTTGCATGAGCAAGCATAGTGTAAACTTTCCCAGTATCTGATATTAGATATTTTCGAACTGAGTTCGAAGAAGCTGAACCATGAGATACATCACGTAATAGTTTTTCAAAATCCGCAATATATTGATTAACTGACTGTTTAAAATCAACATCGCTCATATATTTTTTCTTAATCATTTCAAATATGGTTTTTCCATTCAAAGTATAAAGGCGTTCGGTCACGATGTTTTTTTGTCCACGCCGATAATGATCCCATAGCTCAACAACAGCATTGTGGTTAATAGCCCGCACTATACCAGCGGCTAATGTGTTAAGAGACTCATTTACAGGTCGCGATTTTGTTTGTACAGGGGCAAAAACTGAATCATCAGGTCTTTCATCATACCAAGTTTCTTCACGCGAAGCTCGTTCTAAGAGGTTCGATACCCATTTATTCTGCCTTTTTTTGCTTTGGTCTTGTTGCAAAATAGGCTTAGGGGGTATTATCTTTTTAATGAATTCAGGGGAACGTCTATCACTTCTTTGAAGTGTTAATGTTGTGGGAATTGTCGATATTAGCTGCTCATTTACATTATTTTGTGCATTATTTTGGTCAGTTTTTTGTACAACACTTGCTAAGTCCTTTAAGGCTGTAATTTGTTCATTGAGAGCGGTGCGGATTGTTTGCGTTGTTTCTTTTGTCGTTGCAGGGAGTTTTTGAACACTCTCATGAATATCATGATTAATTTTTGAAAGTTCTAAACGAACTTCATCAGCTGAGCGACGTATATCTTCTGTTGCTCCTGAAAAACGCGTTGAAGCTTCATTAATGAGCTGATTAAGTGATTGTTGGAGTGAATGTGTGGAATTACGCGCATTTTTGTCAGTGCGTTCGAGTGCTGAGCTGAGAACATTTTCATAATGTTCAATCAGTTGATTGATTTCATTAGATTTTGAAACAAGAGCATTGCTTAATGCAGAGAGCGTGTTGTGTTTTTCTTCAAGTGTTGTATTAAGCGAATTTTCGGATTGTTCTAAAACTTGAATAGCTTCAGAAAGTGTTTCAGCATGTTTATTGAAACTACTTGTTATGTGACCAATTTGTTCAAATGTGTTTTGTGAAAGTCCTTGCAAAATCTCAATATTGCTGTTGAGCGCTTGATTTGAGGCTGATAAATGCTCTGCTACTTGGTTAGTGTTGCGGAAAAAGTTATTTGCAGTCTCGCTGAATTGACCGTCAATATTTTGAACCGCTGATAATAAAACATTGCTATTTTCATGAAAGCTGTAAATTGACTGATTCAATTGTGCAATAATAGATGAGACATTATTGACAAGATCTTCCTTCATAGCAGTTACTGTTTGAAGTGTTTCAGAGTTGGTTTGTGCCAAACTATTTACGAGAGATTCACTGTGTGCATAAATCCTTTGTTCGGCATCTTGTGTTGAGAGGGAAAGTTGTTCGCCAATATGCTGTGTTAAAGAACCAATTGACTCCGTTGTACTTTGCGCAGCTTGATTTAAATGGTTTGTCAACTCTGTGATTTTTCCAACATATTCTGAAATTTGAGTAGCTGTTTGATTTTTTGCTTCTTCCAAGCGGCTACTTACATCAGAAAGCTGATATCCTAAATTATTTTTAAGATTCTGCATGGAGTGATGAAGAACATTGCATCTTTCGTTAAGGACTTGTTCAATTGTGATTGTTGAAGTGTGAATTGTTTCATTCAATAATGCTTGTGCATTATGACTAGCTGTTGCGAAGGCTTCGATAGTATGGGCTGTTTGCTCAGAAAAAACAGACAAAACTTTTTCACTGGTATCATAAACCGTTTGTTTAACGTTTGATACAATGCGATTTCCAGATTCCGAGAGAATATTTTCTGCTTGTACAGCGACATTTGTAACAGATGAAAGTATCTGTTCGCCTGTAGAAGAAAGAATATCGGAAGCCTTTATAATATTGTTATGCAAGTTGTCTGTGACCGTATTCACGGAATCTTCTAATGTGATGCGCATATTATCAATGTTTGTTTCCAGCGTTTGTTGAATAATCTGACTTTGTTCATTATTAAGCATGATAGATGTTTTTAATGTGTCAGAGCGTTCTTCAAAAGCGGATGTTTGCATCTCAATAGTTTCACACACTTGACCAAGCTTTTCGGACAATGTTTCTTCTAATGTTGTTGCACGTTCAAAAATTTTGTGTGCACGAACTTCCAGCTTTGTATCAAACGATTCCATGCTTGTTTCAAGGGTTTCAAAGAATGTACCACTCGATTGAGAGAGGGTATTCTTTAAAATTTCGGCATGGTTTTCGAGGTTTTTAATATGATCTTGGACAGTTTCTGTAATGTTTTTATTATTGGCAGCAATTGCATTCTCAACCAAATCTATTTGTTGTTTTAACGCAACATCCACATGTATATCACTTTTTGTAATGAGATTATGGATTGTTTCCATCCGCTGCTCGAGTGCACGTGCTTGATCTGCAAGAACTTCGTTAAGAGAAAAACTATTAATTGCTAAAGAGTCACGCAGAGCGTCAGCACGTATATCAATATTTCTGGCTTGTGCTTCTAAGGCCTCTTTTGTTGTATTACTACTTTGTACAATGACTTCTTGTAGTTTTTCTGTGCATTGCACTATATTTGCAACGTGATTTTCAGCATACTGATCAACGATTTGAACATTATCAACCAAAATCTGTTCAAGATTTGAGGTGTTTTGAGCTAAAACATCAATTTGATTTTTTAGTGTCTCAGTGATTTTATTCTTTTCATTATCGAGCATATCTGCCATCAGAGCTCTTTGATCAGAAAGTTGTAATTTGAAGTCCTGCGAACGCTCTTGTATGATATCAATAATAGCACTATCAATATGCTGAACTTCTTCTCTTAGCTTTTCTTTGCTTTTGTCGATTGCAGAAAGGATAGTTTCGTGCCCATTTGTAAAGGCTTTGGTAATATCAGCTGTTTTTTCTTGAAGATTTGCATTAATTTGCAAAACGTGCGCTTCTAAGAAATTACCAAGCTTTTCAGCATTATCTTCTAGAGTTTGACTGCGAGCAATGAAGGATTCAATTATGGAATTGCTGTGTTCTTTAAGAGAAAGATCAACCGTTGCTAAACGGTTTTCAAAAGCTTCAATCGCTTCTGAAGTCACGTTATCAAACTTGGAAGAGAGTTTATATGCTTTTTCATCGAGTTGAATGATTTTTTCATCAAAACTCTGTAGAAACTGATGATTGCGATCAATAATGGATTCATCCAGCGTTCTAAATTTTTCATCAACATTCTGTAAAGTCTGTTCTGTTGCTGTTTGTATATGCGTCGCAATTTTAGCGATATGCATTTCAGCTTTAGCTGCTGTTTCATTAAAGGCTTTTTCTATTTGTTTTTCATTATTATCAAAACGCTCTGAAAAACCATCAAAGTTTTTCCCTAATTCGTGAAAGAAAGCTGTATTTTTTTGCTGAATCTGGGTTGTGGTTTCATTAAATTTTTCAACAAGCTGGCTTGTTACACCATCACCTGCATAGGAAAGTTTTGCAACAAGATTTTCCCCTTGTTTTTGTAAGGTCTGGGAAAGAGTTTGTGCAAGCTTTTCAACATTGGTGACAATTTTTGAAGTCACTAAGCCAAATTCATCATTCAGTTGTTCCTGTGTTCCTTTAATTGTTGACTGTACGCGATCAGCATGATTCAAAATGGCTATGCGCTCATTGCTTAGTTCTTTGATTAATGTGTGTATACGTGATTCGTTTTCAGCATAGGCTTGTTCCAGATTATGGACCTCCCCTTGTATGATTGCTTCAAGTTCAACAGCACGCTCAAGAGTGCGTTCAATTCCCTCGTTCATAGCTGCGACTTTTTCACAAATGGTTTGCCCTATAGCGATGGCTTGTTTTTCAGAGATATGCTGTGGCTCACTGAGGCGCTGTGCAGCATTTGTCATAAGAAGAGCAATATTATGCAATTCGTTTGAACGCTTTGTTAATTGAGCAAATCCCCAAGAGAGAAGGATAGGGATTGCTGTTCCGGCCGCTACTGCTAATCCCGTTGGCGATGTAACAAAGGTGGTGATATTTGATAAGGAATTGAGACCAGCAGGAGCAAGCTTATGCGCAATAAAAGCACCCCCTGTTGCCCATAGAGCACTAAGCGCTGTTGTACACCAATAGATTCGTGAAGTAGAACGCTGCTTTAATAAGCCAAAATTTAAAGGGATTGTTATATCATCATTGGCAGGAAGAAGCTGTGTAGACAACAATGTATTATGAACAGTTCCACCTGAAAGGTCAGGATTAGGTTTTGAAGCAAAAAGCTGTTCAACAACCGCTTCATCAATAACAGCATTATCATGAATATTTGAGACAAGCGTTGAAGTAGCATTTTCAGCAAGAATTTCTTCTTCTGCCATTGCAATCTTTTGAATTAATTCGTCTACATTAATGACATTTTCAGAATTATTGACTGATATTGTTTCCATTGCCGCATCATTATTAAAATCAAAGTTCATAGCTTTCGAAAGAGCTTCTTCAACTTCAATTTCAAATGTTTGTAACTTAGTTCTGCGTGCCATACTCGCCTCGTACTCTTACAGATGGAAAAGGGATACGTCCTCCTCCAGATATTCGGATATACTAGCTGTTAATTATTTAGAAAGGAATATGCTTTGGAAAAAAATTTAAAACTTATCAAGATAAAGTTAACGTGGTTCTTTTAACCTGTTCATAAATGGTATAAAATATAATAAAAACAATATAGTGTTTGATTACAATAAAGATAAAAACACTGTTTACAATTTTCATTTATAGGTAGAATGATGAGGCTACTACATTCATTTTTATTGATTCTAAATGAGAGGAATTAGCCATATACCGCTAAAATGTTATAATTTGTAAAAGGTATCCACATTATAAAATGGTCTTTCTCATAGCAGTTCGTAATAAAGTGAGGGTGCGGAATTTTTTTTATATTTGATGATAGGTTTTTGTAAGTTATGATATTCATCATTGTAGAGAGCCTTTTTTCTTGATATTAAGCTGCCTTTTGCTAATTTTTGAAGCTCCTACGTTGACAATTGGATATTTTTCAGTCGATATGCGTGCATGAGTATTTTATGCAATTCGAGATAAAGGTGTAAGAATAATGGCAGAACGATCACAGCACCTGCAAGATGTATTTCTAAATACAGTGCGCAAGCAGAAAATTTCTCTTACAATTTTTCTTGTAAATGGCGTTAAATTAACGGGTATTGTAACCTCATTTGACAGTTTTTGTGTCCTTTTGCGTCGTGATGGACATGCGCAATTGGTTTATAAACATGCTATTTCTACAATTATGCCTGGGCAACCTGTGCAGATGTTTGAAGGTGAAAGTTCTGAATAAACAAGATATTACATTGTAGACCTCTTATCCCATTTTATAAAGTGCTTTAGATTGCTATGTTAAATGAAAATGAGAGATTTGGCGGATTTCCTTCACAAGTTGTAAGACAGGTGCCCACTGTTGTTTTGGTACCAATTTGTCAAGAAAACAAAAGTGAAAATGCCTCAGGTGGTTGTTCAGTATCTTCTCGAATTCAAGAGGCGTTAGGGTTAGCGCGTGCTATAAGGTTAGAGGTTGTTTATTATGAAGCAATTAATATAACCACTCTCCGTCCTGCAACTTTATTTGGGAAGGGGAAAGTGGATTCACTTGCTCATTATATAAGTGAATATTATGTTGAGCTTGTCGTTGTAGATTATTTTTTAACACCCGTGCAGCAGCGAAATTTGGAAAAATTATGGAAGTGTAAAGTTATCGACAGAACGGCTTTAATTCTTGAAATTTTTGGGGATCGTGCGCGTACAAAAGAAGGGGTTTTGCAAGTCGAGTTAGCGCATTTATCTTATCAAAAAAGCAGACTTGTACGTAGTTGGACACACTTGGAAAGGCAACGTGGTGGACATGGTTTTTTAGGAGGGCCTGGTGAAACTCAGGTTGAAGCGGACAGGCGTCTTTTGCAAGGAAAAATCACTCGTATCCGACGCGAATTGGAAACAGTTACAAAAACACGTGCTCTTCATAGAGCGAAAAGAAAAAAAACATCCCATCCTGTTGTTGCTTTAGTAGGATATACTAATACAGGAAAATCAACGCTTTTTAATCGTTTAAGTGGTGCGGATGTCCTTGCTAAAGATATGTTGTTTGCAACGCTTGATCCGGCTTTGCGCAAAGTTATTCTGCCCCATGGAAAAACGATTCTTTTATTTGATACTGTAGGTTTTATCTCTAACTTACCAACGCATTTGATTGCAGCTTTTAGAGCAACTCTTGAAGAAGTGGTTGAAGCTGATCTCATTCTCCATGTGAGAGATATGTCAGATTTTGATCATCGTGCCCATGCCAAAGATGTTTTAGAAGTTCTTTCAAGTCTTGGTATTGATATTGATGATACAGAACATATCATAGAAGTTTGGAATAAAATTGATATATTAGATGAGCATGCATTGAATGTTTTGCAAACAAGCACCAAAACACGTTTAAATCCTGCAGTTATGGTGTCAGCACTCATGAGTGATGGACTTGATCAATTATTAACAGCTATTGAAAAGCGAATTTTTGGAGAAATGCAAAACGTTGAATGTCTTTTAAAACCTCATGAAATGCCACTTATTGATTGGTTTTATAAAAATTCTGGTGAAATAATGCAGGAAGGGCATGAGGATGGTTCTGTTACCATTAAAGCTGTACTGACCTCTGAATCAAAAAAACAACTCGATCATATCAAGCAAAATATGAATTAAAGTTTTTTGAGATATTTCTGTACGTTAATTCTGCATTTTCATATTTTTCTTCTCTCAAAATAATATGACTTCAAGTTAAGAGGATAGTTACTACTTTCTCTTAATAAAAAAATATGAAGTATTTTACTGGTTGAAATAAAGATGAGTCTTAAATGTAACAAAAGGCTGTTTGTACGCACGGTCCCGCGAAATATTTTGGTTATTTTGCTGTTGGCAATTCTGTGTGCATTTTCGATTTGGTTGTTATATGACTTTAGTCGGCCGCGGATATATAGGGCAACTTTGACATTTTCCTTGTCTGATTCTGTAGGAAAGCCATTACCAATTCATAAACAAAATAGTATTCTTGCATCTTTATTTTCGCAGTCCGTACCTTTGAATGATTCAAACTTACATAGTTTTTCTTCGAATACTTTTCAGAAAAAAGATTTTCATGAAAATATTCGTTTGTCTCGTAATGGTGATTTCATTGATCTTACTTTTGAAGCGGGAAGCTTTGAAGCTGCTCGACGTGGATTAGAAACTTGGTTTTCCGCATTTTCACAAGCAATCATAAAACAGAAAAAAAAATTATTGTTAACAGAGCAGCATCTTGGTCAACAATATGATAAGACTGAGATACTCAATATCGTGCAAGGGTTTCGTTCATCTTTTGATTCTTTCATTTATCAAAATGTAAAACAATCAGAACTTAATGACTTTTCGGTGCAATTAACACAAGCAACTTTCAAGCGTATTCATTTAGCGAGTTTGAATTCAACGATTAACATGATACGTGAAAACGGACAGTCTTTATTGTCTCTGTCCTTTATTGCAAACAATCCAATGATTTCTGCACTAGAATCTAAGCGTGATCTTTTAGAGACACAAAGAGCACATATGGTTGTACAATTGGGTTGGACACATCCTCAAATTAAAGCAATGACTGCAGAATTAGAGGTAATTTCTCATCAATTAGAGAAGAAAATTTTGCAAATTATTGATCAAGTTCATTCAGATGAGGCTCTTGCAACGGAATTAGAACAACAACTCAAAAAAAGGATTAGCTTTTTTGTAAAAGAGCAGTCCCAGTCTTTGAAAAAAATGTTTAACGAACTTGAGAATAAAATAAGAGCAGTGGTGGATACACAGAATAAAGAGATGAGTAAGGATTCTCTTCTGTTGCAAAATACAAAAATTCATATGGTTGTGCCAACAACATTAGTGCCTCTTTCTTTTATAGCTCTTTACGGAAAAAATGTTATTATCAGTGTGTTTGCAGGCTTAGTTGCTCTTTTGGCAGGACTGTTCTTGTTTCACCAATGCTCTGGAATAAAAAAAGATCAACAGAAAGAAGATGACTTTAAAAATGATGAGAGCGCTTTAGACTCTAAGGGAATAAAAAGCTTTGAATCTTTTATTACGATAGGGGAATTATCCGATTTTTTGAAATATCGTGCTTCAACGGTTGTTTCAATAATTGGGACAGAGGCTGCAAGAACGGCAGCAAAACTCTCTTTGCTTCTCATCAAAGAGCGTAAAACAATTCTTTTGGTGGATATTTCTGGTCAACAGATAGAGAAAGTCATTGGTCCACATCGAGGGATGAGCGATATTTTGACAGGAAATGCCCAGTTTCAAGATGTTATTTATCGTGATTATGATACGGGAGTTGATATTCTTCCCCAAGGGTTAACGAGTGCTGTTTGTGCACAAGATTTTTCAAATGATATCCCGAATCTCTTACAAGAATTTAAAAAGGATTATGATTTTATCATTTTAGAAATGGCCAGCGAACCCAAATATGGGTTTGACCAATTTGCCGAGCTCACAGACTATTATATTTGTAGTATTTCTCTTAATGAACAAGATTGGATGACGAAAATGGTGAATAGGTTCCCGAAAACTATTTACCGTGTGGTTGCATCATAAATGTCGTAGAAAGCTGATCACATATGATAGTACTTTACTTATCTTGTATTCAAGTTGTAGACATATTAAAAATAACTTAAGATTAAATGTTTAGATCTTAAAATAAATTGTGGTTGGAGAATGACGTGGGGCAATTAGAAATGACAGTAAAGAGATTGAACGATACCGTTTTAACACCATTGCAAAAGAAAAATCGAAAACAAATTCAAATGTGGCTTTATTCTATTTTATTGCTTTGTTTGGCAATAGTTTTGGTAGGGGGTGCTACCCGCTTGACGGGATCAGGATTGTCGATAACAGAATGGAAACCAATTCATGGTGTTATTCCACCGATTGGAGTGGAGCAATGGCAGGAGGAATTTTTAAAATATCAGCAGATCACCCAATATAAGCTGCTTAATCGTGATATGACGTTAAGCGCGTTTAAGGTCATATTCTGGTGGGAATGGGCACACCGTATTCTTGGGCGTCTTGTCGGTCTTGTCGCCTTAATAGGTCTTATTTGGTTTTGGGCGACAAAACATATTGAAAAAAATATTTTGCTTCAGCTTACCGTTGTACCAATCCTTATTGCCTTTCAAGGGTTTATTGGTTGGTGGATGGTGGCTTCTGGTATTGGTCAAAGTGATTTGACAAGTGTAAGCCAATATCGTTTGGCTTTTCATCTTATCACAGCATGTTTTGTTATTGTTTTTGTTACGTATTTATCTCGAGGACTCACAGAATATTCAGAAAAACCAGCAAATCGAAAGATTCAGTATTTTGCAGGATGGTTTGTCGTTTTGATTTTGATTGAAATTTATTTGGGTGCTTTGGTTGCAGGCCTTCATGCTGGAAAAGTTTATAATACATGGCCGCTTATGGATGGTCAGATCATACCCGATGGGTTATTGCAGCATAATCCTGTTTGGCTTAATTTATTCGAAAATCCTTTAACTGTTCAATTTATCCATCGTTTTTTTGCTTATTTTTTGTTTATTGCAGCAGTTGTTCATGCCTTATATGTACGAAGCAATGTTCCACACTCAACGCATTCTCGTCGTGCATTTTTTATGTGTATTATGATTATTCTTCAAGCAATCTTAGGTATTCTGACATTATTACATGAAGTTCCTATCAGTTTGGGGCTTATTCATCAAACTGTTGCATTAGTCATATTGTGCTTTTCTGTTGCGCATTGGCGAGCAACAAAGGGAGCATATCATGTCATTAAATAACATTTATACAGAGAAGTTAATTTCCTGAAAGCATTAAGTCGAGATTTTGAATAACAGCTGCGGATGCACCTTTTCCTAAATTATCTAATAGAGCACAGAGATTGAAAATGCCTTCGCGCTCGTTGCCAAAGACGAATAGCTTCATTCCATCTTTGTGTGCGAAACATTCTGGATTGAGTTTAGTAAGAGCATCTGTTTCTTCTTGTGATGCAACTGATATGATATTCTGTCCTTTATAATGGTTTTCAAGAATTTCACGTAGATCAGAACAGTTCGCTGATTTTGTAAATAAGTGGCGATGGAGTGGAATATTTACAATCATTCCTTGAGGAAAACGACCAACACTTGGGACAAAAAGAGGTGTTTGGTTGATTTGCCCATAGATTTTAATTTCTGGCACATGTTTATGTTCAAGATGAAGACCATAGATAAAATAATTTTCCCGCGCGTCATTTTCTTGAGATTGGTTTTCCATTTGTGCAATCAATTGTTTCCCCCCTCCCGTATAGCCGGATATTGCATTAATGGATATTGGATAATGAGCGTCAAGCAAGCCTGCTTCACGGAGTGGACGAATCAAGCTAATTGCACCGGTAGGATAACATCCAGGATTGGATATGTAATGAGCTGCTTGGATACGTTCTTTTTGTCCTGCTGTCATTTCAGGAAAACCATAGACCCAGTTTGGTGCCACACGGTGGGCTGTTGAGCTATCAATAATTCTAATTTTTTTATTATTTTTAAGCCAGTTA
The DNA here is from genome assembly GCF_902825225.1 of Bartonella vinsonii subsp. berkhoffii ATCC 51672. Lineage (GTDB taxonomy): Bacteria > Pseudomonadota > Alphaproteobacteria > Rhizobiales > Rhizobiaceae > Bartonella > Bartonella berkhoffii. The sequence goes on from NZ_CADEAK010000008.1 coordinate 21,469, forward strand.
ACTGTTTTGCGTGCGGCATCATCTGGAAGACATAAAATAGCAATGTCAGCTTGGCTAAGACAGTCTCGTCGCACATCAATATTATGTCTCTCTGTATGAGCGAGAGAGAGTAATTGAAAATCCGAACGCTCGGCTAGTCGTTTTTGTATTTGTAATCCGGTTGTTCCGTGTTCACCATCAATAAAAACTTTCGTTGTCATTCTTTTGGCCTTGAATTAATTTTTTCTACCGTATTGAGCGTGTCGTGTTAAAATTATTTTAAATTATTAGCAATTGGAATGGTAGTCATTAAATGATTGAATTTCTTAAGATTATAGATTTTTTTATTTGTAGAAAGAGTGACAAATAAGAGTGCGGGAAGAGAAACTTCACACTTATTTTGCATTATTTTTATGAAGAAAGAATTTTCTATTTTATATGGCAAAGAAATAAGATAAATGTTTGTACCATTTTTGAGTGAAAGTGGTTTAAAATATTTGGTTTGCACAGTTTGCTGTGTTATCGTCCTATTACTTTATTTTTTATATGTTAGGAATGTGTTTTATGACTCAGCAAGAAAATGACACACAAAAGCGCTTTTTTAATGATAGTTTACAAACCGTTGATAGGGCAATTTTTGATGCAATGAGAGGGGAGTTTGAGCGTCAACAACAAGAAATTGAGCTGATTGCGTCAGAGAATATTGTTTCAAGAGCAGTTCTTGAAGCACAAGGGTCAGTCTTAACCAATAAATATGCAGAAGGTTATCCAAGAAAGCGCTATTATGGGGGATGTCAGTTTGTTGATATTATTGAGGATTTAGCAATTGAACGAGCAAAACAGCTTTTTGGTGCGGCTTTTGCAAATGTTCAGTCTCATTCTGGTAGCCAAATGAATCAAGCTATATTTTTAGCTTTACTTCAGCCTGATGATACATTTATGGGACTGGATTTAAATGCTGGTGGTCATCTTACGCACGGTTCATCCGTTAATATGTCAGGAAAATGGTTTGATGTTGTTAGCTATGGTGTGCGTCAAGAAGACCAGATTCTTGATATGGAGGAAGTTGAACGGCTCGCAAAAGAACGTAAACCAAAGCTTATAATAGCAGGTGGTTCGTCTTATCCCCGCCTATGGGATTGGAAACGGTTCCGTGAAATTGCAGATGAGATCGGTGCTTATTTTCTCGTTGATATGTCTCATATTGCTGGTTTAGTTGCTGGCGGTGTTCATCCTTCACCGGTTCCACATGCGCATATTGTGACAACGACAACGCATAAATCGTTGCGTGGTCCTCGTGGTGGATTGATATTGACAAATGATGAAGTTTTAGCAAAAAAAATAAACTCAGCAATTTTCCCTGGTCTTCAAGGTGGTCCTTTAATGCATGTGATTGCGGCTAAGGCTGTTGCATTCGAGGAAGCTCTGCAGCCTTCTTTCAAGAGTTACAGCGCTCATGTTGTTGCGAATGCAAAAATTTTGGCAAAAACATTACAGAGTAATGGTTTTGATATTGTTTCTGGCGGTACAGATAACCACTTATTGTTGGTTGATTTGCGTTCCAAAAATGTGACAGGAAAACGCGCTGAGTTGGCTTTGGGACGAGCAAATATTACCTGTAATAAAAATGGTATTCCTTTTGACCCTGAAACGCCCTCTATAACGTCGGGAATTCGTTTGGGATCACCTGCTGCAACAACGCGTGGTTTTGCAGAAAAAGAATTTATTCAAATTGGTGAGCTGATTTCAGAAGTTCTTGATGGTCTTAAAGCAGAAAAAAGCGATGAGGACAATAGTGCCGTTGAAATGGCTGTTAAGAAAAAGGTAAAAGATATAACGGATAAGTTTCCTCTTTACTCTTATCTAAGCACTTATTAAGGGTGTAAAGGAGATGCGTTGTCCTTACTGCCAATATGAGGATACACAGGTTAAAGATTCGCGTCCTGCAGAAGAGGGGGCGGTTATTCGCCGCCGCCGTGTTTGTGCTGTTTGTGGTGGTCGTTTTACAACTTTTGAACGTGTTCAGCTGCGTGAGCTTTTAGTCTCTAAAAAAAGTGGTCGAAGTGAGCTCTTTGATCGTGATAAATTAATGCGATCAGTTGATATAGCAGTGCGTAAGCGCAATATTGATCCAGACTATATTGAACGGGTAATTTCTGGTATTGTACGACAACTCGAAAGTTTAGGAGAACCAGAGATTTCTTCGGAAAAAATTGGTTGTCTTGTGATGGAAGCATTAAAAAGGATTGATGATATTGCCTATATCCGTTTTGCTTCTGTTTATCGAGATTTTCGTAATGCAAGCGATTTTCATGATGTTATCGACGAGTTGTCAAAGGGTATAGCAGCGGATACAGAATCTCATTTTGATGAATAAAAAAATACAAGATAAGCGGTTTATGGCTGCAGCTATCCGTTTAGCAGAGCGTCATGTTGGTCTTACTGGTGAAAATCCTTCAGTTGGTGCGTTAATTGTGCGAAACGATGAGGGCGCAGGGACATCTATTGTGGGGTATGGTGTAACAGCTATTCACGGCAGACCTCATGCTGAAGTGCAAGCGTTACAAATGGCTGGAACTTTAGCTCATGGTGCGACTGCTTATGTGACTTTAGAGCCTTGTTCGCATTATGGAAAAACTTCGCCATGTGTGAATGCTCTCATTGATTCAGGTGTTTCGCGGGTTGTTATTGCTCTTACTGATTTAGATAAGCGGGTTGATGGCCGAGGTATTTCTCTTTTACGGGCAGCTGGTATTGAAGTGGTTGAGGGCATTCTTGCTGAAGAAGCTTTTGAAGCATTGTGTACACATTGGTGCATAAGGAAATTGCAACGTTGTGCTGTTACTTTAAAAATGGCAATTTCTGCTGATAATGGTGTGGGAAAAAAGGGGCAGGGGGGAATAAAAATTAGTGGAATGACTTCTCATACCTATACCCATATTTTACGCGCTAAAAATAATGCTATTCTCGTTGGTATTGGCACTATATTAGCGGATGATCCACAATTGAATTGTCGTTTGCCAGGGATGGAAATGCGTTCGCCAATACGTGTCATTTTGGATGCAGATTTATGTATCCCACTTGATGCAAAAGTTGTTCAGACAGCAACAAAAATTCCTACATGGATTATTTGTAATGGGAATCCTTCGAAGAAAAGCAAAAAAAGCGCGTTGGAAAAATGTGGTGTGTCTGTGTATTCAACAAAAATAAAGAATGGTTGCATGCAACCCCTTGCTATTCTACAGCTGCTTTATCAACGTGGAATCAGTAGTGTTTTACTTGAGGGAGGAGTGAAGACAGGGGAAAAGTTTTTAAATTCTGGTTGTGTGGATCATTTGATATGCTTTTATGCTCCTATTATTTTAGGCAAAAACCGTATTGAAGCTCCTAATTTTGAAAATTATCTTTCGCAATTTCATAAAGTTGAAGCAAGAATGTTTGGAAATGACCGTTTTTATAAATGGAGGCGTAAGACGTTATGTTCACAGGGATTATAACGGATATCGGTTGTGTTGAAGATATTCAATCTTTAAAAAAAGGGGTTCGTTTTAATATTTCTACGCGTTATGCTGTTGAAAGCTTAGAGATTGGTTCGTCCATTGCGTGTTCAGGAATTTGTTTGACAATCGTTGAACGAGGATCAAAACAGTCCAATATGAGTTGGTTTGCTGTAGAAGCGTGGGAAGAGGCATTGCGTTTGACTAATCTTGCACAATGGACAAAAGGAACGTGTATTAACTTAGAGCGTTCTCTTCGATTGGGTGATGAAATGGGGGGGCATTTGGTTTCTGGTCATATTGATAGTTTGGCTGAGATCATTGATCAAAAAAATGAAGGTGATGCAGTTCGTTTTTTCCTACAGGTTCCAACACGATTTACGCCCTTTATTGTAAGCAAAGGTTCTATTGCACTTAATGGGACATCTTTGACTGTGAATTGTATTGAGGACTGTATTTTTGATATTCTTATTATTCGTCATACACTTGAAATGACAACTTGGGGACAAGCTAAAATTGGAGACCAAGTCAATTTAGAGATCGATCCGTTTGCTCGTTATGTTGCAAAGTTTTCTGGTTTTAAAATGATAGATGTGTGAGTTGAAAGTTATTGTAATTTTCAAAATTTTGTACTCTATAAGGCTAATTTTTGGGTTAATTTTTATAGAATCTTGTTATGATAAAAGAGAAGCATAAAAAGTTACATCTATTGATCGTTGAAGCACGTTTTTATGAGGGGATTTCTGATGCTCTTCTTGCAGGTGCAGTGGATGCTTTGCAGAAAGCAGAAGCAAGCTATGATATTGTGACAGTTCCAGGGGCATTAGAAATACCAGCTGCAATAGCTTTTGCTGAAAAAAATAGTAAGTATGATGGTTATGTCGCACTTGGCTGTGTTATTCGAGGTGAAACATATCATTTTGAAATTGTTGCGAATGATTCTTGTCGTGCATTGATGGATTTAACTGTTCATAATCATTTGGCTATCGGAAATGGTATTTTGACTATTGAAGATGAAAAACAAGCATGGGAACGTGCAAAACAGGATAAAAAAAATAAAGGTGGTTTTGCTGCTAAAGCTGCTTTATGTATGATCGCTCTAAAAAAGAAATTTGGAGATAATGATTAAATATGGCTGATATAAAAGGAAAACATTCTCCACGTTCAGCCAATAAACGTGGAGCAGCAAGACTCGCTGCAGTTCAAGCACTCTATCAAATGGATATAGTTGGTTCTGGTGTGATGGAAACGGCAGTTGAATATGAGGCTTATCGTTTAGGAAAAAATATTGATGGAGATCAGTATCTTGATGCTGATTTTCAATGGTTTTTAGCTATTATCACGGGTGTTGTAAAGAATCAAAAACAGCTCGATCCTATGCTTCATCAACAGCTTTCCACAGAGTGGTCACTCTCACGTCTTGATTCCATACTACGTGCAATTTTGCGTGCAGGTTTATGGGAGTTGATCAACCGTCAAGATGTGCCTGTTGCTGTTGTTATGAATGAATATGTGGATATAGCAAAAGCATTTTTTGATGGTGATGAGCCAAAACTCGTTAATGCCGTTCTTGACAGTATGGCAAAAAAAATCCGCCTCTAAGAATATTTCCTTAATCTCAACATTGCCGGGACTGATCGTTATCAGTCCCAAGATTAGCTTATACAGATTGTTATAATCTAGTTATGTGTTGGCAAATTTGCAGGACCTTTAATAATCTGGATTAAGAAAGGTTGTTCTTTTGTAGCTGTTGGAGTTGTTTGTGTGATGAAATCGAATACTTGTCCATTTTGTAGACCATAATGCGCTACTTTAGTAACTTGGTTATTTTTATTGAAATAAATAGCCAAAACTTTACGATCAATAATTTTTGTTTTCATAAATTGCATCGCACGATAACGCGTTTGTGAGATATAATAGAAGACCTCATTATCATATTTTGTTTTAAGTGATGGGGTTCCTAAACTTAAAATAACTTGTTCCTGACTTGATCCAACAGAAATAGAACTAAGAGCATTTTTATCAAGAACATAACCTTCCTGATATGTTTGGCTTGAACCTGAAGAATCAAGAATGCTACAACCGGAAACCGCTACCATGCTTGCTATTGACAGGCCAATCAATGACTTACGTTTGATTAAGGCCGCTATGTGAGGCATTTGAAACAATGATATCTCCCTTTTATACTTAAATATACGACAAGAAGGTAACCTCAAGTTTTTTCTCATTTTAGCTTAATCTGCCATAGCTTACATTGAGCTTCCCTGTTATAAAGTAGTTATGCCATATAGAATTTCTTTAGAAAAGGAAAAAATGAATGAAATGTACTTTGGTTAAACAAAAGTGCAATACATTACATCCTATATTCAGGAGTTGTTCATGAATCTTCAAAATGTTTCTCAAATGACATTTGCTTTGGCTTATCCCATATCAGTACGTTCTCTACCAGCTAAGGGTATAAAGGTTTCTGTTTGTGCAAACCAGAAAGAGTGTGCTCATTTAGCTGAGAACCATGATTTGGTTGAAGTAAAATCTTGTGAAGGAAAATTTCATATTTTCCCATGGAAAAAACGCGGAGTACGTGTAAAAGGTCTCTTGCGGGCACGTATAATACAGTTATGTGTTGTTACACTAGAACCAATAGAAAATATTCTCAGTGAAAATATTGAAGTTGTTTTGGTCCCTGAAGTCTCACATTTAATAAAGCCAAAAACAGCGGAATATACAGGAGAATTATTTTTAGATGTGGAGGGACTGGATACACCAGAAGTATTTTATGGCGATAAAATTGATATTGGTGCAATTATGGAAGAATTCTTTGAGTTGTCCATTAATTATTATCCGCGCAAAGAGGGGGTAAAGGTGCCTGTGATTAAAAATTTAGAAGAAATCGAACAAAAAACATCGCCATTTTCTGTTTTGGAAAGTTGGAAGCGACTGTAAAAACATAAAAAAATTATCTATTGTGCTGCATTATAAAAACAGTATTTTTTGCGGAGCTATTTTCGCAGAAGATGTTTGGTGGTTATTCAATAGCAAAAAATCGTGATATGCGTTTAAAAGAGTAAATGAAAAGATGTGGGATATGCAAGCGTGATTAGAATTTCTGTGGATGTCATGGGCGGTGATTATGGTCCAGAAGCAACTATTGCAGGAGCAGCAATTGTACAAAAATATTTATCAAATATTTATTTTCTGTTTTATGGAGTAGAGGAAGCTGTTACGCCGGTTTTAAAAAAATATCCTTGTTTGGCTTCTGTATCGCGCTTCTATCCTACAGAAAGCTACACGCGTATGGATGAAAAGCCAAGCCAAGCACTTCGCAATGGGCGTGGGAAATCATCCATGTGGTATGCGATTGAAGCAGTAAAAAATGAAAAAGCTGATGCTTGCATTTCTGCGGGCAATACGGGTGCACTCATGGCAATGTCTTATTTTTGTTTAAAAATGATGGCAGAGGCTGAACGCCCTGGAATTGCAGGTATTTGGCCAACGCTTCGCAGTGAAAGTATTGTTTTGGATATTGGAGCAACGATTGGTGCATCTGCGAACCAGTTGGTTGATTTGGCTGTTATGGGGGCCGGCATGTTTCGCGCTTTATATCACACTGAAAAACCAAGTGTTGGGCTTTTAAATGTGGGGGTTGAAGAGGTTAAAGGCCTTTATGAAATTAAAAAGGCAGGAATGATATTGCGTGAAGTGCAATTAGAAGGATTAGAATATAAGGGATTTGTTGAAGGCAATGACATTGGAAAGGGGACAGTAGATGTTGTTGTAACGGAGGGATTTTCTGGTAATATTGCTTTAAAAACCGCAGAGGGTACTGCGCGGCAGATGGCAGAGATTCTAAACTCCGCTATGCGCAGTTCTTTTTTAACATCTCTTGGTTATTTTTTATCACGGAGCGCTTTTCGTGCATTGAAACACAAAATGGATCCCGATAGGGTGAATGGTGGGGTGCTTTTAGGTTTGAACGGAGTTGTCATAAAAAGCCATGGAAGTGCTAATGCCAATGGCTTTGCTTCTGCTATCCGCGTTGGTTATGAGATGGTTAACAATGGACTTTTGAAAAAAATAACTGCTGATTTGCGGCGGTTTCATGAAAATAAAGAAACACTTTTTAATCAAGAAGATGAAGCGACAATAAATGAGAAGAACTTATGATAAGTTTTTGTAATATAATGAAAAAATATGAAGAAAAGGTTAGGGCTTAATGATTCGGTCCGTTATACGTGGTGTAGGAAGTGCCCTGCCTCAAAAAAGCTTATCGAATGATGAGATTGCAAAATTTGTTGAAACATCGGATTCATGGATTGTTCAACGTACAGGAATACGCCAGCGTTATATTGCTAATGAAAATGAAACAACGGTTTCTTTAGGCGTTGAAGCTGCACAAAAAGCACTTATAAATGCTGGTTTAACAATAAAAGATATTGATTGTCTTATTTTAGCAACTTCAACACCAAACCGTACTTTTCCTGCTTCTGCTGTTGAAATTCAATATGCTTTGGGAATGACTCATGGATTTGCTTTTGATATTCAAGCTGTTTGCTCTGGTTTTATTTTTGCTTTAGCAACAGGAGATGCCTATTTACGCTGTGGAACAGCTAAAAGAATTTTAGTTATTGGGTCTGACACATTTTCTCGAATTTTGGATTGGAAAGATCGCACGACATGTGTTTTATTTGGCGATGGAGCGGGGGCTGCTGTTTTAGAAGCACAGGAATGTGAAAGCAATCTTGCTTTCGATTGTGGCATATTGGCTACGAAATTACGCTCCAATGGCGCATATATAGATAAGCTGTATGTTGATGGCGGCCCTTCGACAACGCAAACAACGGGCTATTTACGCATGGAAGGACGAGAAGTTTTTAAATATGCAGTTGGTATGATAACGGATGTCGTTGATGATTGTTTTGCGTCTGCTGGTATGAATTCTTCTCAGTTAGATTGGTTTGTCCCTCATCAGGCCAATAAACGTATTATTGAAGCATCAGCTAAAAAATTGGGAATTGCCTTAGATAAGGTTGTGATTACTGTTGATCAGCATGGTAATACGTCTGCGGGATCAGTGCCATTGGCTTTAACAACAGCTGTTTGCCAAAGGAAAATTAAAAAAGGAGATCTTATTATGTTAGAAGCTATGGGCGGTGGATTTACGTGGGGAGCAATTCTTATTCGTTGGTAAATTATAGTCCCTTGACCATATTTGAATAAAACGTATAAGTCATTTTGTAATTTTTAATATTTTAAATAGGTGATTATAATGACAAGTAAAACAGTAACGCGTGCAGATTTAGCGAGCGTAGTTTGTAGAAGGGTAGGCTTGTCACACACTGAATCAGCAGCTTTAGTTGAATTAGTTTTGGATGAAATTTGCAATTCACTTGTGAGAGGTGAAGCAGTTAAGTTATCTTCTTTTGCAACTTTTCAAGTTCGTAGTAAAAATGAACGCGTTGGACGGAATCCAAAAACCGGCATTGAAGCGCCTATTCCACCGCGACGTGTCGTGACATTTAAGGCTGCAAATGTCCTTAAACAAAGAATCTTAGATTCGCATCGTGCAAGACAGAAAAATAATATCACATAAATAAATACTGTTACGGTGTTTGGTATTTGTTAAAAAATTATATTATAGATTGGGTTTTACATTTTGTTTCAAGAAAAAGGGTTTTTGGGTTTTAAAGTAGTCAAGTAGGGCCCTATTTTTAACCAATCTTATTGAGAAATTAGAACTTTATGAGTCGTTGTGTAACCAATAGTGTTTTAGATAAGGTGTTACAAAATGGATAAGAGCTCTGATGCTTTTCGCACAATTAGCGAAGTAGCCGAGTTATTGGAGCTTCCGCAGCATGTGTTAAGATTCTGGGAAACACGTTTTAGGCAAATTAAGCCAATGAAACGTGGGGGGGGAAGGCGCTATTATCGCCCAGCCGATATTGAGTTGCTCAATGGCATTAAGCAGTTGCTGTATGATCAGGGGTATACAATAAAGGGTGTGCAGCGCCTTTTGAAAGAGAATGGTATTGCTTTTGTTACTGCATTTGGCAATGGTGATCTTGAAGCTATGAATGTCGTAATAGAAAAGAAACACGCAGGACAAACTTTTGAAACTTCCAGCAGTAAGCCTAAAAAGTCTTCTTTTGGGCTTTTGAGTTTCATGAGGAGCGAAGGGGAAGCATCCATTGGTTCTGTTAATGTTCACAAAGATAAAACCGATAAAGCATTGTTACAAGAAACGCTGTTTGAACTTATTGAATGCAAACGTGTGCTTGATAGAGCACGATAATTTTATCGCTCCTTTTATCGTTTAGTGCGTTTTTAAGCATTTATTAAACGGCGTAAATCTGGTGGTGTTGCTTCATCGATAAGTTGTTTAATCGCTTCTTCTATAGACAAGAAGAGCTGATCTATGCTTCCTAAGCGGCGCATGCTCACGCTATTCGTTTCTGATTCACGTTTGCCGCATACCAAAATTACAGGAACTTTTTGTAAAGAGTGTTCACGTATTTTGTAATTAATTTTTTCATTACGAAGATCTGATGTTGCAGAAAGTCCAGCAGCTTTAAGTTTTGCCGTTATTTTTTTTGCATATTCATTTGCTTCAGATGTAATGGTTGCTACAACGATTTGCTCAGGTGCAAGCCAAAGGGGCATATGTCCAGTAAAATTTTCGATTAAAATGCCAAGAAAACGTTCCATTGATCCAAAAATGGCGCGATGTATCATGACTGGTTGACGTTTTTCTGAATCTTTATCAATATAAAACGCACCAAAACGTTCAGGGAGATTAAAGTCTATTTGTGTTGTACCACATTGCCATTCACGACCGATAGCATCTTTCAATGTATATTCAAATTTTGGACCATAAAATGCACCTTCACCTGGGAGGATACTTGTTTTGATTTGTCCTGCAAATTTTGTCTCAATAGTTTTAAGAACGGATTCCATGATATTTTCGGCATGATCCCATAATGCATCAGTTCCGACTCGCTTTTCTGGACGTTTTGAAAGCTTAAGGCTGATTTCTTTAAAACCAAAGTCAGCATAAGTTGATAAGATTAAATCATTAATCTTGAGGCATTCATCAGCTAACTGCTCATCTGTACAAAAAATATGGGCATCATCTTGTGTAAAGCTTCGCACACGCATAAGACCATGGAGAGAGCCTGAAGGTTCATAACGATGGACAAGACCAAATTCAGCAAGTCTTATAGGCAAATCGCGGTAAGATTTTAAACCATGTTTAAAAATTTGTACGTGACCAGGACAATTCATTGGTTTAAGAGCGTAAATATTTTCAAGATCCCAATCCTCTGCCGCTGGAATTGCTTTGAACATATTCTCTTTATACCATCCCCAATGGCCAGATATTTCCCAAAGTGATCTATCGAGCACTTGTGGTGCATTAACTTCCGCATATTGATGATCATCAAGACGTCTACGCATATAGTTGATCAAATTTTGGAACATTTTCCAGCCTTTTTTGTGCCAAAAAATCATTCCTGGTCCTTCTTCTTGAAAATGAAATAAATCCATTTCACGTCCCAAGCGGCGATGATCACGTTTTTCAGCTTCTTCTAGCATGTTTAGGTAAGTTTTTAAGTCATTTTCATTCGCAAATGCTGTGCCATAAATTCTCGTTAGCATTGGATTATTGGAGTCACCGCGCCAATAAGCTCCTGCGACTTTCATCAATTTAAAGGCACTTCCAATTTGTCCAGTAGATTGCATGTGTGGTCCACGACAAAGATCAAACCAATCACCTTGATAATAGATTTTTAAATCTTGATTTTCGGGAATGCTCTCAATAAGCTCAACCTTATAGAATTCACCTTTTTCAGAAAAAATCTCTTTCGCTTTTTCACGAGACCAAATCTCTTTTTTGAAAGGTTTATTGCGTTGAATAATTTCACGCATTTTTTTTTCAATAATGCTGAGATCATCCAATGTAAAAGGTTGCTGGCGCGCAAAATCATAATAGAAACCATTTTCGATCACAGGACCAATTGTTACTTGCGTTTCAGGAAAGAGCTCTTGTACTGCTTCAGCTAGGACATGTGCACAATCATGACGTATGAGATCAAGAGCGCGTGGATCTTCTCGTGTAATAATTTCTATTTGACCAGATTGTTCTAATGGATCTGATAGGTCTCGAATGCTTCCATTAAAGCTGTAGGCAACAGCTTTTTTTGCAAGTGATTTAGAAATGGATGCTGCCAATTCTAAACCAGTCATTTCAGTAGGATAATCACGTTTTGAACCATCAGGAAACGAAAGAGAAACAGAGCAAGACATAAAACACCCCTTTAGTCCAATTCCGCCAACGATTGCGGATGGGTTTCGTAAAAAACTGAATTATAATTAATTTAAAGCCTAAAAACTCATTTTTTTATCAATACGCATAAAAAAAGGAAAGAACTATTTATTGTGTTTCGTAGAAATTTTCCAGTAACGCCAAGGTTTATAAAAACAATAACTCTTTTCGAGAGAAGGAGGTACTGGATCAAATCCATATGTTCCAAATGGACCACAACGTATGATACGAAAAAGTCCCATCCATGCACCAGCCCATAGTCCATGGCGTGCGATTGCTTCATAAGTATATTCTGAACAGGTTGGTGCATGACGACACTGATTTCCTATCAAGTTAGAAAGCGTTATTTGATAAAAACGTATCAAGAAAATGCCAAGTAATCGTCCAGGTGTTTTTCGCCAAGGTCCCACATAATTTCGGGTTTGTCTGTTTTTTTGTTGGAGGTGTAATTTGAGCATTTATTTTTTTTCAATTTGTTTGATACATTCTATGGTCGCATCAAAGGAAAGCATTGTTGAAGCATGACGTATTTTATAGTCTTTAATGGACTGTAAACAAGAAAACGCTTCAAATGGAGCTTGGGGAGGTGGACCATCTTTTGTGAGCATATGATAGATAATTTCACGTAACATTTTAAGATTTTGTGTTGTTTGTCCTATAATATGAGATGCTAAAAGTGAAGCTGAAGCTTGTCCGAGCACACATGCTTGCACTTCATGAGCGAAATCTATAACAATGTTATTTTCTACTTTGAGATCTACAGTGATTGTTGAACCGCAAAGGCGTGCATGTTTTTTTGACGTTGCATCTGGATTATTAAGACGTCCGATTCTACTTATATGTGCAGCATATTCAAGTATTTTATCACTATAGATATTATCAACCATGAGCACTTGCCTGAAATTTCGAGAATCGAGATTGTTTAAGCTTTTAATTCGCTTATATAGAGATTATACAAAACGAAATATGTATCTAGCAAATGCTTTATAGAGGATGAAATTGGAGTTTTTTAATGCGTGATGTTATTAAAGGAAGTTCAAGAGATCCATTTTTATCTGAGAAACGTCCTAGTGTTGAAGAAGTAGAGGCAGCGATTCGTACATTGCTCTTATGGATGGGAGAAAATCCGAATCGGGAGGGGCTTATAGATACTCCTAAACGTGTATCGAAAGCATATCGCGATCTTTTTACTGGTTATAGCAAATCGGTTGAAGAGATTTTAGATACGGTTTTTGAAGAAGTTTCAGGGTATCGTGAAGCGATAATAGTAAAAAATATTCCTTTTTATTCACATTGTGAACATCATATGATCCCGATTGTTGGGAAAGCGCATATCGGCTATTTTCCTGATATAAAGATTGTTGGGCTTTCAAAAATTGCGCGTGTTGTGGATGTTTTTGCTCGTCGTTTACAAACACAAGAGGCTATGACAGCTCAAATAGCTCATGCTTTGGGAGTGCATCTGAAACCTCGTGGTGTCGCGGTGTTGATTGAGGCTGAGCATATGTGCATGGCTATGAGAGGAATTCAAAAGCAGGGAGCTACAACGATTACAACAAGTTTTCTTGGTTGTTATAAAGAAGATCAAGATGCACAGGCTAACTTTATGATGATGCTTCAAAGATCATAGTGGCACTTATATTCTGGTGACTTCGTAGTGGACATAAGTCCTTTAGGCAAAATAAATCGTAGGAAAGCGAAAATAAGCTTGTACCTTGCTTTATGATTTGTTAAAGCCAGAAATCAATGTATTTCACTTCATCACGTGCGGTCGTGGCGGAATTGGTAGACGCGCAGCGTTGAGGTCGCTGTGGGGCAACCCGTGGAAGTTCGAGTCTTCTCGACCGCACCATTTAATTTCTCTTGAGAGTTGTGTTATATTCCAAGAATGCTGTTTTATGCATTGTCGCGGGGTTTTTCTTTGTGTATTATTTGATTTAGTGTATTCCTAGTAATGCTTGTGCATTTTAGGTCGGTAGAATTTTTGTTCTTTTACCTGTAAATCTGAGATTTAAATCTTTTTAGAGGATTGGGTGGTGTTGTCGTGAGAAGTACAATATTTCTAAAGTATTTAACATTCTTGATTTGCATTTCTTTATTGACGGCATGTAGCAAATCGCGTGCCGTACTTTGGCACGGGGTTCATGCAACACCGTCTATGATTGCAGTGCAAAGGGAAGTTGAAGGTAGACCAATTCTTCCAAAAACTGTTGTTCCAGTATATGTTGCAACAAGCCGCATGATGCAAAACAACTATTCTCAGCCTTATGGAGCAGAGCGGTCAAACAAAGTACATTATAACCGTGTTGATGTGGGAATTCCTCAACAACATGTGAAGGGTGTTGTTGAAATAAACGCTTATAAACCTACCCATGATAAATATTTTGCAGCAGTGGCTTTGCAAAAATATGATAATAAAGAACAATTTAAACAGCAACTAAATGCCGCTTTAGCAAAAAAGCCAAAAGGGAAGAGAGAAATTTTTCTTTTTATTCATGGCTATAACAATAATTTTGCAGATGGCACATTTCGTACAGCTCAGTTTACACATGATTATTCTTTAGATGTAGTTGCTGTGCACTATTCATGGCCCTCTGCTGGATCAGTCCCTCTTTATATTTATGACCGTGATAGCGCAAATTTTGCGCGTGACGGACTGATAGAGCTTTTGACACTCATCAGTGAAACCAATGCTGATGAAATTTCCGTTATTGCACATTCGATGGGTAATTTCGTTATAATGGAGGCATTTAGAACTTTGGCATTACAGGGGAACTATAAACCTATTCGTCGTATTACAAGTTTCTTAATGGCGGCACCGGACATTGATGTTGATGTTTTTGAACGTCAACTTAATGATATTAAAAAGTTGCCTCAACCAACAGCTATTTTAGTATCTCGTGCGGATAAAGCACTTGCTGTTTCGGGACGCCTTACGGGTGGACATCATCGTGTAGGAGATGGTTCAGATATTGAAATGTTGCGTAAAAATGGAATAACTGTCCTTGATTTTTCTACTGTTGATGGTGGAGCACATAATGTCTTTGCATCTTCACCAACATTGATGGCTCTTTCTCGAGAAGGTTCTTTGGCTTCTACAATTATGCAGGGTACAGAATTATCACCCAGCCAGGCGCTTCTTGCTGATAGTAGTACTGTATTGGAAAAAACAACGCACCTTATCCTTTATACACCTGTGCGTTTTTTAACCCCATTGGCTTCACATTAATGTGAAAAAAGCCAAAATTTTTCATCAAATATAAATGTATTAGTAGGTTTTTTAGCACTTTCTTTAGAATAGCTTTGTAAAATGAAAAAATAGTGGAATGAATGTAAACAATTATGAGGTGTGTTCATAATGGTTGCACGAAAGCGCTCTGTCGATACACCTGCATTAGTTGATTATTTATCTCATTCTGCAGTTAAATTATTCGATATTCATACTATGCTTTTGAGGGCGAGAGAAGTTAATATGGGGGAAAAAGCAAATTTATTGCGTCAAATTGATTCTACAAAAAAACAGCTGGATGAAATAAGCCATGCTCTTGTTTTAGAATACCGTAAACGCCAAGAAAATGAGCAATTCTTAAAACAAATTCTGCTATCAATTTCCGAACAACTGTTATCGCTTAATAATGGTTTTAAAGAAACGGGACGCCTTTTTTTCCAAGAGATGAGAATACTTCAGTCTCAGATGCAATGTTTTTATGAGGGAATGGAAAGGCAACGTTTATTAGATAGCCAAGAATCTTGTTATTCTCCGTCAAAAATTGATGAAGTGATTAAACAATTACAAAAAGCACGAGAAAAGCTTATTGTTGAAAGCCCACATCTCTTTGAAAAAGAATATTAAAATGAAAAATAAAATATTTTTTCAATAAAGCACATTTGTACAAATATTTTCAACTTTATAGAAAACAGAGTGTTTCAAAGGCTATAGTCATTTTAAGAAAAGAAGCTGATGCTTGTCGCGATAGTTTTATGATCATGCCTTCTGATCAGTTGAGTCGCGAAGTCGCCGACATGTTTGTAAGAACGTTAAATAGTTTTTCATAACAGGATAAAGGCATGGTTTAAAAATCTTATTCCCTCACTTTATATCCACGCGCCCCTCACTTAAAAAACACATTTAGAATCAATAAGTTATGTGAAGTTTAAAAGTGTATGGTGGGCGATGAGAGACTCGAACTCCCGACATCCTCGGTGTAAACGAGGCGCTCTACCAGCTGAGCTAATCGCCCAATGCAATGATCAGCAATTGGATAGACATTCTTTACGGAAAAAAAAATCTAAACGCAAGAATAAAGATAGTGTTTTACAATTTTTTAAAAAAATGCATAAGCCCGCTTGACATAAACGCATGAACCCCTTACACGACCGCTTATACCAATATGAATTGGTTTGAAAAAAGTGCGCGGGTGTAGCTCAGTTGGTTAGAGTGCTGGCCTGTCACGCCGGAGGTCGCGGGTTCGAGCCCCGTCACTCGCGCCATTTTCGTCATTTTTTTATGAATTTTTATTTTTGAGTATAAACATCCTTGTGTGCAAAGCATGTGGCCGTTAAGGCGTTGTTTTGCGATGTTTCTTAAAGTTTAGATTTTCTTTCTTTTTACGTGGTTTATGAGAATAGGGCTTGCGTCTTGCTTTTCTCTGCGTTACCTATGCCGATAAGAAAAGCACGCTCAATATGTCCTTGAAGCAGTACGAGCGGCAATGAACAGAGATAATTTACCTGTTTGATTTAATAATATGGAATGATTGCTTTAATCCGGTCATTTCATTAAGATGGAAGAGGATTATGACTCATTTATTGGGCTCTTATTTGCCGGTGTTAATCTTTATCACTGTTTCGGCAGTTATTGCTGGGGTTCTTTTGATTATGCCTTATATCGTGGCTTATCGTTCTCCCGATCCTGAAAAATTATCGGCTTATGAATGTGGGTTTAATTCATTTGATGATGCACGTATGAAATTCGATATTCGTTTTTATTTAGTGTCGATTTTGTTTATTATTTTTGATCTTGAAGTTGCTTTCCTGTTTCCTTGGGCAGTTTCATTTAACTCGATCGGTATGTTTGGTTTTTGGTCGATGATTGTGTTTTTAACACTTTTGACCATCGGGTTTATATATGAATGGAAAAAAGGAGCTCTTGAATGGGATTAATGTCTAACAATTCAACAATGATTGCTCCAAAACCAAAAGGAATTATTGATCCGAATACAGGCGAATTGATAGGTTCTGACGATAGTTTCTTTCGTGATATACATGCTGAATTATCGGATAAAGGTTTTTTAGTTACTTCGACGGATGCTTTGATTACTTGGGCGCGTACCGGCTCTTTAATGTGGATGAGTTTTGGTTTGGCTTGTTGTGCTATTGAAATGATGCAATGTTCAATGCCTCACTATGACAACGAGCGTTTTGGATATGCACCACGCGCTTCACCTCGTCAGTCAGATGTGATGGTGGTAGCAGGTACTCTCACAAATAAGATGGCACCTGCTTTAAGAAAAGTGTACGATCAAATGCCGGAACCACGTTATGTGATTTCTATGGGATCGTGTGCTAATGGTGGTGGATATTATCATTATTCTTATTCAGTTGTTCGTGGCTGCGATCGTATTGTGCCTGTGGATATTTATGTTCCAGGATGTCCTCCTACGGCAGAGGCATTGCTGTACGGTATATTATTGTTACAGAAAAAAATTCGTCGTTCTGGATCTATAGAACGATAGGGGCTTTATTGTCATGGTGAATGAATCATTGGTTGAACTTGCTGCCTATTTGAAAAACAAATTAGGAGATAAACTTGAAGAAACCATTCTTGCATTTGGTGAACTGACTATAATATCACGGCTCTCTGCAATTACGGACGTATTAATGTTTGTTCGTGATGATTCTCGTTGTCAATTTATTAATCTTACAGACATTAGTGGTGTTGATTATCCATCTCGCGATAAACGTTTTGATGTTTCTTACCAACTCTTATCCCCTCGTGAGAATTTACGCTTACGTGTTAAGGTGCATACCGATGAAAACACGCCTGTTGCTTCTGCTTGCGCGGTTTATCCTGGAGCAGAGTGGTATGAGCGGGAGGCATACGATATGTATGGAATTTTATTTTCAGGGCATCCAGATTTAAGGCGGATTTTAACCGATTATGGATTTGAAGGACACCCTTTACGTAAAGATTTTCCTGTGACAGGATTTGTTGAATGTCGTTATGATAATGAAGTAAAAAGGGTGGTTTATGAGCCTGTTGTTTTGCGGCAAGAAATGCGCAATTTTGATTTCCTTTCTCCTTGGGAGGGAGGACAATATGTTTTGCCATGTGATGAAAAAATAGATGTCCCAAAATAATATTCGAGCGAATAAAACTAGAACTTAGAGTTTAAAATAATTAAATATTTTGCCTGTTATAAAAGGTTTTATTGATATTTAATATGAAGTTTTTTAGATAAAGCAAGGGGTTGAATGTGGCTGAAGTTAATGTTCGGAACTTTAATATCAATTTTGGACCGCAGCATCCTGCAGCGCATGGGGTTTTGCGCATGGTTCTCGAATTGGACGGTGAAGTTGTTGAGCGTGTGGATCCACATATTGGATTATTACATCGCGGTACCGAAAAATTAATGGAAACAAAAACGTATCTTCAAGCTGGCCCTTACTTAGACCGTCTGGATTATGTTGCTCCTATGAATCAGGAGCATGCTTTTGTGCTTGCTGTTGAAAAATTATTGGGTGTTGAGGTTCCCAAACGAGGTCAGTTAATACGTGTTTTGTTCTCTGAAATTGGACGTATTCTTAATCATTTGCTTAATGTAACAACACAAGCAATGGATGTTGGTGCTTTGACACCACCGCTTTGGGGATTTGAACAACGTGAAAGATTGATGATTTTTTATGAGCGTGCGTGTGGAGCACGTCTTCACGCAAATTACTTTCGTCCTGGTGGTGTGCATCAGGATTTACCGGAATCTTTAATTGAGGATATTGGTAATTTTATTGATCCCTTTCTTATTGCTCTTGGTAAACTTGATGCGCTTGTAACACCAAATCGGATTTTTAAGCAGCGTAATGTGGATATTGGCGTAGTAAATATTGATGAAGCTTGGGCTCGTGGTTTTTCTGGTGTCATGATTCGTGGAGCTGGTGTGCCGTGGGATTTGCGTAAAAGCCAACCTTATGAATGTTATGATGAAATGGAATTTGATATTCCTGTAGGTAAGAATAGCGATTGTTACGACCGTTACCTGATTCGTATGGAAGAGATGCGTCAATCAGCGAAAATTATGCGCCAATGTGTGGATCGTTTGCTAAGTACTGAAAAAAGCGGTCCAGTTTCGAGTTTAGATTGCAAAATCGTTCCTCCAAAGCGGAGTGAAATGAAAAGTTCAATGGAAGCACTTATTCACCATTTTAAGCTTTATACGGAGGGTTTTCATACGCCTCCTGGGGAAGTATATGTTGCTGTGGAAGCTCCGAAAGGTGAGTTTGGGGTTTATCTTGTTTCCGATGGTACCAATAAGCCTTATCGTGTTAAGTTGCGTGCTCCTGGTTTTGCGCATCTTCAAGCTATGGATTTTTTAACTCGAGGTCATATGTTGGCGGATGCTACAGCTATTTTGGGTTCGATTGATATTGTTTTTGGGGAGGTTGATCGCTAATGTCTGTGCGCCGTCTTGCAGATAATATTTACCAACCCGCAGAGTTTTCTTTTACAAAGGAAAATCAGATATGGGTAAAAAATACTATAGAAAAATATCCTGTAGGGCGTGAGCAGTCTGCTGTAATTCCATTATTAATGCGTGCTCAAGAGCAAGATGGTTGGGTAACACGCGCTGCGATTGAGCATATCGCACAGCTTCTTTCCATGGCTTATATTCGTGTTCTAGAGGTTGCAACCTTTTATACTCAGTTTCAGCTTCGTCCAGTTGGAACGAAGGCACATATTCAGGTTTGTGGTACGACTCCTTGTATGTTACGTGGATCTGGTGAATTAATCAAAGTTTGTCAGAAAAAAATTCATCACGAACCTTTTGTGACTAATAAGGATGGAACCTTATCATGGGAAGAGGTGGAATGTCTTGGAGCCTGTGTGAATGCTCCCATGATTATGATTTTTAAAGATACTTATGAAGATCTTACAGCTGAACGTCTTGAAGAAATTATTGATGCATTTGAAGCAGGTAAAGGTTCTGAGATAGCAGTTGGTCCGCAAAATAGTCGCAAATCATCGGAGCCGGTTAGTGGTTTAACTTCTCTCATTGAACAAGAAGAAAAGAAGTCACTTAAATCGTTAAAGAAAAAGGGTAAAGGGGAATGAGGGGCATAGTGTTTTTCTGGAAAAGGTATTTTATTATTCCATCCATTGTGGCAGTATTTGACTAAAAATTAATTGAAAAGATGTTTAAAAATTGCATTTGAGGAAAAACTAAGAATGCTACGGACAATAGAAAAGAGGGGGGGAATGCTGGCTGATAAGGATCGCATTTTCACCAATATTTATGGTTTAAAAGAGAGATCATTAAAAGCTGCAATATCACGTGGGCATTGGGATGGTACCAAAGCGATTATCGAAAAAGGACGTGACTGGATCATTGAAGAGATAAAGGCATCAGGTTTGCGTGGACGTGGAGGTGCCGGTTTTCCTACAGGGATGAAGTGGTCTTTTATGCCAAAGCAAAGTGATGGTCGTCCCCATTATTTGGTTGTGAATGCAGATGAATCAGAACCAGGGACATGTAAAGATCGCGATATCTTACGGCATGATCCTCATACTTTAATTGAAGGATGTGTATTTGCAACTTTTGCCATGGGGGCGAATGTTGCTTTTATCTATATTCGTGGTGAATATATTCGTGAGCGTGAAGCCCTTCAAGCGGCTGTTGATGAGTGTTACGATGCGAGTTTACTTGGCAAAAAAACAAAATATGGACATGCTTGCGATATTATTCTTCATCATGGTGCTGGTGCTTATATTTGTGGAGAAGAAACAGCTCTTCTTGAAAGTCTTGAAGGAAAAAAGGGGCAACCTCGGCTTAAACCGCCATTCCCTGCAAATATGGGGATTTATGGCTGTCCAACGACAGTAAACAATGTCGAATCTATAGCCGTTGTTCCAACGATTTTGCGTCGAGGCGCTTCGTGGTTTTCATCGATTGGGCGTACCAATAATGTTGGAACAAAATTATTTATGGTTTCTGGACATGTAAATGCCCCTTGTACATTTGAAGACGCTCTTGGTGTTTCTTTTCGTGAGTTAATTGAAAAACATGCAGGTGGTATTCGTGGCGGATGGAATAATCTTTTAGCAGTTATTCCAGGGGGAGCTTCTTGCCCAGTCGTTAGTGGTGAGGATATGGTTGATGCAATCATGGATTTTGATGGGATGCGAGATGTCGGATCTTCTTTTGGCACTGGTGGTATGATCGTGATGGATAAATCAACGGATATTATCAAGGCAATTTGGCGTATAGCAGCTTTTTTTAAACATGAAAGTTGTGGTCAGTGTACACCGTGTCGTGAAGGAACGGGATGGATGATGCGCCTTTTAGGACGCATGGTTGAGGGGCGAGCACAAAAACGCGAGATTGATCTTTTGTTTGAAGTGTCTAAACAGGTTGAAGGGCATACTATTTGCGCACTTGGTGATGCCGCGGCATGGCCTATACAAGGGTTGATACGTAATTTTCGTCCAGAAATCGAGCGTAGAATTGATGAGTATACGCGAAATGTCGTTCAAAGAAAAAATATTGCTTTGGAAGCAGTTGGATAGAGGATTTTGTTTTAAGAGCAACGGAATGCAAGTTTTAAGTGGATTATCCGCAGGCTGGATGAATGATGATAAATATTAAGGTTGATGGTAAAGAGATTGAAGTCCCTGATTACTATACGTTGCTTCAGGCAGCAGAAGCGGCTGGTGCTGAGGTGCCGCGTTTTTGTTTTCATGAATCTTTATCAATTGCTGGAAATTGTCGCATGTGCTTGGTTGAGGTCAAGGGAGCAGCTCCGAAACCTCAGGCTTCTTGTGCTATGGGGGTTCGTGATTTACGAATAGGGCCTAATGGCGAAGTGCCAGAAATTTTTACCAATACAAAGATGGTTAAAAAAGCACGTGAAAGTGTCATGGAGTTTCTCCTCATCAACCATCCTTTAGATTGTCCTGTCTGTGATCAAGGAGGAGAATGCGATCTTCAAGATCAAGCAATGCTCTATGGACGGGACTGTTCTCGGTATACAGAAAATAAGCGAGCTGTCGAAGATAAATATATTGGGCCACTTGTAAAAACTGTTATGACACGATGCATCCATTGCACGCGGTGTGTTCGTTTTACGACGGAAGTTGCAGGTATTTCTGAACTTGGTTTGATTGGTCGTGGTGAAGATGCTGAAATTACAACATATCTTGAAAAAGCAATGACATCTGAATTGCAGGGAAATGTTATTGATCTTTGTCCGGTAGGGGCTTTAACTTCAAAACCTTATGCATTTCATGCCCGTCCATGGGAATTGGTTAAGACGGAGTCGATTGATGTGATGGATGCGCTTGGTAGTGCTATTCGCATTGATAGCCGCGGTCGTGAAGTTATGCGGATTATGCCGCGTACAAACGAAGAGGTAAATGAGGAGTGGATTTCTGATAAGACGCGTTTTATTTGGGATGGATTACGCACGCAACGGCTTGATAAGCCATATGTACGCAAAGACGGAAAGCTCCAACCTGTAAGTTGGACGGAAGCTTTTGCAAAAATTAAAATGGTGATTTCTAAAACCTTACCAGAAAAAATTGGAGCGATTGCTGGAGATCTTGCTTCTGTTGAGGAAATGTATGCACTTAAAACATTGCTGCTTTCATTGGATTCAAAATTATTTGATTTCCGTCAAAGAGGCATGGCTTTATCTCCTGAATTGGGACGTTCAAGTTATATTTTCAATCCGACAATTGCAGGTATTGAGCAAGCTGATGCGTTGCTTATCGTGGGCTCTAATCCGCGCTATGAAGCAGCTGTTTTGAATGCACGTATTCTAAAACGCCAACGAATGGGACGCTTTCCTATCGCTCTCATTGGAGAGAAGGTCGATTTACGCTATTCGTATTCATATCTTGGAGCTGGTACGGATGCATTGAGTGCACTTATTCGTGGAGAGGATGCCTTTTTAAATGTGTTAAAAGAAGCCAAGAGGCCACTTATTCTTATCGGTGAGGGTGCTGTTTCAGGTGAAGAAGGCTTATCTGTTTTAAAAAGCCTTGCAAAATTAGCTTATAGTGTTGGAGCTCTTAGTGAGGAATGGAATGGCTTTGGTGTTCTTCACAATGCAGCTTCGGCTGTTGGAGGATTGGACATAGGTTTTACTTCTAAACTTGGGGTTGCAAATATCATTAAAACCTGTGAGGTTTTATTTTTGCTTGGTGCTGATGAAGTAAAATTAGCCAATACAAAAGCTTTTACAATTTATATTGGTAGCCATGGTGATTATGGTGCGCATGCTGCTGATGTTATTTTGCCTGCATCAGCTTACACTGAAAAATCAGGACTTTATGTGAATACAGAAGGACGTGTTCAAATGACAAATCGGGCAGGATTTGCCCCAGGTGAAGCAAAAGAAGATTGGGCTATTTTACGTGCTTTATCGGATGTTTTAGGGCGTAAGCTTCCTTTTGATTCGCTTTTTCAATTAAGACAGCGCTTGTTTAAGGATTATCCACATCTTTGTGCCATTGATGATATAATACCTTCCTGTATAGATAATCTTAAAGATCTTAGTACGCAAATGGTTGCTCTAGAGATGCGAACATTTACTTCTATGGTTAAAGACTTTTATTTGACAAATCCAATAGCACGTGCTTCTGCAATTATGGCGGAATGTTCATGTCTTGCAAAAGACCGTGCTACACAAGCTGTAGAGTAAGGGCAGAGGAAAAGGTATAATGATGTATGATTTCTTTATGACTTGGCTATTGCCATTACTCATTATAGTTGGAAAAACCCTCCTGCTTTTAGTTGTTCTTCTTCTCTTGGTTGCTTATCTTCTTTACGCAGATAGAAAAATTTGGGCAGCAGTACAATTGCGGCGTGGTCCAAATGTTGTTGGTCCGTGGGGATTGTTACAATCTTTTGCAGATTTAATTAAATTTGTTGTTAAGGAGCCTATTATCCCTGCTGGTGCTAATAAGGGTGTTTTTCTGTTAGCGCCTTTTATTTCCGCTACGCTTGCTTTATCAACTTGGGCTGTTATTCCCGTTAATGAAGGCTGGGAAGTCGCAAAGATTAATGTTGGTTTGCTTTATATTTTGGCTATTTCTTCTTTGGAAGTTTATGGCGTTATTATGGGAGGGTGGGCATCAAATTCGAAATATCCTTTTTTAGGAGCTCTTCGTTCAGCAGCACAGATGGTCTCTTATGAAGTTTCTATTGGCTTTGTGCTTGTAACTGTCATTTTAGTAAGTGGTTCATTGGATCTTACAACAATTGTACAGAAACAAAGTCACGGATTTGGAACGACTCTTGGTCTTCCTTTTAGCAGTTTTCTTGATTGGAATTGGCTCGTTCTTTTTCCAATGTTTATTATATTTTTTATTTCTGCACTTGCAGAGACAAATCGTCCACCCTTTGACTTAGTGGAAGCAGAATCTGAACTTGTTGCTGGTCACATGGTTGAATACTCTTCAACACCTTACATGCTTTTTTTCCTTGGTGAGTATGTTGCTATTGTTTTAATGTGCGCTTTGACAACTATTTTGTTTTTAGGTGGTTGGTTACCTCCCTTGGATGTTTTGTGGCTTAATTGGGTTCCTGGAGTCATTTGGTTTGTTTTAAAAGTTTGCTTTGTATTTTTTGGGTTTGCTATGGTTAAAGCATTTGTTCCACGTTATCGTTACGATCAGCTTATGCGGCTTGGTTGGAAAGTTTTTCTTCCACTTTCATTAGCAATGGTTGTGATAACCGCTGCTTTTTTAAAGTATACTGGTTTTGTTTAAGAGGAGGTTTTACTGATGTCAGGTCTTATTCAGGCAGCAAAGTCACTTCTTCTCTTGGAATTTGTGAGCGCTTTTTTCTTAGCAATGCGTCAATTTTTTGCACCAAAGCCTACGATTAATTATCCTTATGAGAAAGGTTTTGTTTCTCAACGTTTCCGTGGTGAACATGCGCTACGTCGTTATCCAAATGGTGAAGAGCGCTGTATTGCCTGTAAATTATGTGAAGCGATTTGTCCTGCACAAGCTATTACAATTGAAGCAGGGCCGCGGCACAATGATGGTACACGGAGAACTGTCCGTTATGATATAGATATGGTTAAGTGTATTTATTGTGGTTTTTGTCAAGAAGCTTGTCCAGTTGAAGCTATTGTAGAAGGGCCAAATTTTGAGTTTGCAACAGAAACACGTGAAGAACTTTATTATGATAAAGAAAAACTTTTAATGAATGGAGATCGTTGGGAGCGAGAAATTGCTCGAAATATATTGATGGACGCACCTTATCGTTAAGTGTATCCTCGAGTGAGGTGTCGGATAATTTTCTGATAAATTTTAATCTGGTATGAAGTTTTATACCAATTTTTTGATTAATTGAGGAGAAGCCTGTGCTAACAGATCTAGCGGTGGCATTTTTCTATTTATTCGCTTTTATTATGCTTTTAAGTGCACTGATTGTTATTACAGCACGCAATCCTGTGCATTCAGTTTTATTTTTAATATTGGCATTTTTTAATGCTGCGGCTTTATTTTTGCTTGCAGGGGCAGAATTTTTGGGGCTTATTCTGCTTGTTGTTTATGTTGGTGCTGTGGCAGTTTTATTTTTGTTTGTGGTTATGATGCTTGATGTTGATTTTGCTGAATTAAAAAGTGGTGCACTTCGATATGCTCCTATTGGAGCTCTTGTTGGGGGCATTGTTGCTGTGGAATTGATTGTTGTTTTTGTGAGTGGTCGTTTTTCTCCAGTTCTTAGAACACATATTACGCAACCAATGCCAGATTTAGTGCAGCGAACAAATACACAGGCATTAGGCGATATTATTTATACGGATTATGTTTTCTATTTTCAAATTGCTGGAATAATTTTATTGGTTGCAATGATTGGTGCGATTGTTTTGACACTTCGTCATAAGTCAGGTGTTAAGAGACAATCTATTGCCGTGCAAGTTTCTCGATCAGTAGAAAATGCAATTGAAATCAAACAAGTTGAATCAGGCAAAGGCATTTAAGGGGGGGCTATGCACATTGACATTACACATTATCTCATTGTTTCTGCTTTGATGTTTACGATTGGTATTGCTGGCATTTTTCTCAATAGAAAGAATGTGATTATTATCTTGATGTCCATTGAGCTTATATTGCTTTCAGTTAATCTCAATTTTGTTGCATTTTCAGCATTTCTTCATGATCTTGTTGGTCAGATATTTGCTTTATTTATCTTAACGGTAGCAGCTGCTGAAGCTGCAATTGGTCTAGCAATTCTTGTCGTTTTTTTCCGTAATCGTGGTTCTATTGCGGTTGAAGATGTTAATGTAATGAAAGGCTAACCGATAATGTATTACACAATTGTCTTTCTTCCACTTTTGGGCTTTTTAATTGCTGCACTAGGGGGAAAAACTATAGGAGATCGCGTTAATGAGTTGGTGACATGTAGCTTTATGGTGATCGTTGCCATATTATCGTGGATAGCCTTTTTTAAGGTTGCGCTTGGTCATGTTCCAGTAAATGATGTCTTGGTATTACATTGGCTAACTGTTGGTGGTTTAACTTTTGATTGGGCTTTACATATTGATACATTAACAGCTGTCATGCTTGTTGTTGTGAATAGTGTTTCGGCATTAGTGCATATTTACTCAATTGGTTATATGCATCATGATCCTTCAAGATCTCGTTTTTTTTCTTATCTTTCTCTCTTTACATTTATGATGCTTATGTTGGTCACATCCAATAACTTGATACAGATGTTTTTTGGATGGGAAGGTGTGGGGCTTGCTTCTTATTTGCTCATTGGTTTTTGGTTTCAGCGAGATTCTGCCAATAAAGCTGCAATGAAAGCTTTTGTGGTTAATCGTGTTGGAGACTTTGGTTTTCTCTTAGGAATCTTTAGCATTTTTGTTCTGTTTCAATCGGTTGATTTTGCCTCTATTTTTACAAAAGCTGCAGACAAAAGCTTTATACAAAATATAACATTTTTAGGTTGGCAGATTAATGGACAAACGGCCATTACTGTTACGTGTCTTTTATTGTTTATTGGTGCGATGGGAAAATCCGCACAATTTCTTTTACATACATGGCTTCCTGATGCTATGGAGGGGCCAACTCCTGTATCTGCGCTTATTCATGCAGCAACAATGGTAACGGCTGGCGTCTTTATGGTTGCGCGTATGTCACCTATTTTTGAACTTTCTTCTATTGCTTTGACAGTGATTATTATTGTTGGAGCTACCACTGCGTTTTTTGCAGCAACTGTAGGGTTGGTGCAGAATGATATTAAGCGTGTTATTGCATATTCTACATGTTCACAACTTGGTTATATGTTTGTTGCATTAGGTGTTGGAGCTTATGGAGCAGCTGTTTTTCATCTTTTTACGCATGCTTTTTTTAAAGCTTTATTATTTCTTGGTGCGGGCTCTGTAATTCATGCCATATCTGATGAACAAGATATGCGAAGAATGGGCGGCTTACGCAAGCATATAAAGGGAACTTATTGGATGATGATGATAGGAACCATTGCATTGACAGGTGTTGGAATTCCAGGAACACTTTTCGGAACTGCTGGTTTTTTCTCCAAGGATGCAATTATCGAGTCCGTTTTTGCATCACATAATATTGCTTCAGGATATGCTTTCTATCTTCTTGTTTTTGCTGCCTTATTGACAAGTTTTTATTCATGGCGGCTTATATTTATGACATTTCACGGTAAACCACGAGCGACGGTTGATGTGATGCACCATGTTCATGAATCGCCCCCCGTTATGTTGATTCCACTCTTTATTTTATCCATTGGAGCAATATTTGCTGGTGTCGTTTTTCAACCTTATTTTTTGGGTGACCTATATGATGCTTTTTGGAAAGGTGCATTGTTTACAAGCGACCATAATCACATTCTTCATGAGGTTCATACTGTGTCCAATTTGGTAAAATGGTCGCCATTTATAGCGATGATTCTTGGATTTATAGTAGCCTATTTATTCTATATTTCTTTTCCTTCTCTTCCTAAAAAATTAGCTGGAGTTATGCCGAGAGTGTATAATTTTCTTTACCAAAAATGGTATTTTGATCAATTATATCACTTTCTATTTGTTCGTTCTGCTTTCAAAGTGAGTTTCTTTCTTTGGAAAGTGGGAGACGGTAAGATTATTGATGGTCTAGGTCCGAATGGTATTGCAGCACGTGTTGTTGATATTACAGATAGAGTTGTTCGGATGCAGACAGGCTATCTTTATCACTATGCATTTGCGATGCTTATAGGTATTGCATTGCTGATCACATGGATGATGATCGGGGGCGTAAACTGATGACCGATTGGCCTATTCTTTCTACGGTTACATTTTTGCCGCTTGTTGGTGTACTTCTGATTTTTTTTATCAAAGACGATAGCGAGGCAGCGCGACATAATATACGCAATGTAGCATTTTTTACGACTGTGTTTGTTTTTATTATTTCCTTAATTATTTGGGCAGGTTTTGATTGTAAAGACGCTCGTTTTCAGATGATTGAGAAATCCAATTGGTTAGGAGGAGGTATTAGCTATCATATGGGAGTTGATGGTATCTCTATCCTTTTTGTCGTTCTCTCAGCATTTCTTTTGCCATTCTGTATTTTAGCAAGTTGGGAGAATGTTAAAGATAGATTAAAAGCCTATATGATTGCTTTTCTTCTTCTTGAAGTTGCAATTATTGGGGTTTTTTGCGCTCTTGATGCAATGTTGTTTTATATTTTTTTTGAAGGCAGCCTTATTCCAATGTTTATTATTATAGGTGTTTGGGGGGGGGCACGTCGTGTTTACGCAAGTATAAAGTTTTTCCTTTACACTTTACTTGGTTCAGTACTTATGCTGGTTGCCCTTATGGCTATGTATTGGAAAGCTGGAACACTTGATATACCAACTTTATTAACTTATCAGTTTCCTGCACATATGCAGATATGGTTGTGGCTTGCCTTTTTTGCTTCTTTTGCGGTCAAAATGCCAATGTGGCCGGTCCATACATGGCTCCCTGATGCTCACGTAGAAGCGCCCACAGCTGGTTCGGTTATTTTAGCCGGTGTCTTGCTCAAATTAGGTGGATATGGTTTTCTTCGTTTTTCTTTACCGATGTTTCCTATTGCCTCAGCTGATCTTGCTCTGCTGGTTTTCATATTATCGCTTATCGCTATTATTTATACATCATTGGTTGCTCTTGTTCAAAATGACATAAAAAAACTGATTGCCTATTCCTCAATAGCACATATGGGATATGTAACGATGGGCATTTTTGCGGCCAATGAGCAGGGTATTCAAGGTGCTATTTATCAGATGCTCTCGCATGGAATTGTTTCAGCAGCTTTATTTCTTTGTGTTGGAGTTATCTACGACCGTCTACATACACGCGAAATTTCCGCTTTTGGCGGTTTAGTGAATAACATGCCTAAATATGCTGTTGTTTTCTTAATTTTCACTATGGCAAATGTTGGCTTACCGGGGAGTTCAGGATTTTTTGGTGAATTTTTAACCTTAATAGGCGTTTTTCAAGTCAATAAATTGATTGTTGTTTTTGCTACAACTGGCGTTATTTTATCAGCTGCCTATGCACTCTACCTTTATCGGCGTGTAGTTTTTGGTTCCTTAGATAAAGAGAATTTAAAGGTTCTTATGGATCTTTCTGTAAGAGAAAAAATTATTCTTTATCCGATGGTTGTTCTTACAATATTTTTTGGTATCTATCCAACGCCTATATTTAAAGCAACGGCGTTTTCCGTAGAAGCCCTCATCAATAAATTGCACTAGATAAGGGAAGAATGCTCATGCAAACTGAAATCATAGCTCAATTGGTATTAATTCTTCCAGAAATTTTAATAGCATTAGGAGCAGTAGTCTTACTTTTGATTGGTGTTTATTCTAATGCACGTTCCTCTTTAACAGTAACGGGTTTGACCATTGCTCTCCTTATTGCAACCATTGTGATTATTACCGTTTTTCCCAAAAGTGGCTTATTTCAAACTAATGCGCTCATTATCGATTCTTTTGGTCGTTATATGAAAATCTTAACGCTTATTGGAGCGCTTTTTGCTCTTATTATGTCTGTTAGTTTTACCAGTTCACAAAAGTTCGATATATTTGAATTTCCTGTTCTTGTTCTTTTGGCAACTCTTGGCATGATGCTGATGATTTCAGCGGGTAATATGTTATCGCTTTATATGGGGTTAGAATTACAATCTTTAGCTTTATATGTTTTAGCTGCAATCAATCGTGATAACGTAAAATCTTCTGAAGCAGGTATAAAATACTTTGTTTTAGGGGCATTATCTTCAGGATTATTGCTCTATGGCATTTCTTTGCTTTATGGTTTTACGGGTCAAATTGGTTTTCACGAAATTGCTCTTGCTTTAAAAGGTAAAAATTTACAATTGGGAATTATTTTTGGAATTGTTTTTATTTTAGCCGGTTTGGCTTTCAAAATTTCTGCAGTTCCCTTTCATATGTGGACACCTGATGTTTATGAAGGAGCACCAACACCGATTACAGCATTTTTTTCTGGTGCTCCTAAAGTTGCTGCGATGGCATTAATTATTCGTGTTATTGTTATGACTTTTATACCGCTCAGTAATTCTGACGGTTCTATGCCTGCATGGCAGCAAATTTTGGTATTCATGGCCATTGCATCAATGATACTTGGTGCATTCGCGGCAATTGGCCAGAATAATATTAAACGTTTAATGGCTTATTCATCAATCGGTCATATGGGGTATGCGCTTGTGGGTTTAGCTGCTGGAGATATGCTTGGGATAAAAAGTGTTATTCTTTACATGACTATTTATCTTGGCATGACACTTGGCTCGTTTGCTTTTATTCTTGGTATGCGCTCTAGTGGTGGAAATGTCGAAAATATTTATGATCTCTCAGGGTTAGTAAAAACGCATCCATTTATGGCTGTTGTGATGACTATACAACTTTTTTCTTTGGCTAGTATTCCACCCATGGCCGGTTTTTTTGGAAAGTGGTATACATTTTCTGCTGCTGTTCATGCTGGACTTACTCCCCTTGCTGTCGTTGGGATGATAGCCTCTGTTGTGGGAGCTTTTTACTATTTGCGAATCATTAAAATTATATGGTTTGATGAAGCAAAAGCGCATTTTATTACTTTACCGAATGAGCTTCAACTTTGTCTCGGTCTTTCTGCATTATTCATTTTATTTTATACGCTTTTTGGAGTTTGGTTCGCTGAGTTAGCAGAAAAAATAGCGGTCGCATTGTTTTAATGAATATGGTTTATATTTTATCAGATTTTGCACAAAAACAAGGATACACTGTTGAATCATACGAAAGTGTTGATTCAACAAATCTTATTGCCCAACAAAAAGCACAAGCTGGTCATCAGGGGAAGCTCTGGGTTGTTGCACAAAAACAATCACAGGGAAGAGCAAGAAGAGGAAGGACATGGTCTAGTCCAAAAGGGAACCTTTATTCTAGTCTTTTGTTAATTGATGATATTGTTCATCAAACAGCTGCTCAATTTGGTTTTGTTGCTGGAATAAGTGTGGTAGAAGCAATAAAACAATTTGTAAAAGGTGAAGAACAAACGAACAATATCGTTAGCGTAAAATGGCCAAATGATATTTTGTTAGGAGGAGCTAAAAGTTCTGGAGTTTTGCTCGAGATTTTTAAATTGCCTTCACAACAGTATGCATTGGTTATTGGTATTGGAATAAATGTAAAATATCATTATGAGGATGCGCCGTATCCTACTTCCAGTTTGAATAATATTGGTTTGTTTGTTGAAACAGAGCAGTTATTTACAGTTCTGACGGAGTGTTTTGCTAAAAATTATCTTCTTTGGAAACAACCAAGAGGATGTGATTTCATCCGCGAAAAATGGCTTTTCTATTCTGCTCATCTTGGACAGCATGCTAAAATAGTCAATGATGAAAAAATCATTGAGGGTATTTTTGATGGTCTTGATAGTGATTTTAACTGTATCATAAAACAAAAAAATGGTCAGCAAGCCATTATAACGGCTGGGGATGTTCATTTTGGTTTAGCTGTTTCTGCTCATGCAGGTCGTTAATTAATTTATGAAAATTTTATTTCACCATCAGATTATCTTAATGATTTAGGAGATGTTTATGGTTGTAGCCAATGAGAATGAATTGGTTTTTTTGCCTTTGGGAGGGGTAGGTGAGATAGGGATGAATTTGGCTGCTTATGGATTTGGACCACAAAATTCTCGTGAATGGCTCATTGTTGATATGGGAGTAAGTTTTGCTGGTCCTGAATTACCAGGAACAGATCTTATCTTACCTGATATTCGCTTTTTGGAAAGTGAAAAACATAATGTGCGTGGTCTTATTTTGACACATGCTCACGAAGATCATTATGGGGCTGTTCTTGATCTATGGCCAAAGCTTAAAGTTCCACTTTACTGTACTTCTTTTACAGCAGGCTTATTGGAAAGCAAAAAGCAATCAGATTTTGAATCTTATAAAATTCCACTCAATATTTTTCAATCTGGTGATTGTTTTCAGGTGGGAGCTTTTGCTATCGAAGCTATTGCCGTTAACCATTCAATTCCAGAAGCTGTATCCTTAGCTCTTACAACATCCTTAGGTACCGTGATTCACACTGGTGATTGGAAAATTGATCATACGCCTTCGCTTGGAGCTATAACGGATGAAAAACGGTTTCGCATTTTAGGCAATAAAGGTGTGTTAGCATTGCTTTGTGATTCCACGAATGCGTGTCGGGATGGTATCACACCATCAGAGCAGCAAGTTCAGACGAGTCTTTCTGAAATTTTTTTGAAAGCTGAGGGGCGCGTTGCAATAGCAACTTTTTCATCTAATATTGGTCGGATACATTCAATCGCTCTTGCTGCCGAATCTGTTGGGCGCAAAGTTCTTATTGTTGGACGCTCGTTAAAGCGGAGTATTCTGGTTGCGCAAGAGCTCGGTTATATGAATGATTTAGCTCCTTTTGTTACAGAAGATGATTATGGATATATTTCACGAAAAGATATTGTTTTAATTGTGACAGGTAGCCAAGGAGAATCATGTGCTGCCTTAGCAAAGCTATCACGCAATGAAATGAGAAATATGGCACTTTCTGCTGGTGATACTGTTGTTTATTCGTCTCGTAGTATACCAGGAAATGAAAAAGCTATTATTGAGATACAAAATCGTTTTATCGATATGGGAATTAAAGTTATTACGAATGAGCACGCTCTCGTTCATGTTTCAGGTCATCCCCGTCGTTCAGAGCTTTTACAAATGTATGATTGGCTAAAGCCACAGATACTTGTTCCTGTACATGGAGAGGCAATACACCTCACCGCTCAGGCAACTTTAGCGCGTCAAGCAGGTATTAAAATTGTTTCTGAAATTAGAAATGGTAATGTGTTACGTCTTACACCAGAGCCAGTGGCAGTCATTGATCAAGCTCCTGTTGGTCGCATCTATAAAGATGGTTGTCTTATTGGGAATGAGGACGAATTAGGAATTCGTGAACGTCGCAAATTAAGTTACGCTGGTTATGTTGCTGTTTCTCTCCATATGAATAGCAAACATGAATTGCTTGATGATATAGGTTTAACCACATTTGGGCTCCCTGAAAGTAATGGAAAAGGGGAGAATTTGAAAGCTATTCTATTAGATATTATAGAAAACACGGTTTATAGTATTCCACTTATTAAACGAAAAAATAATGAACTTATTCGAGAAGCAACACGGCGTGCAGTGAGAGCAGCCGTTCATGAGGTTTGGCAAAAAAAGCCTGTCTGTACAGTTTTTTTACATCGGTCAAAATAAAGCATTTTAATATTATGTTATTTTCTTTTTAATGAAAGAAAGAGAGAAAAGAATGATACGATTATTTTATTGCAAAAAATAAACTTAACAGGGAATGGAATACATAAATTTTTCAATAATATGATTGTTATGGTTGCAAGCATTCGGAATAGAGCTATAGATGAGCATATACACTATTTAAATTGTTTCAATGTGATGGGACTGATTAGGAGTTAATTATTTCAATGCGTCTTTCTCAATATTTTCTTCCACTTTTAAAAGAGAATCCTAAGGAAGCAGAGATTGTTTCTCATCGATTTATGTTGCGTGCAGGTATGATTCGTCAACAAACATCGGGAATTTATTCTTGGCTGCCTTTAGGTAAAAAAGTCCTTGATAAAGTTTGTAAAATTATTCGAGAAGAGCAAGAACGTGCTGGTGCTATAGAAATATTAATGCCTACAATTCAATCTGCAGATCTTTGGCGTGAAAGTGGTCGTTATGATGATTATGGTTTGGAAATGCTCCGCATTAAAGATCGTCAAAAGCGTGATTTACTTTATGGTCCGACAAATGAAGAAATGGTAACAGATATTTTCCGTTCCTATATTCGTTCTTACAAAGATCTTCCGCTCAATTTATACCATATTCAATGGAAATTTCGTGATGAAATCCGTCCTCGTTTTGGGGTGATGCGTTCACGAGAGTTTTTAATGAAAGATGCTTATTCTTTTGATCTTGATTATGAAGGTTCTCAAACATCTTATAATCGTATGTTTATTGCTTATTTACGTACTTTTTCTCGTCTTGGCTTAAGAGCAATTCCCATGCGTGCTGATACAGGTCCGATTGGTGGTGAACTCAGTCATGAATTTATTATTTTGGCGGAAACAGGGGAGAGTGCGATATTCTGTGATAAACAATTTCTTGAACTTTCAGTTCCACACAGTTCAATCGACTTTAATGATAAAGCTGTTTTAACTGATATTGTTAAACAGTGGACATCTTTTTATGCAGCAACAGAGGAAATGCATAATGAAGAAGAGTGGGCTAAAGTTCCTGAAAAGAACCGTCTTTCCGCACGTGGTATTGAAGTAGGGCATATTTTCCACTTTGGCACTAAATATTCCGCTCCAATGGGAGCAAAAGTTATGGGACAAGATGGAAAAGAGCATGTTGTCTCTATGGGGTCTTATGGCATTGGACCTTCGCGTCTTGTTGCGGCTGTTATTGAAGCTTCTCATGATGAAAATGGTATTATTTGGCCAAAGTCTATGGCACCATTCGATTTTGGTATTATCAATATGAAACCAGAGGATAAAAATTGTACGCATGCATGTGAGACTCTCTATCAGGGATTAACACGTGCTGGTTTTGATTCATTATTAGATGACAGAAATGAACGTCCTGGATCGAAATTTGCAACGATGGATTTAATTGGTTTGCCAACACAAATTATTGTTGGACCTAAAAGCATCGCAAAGAATGAAGTTGAAATGAAAGATCGAAAAACGGGTGTTAAAAAATCTCTAACGGTTGAAGATATACTCAAACAATTTTCTGTCAGTTTATAGGCAATGTTATGAAGAGGTTGAGCAGCAAATGGTTTTCGTCTTATGAGTGGATGATTGCTTTTCGTTATATGATTCCCAATAAAAAACACGTCGTTGCCTCTGTTATTTCAATCATTTCTCTCATTGGAATTATGTTAGGAGTTTTTGCTCTCGTTGTCGTTATGGCAGTGATGAATGGTTTCCGGACAGAACTTCTCAATCGTATTCTCGGTATGAATGGGCACCTTATAGTTCAAGCAGTTCATTCTGGTTTTTCTGATTATAAAACTCTTATTTCTTCTCTAGAATCTGTGAATGGTGTAAAATTTTCTTTGCCTGTTGTTGAGGGGCAAGCGCTTGTTCAAGGTGAACTTGAAGGAGGATCTGGTGCGTTAGTTCGTGGAATGCGTAAACAAGATTTAGAAAAACTTAAAACAGTATCTCAAAATATTAAGTTAGGTTCGCTTGCTCAATTTGATAAAGAAGAAGGTGTTGCAATTGGAAGTGGTTTGGCAACAAAACTAGGGCTTACCGTTGGGCGTTATCTTCGTATTATTACTCCAGATGGTGATGCCACTCCTTTTGGAGTTACACCACGTGTTAAGTCCTATAAAGTAAGCGCTATTTTTGAAGTTGGTATGTCTGAATATGATTCAATATTTGTTTTTATGCCTCTTCATGAAGCACAAATGTTTTTTAATTTAGGAGATAAGGTTCAATCTTTAGAATTGTTTCTCAATAATCCTGATTCTGTTGATCAAATAAAACCAATTATAGAGAAAGCCGTTAATCAACAAATCTATTTAATTGATTGGCGCGAGCGCAATCAGGCTTTTTTTTCTGCCTTGCAGATTGAACGGAATGTTATGTTTTTCATTCTTTCTCTTATTG
Source organism: Bartonella vinsonii subsp. berkhoffii ATCC 51672 (assembly GCF_902825225.1). Taxonomy (GTDB): domain Bacteria; phylum Pseudomonadota; class Alphaproteobacteria; order Rhizobiales; family Rhizobiaceae; genus Bartonella; species Bartonella berkhoffii. The sequence goes on from NZ_CADEAK010000008.1 coordinate 57,661, forward strand.
TTCTCGTCGCTGCTTTAAATATTATTTCAGGATTGATTATACTTGTAAAAGATAAAAGCCATGATATTGCAATTTTACGCACGATGGGTGCACAAAAAAGTGGGGTTATGCGTATCTTTATTGTCACTGGTATGATGATTGGGTTTATTGGAACAATGTTGGGCTTAATTTTGGGTGTCATAGCCAGCGCGAATATCAATCATATTCAAGATTTTGTCTCTTGGTTATTTAATGTCGATGTTTTTAATCCTCAACTTTACTTTTTAACAAAACTGCCTGCACAAATTGATTGGAGGCAGACAGTCTTAGTTGCTGTTATGGCTTTATTTTTATCATTTCTCGCTGCACTCATTCCAGCATGGCGCGCTGCTAAGCTAGATCCTGTAAAAGCTTTAAGGTATGAATAATGACAGCTATTTTAGAGCTTGTAGAGATTGAACAACATTTTTTTGAGAGTCAAAAACCGCTTATTATTTTAGATAAAGCAAATTTTATCCTTAATCGTGGAGAACTTGTAGCTCTTGTTGCACCATCTGGTGCTGGAAAATCAACACTTCTTCATATTGCTGGATTATTGGAAAAACCAACGGCTGGTGATGTGAGATTACGAGGAATTTCTTGTGCAAAGCGCTCTGATAGTGAGCGAACAGCTATAAGACGACATGATATCGGTTTTGTCTATCAATTTCATCACTTGCTTCCAGAATTTACGGCTTTAGAAAATGTTATGATACCGCAAATGATAGCAGGATTTAAAAAATCTGTAGCAGAAGATCGTGCACTTAAATTGTTAACATATCTACGTATTTCTCATCGCGCAAATCATCGTCCATCGGAACTCTCCGGTGGGGAACAACAACGTGTTGCTATTGCACGTGCAGTAGCAAATGGTCCTTCGGTTCTTTTGGCTGATGAGCCTACAGGAAATCTTGATCCTGTAACTTCAGCTTATGTCTTCCAAGCTTTATCAGTGCTTGTTCGTCAATCTGGTCTTTCTGCTCTTATTGCAACACATAATTACGCTTTGGCAAAACAAATGCATCGCCGAATTACGCTTAAAGACAAAAAGATTATTGAACTTCTTTAAGTTAAGGTACAAAATTTATTCCACAAATTGAAAACTCCATCTATATCACTGTTTACTTAATTCAAGGAGACTTTTATGACAGTTTTTGTCGTTGACAAAAATCCACTGGACGTGCGTCGTCGCCGGTTGGTTTTTCGTGCATGGCACCGCGGTATTCGTGAAATGGATCTCATTTTTGGACACTATGTGGATACCCATATTGCTGAGATGACTGATAAAATGGTTTCTGAACTTGAGTATATTATGTCTTTTGATGATCGCGATTTATTGACGTGGATTACAGGAGAGATTTTACCTCCCTCTGAGATAGACAGTCCGCTTTTTCGTGACATTGTAAATTATCATGTTTACATAAAATTAAATTGATCCCAATGCCAATATTTAAAAAAATTGTTATTCCCAAACATATTTCTACTCCTATGATCTTTGATGGAATTACTGATGGATTTGAAGCTTTTGCGCTTGTTAAATTGCGTTCAGAAATTGCACAAAATAAACCACTTATCTATGTTGTCCGTGACGGAACAAAAATTGCTCATTTACAGCAAGTTTTAAATTTTATTGAGCCAAATCTGTCTGTACTTCAATTTCCGGCATGGGATTGTTTACCCTATGATCGTGTATCACCGGGAATTTCTATCACAGCACATCGATTATCAACGTTAACACATATAGCGAATTTGCGTCAGAATCCACGTCCTGCAATTATATTAACAACAGCAAATGCGATTATGCAAAAATTACCTCCACGTGAAATGATTGAGAGTCAGATAATTCACGCACGTGTTGGACAATCTATGAATATGGGGCATTTAATTCAATCTCTCGAATGCAATGGTTTTGAGCGTGTTACAGTTATTCGAGATGTTGGTGAATTTGCTGTAAGAGGAGGAATTCTTGATATTTTTTCTCCCGTTAATGTTGAGCCTTTGCGGCTTGATTTTTTTGGCGATACCCTAGAAACCATACGTGTATTTGATTCAGAAACACAAAGAACAACAAATAAAAAAACTGAGTTTTTGCTACACGCCATGAGTGAAGTTGTTCTCACCCCTGAGTGCATAAACCGCTTTAAAAGCAATTATATCCGTACATTTGGTGTCTCACAAAAAAACAACATGCTTTATGAAGCTCTTTCTCAAGGGCGGCGCTTTGCTGGTATGGAACATTGGTTACCATTTTTTTATGAAAATCTTGACACCTTTTTTGATCATTGTGGCGATTTACCTATTGTTTTTGAACATCTCATAGAAGAAGTGCTCACTGAGCGTTATCGTCTTATTGAAGATTATTATAATGCACGCAAAGAACGTGAAAATGATAAAGAAGCTTCTACTTCTTATCATCCGATAGAGCCTCATCTTCTCTATTTAACACCAGAGCGTGTTTTAAAATGTGCACAACAATCTGGCCAGCGTGTTGATTTTACGCCTTTTAATATTCCACAAACTTTTGAACAAACTGTTATTCATGCAAATGTTAAATTGGGGTATGATTTTGTAAAGGAACGTAATGCGCAAGAGAAAAATGTTTTTTCAAGTGTTGTTCATCATATTGCTTCATTGCGCACTGCTGGTAAGAGGGTGCTTTTAGCTTGCTGGAGTGAGGGATCTCTCAATCGTTTAGTGCAAGTTCTTGAAGAACATGGATTGAAAAAAATAGATGTTGTAAAATCATTACAAACTGTTAGCGCAACACCGCCTGATTTTATACTAGCAGCTGTAATAATGATAGAACATGGTTTTGAAACCGAAGATTTTGCTATCATAACAGAACAAGATATTCTCGGTGATCGATTAATAAGATCACCAAAACGGCGTAAACAGAATACAAATTTTATTGCTGAAATTGCGACTTTAAATTCTGGTGATATGGTTGTGCATATTGACCATGGTATTGGACAATTTGTGGGTCTTAAAACCATCACGACAACTGGAATTTTACGAGACTGTCTTGAAATTAAATATGCTGGCGGTGATCGACTCTTTTTACCTGTTGAAAATATCGAACTTCTTTCACGTTATGGATCGGATGGAACAGATGTAATATTAGACAAATTAGGGGGAGTTGCTTGGCAAGCACGAAAAACACGACTTAAAAAACATTTATTAGAAATGGCTGGTCAGTTGATTCGTATAGCTGCAGAGCGCGCTATGCGTTCGGCGCCTGTTTTGGTTCCACCAATAGGACCATTTGATGAGTTTGTTGCATGTTTTCCTTATGAAGAAACAGAAGATCAGATGGATGCGATTGATGCTGTTCTAGACGATTTAGCTTCAGGAAAACCAATGGATCGCTTGATTTGTGGTGATGTTGGTTTTGGAAAAACAGAGGTTGCTATTCGAAGTGCTTTTGTTGCAGCTTTGAATGGATATCAGGTTGCTGTTGTTGTACCAACAACTCTGCTTTCACGACAGCATTACAAAACTTTTATTTCACGTTTTCAAGGTTTACCCATTAAAATTGGTCATGCTTCAAGACTGGTAAAAGCTAAAGAACTTGCACAAGTCAAAAAGGGTATTTCAGATGGTACAATCGATATTGTAATTGGAACACACGCCTTATTAAGCGGTGCAGTTAATTTTTTACGGCTAGGGCTTCTTATCATTGATGAGGAGCAGCATTTTGGCGTAAAGCACAAAGAGCGTTTAAAAGAGCTTAAAAGTGATATTCATGTCCTTACGCTTTCCGCAACTCCTATACCACGAACTTTAGGGTTAGCTCTATCGGGGGTACGTGAACTTTCATTGATAACGACTCCCCCCATTGATAGGATGGCGGTACGTACTTTTATTACTCCCTTTGATTCACTCGTTATACGCGAAACATTGCTTCGAGAATATTATCGTGGTGGACAAAGTTTTTATGTTTGTCCTCGTACTTCTGATCTTGGCTTTGTAGAAGAATATCTCAAAACCCATGTTCCCGAACTCAAATTTGTCGTTGCTCATGGACAAATGCCTGCTGGCCAGCTTGATGACATTATGAATGCATTTTATGATGGACAATATGATGTTCTGCTATCAACAACCATTATTGAATCAGGTCTTGATATTCCAACAGCCAATACATTAATCGTACATCGCGCTGAGATGTTTGGTCTTGCCGCTCTCTACCAATTACGAGGGAGGGTAGGGCGTTCCAAACAACGCGCTTATGCACTTTTTACATTTCCTTCTGGTAAAGTTTTAACTGCTGCGGCTGATCGTCGTCTTAAGGTTTTACAGTCTCTTGATATGCTGGGAGCTGGTTTTCAATTGGCAAGTCATGACATGGATATTCGCGGTTCAGGCAATTTTTTAGGAGAAGAACAATCGGGGCATATTAAAGAAGTTGGATTTGAGTTGTATCAAAAAATGCTTGAAGAAGCTGTTACTGAGTTAAAAGATAGAGAACAAAGTGAAGATAAACAATGGTCTCCTCAAATTTCACTTGGTACAACTGTTATGATACCAGAAAATTTTGTACCAGATTTGTCACTGCGTATGGGACTTTATCGTCGTTTGACGGAATTGGATAATTTAGAACAAATTGATGAGTTTGCAGCTGAGTTAATCGATCGTTTTGGTCCTTTGCCCCTTGAAGTTCAACATCTTCTTAAAGTCTTTTATATCAAAACATTGTGTCGAAAAGCCCATGTAGAAAAACTAGATGCTGGACCAAAAGGTGTGGTGATACAATTTCGCAATAATTATTTTGCAAATAGTGTTGCTCTTGTTCAGTGGATTGGAAAACAAGGCGCGATGGCAAAAATTCGACCAGATCAGAGTATTGTTCTGGTTCGTGATTGGGCTACAGTGGATGTGAGACTTATTGGAGCAGCAACTATTATGACACAGCTTGTAGAAATGATAGAGAAACATTGCTTTTAGATTTTATCTTTATAATTAAAAGCGATAAATCATTTTATTAAAGCATATTCATAGGAATATTTGAGTGTTGAGTTTTTATAAAACGAAAGTTTTAGTTTGCAAATAAAAAGACTCTTGAAGTATTCATTTTAAGCTTTTCAATATAACACATATTGATACAATAAAAGAAATAACTTAAACAGCACAGTCATAATGAGAGATTCCAACATAGAATGGAATGGCTTTTTATAAATCTTCTCAGGAGTAAAAGAAAAAGTAGAGTAATATGATTTTTTCATCACATAAGTTGCTAACTATAGCCTTTTTATTATTAATTTTAATATGTGGATTTAAAAACGCACATGCTGAGTTTAGTTTAACAGAGTTATCTCTTTCTGGTATAATTCTTGATGAAAAGTACAAGCGTATTAAAGAAAGATTGCAAGTTGTTGAAAAGAGAATAAAGTTTATTGAAAAAACATTTGTTGATTGAACACTTTCACAAATCCGCGCTTCTAATACAGAACATGATAAACTTATACAGGAACACAAAGATCTCGTTGACGAGAGGTTTAAGCTTAGTTTGAAATTAGATGATTTAGCTAAAGAAAAAATCAATTTAGTATACAGAGTACATAGGGCAAAAGAGTATGAAGTAGGGGAGTATGAGAAAAAGTAGTTAAAGCACGGAAATATTTGAAATCACAACGCTTTTATGAAGTGGGATATCTTCATAAGAGACATATAAATGAGATGGTAAAGCTTTATCTTTCGGTTGGAAAACAGAAGATTTTAGCTGGGCAAAAGATGCAATTAAATTAATAGACCAAGAGTTAATAAAGGGTATTAAAGAAACTATGACAGTGGATTTTGCTGACTTTGAAAAAGAGTTAATGAATAGTATGAAGGAACGTGATAACACGTAATCCTTCAAGTGTGAAAGCTGTTCCTTTGTTTTGTAAAACTACCAAGAAAATATATGATATCATGCTTCCCAATAGAAGAAAGAATATTATAAACCGCATATTGGCTATCATCAACGTTCTTATTTCAAAATGAAAAGGTAAAATCGAAAAAAGTATCGAATAAAACTTGTCTTATCCTTTCATCTTTTAAAATAGCCTGTCTCGTATTAAAAACAAACCCTAAGAGATCAGCAGAAGTTCCTTTTAAAAGCTTCAAAGCGTGTAGCTATATCATTACGAAAATATTCGATTTGGGTGGTATCAAAATTAGTCAACCCTTTATTAAGGGGAAGTTTCCACTCCCAATAATGAGAATTGCATTTATAGATAATTCGTTCACTTGGATCAATATACTCAATAATAGAAGGACCGCTTCTTGGAATTTTATTCAATTCATTTTTTCAAAATCATCAATATTAATAGCATGTTTTTGTAGTATAAGCATTACGCTCGCCAAAAGAAGTAGAAATTCAAGATCTTTTGAGTGTAAAAATGCATTTTAATACCATAATTTCCAACTTTTTCAACGGATTCTATCTATTTCATATAGCCATCATATAGAGGTTTTCCTTTATCTTTAAGAAGCTTTATTGTGAATAAAACGTATAGGTTTTCCATCTAAAAAGCACGCCTTTAGATTAAGAAAAAAATAATTTCAGTGCACTCATTGTTTAGTTCAACTTTTCCTGCCAAGAGCTTAAAAGTATAAAAGCTTCATCACGAGAACATACCATTATTGTTTCATAAGCAAGACTAAAAAATTTTTTTATCAGAGAAAGTCCCTTTGCGATTGTTCTAAAACTGCGGATGACAAAATGGATTTAATCCATCAAATGTTCTAACACACTATAAGTAACTTTACCTTTTTGATTCACATCAGGAGGATACATAAGGGGAATATTCAAATATATCTCATAATTTGAGAGTTCCATGCATTGTAATACCTGCTGTTAGAGCTTCATAGCTTAAAAGAAAAATTATAAATATAACAAAAGTTAAAGTAATAAGAGCTGTAAAATAACATAGAAGTTTACTTTAATTATATTGCAATATTGATTTGTTTATGCGATCTTGCGTTATTCCTTTGCACTAAGGTATTTTATGGATAAATTTTATAAAAGACCAATACCATAAACAAGGGGGATGCTGTATATGAGTGCATAAGAGTTTCATTTGCTATTTGTAACTTTTTTCTACAAATTTGACTTTTTTCTTTATCTTGCAGTAAGAAGCATAAAGTGGGTGTCATTTCATTGGTTTAATTTAATACACTTGATTAAAATTATATTTAATATTCCTAATGTTGGGATTATTGTACAAGCGCGTTGAAAGGACTAACTTAATCATGTCGCATAAAAATATTTGTTCTGTTGTTTCAGTATTAGTTGGAGCTGCTGCCCTTTTTCTTACAATCCATAGTTCTGCGGGTGCACAGACTTTATCTCAAGGTTGGTATAAGGTTTGTAGTAAGCAGCATGATGTTGATGTTTGTAATACAATGAATACTGTTTTATCAAATACTGGACAGCCTTTGACGGCTTTTAATCTCGTTGAAATAAAAGGAAAACAAAATGAAAAACGTATAGGTATTCAAGTGCCTACAGGTCGTTTTTTGCCAGAAGGTGTTCATATTCAAATAGGAGATAATTTCTCTAAAAAAATTCCTTATGTTATTTGCAACGGGCCAAGCTGTATTGCCAATGATGTCTTAGATGATAAGCTTATTGCAACTATGAAAAGCGGTTCAAAAATGGTTATAACCACAATTAATTACCGAGGTTCAGCTAATCCTATTGAATTTTCTCTTAGTGGATTCACAGCCGCATACACAGGCCCTGGTATGGAAGAAAAAGATTTTCAACAAGAACAAATAAAATTGCAGCAAGCTATTCAATCAAATCAAAAAGAAATTGAAGATCGTATGCGCGCCGAGCAGGAAAAAGCTAAACAAAAATAATAAACGTAAAATTTTCCCTTTTTACTTATCAAAACCGCTACAAAATATTTGTGGCGGTTTTCTTATACTTTAATTTTTAGAAGGATTTCTGCGTTTCCACCAACCAATACGCCCAGTTTTAGGAGCATCGCCAGGAACTGATGATATGACAACAGGATGACTAGCTTTCTCTTCAATTTTGGAGGCAACTACTTTAACAGGTTCTTCTTCTAGAGTTTTTTGTTCTGATGTTTCTTCTGTTGGTGTTGATTTTTGAGAAAGTGATTTTTTTCGCGTTTTACGTGTTGTAGATTTTCTAGCTTCTGTGGGATTTTTTTTCATCACCTCATGAGCAGATTTATCCACTTTTTTTGTCTTAGCTTTATGTATCGAGCTTGTTGTAGACTTTTCTTCCAAAGATTCTAGTATTTTTATATTCTGATCGTTCTCAAGGGGTTGTTGATTTTGAATTGCTTTTGAAGAACGTGTTTTACGTTTTTTAGGTTTTACAACCGTATCAATTTTTACAGCTTCATCTCGTTCTATATTTAAGTGCTGTGTATCGTTTTTTGTTTCCTCAAATTGAACAGATTTAGCAGCTGAAGTGCGGTGTTTACGATGTGCTGTTTTAATTTCTTCTAACGCTTGCTTAGCAAAATCTCCTACTGGTTCTGCATAAGGAATACGAAGCTGATAAAAACCATTCTCTTGATTCCGACGACCGCCGCGACGTCCACGACGACGTCCGCGACGACGAGAATCATCATTTAGCGTATTGTCTTTTTTATGAATGCTGGAAGAAGAATCGTCATTAATCTCATCTTGATGCTTTTTACGCCGATGTTTCTGGTTCATTTCAACAGAGATTTTATTTTCGATAGATACACTGTCTATTAGAATTGTGTCGTTAGCTTCTTCTTTATCATCATCTTCAACAATTAACGGTGGTTGAGAAACTGCCTCCGCTATTGTCCCCTTAGAAATAATGAGGTGTTGCGTTCCAATGCTATCATCTGCTTCAATACTGATATTAAGCTTAAAGCGCGCTTCTAAATTAACAAGAATATTGCGTTTGTGGTTTAATACATAGAGTGCTGTTGTGACAGGTGTGCGCACAGTAATATTATGTTGCGGATTGCGAAGAAGATATTCTTCAATTGAGCGCATGACATGTAAAGCAATCGATGATTCAGAACGCACATTTCCTGTTCCCGCGCAATGTGGGCAAGGTTGTGTTGTACTTTCTAAAACCGATACGCGAATACGTTGACGACTCATTTCTAAAAGACCGAAGTGTGAAATGTGACCAACTTGAATACGAGCACGATCACTTTTTAGGCACTCTTTTAACTTTTTTTCGACCAGTCTTACATTACGTTCTTCAAGCATATCAATGAAATCAATAACAATCAAACCAGCAAGATCACGTAAACGTAATTGACGCGCTATTTCTTCTGCAGCTTCAAGATTAGTTTGTAATGCTGTTTTTTCGACAGACAATTCTTTGGTGGAGCGACCAGAGTTTACATCAATAGCAACAAGTGCTTCTGTTTGATTAATAACAAGATAACCACCAGATTTTAAAGAAACTTGTGGGTGCAACATCTTATCAAGTTGAATTTCGATATTGTTGCGTGCAAAAATAGGGATAGGGTCGCGATAGGGTTGCACGACTTTTGCATGACTTGGCATAAGCATACGCATGAAGTCTTTCGCCTCACGATATCCTTGGTCACCAGAAACAAGAATTTCATTGATCTTTTTATTGTAAAGATCCCGTATAGAGCGCTTTATGAGATTGCTTTCTTCATGGATAAGGCATGGTGCTGTGGATTTTAATGTCAATGTGCGAACAGTATCCCATAACCGCGTGAGATACTCATAATCGCGTTTAATCTCAGCTTTTGTTCTATTTGCTCCAGCAGTTCGTAAGATGACACCCATCCCCTTAGGAACGGCTAATTCTTTTACAATCTCTTTAAGACGTTTACGATCTTGTATATTCGTGATTTTTCGTGAAATACCACCACCACGTGCTGTGTTAGGCATTAAAACAGAGTAACGACCAGCTAGAGATAGATATGTCGTGAGTGCAGCACCTTTATTACCACGTTCTTCTTTGATGACTTGCACCAACAAAATTTGACGTCGTTTAATCACTTCTTGAATTTTATACTGACGTCCTTGTTTTCGCTGATAGGTAGGGAGTTCTTCACGGACATCCTCTGCACCAACCATTTCGATATCATCATGAGAAACGCTTGCATTGAATGTTTCTTCTGTATCATCAAGTGTTATTGCTTCAGATGTCATGTCATGTTCAACATCCGCTGCTATGGTACTGTTACGCTCATCTTTTTTTGTTTTTCTGGAGCGTTTTTTACTTTTGTTTGTTTCTTCAGGAAGATTCTCCGCATAATTTTCTCCTACAGCCGCTTTTTCTTCTTCTTCAAGAAGAGCAAGACGATCAGCAATAGGAATTTGATAATAATCGGGATGAATTTCAGAAAATGTCAAGAAACCATGGCGATTGCCACCATATTCGACAAAAGCTGCTTGAAGAGACGGCTCTACACGCGTAATACGTGCTAGATAAATATTCCCCTTGAGCTGCTTTTTATGTTCTGATTCAAAATCAAGTTCTTCAATTTTGTTGCCGTGAACAACAACAACACGAGTTTCCTCCGGATGGGAGGCATCTATAAGCATTTTGTTTGACATAAGTTAAAATCCTAAAGGCGACATATACAACTTTATTCAAACGAACAGTATAACTGTTCGCAAAGGTAAAGGGTTGTCTGCCATAAAAGGGAGGTACCAGAAAAACAGGATGGGATATTACGTGCAAATGCATAACTGCATTTATAGCATTTCTCAACATCATCTCCATCTGTTTTGTATGACTCATAATTTTGTAAGTCTCCGGCAAAACAATCTTTAAAAAGTTCGGATATCCGAACCAGCGAATCTTAAATAACGCAATCCTAGCTTTTGTGACATAAAGAATTTTTATCCATAAAAAGCCTAAATGTGTAATATGCAATAAATCTTCTAAAGACAACTTAATATGGACTACAGATAATTTAGATGGTCTATCAGCTAGAAATCATAAGTGTTCTTTTATGTTGATATCATGGTTTTGGCAAGTAACAATATAATGGATCCTATTATAATATCTTTGAATTGCTTTAATTGAGTTTTTAGAGATATAAAAATTCAATGATTTATCATTTGTTGAACACTATGGAGTAAATTTGAACTATTTTTTATGCGGTTGAGATCAATTGTGACGAATGTAGGGTATTTTCACTTAATGATAAAAAGAATTTTTACCCCAAAGCTAAAAATAACCTATTGTGATGTTATTTTGTTCGTCCCATATTTTTTATTGTTTTTTTTAGTATTCCAAACAAATATCCAAGCTGCAGATGCCTTAAAACTTGTCAATTTGCGAACTATTGGTGATGATACACACACGCGTATTATTGCAGTTTTTAATGCTAAGCCAAATGTTCGTTTGCAAATTTTTGATAAGCCTGCGCGTTTAGTTATCAATTTACCCATCGTTGATTTTTCATCGCAAAATACATCAAAGAAACAGAAGTCATTATCAAGTATGTTATTAGATGTGCGTTACAGTTTTTCTGATATACAGACTTCACGCATTATTTTGACAAGCAAAGTCACTTTTATTGTTGAAAAAACTACGGTACAAAAATTAGATAATGGTTTATGGCAATTGTTAGTTGATATTAGCAAAAGCACACAAGAAAAATTTAATGAACTATTTGAAAAACAACAAAAAACATATTTCAATGCACAACAAAACTTAATGCCAACACGTAATTTCCGTGTCATTCTTGATCCTGGTCATGGTGGAATTGATGGTGGTGCACGAGGTATTACTGGAATTTTAGAAAAAGATGTGACATTAGCTTTTGCACGTGTATTGCGAGACGAATTAAGAAAAGATTCTCATATTACTGTTGCTTTAACACGTAATTCCGATGTCTTTTTAAGATTAAGTGAAAGAGTTAAAAAAGCGCAAGAATTTGGTGCTGATCTTTTTATATCTATTCATGCAGATACTATTAATACGCATTCTCTTCGTGGTGCTACAGTATATACGATATCAGATAAAGCATCTGATGCAATTGCAAAATCCTTAGCTGAAAATGAAAACAAAGTTGATCTTCTTGATGGTTTGCCTGCAGATGAATCACATGAAGTTACAGATATTTTGATTGATCTTACCCGACGTGAAACGCATGCTTTTTCAGTGAATTTTGCAAACAGTGTTGTTTCAAGCTTATCAAAAAATAACATCAATCTTATAAATAACCCTCATCGATATGCTGATTTTCAAGTGTTAAGAGCTTCAGATATACCCTCAGTCTTAATAGAGATAGGTTATTTATCCAATAAAGAGGATGAAGAATTATTAAATAAACCCCAATGGAGGAAACATATGGCTCACTCTATTGCTCATTCTATTCGGCAATTTGCTGAGTATAGGCAGAAAGTTATGCAGCCTCTTTAAATTTGTGATAAAATAGAGTATCAATCTGTGCTTCTATGTATAAAGGCAAAAAATATTTTTCTTTATCTCAGTTTAGTGATGATATCCTTGTGATATTGATGATGAGATAACATATTTTATTCGATCAATTCTAAAGAAAGCGATAGCCATTTTGATAATGATTTTTTTTAGATATCTTCTTAGTCTTGTTATGACTATTGGTTTTTGGGGGGCAGTCATACAAGGGGCGATAGCAAAAGAACCCACCAGTGCACTTCCTGATTATGAAGTTCTTTCGCTCTATGAACCGCCCGTGATGACTCGTGTTCACGCTTCTGATGGTAGCCTTATGGCAGAATTTGCCACAAAACGTCGCCTTTATTTACCAATTCAGTCAATACCAAAACTTCTTAAAGACGCTTTTGTTTCAGCTGAAGATAAGAATTTTTATCATCATTTTGGTTTAGATCCTGAAGGGCTTTCTAGGGCTTTGATCAATAATATCCGTAATATTGGCTCTGGAAAACGTCCAGAGGGAGCATCAACTATTACACAACAAGTTGCTAAAAATTTTCTTTTAAGTTCAGACGCAACATTAGAACGTAAATTAAAAGAAGCTATTCTAGCAATGCGTATTGAGAAGACCTATTCAAAGGATCATATTCTTGAACTCTATCTCAATGAAATTTATCTTGGTCGTAGCACTTATGGTATCGCAGCAGCATCATTAACTTATTTCAATAAATCTGTTAATGATCTTACTTTAGAGCAATGCGCTTATTTGGCTGCTCTTCCCAAAGGACCAGCGAATTATGACCCTTTCAAAAATACACAACGCGCTCTTAATCGACGCAATTGGGTTATAGATCGGATGGTTGCAAATGGATATGTAACGCGTGAACAAGGTAAAAAGGCTAAAGAAAAACCTTTAGGAGCAACACTGCGCGGTAGCGATAGCTACGTTTTTGCTGCTGACTATTTTACTGAAGAAGTGCGTCGTCGTTTAATGCATCGTTATGGAGCAAAAACACTTTACGAAGGTGGACTTTCAATTCGTACAACGCTTGATCCATCTTTACAGCTTATTGCTCGACGCGCTTTGCATAATGGATTAATTAAATTTGATCATTCGCAAGGATGGCGTGGTGCTTATAAACATATTGATAAGAGTGATGATTGGGGCATAGAACTTGCGAATATTACGGGATTAAGTGATGTTCCTGAATGGCGTTTAGCTGTTGTTCTTTCGATGAAAGCCAATAAAATAGAGATTGGTTTACAACCACAACATGAAGATTCAGGTTTATTGTCAACGAAGCGGGAAACAGCCATTTTGTCTGAAGCCGATTCAAAATGGGCATTAAATGTTATCAAAGAAAATGGCTATCGAAAAACAGTTCGGGATTTATCTCATGTCCTGCAAGTTGGAGATGTCATTTTTGTCGAAAAAACATCAAATACAGAGAATATTTATCGTTTACAACAAATTCCAAAGGTTGAAGGTGCGATTGTTGCTATGGAACCTCATACAGGACGTGTTCTTGCTATGGTGGGAGGATTTTCTTTTGCAGCTTCTGAATTTAATCGTGCAACACAAGCCTATCGTCAACCCGGTTCTGCTTTTAAGCCTTTTGTGTATGCAGCAGCACTCGATAATGGATATACACCAGCATCGGTTATTTTAGATGGTCCTATTGAGATTCGTCAATATAATGGTGAAATTTGGCAACCTAAAAATTATGGTGGTACATTTGCAGGGCCTTCAACACTGCGCTATGGCATTGAACATTCTCGCAATCTTATGACAATACGGCTTGCCTATGATATGGGAATGCCTCTTGTAGCTGAATATGCAGAGCGTTTTGGTATTGTAGATAAATTACAGCCTTATCTTCCCATGGCTTTAGGAGCCGGCGAAACAACGGTTTTACGAATGGTTACAGCTTATTCAGTGATTGCCAATGGAGGACGCTCTATTCATCCTTCTTTGATAGACAGAATTCAAGATCGTTATGGAAAAACAATTTACCGTCATGATGATCGTCTCTGTGAAAATTGTAATGCTGCGTCTTGGGATAACCAAAATGAACCCACATTAATTGATGAGAGAGATCAAGTTCTTGATCCTATGACAGCTTATCAAATTACATCAATGATGGAAGGCGTTGTTCAACGTGGTACAGCGGCGCGTTTACACTATCTTAATCGACATATCGCTGCAAAAACAGGAACAACCAATGATTCTAAAGATGTGTGGTTTATGGGATTTACTCCTGACCTTGTCGTTGGTATTTTTCTTGGTTACGATCAACCAACACCATTGGGATATAATGGAACGGGAAGTTCATTAGCAGCACCTATTTTTGGTGAATTTATGGCAAAAGCTCTGAAAGGGAAGCCAGATGTACCATTTAAGATGCCAGAGGGGATGATTTTAATGCCGATTAATCGTAAGACAGGCATGCTTGCTGAATCAGGAGATCATGATGTCATTATAGAAGCATTTAAACCAGGAACTGGGCCTGCTGATATATATCAGGTCATTGGTGGTACCAATTCTTTTCAAGAAGGGATTCCTGCAACAACTACTTCTCCACAAGTTAACAAAGCTCTTGAAAGCGGTACGGGTGGCCTGTATTAGTCGACCAAATCTGCGTTGATATGATTTGGCAGAGTAAAATAATTTTTATCTGTTTTTTGCAGAATAGCTACAGTAAATAGGTTGATGAAGTCATGCTTTTCCTTTACGACAAGCATTGAATTTATGTAAATGTTAAAAAACATAACCAAAAAGAAATCAAAATGAAAACTACGGTGTTCAATTATGCGAGCAGAAATAGAAACATTAGTTGATGAAATTCAAAAGGCAATTACGTTGCTAAGGGGGCATCTTTGACTGGGATCAATCACTAAAACGTCTCGAATATCTCAATCAAAAAGCAAAAGATTCAACGCTTTGGAATAATGCACAACAAGCACAAGAGATGATGCGTGAGCGTCAACGTCTTGATGATTCAATCAATGGTATTCGATCATTTACAAAAACACTCGAAGAATGCATTGAATTAATCGAAATGGGCGAAGAAGAAAGTGATGTTGAGATTATTACAGATGCAGAAAACTCAATACGTAATCTTAAAAATGAGATATATAAGAGACAAATTGATGTGCTTCTTTCAGGAGAAGCAGATCAGAATGATACTTATTTAGAAGTTCATGCTGGTGCAGGAGGAACGGAAAGCCAAGATTGGGCTTCTATGCTGTTACGCATGTATACGCGCTGGGCTGAACAGCATAAAATGAAGGTTGACCTATTAGAGATTCACGATGGAGAAGAGGCAGGAATCAAATCAGCGACTATTCTTGTAAAAGGGCATAACGCTTATGGTATGTTAAAAACAGAATCAGGTGTTCATCGTTTGGTACGTATTTCACCGTTTGATTCAAATGCAAAGCGCCATACTTCTTTTGCAAGCATTTGGGTTTACCCAGTTATTGATGATAATATTGAAGTTGATGTTTCAGAAGCAGATGTTCGTATTGATACATATCGTGCCTCAGGAGCTGGAGGGCAACATGTCAATACAACAGATTCTGCAGTGCGCATTACACATATAAAAACGGGTATTGTTGTTCAATGTCAAACAGAACGTTCTCAGCATAAAAATCGAGCAACTGCATGGTCTATGTTACGCGCAAGACTTTATGAAGAAGAGCTCAAAAAGAGAGAAGAGGAAACAAATGCTGTTGAAGCTTCTAAAACAGAAATTGGATGGGGACACCAAATTAGATCTTATGTTCTTCAACCTTATCAACTTGTCAAGGATTTACGCACAGGCATTGAAAACACTGATCCACAATCCGTACTGAATGGCAATTTAGACGCATTTATAGAGGCAGCACTTGCTCAACGCATTTATGGAAAAGTTCAAGACATTGAAGATATTAGTTAATAAGATACAATCTTTCTCAAGAATTTCTTAGGTTTATTGTTTGCTTCGTTTATTTCAGATCATATACCCCAATTTACTAAAGAAAATGGAGAGCATAATTTCTGCATTTTATAAATGCTCAAGTAAAGAAACTTATAAAACATTATTATATAAAAGTGCCGCAGAAAATACCTTATCGGCATGTCCGGGGACGCTAACTTTTCGCCATTCTTCTACTATTTTTCCTCTTGCATCAATCAGAAAAGTGCTTCGTTCAACCCCCATATATTTTCGCCCATACATGCTTTTTTCAACCCAAACACCGTAAGCCTCAAGCGTCGTTTTTTCTTCATCTGAAACAAGGATGATATCAAGTCCATGTTTTGTTTTGAATTTCTCATGTTTTTTAACATTGTCTGGAGATATTCCAATAATAATAACCCCGATTTCATCGAATTTTGTCTTCAACCGCGTAAAATCAATCGCTTCATTTGTACACCCACTGGTGTCATCTTTGGGATAAAAATATAAAACAACAGCTTTCCCTTGAAGATCAGAAAGACGTAAATTTCTTCCACCATCACGTGGTAAATCAAAATCTGGAGCGAAAGTACCTTTCAGCGGTCTTGTCATTGGTTTTTATCTTTCTTTTCTGTGTAGCAGGTGTAAAGCATAGGATCATAATAAAAGAAGTAAAAATTCAGCTCTCTTGTACTTAGTTCAAAGATTTTTTATTTCTCTTAGACGGCGTATTATATCATAAAGATTGAATTGAGAAAATAAGAGAAAAAATTATAGGGGTTTTATTAAAACATGTTTTTTCTTACCGAAGGAAAGTTTAATGATTCCCTCCGCATCAATATCTTCTTCAATTATAAGGCGCGTTTCATTATCAATGATTTTATCATTGATACGCACACCTCCACCTTGAATATGTCGACGTGCTTCACTGTTAGATTTAGCTAGTCCTGCTTGTACTAAAAGAGTGAGCACTCCAACACCCGTTTTTAATTTTATGACATCAATCTCAACAGTTGGAAGGTTTTCTCCAAGTGTTTTTTCTTCAAAAGTTTTACGAGCTGTTGCGGCTGCTCCATCGGCAAGATGGCGGCCATGCAACATTGCAGTAACTTCTGTTGCAAGAATTTTCTTTGCTTCGTTAATTTCAGTTCCTTGCAATGCAGAAAGTTTGCGAATTTCATCCATCGGCAATGTGGTATAAAGCTTCAAAAACCGTGTAACATCAGCATCTTCTGTATTACGCCAATATTGCCAAAATTGATAAGGTGAAAGCATATCTGCATTAAGCCATACAGCACCATCCAATGATTTACCCATTTTGGCACCAGAAGACGTTGTCAGTAATGGGGAAGTTAATGCATATAACTGTACTGTTTCTAAGCGATGTCCTAATTCAATTCCGTTAACAATATTGCCCCATTGATCAGAACCACCTATTTGCACACGCAGTCCATAACGCTTATAAAGTTCAACAAAATCATAAGCTTGTAGAATCATATAATTAAACTCAAGAAATGACAAAGAATGTTCACGTTCAAGTCTCAGTCTAACAGAATCAAATGACAACATACGGTTGACAGAAAAATGTTTTCCTACGTCACGCAAAAATTCTAAATAGTTCAAATTGCATAACCATTCAGCATTATTGACAATGCATGCATCGTTTTTTTTATCACCAAATGTCAAATAATTCGCAAATACCTTTTTAATACCAGAAATGTTTGCAGTTATATCATCTTGTGTCAGAAGGCGTCGTGCCTCATCTTTAAAAGAAGGATCACCAATCAATCCTGTCCCTCCACCCATCAAAGCAATAGGACGATGACCAGTCTTTTGTAACCAATAAAGCATCATAATTTGAAGAAGGCTTCCAGCATGTAAACTTGATGCTGTAGGATCAAATCCAATATAAGCGCTTACAACTTCTTTTGAAAAAAGATCATCTAAGCCTTTTTCATCCGAAATTTGGTGAATAAAACCACGTTCACTCATAATGTGTAAAAAATCAGATTTAAAGGCAAGCACAGTTTTTGTATCCTAATTAAATTATATTCGTTTATACAACAGATTATTTATGCATTCTCCCTACCATAAATAATACAGTTCTCACAAGAGAATGAGAAATTGAGTCATGAAAACAAATGTTATTACCTCTTAGGGAGAAATGCTTTTTATTGAAAAATAAAAAAATTATTTTTATCTTTAAACGCAAGTGGATATGAGAGAACTAGAAAATACTATAAAAATAAGCTTTCTTGTTATTATCAGAATAACTTTTTTCATTTTTGCAAATTCTAGCTTTTGTAAGCAAGAGAAAGTATTTCAGGGGGAGGAGAGAGAAATTCACCTGTAATATGATTATCCAAATATTGTGCACATCGTTCAATAAGCTCTTTATTGCATCCACTAAAAAAGTGGTTAGCACCTTCCATTATTTCTTGTGTAATTGTGATACCTTTTTGTGTTTTTAGTTTATCCACAAGTGTTTGTACATCTTTTTGGGGAGCAACTTTGTCGATATCGCCGTGAATTATCAGCCCAGAGGAGGGGCAAGGAGCAAGAAATGAGAAGTCATAAACATTAGGTTGAGGAGCAACGGATATAAAGCCTTCGATTTCTGGTCTGCGCATTAGAAGCTGCATACCAATCCAAGCACCAAATGAATATCCAGCTACCCAGCAATTTTTAGAATCAGGATGTTGTGTTTGCACCCAATCGAGTGCAGCTGCAGCATCTGAAAGTTCTCCTATTCCATAATCAAATTCACCTTGGCTACGGCCTATACCACGAAAATTAAAACGCAATGTAGTAAAACCACGTTGTTGAAACATGTAGAAGAGATCATAAACAATTCTATTGTTCATTGTTCCACCAAACTGAGGGTGAGGATGTAAAATAACCGCAATTGGTGCATTTCTTTGTTGTGAAGGTTGATAACGCCCTTCAAGTCGACCTGCTGGACCATTAAAAATAATTTCTGGCATTAAATGCTCCTTAAATGCTCTAAAGATCCTCATTGACCTTTGTCGACTTTTACCATAGAATCTCTCAATTTATTAATAGATATTCTTTTTTAAGTGCATTTTTCAAGAAAATTGCACTATTTTTTTTAAAATCAATTGATATTGCTTAATGATTGTGATGTAAAATGGCTATAAAACGTCGATATTTTGATCATAATGCGACAACACCGCTCAAAAAAATGGCGCGCCTAGCATTACTGGAAGCTTTAGAGATATTTGGTAACCCATCATCTGTTCATACGGAAGGTCGTGCTGCTAAGGCTTTATTGCAAAAAGCACGTCGACAAATCGCTGAAAATCTCAACACACATCCAGATCATGTTGTCTTTACATCTGGTGCGACTGAAGCAGCGATGACTTTATTAACGCCCTTTTATAATATGGGAAGCTCTACAGTTCAATTCTCGCATCTTTATATTGGGGCTACTGAACATCCATCTGTTGCAGAAGGAGGCCGTTTTTCTAAAGAATTTATCAGCACTGTTGCTGTTGATCAGGATGGGCTCATTCAACAAGATAAATTAGTTTCTCTCTTAATGCTTCACGATAAAATAAAAGGGCTTCCTCTTGTTGCAATTCAAGCTGCTAATAGTGAAACTGGAGTTATTCAAAAAATAAAAGAAATATCTACTATCGTTAGGGATTTTGGAGGCATTCTTATTGTTGATTTAACACAATATATAGACAAAAATTTTGTTAATATTCATCAGATGGGAGGAGATTTTTTTATACTGTCTGCCCATAAAATTGGCGGGCCAAAAGGAATTGGTGCTTTTGTTTCATGTGGGAACCTTCTGATGCCATATCCTCTTATTGTAGGAGGAGGACAAGAAAAAGGGTTTCGTGGAGGGACAGAAGCATTGCCGCTTATTGCTGCTTTTGGAGCAGCGATGGCTGATTGTTTTACACAAGAAGAGAGAGAACAGTTAATGTTCTTACGTGATAAATTAGAAGATGGAATACAGAAAGTGTCTCGTGATGTCGAAATTTTTGGCAAACGCGTTCAGCGTTTGCCAAACACAACTTATTTCGCTGTACGCAATATAAAAGCGGAAACTATGCAAATTGGTTTTGATTTGGCAGGGTTTTCTGTATCAGCAGGTTCTGCTTGTTCTTCGGGAAAAGTAAAGCAAAACAAAGTCTTGAAAGCAATGGGCTCTGATGTCCCCCATGGTGCAATTCGTATTTCAATAGGACGTGGCATAACGTCTCAAGATATTGATGATTTTTTATTGTTTTTTTCTCAAATGATCAGTAATAAAAAGAATTAGCATTTGCCATTTAACCCTTATTAAATTAGCATTATAAAAATTAAATAAGCTTGATTGAAATTTTCCCACTTTGCATATAGCTTAGAGAATGAATTGCTTGCTTTAATTTTATAAAGAAAGCAGGACTTTTAGTCACTGGTTCTTGATGCCAAAAAATGGAGAAAGTTTATGCCGGCAGTGCAAGAAACAATACGCCAAGTACGTGAAATAGATGTTGACCAATATAAATATGGGTTTGAAACCAATATTGAAACAGATAAGGCTCCAAAGGGTTTAAATGAAGATATTATCAGATTTATTTCTGCTAAAAAATATGAGCCTGAATGGATGCTAACATGGCGTTTACAAGCTTTTCGCCGTTGGTTGACAATGCACGAGCCTAACTGGGCGCGTATTCATTATCCAAAGATTGATTTCCAAGAGCTTCATTATTACGCTGCTCCAAAAAATCATACAGGACCAAAATCTTTGGAT
Organism: Bartonella vinsonii subsp. berkhoffii ATCC 51672; assembly: GCF_902825225.1. Lineage (GTDB taxonomy): Bacteria > Pseudomonadota > Alphaproteobacteria > Rhizobiales > Rhizobiaceae > Bartonella > Bartonella berkhoffii. The sequence continues at coordinate 78,740 of NZ_CADEAK010000008.1, forward strand.
GAAGTGGATCCTGAGTTGTTAGCAACTTATGAAAAACTCGGCATTCCTCTCAAAGAACAAGAAATTTTAGCAGGAATAAGAAAACAATCTGACCCTTCTACTTTTGAGGATAATATTTATGCATCAGGACAGGTAGCTGTTGATGCAGTCTTTGATTCTGTTTCTGTTGTGACGACCTTTAAAAAAGAGTTAGCGCGTGCTGGGGTTATTTTTTGCTCTATTTCAGAAGCAATTATCGAACACCCCGATCTGATACAGGAATATTTAGGAACGGTTGTACCTGTGGGTGACAATTATTATGCAGCTTTAAATGCAGCTGTTTTTACAGATGGTTCCTTTGTTTATATTCCCAAAGGGGTTCGTTGCCCTATGGAACTTTCAACTTATTTTCGGATTAATGAACGCAATACAGGTCAATTTGAACGAACATTGATTGTTGCCGATGAAGATTCTTACGTTTCTTATCTGGAGGGATGCACGGCACCTCAACGGGATGAAAACCAACTTCATGCTGCTGTTGTAGAGCTTGTTGCACTCAAAAATGCAGAAATTAAATATTCTACAGTGCAAAATTGGTATCCTGGCGATAAAGATGGTAAAGGCGGTATTTATAATTTTGTGACAAAGCGTGGAGATTGTCGGGGCGATAATGCTAAAATTTCATGGACACAGATTGAAACCGGTTCTGCAATTACTTGGAAATATCCTTCTTGCCTACTACGTGGTGATAATTCACATGGGGAATTTTACTCTATTGCTGTTGCAAATGGTTACCAACAAATCGATTCTGGAACAAAAATGATTCATTTGGGAAAAAATACATCAAGTCGGATTGTTTCCAAAGGCATTTCTGCTGGATTTTCAAATAACACCTATCGGGGGCAAGTGACAGCACATAGAAAAGCGCAGAATGCACGCAATTTTACGCAATGTGATAGTTTGTTAATTGGCAATGATTGTGGCGCCCATACAGTCCCTTATATTGAAACAAAAAATGCGACAGCTCAATTCGAACACGAGGCGACAACATCAAAAATTTCTGATGATCAACTTTTTTATGTTATGCAGAGAGGAATTCCTGAAGAACAAGCTATCGCACTTATTGTGAATGGTTTTGTAAAAGAGGTGATTCAAAAACTTCCGATGGAATTTGCTGTTGAAGCCCAGAAACTCATTGGTATCAGCCTTGAAGGTAGTGTGGGATAATTGTTTAGATAAAGAGCACACACTTGAAGTAAAAGAGTCGGAACAGGATTAAATTAATGTTAGAGATAAAAAAATTGCGCGCCCGTATTGCTGGGACCGATACAGAAGTTATTCGCGGTTTAAACTTGACTGTTCAAGATGGTGAAGTTGCTGCTATTATGGGACAAAATGGAGCTGGAAAATCAACTTTGTCTTATTTACTTGCTGGTCGTGATGATTATGAAGTGATAGAAGGTGATATTCTTTATAATGGACAGTCTCTTTTAGAAATGGATCCAGCAGAACGTGCTACATATGGTATTTTTCTTGCATTCCAATATCCAATGGAAATCCCTGGAGTGGCAACAATGGAGTTTTTAAAAGTTGCGATGAATTCTCAACGCAAAGCACGTGGTGATGAAGAACTTAAAATTCCTGAATTTATAAAATATGTTAAAGAAACTTCTTCTAAACTTGAAATAGATATGAACATGCTAAAACGTCCATTAAATGTAGGGTTTTCAGGTGGAGAGAAAAAACGTGCTGAAATTTTACAAATGGCTCTTCTTGAACCGAAACTTTGTATTTTAGATGAAACGGATTCCGGTTTAGATATTGATGCATTAAAAATTGTTGCAGATGGTGTTAATAAACTTCGGGATTCAAAGCGTTCATTTTTGGTTATTACTCATTATCAACGCCTGCTTAATTATATTGTTCCTGATACGGTACATGTCCTTCATAAAGGACGCATTATTAAAAGTGGGGATAAATCGTTAGCGTTTTATTTAGAAAAAAATGGATATGCTGACCTGATCAGTGAAGCGGCTTGAGATCATTGAATATGAATACACAACAAGAATTGTTAGCGGTTGAAAAAGATATAGTCAATCATTTCAACAAATGTATAAGCAATTTACCTGGCGATAATACTGTGCGGGCAGTTCGCAAAAAAGCTATTGAACTGTTTCAAACAACACGACTTCCTTCACGTAAAATTGAAAGTTGGCATTATACAAATCTGCGTACGTTATTGAAATCTGTTCGTAATTTTTCAGAAGTACATGATGAGCAATTCGTTAATGCATCACTTTCAAAGAGCGCTGTTTTTTCTATTAAAAATGGAAAAACAGCTACACAGTCAAAGATAACAAATATTACAGTAAAACGTCTTACAGATGCATTAAAAGAGAATTCTGTAAAGATAGATCAAGTTGTTTCTAATGAAGATTTTATTGGGCAATTAAATACAGCTTTTGTTACAGATGGGTGGCTTTTTCATATTCCTGAAAATACAAAATTAAATGTTCCCATCGAATTGCAAAATATTCAAACGGGTGGACAATCTCATATTTTTTCAGACATAAAAATTGAAAAAAACAGTCAAGCCGTGTTTGTTGAACATCAGATTGACAATGATAAAGATACCTTTATCAATTCGATATCTTCATTACATATTGCCGCTTATAGCGATATTACGTGGATCATCATTCGAAATCGTGGTTTTAATTCGACACAGTTTGGCCGATTTCGTGCTATTCTTGGTCAAGGAACAAAATTATCACTTTATGTGATTAATATAGGGAGTCAACTTAATCGTCAAGAAATTGATATTGAGTTACAGGGAGAGGAATCTGATTTTCAATTACGAGTCATAAATTTATTATCAGGACAAACACATAGCGATCTTACGATGACTGTTCGTCATGTTGAAGAAAGATCAACCTCAACTGAAATTATACGCAATGTGGTTACAGACAAGGCAGTTGGTGTTTTCCAAGGAATAATCGCTGTTGCTCAAAAAGCGCAAAAAACAGATGCCCGCATGGCTTGTAATAGCCTTATACTCTCAGATGACGCGGAATTTAATGCAAAGCCTGAACTGGAAATTTTTGCTGATGATGTTGCGTGTGGCCACGGTGCAACAATTGCTAATATTAATCATGATCATCTTTTTTATCTTATGGCACGTGGTATTCCTTTTAAAGTGGCTCGTGCACTTTTAATTAAAGGGTTTGTCTTCGAGCTTATTGAAGACATCAAGCAGGATAATATTCAAGATATTTTGAGAAATATCATTAGCAAGTGGTTAGAAAAAAATGCTTAAGGTAAAAAAATGGGAAATGACTTACAAACATTCGTGTATGATGTAGAAGCAATTCGGCATGATTTCCCTCTTTTATACCATGATGTTTATGGAAAGCGATTAATCTATCTTGATAATGGCGCCTCTGCTCAAAAACCACGAACAGTGCTCAATGCAATGGATAATTTCTATCAATATAACTATGCGAATGTGCATAGGGGAATGTATTTTTTAGCAAATGCGGCAACACAATCTTATGAAAATGCCCGTGAAACAGTTCGTGCTTTTTTAAATGCTCAAACTTCTGAGGAAATTGTTTTTACAAAAAATGCAACAGAAGCCATTAATACTGTTGCTTATGGCTGGGCTATGTCCAAATTAAAAGAAGGGGATGAAATTGTTCTTACTATTATGGAACATCATTCAAATATTATTCCTTGGCATTTTCTTCGTGAACAAAAAGGTATAAAACTCGTTTTTGTCCCCGTCGATGAAAAAGGTATTTTACATATTGAAGATTTCCAAGAGGCTTTAAGTGATCGAACAAAACTGATTGCTGTCACGCATATGTCTAATATATTAGGGACTGTGCCTCCTGTTAAAGAGATTGTTCAGTTAGCACATCAAAATGCCATTCCTGTTCTTGTTGATGGTTCTCAAGGTGCTGTGCATTTAACAGTTGATGTGCAAAGTCTTGATTGTGACTGGTATGTTTTTACGGGTCATAAGCTTTATGGTCCCACAGGTATTGGTGTTCTTTATGGTAAAAAATATCGACTAGAAGAAATGCTTCCTTTTCAAGGAGGGGGGGAAATGGTCGAGTATGTGATGACTGATAAGGTTTCTTATAATGCTCCTCCCTACCGCTTTGAAGCGGGAACACCTCCCATAGTTCAAGCCGTTGGATTGGCTGCAGCTATTCATTATATGCAAGAAAAAGATAAGAATGCTATTTATGCACATGAAAAAGCACTGTTAGCCTATGCACATGAAAAGCTTGAAACGGTTGAATCATTACGGATTTATGGTCACGCTCCCAATAAAGGGGCTATTCTATCATTTACAATTGAAGGTATTCATGCACATGATATTGCTATGTTTATTGACAGAAAAGGCGTTGCTATACGTGCGGGAACACATTGTGCGCATCCTTTATTACAACGCTTTGGTTTAACATCTATTTGTCGTGCATCACTTGCTATGTATAATACTTATGAGGATATTGATCAGTTAGTGGAAGCACTGAGAGAAACAAGGACATTTTTTAATGGCTGAATCAATGAAAGAATGTCATTCTACGGAATCTGCTGAGACTGTAAGCGAAAATAAAAAATCTCACATATCAGCAATTCCAGCAGACGAAATTGATCGTATGACGAATGATATTATTGCTGCTCTTAAAACAGTTTATGATCCAGAAATTCCTGCTGATATTTATGAGCTCGGATTGATTTATCGTATCGATATTGAAGATGATCGTTCAGTAAAAATTGAAATGACGCTTACAGCACCAGGATGTCCCGTTGCCGGTGAAATGCCAGGTTGGGTAGAAAATGCTGTAAGCGCAGTTGAAGGTGTTTCGCATGTTGAAGTCACCATGACGTTTGATCCACTGTGGACACCTGATTGTATGTCAGAAGAAGCACAAATTGCTGTCGGATGGTACTAAATACTTTAAGAGAATTTCATTTACTCGCATTCAAAGTGCTTAAACAAGAATATACAAGCAATGTATTCGAATATTATGAAGATCGTTTAGTCATATGGAATATTCTAAATCTTATGAGATAGGCTGATGCTATTACACATATTATTGGCTGAAACTAGTGTGCTTTTTAATATGGCATAAAAAGAGGATAGGATAATTCTTCTTGTTAACATCATAAATAGTAAAATCTTTTGATGGATTTTAAAAAATTAACACTCTGAAAAAGTAATTTTTACAAATTATTAATAACAAATAGCACTAAAACTTTTAATGATAAGCAATATCGTTGATGAACTATGGAAAAAGGTATATTTCCATAGTTCACCGTGACTTTAACTTATTCTTCAATAATTCCACATGCCAAACGTGCTCCACCTCCACCAAGCGGTAATGGGGTATCTGAATGATTATCTCCTCCTAAATGAATTATTAATGAGCGCCCTTTAATCTCTGAAAGATTTTTAATTCGTGGGGCGATAACACTCATTGTTGATCGCCCTTTATCATCAACATAAAGTGCAGGTAAATCACCTAAATGGCCATTAACATTATAAGGTCCAAGATGCTTGTTCGTATGACTCGGATCATAATGTCCACCTGCAGCACCACCAATTACACCATCTTTCGTATCACATGAAGGATTTACATGTATATGAAAGCCATGCAAACCCTCTGGTAAGGTGGATAAATTTGGCACAAAAATTAAACCATATGTGTTTTCTTCAATTTCAATTGTACCAATAGATTTTTTGTTGCTATTTTCTATCTCATAAATTTTTACTTGCATAGATTTTGCTAATACAGCAACGTTATGAGATAAAAATGTTAGTGAAGCTAAGAAGAGAAAAAAAATTTTATTCATGTAGCACCTTTTTATACTATAATTTTTATTCTTACCTAAAATTGTGTAAATCATATTTTCTTGAGACATGATTTACTAAAAACTTGATAAGCTCATAATGAGCTATTCCGGAACACTCTAAAAAATTCAGATCATTTCTTCTCTTAATAAATAATGTAGCTTTTATAGATATTTTATCTGCATTTTTCAAAAAATGTTCCTAAAAAGGATTTTATAAAATCAAGATATATAACTTGTTGATTATTTTTTGACAAAAAAATCTGCTTATTATAAAATTTAACTATCATTATGTATATAAATCTTCCATAAAGGTACAAAATAGACCAACAAAAATGCCCATTATTAATCCTATCATTGCACCAATTATTGTTCCGGTACAAAATGCTACATCTATACCCATTGCGATAATTGGACCAAATCCTGGTAGGGCAATATAACCATAAGCTGCAAGAATTGCGGCAAGAGCTCCTGATACACCGCCATTTAGAATTCCAATGAAAGAAAGCTCTTTAAGAGAATAATAGATTTTTTTAAAAAAAGTTCTCTGCGAGCTTTTAGAATCAATATTGCTATGAGTTTTAAAATGAATCATATTTTTTTCTTTTATTTTGAATGCTCATCGTTCCAGAATAATCAACTGATACGAGAAAATTGTATTTTTTAAATTCTACTAAAGCGCGCCAAATCCCTTTATCATCTAGGCGCAATCGTTTAATATCTGTGAAACCATTTTGCATGAGACAGTTTTTAATTTGTGAAGCAGTAAATGAATTTTGTCCTGGTTTAGTGATATCTTTGGTGAAAGCATACGCAGAAGCTTGACAATAAGGGGAATAAAACATCTTACTTATTGAAGCTGTCACTATAGATGAGATACATATAGTCGCTATAAAAAAAATACTTGATTTCAGAATTTTACTTAATGTCATCTTGTTATCACCTGTGATACAATACTTCATTAACCCTTTGTATTGCCAACAGGTTCCAAACAATCTTTTATTTTCAATGTTATAATTAATAACGTAAATTTTAAAATTTTGTGTTGCTTAACTAAAATTATTTTTCTTCTCTTCTCTAAAGAAACATGAATATATTGGGGCTTTAAAAATTTTTATCTCTTTAACTTTTTCAAATAACCAATTTATGTCACTCATATTATCAAGTAACTGATATATTTAAGCTTTATGATGATAAAGCGTCCACATATCATTTCTCATACGATTTATTTATTTTCTTCACTATAGTTCTATTAAAGAAAACTTCGATGAATAATGAAAAAAATAAAAGAGTTTTATTTTTGTTAAAGTCAAATATTTTATAAAAATATAAAAAAAGAAAATTTTTTCTTAGCAAAACGGGTATATTATATTGTTAACGCTGTTTTTTTGTATTTGCGGCTCTGTTTTTTTACTATCTTTATGAGTTTATGCAGTACCGCTGCCATCATTTAAACTCTTTATAAAAATTGCTATTTACTTTGATTGATTAAAAAAATTAAATCGAATTCTTTGATAGATTTCGGGGAAAGCTTTGTATAATTTTTTTTAATCCATAACCCGGATACATTCCTTCTCGCATAAATAAATTACGTAATGGTGAGCAATTACGTAATAATCCAAGTCCAACACTGCGCATGATATGAACAGGTAACATATCAGAAAGTAAAGCAGAGTTAAGTGTATGAACAGCACTGCTTCGGATCAATATGTCAGGTTTACGGCATTTATTATAGTTTGCCATAATCATTTCAAATGTAGAATCAGATAGTTGGCTAGGTAAAATATCAATCAAAGTTTGAACATCACGAAATCCTAAATTTAATCCCTGTGCTCCAATAGGAGGAAAGACATGGGCTGCTTCACCCACTAAAATCGTTCGATTGGTAGCAAAATAATGAGAGATAAGTCCAGAAAGCGGCCATACTTGAATTGGTGTTTCTAATGTCAGTGATCCAAGCATTGATTGCATTTGATGTTCGATTATTTTTGCAATTGCTTTTGATCCTATATTCAATAATTCCTCAGCACGAGGAGGACTAACAACCCATACAAGACTCGATCTTTGCCCTGGTAGTGGAACCTGTGTAAATGGACCATTTTCTGTATGAAATTCAGTTGATGTATTTTGGTGAGAAAGATCATGCGAAAAATTAAGAACAAGTGCTTTTTGTGGATAACTCCACTGTTTGACACCTATACCCGCTGCCAACCGTGTTAAAGAGTTGCGTCCATCAGCAGCAACAACAAGTGAGGTTTGAATGACTCTATCATCTGCAAGAGTTATACAAACATGATTTTTTTGGTAAAGAAAAGATTTTGCTAAAGAAACAAATCTTATAATATTGGGCGTATGCTTAACAGAATCAGCTAGAATATTGTTTAATTCTACATTAGGTATATTATAACCAAAAGCTTCTTCATCAATTTCAGTAGAAGAGAAATTCACAGTAGGAGCACGCACAATCCTAGAGGTTATATCTATGATTCTAATGAACGATAAAGCTGCTGCATGGTGTTTGAGAACATTCCAAATATTGAGTTCTTTAAGTGTACGTATTGCTGGCATCATAAGAGTGGTTGTCCGTAATTCATCTGTATGAGCTGGTGGACCAATAAGACAAACAGAGTAGCCCTTATGTGCAAGTCTAAGTGCTGCTAACATACCGACTGGCCCAGCACCAATGATAGCAATATCTTTATGTTCATTTTTTTTTAATGTCACAACTGTTTAAGCCTCTTCCCATTTATTAAATATTTTAACATTTCTAAATGAATAATCTCTTTTTATTATATGAAGTTTTTCTATTATATTATGTAATAAATATGCGATATAAAAAAGTAACCTTTTTATGATTTTTTTACAGTAGATCATACCATCAGTAGAAATGGCGTATTGGTACATGGATGAAAACTTTAGAAATGAGGATAAGCAAACTTTGAAACGTAAGCTAACAAAAAAAATCAAAACTAATGCCGATCTATTGCGCCATAAAAAAGTAACAATGCCGCAAGCAAAGGGCTTTTCAGTCCATTTACTAACAGCTTCAAGTTCGTTTTTAGCATTTCTTTCTCTTATATCAGCTTCTCAAAAAGAATGGACGGCTATGTTTTGTTGGCTTGGTCTTGCACTTCTCGTTGATGGGATTGATGGGCCAATTGCACGCAAACTTGATGTTAAATATGTACTTCCAACTTGGTCTGGAGAACTCTTAGATAATATTATTGATTACGTAACTTATGTCCTCATTCCAGCTTTTGCGCTTTATCAAAGTGGTTTGATGGGGGCAGGATTGTCATTTTTATTAAGCGCTATCATTGTTATCTCATCAGCTATTTATTATGCAGATACTGGAATGAAAACCAAAGAAAACTTTTTTAAAGGATTTCCGGTCGTATGGAATATGATGGTTTTTATGCTTTTTGTCGTAAAACCAGGGGAGTGGGTTACCTTTACCATTATTGCCTTATCAGCAATCATATCTTTTTTACCAATTTATTTTATTCATCCAGTAAGAGTCATTCGTTTGCGATGGCTTAATTTTCCAATTTTTCTTTTATGGTGTTGCTTTGGTGTTGCCGCATTTTTTTACCGACTTGATGCTCCCCATTGGGTTAAGATAGGAATTTCAATAACAGGTATTTATATGTATTGCATTGGTGCTATCATGCAACTCTTTCCTCAATTTGGTGCAAAAAATCAGAAAAAACAATAAGATAAATATTTTAGGCAGAGTATAAGATGCAAATTGATTTTGGGGCGGGTGATGACATTTTTTTTACCAAAGAGGGGCGTGCTGGTATTATAAAACTCACACGTCCTTTAGCATTAAACGCTCTTAATCAACGCATGGTTTTTGCTTTAAAAAAAGCTCTCAGTACGTGGAAAACAGATGATGATGTTTCTTGCGTTTTAATTGAAGGGGAGGGACGGGCTTTTTGTGCTGGTGGGGATGTGGTAGAAATATACCATATGGGGACAAAGGATTCTTCTTACCAATATTTTAGTGATGAATATCGCTTAAATGCGTATATTAAACATTTTCCAAAACCCTACATTTCCTTTTTGAATGGTATTTGGATGGGAGGAGGGGTAGGGATTTCTCTATACGGTTCACATAGAATTGTTACAGAAAATGCACTTTTTGCTATGCCAGAAGGGGCTATTGGATTTTTTCCAGATGTTGGTGCAAGTTTTTTCTTACCATCTCTTCCCAATTACTTTGGTATTTATCTTGCATTGACGGGGGCACGCATAAAATGGGGTGATTGCTTAAATTTAGGGTTAGCAACACATGCTGTTCCTGAAATTAAATTAGAGTGCATTAGAAAAGCTATTATTGAGCAAGGAAATCCTAAGTTTGCTTTAGAAAAACACGCAATTACAAAAGACTATGAAACAAATCATGAAACACGCGCTGTTATCAGTGTGTGTTTTAGTGTCCATACATTGGAGAAATGTATTGAATTCCTTCATAAAAAAAGCAATGAAGGCATTTTATTCGCCAAAGAATGTTATGATATTTTGCAATCACGTTCTCCTACAAGTTTAAAAATTATCTGGAAACAAATGAAACAAAATCCATCTCAAACTTTGGAAGATTGTATAAAAATTGAAAATCGCATCGCACATCATATGATCAATTCACATGATTTCTATGAAGGTGTGCGTGCAATGTTAATTGATAAGGACAAAACACCTAAATGGCAGCCAAACAAGCTTTCATCTGTTACAGATGAAATGGTAAATGCTTACTTTCAACCTGTTGAAAAAGAATTATTATTTTGAAAAATAATCCTCAAAAACAAATTTCAAAAATCAATTTAATTTATAAGTGTTATTTGCGTTTTTTGGCGCTCATTTGCTTAGGTTTAAGTGTTTTTTATTGGGTGCGTCTTGTTGGCGTATTTCCAGGCATTTTATGGTGTTTTGATCTTATGCCATGGCAGTGGCAATTCGCTTCAGCTACATTGGCTGTTGTTTATCCTATTGCCTTAATTGGACTTTGGATGTTTTCATTTTGGGGAATTGTCTTATGGTGTATCGCAGCAATTATCGAAACACTCACGATGTATTATTCCACTTCTCAATCATTTGCAACATTTCATGGAATATTGTTTTTAACTTTTATCATAATACAAATCATAATGATCTTTTTGAAAAGAAATCATATAAAAGATGACTAGGTTAAAAATAAGAATTACTACTGTTGCCATTTAAATTATCGGGCCAGAATGGACTGGCCCGTTTGTTAATTTCTCAATCTTTATTTTTAAAGATCATAAAGAAAAAGGTACCCACCACAAATCCCAAGTACTAGTGGCTTTTGTTGAAAATATCCATAGCAATGTTGCTACAGTTCCCCAAAACGCTGCTATCATAAAATATACCCCTCTTGTTTTTAAGTTTTAAAAAGTTCCATAATATATATTATGCGATAATATGATATGAAAATAATAAAAGGATTTAATCTAAATCTGTAATAAAAATAGAAAACCATACTTTAACATATTCATCACAATTAAATCGCATATTTCATCTTTTAAACAAGATTATGGCTAAATTTTGTTAATCATTAAAATAATTTGAAAATTATTTAAATATAAAAATTTAAATACTATATTTAAAAAATATGGCTTTAAGTAATATTATACTTAAAGCCAAAAACAAGTATGCTATCTGATAAAAAAAGACACAACTAGTATGAAAATGAAATAAGACAGAGACTAGAAATTTTAAAGAATCTTTTAGTTAATAGAAATATTTAGTACTAGGCTTGTGCTTCTGTTTCAAAAATAAGTCCCTGATATGCAGGCTTAACATGTGATGGGACATAGTTTATAATGTCATTATAATCAAGGGATCTATCCATATGTGTAAGTATAGCTTGTTTTGGTTTTAAGTATTTTATCCATTGTAATGCTTGATCAACGGAAAGATGACTTGGATGAGTTTCAAATTGAAGAGATTCAATAACTAAAACATCCAAATTCATTAATTTTGGTAATGTTTCCTCAGGAAATTTACTAACATCTGTACAATAAGCAACATTCCCAATACGAAAACCTAAAGAATGGATATTTCCATGACATTGCAAATGCGTATTAACGGTTATTGCTCCACCCTGCCCCTGAATAATAAATTGACTATCTTCATTGATGAGATGCTCTTTTAAAATGGGTGAATAAGAAGAACCTTTTGGTTTTTGAAAACAATACCCGAAAGCATTTTTCAAATGCTTTAGCGTGAAGGTATCGGCATAAATATCTATTAAACATCTTTGTGCAAGTGCATAACTGCGCAAGTCATCAATACCGTGAATATGATCCGCATGAGAATGCGTATAGAGTGCAGCATCAAGATGGTTTACATGAGCATCAATCATTTGTGATCTAAAATCTGGACCAGTATCAATAACGATGGTTGTTTTCTTTTCTGATGTATGAATGCGTTCGACTAATAAAGAACTTCTGTAACGTTTATTTTTAGGGTTATTAGGATCACAAGCTCCCCAATCACCATTAGGGCGTGGCACTCCCGGAGAGGGACCACAGCCTAATATTGTAAATCGGTACTTATCGCACATAACCTTTTTGCCTTACTTCATTTTGCTAAAGAAACGAAAAGCATTGTGCGTCGTTATCTGAGTTATTTCTTCAGTAGTTAAGCCAATTGTTTCAGCCAAAATAGCTGCTGTATAGCATACAAAAGATGGCTCATTTGTTTTACCTCTATGAGGAATGGGAGCTAAAAATGGTGCATCTGTTTCCACTAATAAATTCTCATGAGGCACAATTTTTGCTATTTCACGGATTTCATGTGCATTTTTAAAAGTAAGAATACCTGAAAAAGAAATATAACCACCAAGTTCAAGTCCAGCACGGGCAAGTCGCATCCCAGACGAATAACAATGAAGGACAAATGGAAAAGTACCTTCTTTTATCTGTTCACGTAATATTTCCTCCATATCCAAATCAGCATTGCGTGAATGTATGACAAGAGGAAGCTGTGTTTTTCGAGAAGCGATGATATGTTCTCGAAAAACTTTCTTTTGCTCCTCTGGTGAAGAATAATCATAATGATAATCAAGACCAACTTCGCCCAATGCAACGATTTTCGGATGCTTTGAGAGATGAATAAGCTCTTCAGCTGTAATATTTTGTTCTTCATGGGCATAATTGGGATGCGTACCAACGGAACAAAAGACTTGGTCATAGGTTTGCGCAATTGCTAAAAGCTTATCCAACTTATGAACATGTGTTGAAATCGTTATCATACGTTTAACGTCGGCATCTAAAGCCCGTTGAATAACATCATCCAAATCTTGTGAAAAATCTTCAAAATCAAGATGACAATGGGTATCAATCAACATGATAAGTATCGTCTTTCTTAAGAACATAACGAGGGAAAATGGGTTCTGGTGGTGGAAGATCAAGACCTTCTTGAATTTTTGAATGGCTAATATGATACAGTAATCGGTCTTCTTCAGCAATCGCAAGATTATCAAGAAGCTTGTTTGCAGATTGTGGTATAAAAGGCAAGAGCATAATTCCTATTCGCCTCAGAATTTCTAATGTTATGTAGAGAACTGTAGAAAATCTTTCTGGATTATTTTTTCGTAAACTCCAAGGTTGTTCGTTGGCAAAATAGCGATTAGCATCTGCTACAACTGAAAAAATAGCTGAAAGTGCTAAATGCATTCCATAAGAAGCCATTGCTTGGCGTACAGTTTTAAGCACTTGAAGAGATTGTTCTAGAAGTTGTTCATCTTGAACTAAAAATGTAGCTGGTATAGGAACTTTTGCATTGCAATTCTTGGCAATCATAGACAAAGAGCGTTGTGCTAAATTACCAAGATCATTAGCAAGATCGGCATTAATGCGATTCACAAAACTATCATGGTTATAACTACCGTCTTGTCCAAATGGCACTTCACGAAGAAGAAAATAACGAAGCTGATCAAGACCATAGTGATCGACCATTTCAAAAGGATCAACAACATTTCCAATGGACTTTGACATTTTTGCTCCGCGATTGAGTAAAAAACCATGAGCAAAAATATGCTTAGGCAACTCAATTTCAGCAGACATTAAAAATGCTGGCCAATAGACGGCATGAAAACGAAGAATATCTTTACCAATGATATGCGTATTTGCAGGCCAAAAATTACGTTTTTTTGAATTTTCATCGAAAAAGCCAATTGCTGACAAATAATTTGTAAGCGCATCAACCCAGACATACATCACATGCTTTGGATTCCCTGGAACAGTAACTCCCCAATTAAAACTTGCCCGTGAAATAGAAATATCTTTTAAACCCGATTTGATAAAACTTATAACTTCATTACGCCGTTCGGTTGGAGCAATAAAATGAGGGTGTTTTTCATGATGTTCAAGAAGGACTTTTTCATAACGGGAAAGTCTGAAAAAATAACTCTCTTCTTCGTTCCATTCAACTGGAGAACCTAACTCCTTCTCACGACGGATGTTATCTTCTCCAATTTCAGTATCTTTTTCTTCATAATATGCTTCCTGACGAACCGAATACCAACCACTATACCGACCAAGATAAATATCGCCATTCGCTTCCATTTTTTTCCAAATTTCTTGACAAGCTTGATTATGGCGCTCTTCTGTCGTACGGATGAAATCGTCATGAGAACAATTTAATACTGCAAGCATTTTTTGAAATACTGTACTGTTTTGGTTTGCAAGCTGTTTAGGTGTTATACCTAATCCTGCTGCGGTTTGTTGCATTTTTAAACCGTGTTCATCCGTACCCGAAAGAAAAAATACATTTTTGCCATCTAATCGTTGAAAACGGGCCAAGACATCGCTTGCAATTGCACTATAGGCATGACCAATATGTGGAGAGCCATTGGGATAAAAAATTGGAGTTGTTATGTAATATGTGTCACGCATGTCATACTCATTGTGAAAGGCAATAAAAGATACACTGACATAACGCCTGTTAATCACATTGTCACGGAAAAAGCGCACCCTCGCGAATGATCTTCTGAACTTTAAAAAGTAAGTTAATAATGAATTGCTTCTTATCGAGATTAAATGATTGCGTTTCCCCTATCTCATGATGAACTTCCTGCCATGCTTGCGCACATTGTTTTGAGAGAGTTAATTCCCCATTTTCAATAAGCATGATAGCTTTTTTTTGAATTTTATCAAGAATTTCATCACAAAATTGTTGAAATTGAATATCCGAAGAAAGAGATGAAAGTGTTTGTGCAAGAGTATGCACAACAGTTGGATTGCAAACAGATTGTTCCAAGAGAGTATCGATGGTTTTAACAATTTCAAAAGCACCATGGCAAATAAGCAAGGCAGCTTTTCTAGGATTTCCTTTGGATCTTTCTATAACCATTTCAATAATTTTTTCATCTGCTAAATTCTGACGGGAAAAGATATGTGTAAGGACTTTTTTCACTTCATCATTATGCAATGGTCGCAAAGAAATTTTTTGGCATCGTGAACGAATTGTTGGAAGCAATCTTCCTAGAGAATGGGTAATAAGAATGAATAGCGTCTTTTTAGGAGGTTCCTCAAGTGTTTTAAGAATGGCATTAGCAGCACTTTTATTCATATCATCTGCGGGGTCAATGATAACAATACGCCACCCATTATCTTGTGATGTTTGATTTAAAAAATGCATAACATCACGTATATCTTCAATCAGTACACCTGTTTTGAATTTTTGCGTTTTTAAATCAAAGCGACGTGAAATATGCAAAAGACTAGGATGACTGCCTTTAGTAATTTGGCGCCAAATAATAGAATTATGCTCTGGTTGCAAGAAGTTGCCTTTTTGAGAGCTTAAAATATTCCAAGCAAGATGAAATGCCAATGTGGCTTTTCCAATTCCCTGCTCTCCTTCAAACAATAACGCATGATGTAAACGCCCCGCTTTATGCATTTGTGTTAAAAAGTGGCGTGCATCCTGATGACCAAAAATCATATTATTCTGTGAAGGTGATAAAATTGTATCGATATCATCATATTGACGTAAAGTATTTACATCATTCATAAAAATAGTCCATCATTGCTTGATCACAAATACTTTTTATTTGATCTGCAACAACGCGCATTGTATCCGTTGCATCAATCACACAAAACCTATGAGGCTCCTGTTCTGCCAGTCGAAGAAAAGCTTTGCGTCTTTGTTCTTGAATTTCCAAATTGTCTTTTTCAAAATAATCAATTGTTTCTGCTTTTTTACTTATACAATTTATGCTTTCCAAAAACCTTCGAGTATTTGCACGTTCCATAGCATATTCTGCCGATATATCTAATAAAAATGTCAAATGAGGCATGATTCCATTGAGTGCAACACGTTCTAAAACAGAAAGAGTAGAAGAATTTACTTTATCATTGAGTCCTTGATAAACACGTGTAGAATCAACAAAGCGATCACATAAGACGACTTTTCCTTCTTGCAAAGCAGGTGCAATTACCTCAGTAACATGATCGATGCGTGCAGCTGTAAACAAGACAGCTTCAATTAAAGGTCCATACTGTTGTGTTTGACCCGACAATAAAATATGGCGGATTGCTTCTGCACCTCGCGTTCCTCCTGGTTCTCGTGTCATAACAACTTCATAGCCCTTGTCTTTAAGATGCTCATAAAGATTATGAAGTTGCACTGATTTTCCTACTCCATCCCCCCCTTCAAATGTGATAAAATACCCTGACACCTATAGACCTTTCCCTTATTTATCACATACTATAAATATTTTCGTAACCATCCAATTGTTATTTCATAGAATGCATCCTTTACTTTTGTAAAGAAACTTCCTTCCTGAATATTGTTTCCAGCAAAAACTGGTTTTTCAAGAAAAACTTTTTTATCTTCTAAAATTTGAAGAATACCAATTGGTTGTCCTGAAACGATAGGAGCTTTCAATGGACCATGATATTTAATTTTTGCTTTAATATTCATTTTTTTTTCATTTGAAAGCATAAAGCTTATGGGCTCTTTAACAATAAGTGGAACAGAATTTTGTACCCCACCATACACAGAAGCGTGACCAATTGCTTCTCCTTTTGTGAAAATCGTTTTAAGATCAAAAGCTGTCATTCCCCATTGAAGAATGTGTTCTACTTCTTTCGTATAGTCTTTCTTCTTTTGCAAACCATTTATTGCTAAAAAAAGACGTCGATGATTTTTATAAACAGTAGTAACTATTGAAAAACCTTCTTCTTCACTGTATCCGGAGCAAAATCCTTCAACACCAATTTTTTTAGAAAGAAGAGGATTTTTGTTCCGTTGAAAAATCTTATTCCAAGTAAAATCAGGTTCACGATAAAGCACATAGTAATCGGGATATTCATGAACAATATGTCGCGCTAATATAATCATATCACGCAATGTCACAAACTGGCCCTCTTCAGGGAGTCCCGTTGCGTTAACAAAGTGGCTATGCAACAATCCGAGTGCTTTAGCTCTCTGATTCATGCGTTTTGCAAAATTAGCCTCACTTCCCGCTATTCCTTCAGCAAGGATAATCGCTGCGTCATTCCCATTAACAATAATTAAACCACGCAAAAGATCAGAAACATTCATTTCTGTCTTCACTTTTGCAAACATCGTGGTTGTACCGGAAGGTGCTCCACCCTTGCGCCAAGCATTTTCACTTACCTGGAATTTTTGTGTACGACTTAACAAACCTTCTTTTAATTGATGAAAAACAACTTCAGCCGTCATCAATTTTGCTAATGAAGCAGGAAAAAAAGCACTATCACTTTTTTTTTCATAAAGTATTGTATCTGTGTTATCATCTAATAGCAGTATTTGTGATGCAGAAATTTGAAAGTTTTGTGCCCTTCCCTGCTCCTCCAGCATCAACATACAAAGTAAGGTAAATAAAACCCTTAATGCTACACACATAGCCGATTCTCCCATATCTCAAGATATCAGCATAAAGAAGCGTATTATAAAAGAAAAGATTTGTTTATTTCTGCAAACTGAGAATCACCACAAACTTAGAACCAGTTGCTCTTTTACTCAGTCGCCTAAAAATAAACCAATATTCTATGCTCTTTTTTTCATTGGATACGTAGAATTTATTTTTAATTTTAGGTAGGCAAAGCGTAACAAGCCTTTCAAGCATATTTCCCTTTAAAATAAGAATCTTAATAAAAACAATCACTTTTATTAATTGTCTGTAATTCGAAAATTACACAGTCTAGAAATAAAATTTCTTTTGCTCACAATAGCTTTAATCAGTTGATTGTTATTTTTTTGCTTGGCTTATTCATAAAAGCTACTTGATCAAGTAAAATCGGCTTATTAACCAAAACAGGGCCAATTTCCGGTAATTTTATTGAAAGTGCTTTGTTGAATTTTTTTTGTTCAATTGCAACTTCGTCTAACCGTTTTTGATTCACTGCAGAAAATCTTGCTGGCATGACGTTTTCTCTCTCTTTCTGGAGATTTGCCAATACTGGATTGTCATTTCCTGACGTATAAGAAGCCATTAAATAAGCAGCATCATAATATCCCACCGGTGCTTCAGAAATATACTCC
Organism: Bartonella vinsonii subsp. berkhoffii ATCC 51672; assembly: GCF_902825225.1. Lineage (GTDB taxonomy): Bacteria > Pseudomonadota > Alphaproteobacteria > Rhizobiales > Rhizobiaceae > Bartonella > Bartonella berkhoffii. The sequence continues at coordinate 97,115 of NZ_CADEAK010000008.1, forward strand.
ACTTTAACATTTGCCACACCTGAATTTGCATAACCAAGTATTTCTGCAGCTTGTTTTGATAAATCAATGATTCTCTCTTTCATAAAAGGACCACGATCGTTCACTCTAACAATGATAGAAGATCCATTTTTCAGATTAGTGACACGAGCATAACTAGGCAAAGGCATTGTGGGATGAGCAGCCGTTAAGAGATTCATATCATAGATTTCACCGTTTGCAGTTAAACGTCCATGAAAATCTGAACCATACCACGATGCTTCTCCAATACGTTTATAGGCTGGGTCATGTTGGGGATAATACCACTTTCCTTTGATTTGGTAAGGTTTACCGACAATGGACCGCCCGCTTCTCTTTTCTTTTGATTGATTTTGCTCACTTGATTTTTTTTAGAAAGAACAGTAGTTTTTACGTCAGTTGGCTTATTATTATGATAAAAACTTTTTACTCCCCAAAACGCTGTTTTACTTGCGCAGCAAGATACTAATAACTGAGAAACAGCTATTATAGAAATGAATTGAAATGTCGAATTAAGAATGGAAGTAAATTTTTCTTTGCTAATTAAAAGCATCTGTCAGCCCGCTTATTTCTATTGAGTATATACTGCAAAAAACACACCGCACCTTGCTGCATGCGATAGGGAAATTCATATTTTTAGATTTTAGATGATTCCCCTCGCGTGCTTATACTATCTCGAAAAATTAACCTTAATCAATAAATTAATGCAATATTAACTATTCTGTGATTTTTTGCAAGGAAAAAATGCAGTATAAATTGAAGTGAAAAAATAAAGAAATCAGCATATTAATAAAGGATAGGATATTCGCAACATAAACTGTGAATAAGTAGGATAATTCTACATTACAAATGTTAAATCACTCCCATTTAATGCGAAAAAAGCGTAAAGCTCAACAAACGCTCCCAATAATTAGATATCATTTTCTAAAATTTTGAGACATTAATACGTGAACTATTCTACTCTGAAATAATATGAGGAACTGGACTTACTCAATAAAAGATAGTTCTAGAATAAATCAAACCTGTCAATATTGTATCATAAACTGGATACAATGAAGTTTATAAGAGTGCCTGTTTCTTTTGCGACTACAGAAATTAAAATAGAATAGAAAAGAAGTGAAATTATTGAATTCTCAGAGCTTCTGTAGATAACGAGATGGGATATTTCATTGGATATTATATCAACTTTTCATTTCTTTCGGAAAAAATATTTACTTTAAAATAAGATTACTGGTTTCAATGCTCTTCTGAAAAGTATCGGACTTAAAAATTATTTGATTTGAATTCAAACAGTTTTATTAAAAACGTTTAGAACCCCATTTAAATGATTGACCTTTTGCAAGAACTTTGTAAAAAAGCATACTTAGTTTGGAGGGGTGGCCGAGCGGTTTAAGGCACCGGTCTTGAAAACCGGCGTGCAGGAGACTGTACCGTGGGTTCGAATCCCACCCCCTCCGCCACTTAGTTTTTACAAACCAATAACTTATTGATTTTACATGTGTTTTTTTAAGGTTCGGGATGTAGCTTGCCATCAGGTTTTGTATATTTTGACAGTAGGTTTTGTACCAATTTATTTTTTTTCAAAGGGGTTTTGAAGGATCATTTAGAGCTGCTTTTATGAGTCTTATTTTGCTTGGCTCAGAATCGTAGTTTGAGATGCTTCATCTTTTCCATCAATCCCATTATTTGACAGCTAAAATCTGTAAGATATGCATACAGAGACCAACAAATTTTGTCTAATTCGCATCATATTTTGTAAAAATGACCTCCTTTTCAAAGGATTTTCATTTTTTCAAAGGGTTCTCAAAGGGTCTTCAAAGACCTTTCAAAGGTCATTTAAAGCCCCCTTTCATGAATCTTTTTTTCTTTTCCTAAAGATCGCAATTTGAGATGATCAACTCTTGAGCCAGCATCGGATTATTTGATCCACATGTATAAGATGTATTCACCTCTTTTAGTTTAAATTGGCTAAAGGTTTTTCGGATCTCTGGCACATCATTGAGAGACAGAACAAACTTTCCCTTTAATTGGGCAAGCAGTGTGGACATTTTCTGGTAATCCTCTCGTTTAAACAAATCTTTGCCATAGCAATTCTCAACGCCAAAATAAGGTGGATCAAGGTAAAATAAGGTCGTTGACCGGTCATAACGCCTAATAAAATCAAACCAGTCTAAATGTTCAATGGTCACATTTGATAAACGCCGGTAAATCAGCTTTAAGAACCCTTCAAGTTTGAAAGAGTTAAACCGTGCACCACGGTAGGGATTA